>BQIV01000011.1 GCA_021604005.1 Nitrospirales bacterium | reverse complement strand
TGGGTCCTTTTGCCGAAACAAAAGGGCCTCGGCCGCCGGGACGAAACCCGGCAGGGAGTCAAAACTGAGACGACAAAGAACATAGGCAATGAACGGTGGAGTGAGCCGTGGGCTCGAGCAACATGTTCTCTAACGCAATCGTATCCCCAAAGACTCTCGCGGAACCACATAGCTTCCAGCCGAATGTCCACCACTTACACAGCGCAAGGACACACTTCGTACAGACGGAAGGGCATGGCACGGCTATACGTCTTCATGAAAAGTTAAAAAACTATATCGTGCAATCGAGCGCCTACATCCTTGCCTCTTTCTGAGAGAGGGAGGGATAAGCTTGACTGTTGATGAGGCTAAGTATTTTGGGATTTTTAGGTGTGATTCGTCGTTACCCAATTTCCAGGCCGATAACATACTCTTCAAGCGTATTCTTCTGAGAGCGTTCTTTTGTAATGAGAGCGTTGAGTTTTTGCTGAATGGTTTCGAGTTCGGTTTCTTGTGCGTGAAGCTTTTTGACATAGCGAGTGTATAACTGACTTTGATTGCTTAGTCGTCTCATATTTTCTCGGATTCGTTTTTGGTCGTTGGCGATGTCGGTCGTTCGAGCTTCGAGTTGTTGACGAATCTCTTGTGTGTGCAACAGTTGTTGGCGTAGTTCGACGACATGCTCCAGTGCTGTTTTAACGTCAGCGTTCACTGCTTTGGCTTTAAGATATACGCCGATGATGTCAGGTCCTGATGTGATGACGCTCACGGTTTCTTCGAGGGATTTGCCTTCCTGAATCGTCAACGGTTCCGTTTGTTCTGAGTCGACGGTGATAGCAAAGCGATACAGGTTTCGGGTTTGCTCGATTGGAGTTTTGGTGTGGACGAGTTTCCACCCAGCGCGGTACGGATGTTCAATAAGCACGGTCTTTTGTTTCTGACTACGATTTGTCAGCGTATATGTTGTGGACTTCAAGGCCTTACGTGTCGCGATGAGGACTCCCTTTCGAAGTTTTGCCGACACGAGTTCTTGTTGGAGGGGACTGGATTTCCTATCGACTTCAATAGTCAAATCCAAAGCATAGCTAATGAGACGATCCTGACCAGAGGCTAAATCTTTCATTTGTGCGTCACCGGCATAAGTATTGTCATCAAACACAGTTATAGGACCATGCATGAGGGACACGTCCGTAACGTTCTTGAGCTTGAAGGCATGCAAAGGGTGTTTGGCATGGGTGGTTGAATTGTAGAGCGAGAGTTTTTCTCCTGCGACGGTGTGGTTGAGTATGGGAAGCATCGCTGAGCCATGCCGTGGAATGCTGACAGGCATGTGGATCTTGTAGGTGAAAAGCTCTCCGGTTTCTTGGCCTTGCGCGGCGGCCTGAACGCCTTGGCGAAGATCCCAAGCTGCCTCATCATGGGATGCTGCTGTTGCGGGAGCAGTAAACTCCATCATGGCTTCTTGGTCTTGTTCACGCAGGGTTTGTCTGTCGTTGAAATGTTTGGCGCGTATGCGACTTTTGCGTGATGTGATCTGGGGTTCTTTTTTCATCTCGGTTTCCATGGAAAGACTATCTTCATGCGTTTGTGGCGTTAAGGCCATGTGGAGTTCAGGTCGGACGAATGGACGGCGTGTGTAGAATGGTTGATAGAGGTCCATGGTGAATGAGATAGGGCGTCCTGAGACCAATGAGAGTTGTACCTGATCCCAATCATGATCCGTGGTGTTATCGATTATTCCCCACCCTTGCAGAAATGGCGCGTTATTATCCTGAAGCACTAATCGATATGACGTTTTCCAGACTGGAGTTTCTCTGAGATAGGCCATGCGAACGTGTCGTTCATCAGTTCCTTCAAATTTGATGACAATGGTTTTTTTCTGCCGGTCGTGGCTCTGAGCCAAGACTGCGAGGGCCTGTTGAAGTTCCTTGTTTAGGGAATGATTCAACACTTCAATCTCCTGGATGTGGGGAAGCGGTATGGACTGGAATCGTCCGCTCGCCAGAATAGTTAGATACTCTACTTCGATGCGTTGCGACTCTTTTCCGGTTCCCTTCCATTTCGTTTTTTTCTCGACGCCAACGATGGTTCCAGTGATAGGCGTAGGAGTAGTGAGTTGAATGGGCTCGCCTCGTAATTGCGTGAGCAGTTGTCCCAAGGTTGGGTCATGGGAGAGGTCGATGCCAAACGAACTCAATGTTTTCGCGAGTGGACCCTGAGACTGATAGTGAATGGCTGAAACCGTTCCGCCATCAAAATCTTGAACGACCAGACTTTTTAAGAGATCGTTGATTTCAGTCGTTCGAACGGGAAGCTGAATGTCAGTCTGATCCTGAACCGTTCCATCATGTTGAAAATATCCTACGCCGCTTGTATAGAGAACGACTTTGGAAATTGGGATATGAGCTACTTCTGTCAGGTTTGTCTTCTGAGCGGCAGCTATGACTGGTAGCAACGCTACGGTTACGCAAACAATCCAGAACATGCGGTAGGGCATGGTGTTCTCCATTGAATTAATGTCTGTTGTTCATAGCAAAGGTCTGATGAAGGACGTGAGAAGTTTCCATCTGATTTTACCATGCTCAACTGACACGTATAGGGAGTACTTGAAGATGGATTGGGAGGAAATATGGTGGAGGCGGAAGGGATGGGAGGAATGTAACCTATTCTGTCTTGTTCTTCAGATCTAACTCTTTTTTGACTGTCTCAAATGCGCGGAGGGCGGTTTCGATATGTGCGGATGTATGTTCCGATGTCACGGTGACGCGAAGCCGGCTCGTGCCTTTGGGGACGGTGGGAGGACGAATGGCCGGGACGTAAATACCATATTCCAATAACCGTGCGCTGATTTCGACTGCACGTTTTGGATCATTGAGGATAATTGGGAGAATGGGGCTTTGTGTTGTGGTCAGCTGAAAGCCGATACCTTTGAGGCCTTGATAGAGGTGCTCACGATTGTGCCAGAGTTGTGTTCGACGGTCTGAGTCAGATTGAACGATGTTGATGGCGGCTTGGGCTGCGGCCACCATAGATGGAGGAGGAGCGGTCGTGTAGATAAAGGAGCGGCTTGTGTTCATGAGATAATCAATCAATGTTCGTGATCCGACTACGTATCCGCCGATCGTGCCCAATGCTTTACTCAATGTGCCTATTTGAACGAGTTCATTGGGATCTATCCCAAAATGTTCGATACATCCCCGTCCGTTTTGTCCCATGACTCCAGTGCCATGGGCATCATCAAGCAAGAGCGTGGCCTGAAACTCATTGGCCAGTCGCACGAGTTCGGGAAGTGGAGCAAGGTCCCCGTCCATGCTGAACACGCCTTCTGTAATAATGAGCGTCTTCTGTGTGCCTGCCCGTTTTTCGAGAAGCTGTTTGAGGTGGGTTGTATCATTGTGATGAAAGACGCGAAGCGAGGCTTGGCTGATTCGACATCCATCGATCAGGCTGGCATGACAGAGACGATCGGCTACAATGCAGTCTTGCGGTCCGACTAAGGTAGGGATGATCCCTGTGTTGGCGCTGTATCCGGAGCCGAAGGTGAGGGCCGCTTCTGTTGTTTTAAATTGGGCGAGGGTGGTTTCGAGCTCCTGATGTGGGGTCTGGTTGCCAGAAATAAGCCGTGAAGCTCCCGAGCCTACTCCATAGTGGCGAATGGCCTCTATGGCTGCACTTTCGACTACTGTGTGATTGGCCAGACCTAAGTAGTTATTGGATGCCAATTGGATGACGGGTTTCCCGTCTAATGTGATGACTGGCTCAGTCGCAGAATCGACGGTCTTGAGCTGGCGTCGAAGGTGTTGGCGTGTGAGTTCGTGAAGTTCGTCCTCAAACATCATGAATAGGGTGATAAGGCATGTATTGGCGTCTTGAATAGTTGGTTGGACGGCTCATTCGTGTTAGAATGGTTGTTGACTTGTCAAATAGAGGAAGAATATTATGCCATATTCATCAAATGGTTAACAAAATCATGTATGGCGACGATTGATTTTTAGGTGTTTTCTACGCAGTAGACCTTACATTAAACAACCATGCAGGCTCTCACGTGGGGGGAGTCCTTAACAAGAGGGTGGGTCATCATGCAACTGACAGGTGCTGAAATATTTCTTGAGTCATTAAAACGCGAAGGCGTGAAAACCATTTTTGCCTTACCAGGCGGCGTGGTTCTCAAGATTTTCGATGTGCTGCACCAACAAAAAGATATCGAAGTGATTCTCACTCGTCATGAGCAAGGAGCAGGCTTCATGGCCGTCGGGTCCGCCAAGGCAACAGGGAAAGCGGGCGTTGCACTGATCACCTCAGGCCCAGGAATGACGAACGTAATTACGGCTCTGGCCGATGCGTATATGGACTCTGTTCCTATCGTGGTGTTTTCCGGACAAGTGCCGACTGCGCTTATTGGAAATGATGCCTTTCAAGAAGCTGATAATATTGGCTTGAGTCGTCCATGCACCAAGTATAATTTTTTGGTGAAGGATGTGAATGATTTAGCAGCCACGATTAAAGAGGCGTTTTATATTGCCACTACGGGCCGCCCTGGCCCGGTTTTAGTTGATATTCCCAAGGATGTTTCGATGGACAAGGCCGAGTTTACCTATCCGGATTCCGTTGCCATTCGTGGGTATAGTCCTACCTATGACGGGAGTCGATGGAAGATTAAACAAGCGGCTGAAGCCATTGCGAAATCGAAGCGGCCAATCTTGTATGTCGGTGGTGGTGTTGTGTTCTCAGGGGCGTCCAAAGAACTCCTCGAACTTGCTGAGATGACGCAAATTCCCGTCGATATGACATTGATGGCGTTGGGTGGATTTCCCGGGAATCATCCCTTATCACTTGGCATGTTGGGGATGCATGGGACATATGTCGCGAACATGGCGATGCATTACTCTGATTTGGTGATTGCCGTTGGCGCACGATTTGATGATCGTGTGACGGGGAAGGTCTCCGAGTTTTGCCCACAAGCTAAGATCATTCATATCGACATCGACCCAACCTCCATTCGTAAGAATGTACATGTCGATATTCCAATCGTTGGCGACTGTAAGCGAGTGTTGCAGGAACTCAACACGATCCTTCGGGCAACGGTCAATGGGAATCAACGAGAGTTTCGGAAGCCATGGTGGGATCAACTTCATAATTGGCAGACGGAACATCCCTTGCACTATGAGCAAGACCCGGATGGACAGATTAAACCGCAATATCTCATTGAACGGCTGTATAAGCTGACCGAGGGGCGTGATCCAATTGTCTCGACAGACGTTGGGCAACATCAAATGTGGACGGCGCAATTCTTTAAATTAGCTCATCCTCGGAGTTGGCTGACGTCAGGGGGGTTGGGGACCATGGGTTTTGGATTTCCTGCGGCGATGGGTGCTCAGGCGGCGCATAGAAATCGTTTGGTTCTCTGTATTGCAGGCGATGGTAGTTTTCAGATGAATACGCAAGAACTTGTCACGGCGGTGGTTGCCAAACTTCCAGTGAAGGTGTTTGTGATCAACAATCGGTTCCATGGAATGGTTCGGCAATGGCAAGATCTGTTCTATGAAGGCCGGTATGCCTCGAGCTATCTTGAGCAGTACCCTGATTTTGTGAAATTAGCGGATGCCTATGGTGCCGCTGGTGTGCGAATCGAAAAGGTGAGTGACGTGGATACCGGGATTCAAGAAGCTCTTGCGATCGACGGGCCGGTCGTGATCGATGTTCCGGTGTATCAATATGAAAACTGTTATCCGATGATTCCAGCGGGCGGGAGTAATCATGAAATGTTGTTACACGATCCTCCCGACTTGAAGAAGCCGACTTCGACGGGAAAGAAAAAGACGCAACAAGGCAAAGATCCCATTTTAACGGCCTAACGTCATAGCGGAACCGAAATACGCGTTCCGTCGTAGAAGATGTCGGAATCGCAGAGACACATGTACCGTAATTTTTAGCAACACGACCTAGGGCTATTTTGGCATGGAACACATTATCTCCCTCACAATAGAAAATAAATTCGGCGCTCTTTCGCGTGTTGCTGGATTGTTCAGTGGCCGCGGGTTTAATATCGAAAGTCTTTCGGTTGCGCCAACACTTGATCCGTCGATTTCGATGATGACGATTGTCACGTCCGGAGAAGAGCGGATCATTGAGCAAATTTTGAAGCAACTCAATAAGTTGATCGATGTGATCAAGGTTATTGATATTAGTGAAAGTGAATATGTCGAACGTGAAACAGCGCTCATTAAAGTGCATACCCGTCCAGAAGATCGTGCGGAAGCTCTTCGCATTGCCGACATTTTTCGAGCCAATGTCGTCGACTCTTCGCCGATGTCTTACACTATTGAAGTGACTGGGGATATCAGAAAAGTCCAAGCGATTATTTATCTCCTTCAACCGCTCGGCATTAAAGAACTGGTTCGAACGGGCAGGGTCGCTATTGGACGAGAGCCGACTCGCACCGCGAGCACGCAGTCCCGGCCACTTGCCAAAGTCAACTGAACGTATCATTTCAACGATCTCCGGCCTCATCAATTTCGGAGAATATGGCTCAACACTTCTGTATACTTTTAGGAGTCCGTCATGAATATTTTTTATGAGAAAGACGCCAATCAACAAAACATTTTAAAGAAAAAGGTGACAATTGTCGGTTTTGGGAGTCAAGGGCATGCTCATGCGTTGAATTTACATGAAAGCGGGGTCAAAGTTGTCGTGGGGGTGCGGCCTGGGTCGTCGTGGAGAAAAGCCGAAGCGGCAGGGTTGAAAGTGATGCCGACAGCTGATGCTGTGAAAGATGCGGATGTGGTGATGATTTTGGCTCCGGATGAATCGCAGTCCGCGATCTACGAAAAGGATATTGCTCCCAATTTAAAGGATGGCGCGTACCTGGCGTTCGGTCATGGATTCAATATTCATTTTGGGCAAATTCAACCGACAGAAAATACAAATGTGTTTATGGTGGCGCCGAAGGGGCCGGGACATCTTGTGCGCTCTGAATACTCCAACGGCAGCGGTGTTCCCTGTCTTCTTGCCGTGCATCAAGATCCAAGTGGAGATACGACCGACGTGGGCTTAGCCTATGCGAGTGCTATTGGGGGAGCACGGGCCGGTGTCATCCAGACGAATTTCCGAGAAGAAACCGAAACCGATTTATTCGGTGAGCAAGCGGTATTATGCGGTGGGCTTACGTCCTTGATTCAGGCTGGTTATGAAACGCTTGTTGAAGCGGGGTACTCTCCGGAAATGGCCTACTTCGAGTGTTTGCATGAAGTGAAATTGATCGTCGACCTGATTTATCAAGGCGGCATTGCCAATATGCGGTATTCCATTAGCACGACAGCTAAGTATGGTGATCTGACGCGAGGGCCGCGTGTGGTGACAGCTGAAACCAAAAAAACGATGAAGCGAATTTTATCCGAGATTCAAAGCGGACGGTTTGCTCGAGAGTGGGTGTTGGAGAATCAAGCGAATCGGCCTGTCTACAATGCACTGTTAAAGAAAGGCGAAGCGCATCCCATTGAAGAGGTTGGGCACAAGCTTCGCGGCATGATGCCGTGGCTGCAAAAAGATAAACTTGTGGATCAAAGCAAGAATTGATGAGTCATGTCTACCCTCTCGTTCAATAGCGGAGAGACGTACCGTGGCTGATCGTGCAGCAGGAATTCCGATTGCACGTGAAGGGTTTCCCTTTGTGCTCGGTGCCGGGGCCCCTGCCGTGGCGGCTGGCATGGTGGAATGGATGGGGACGGCGCTGGCCTTCGCCGCGTGTGCGAGTTATTGTGCCTGGTTTTTTCGCAATCCTGCCCGCGTCATTCCTTCGGGAGAGGCACTTATTGTCTCGCCGGGTGATGGGCAAGTTGTGGCGATTGAGCGGGAATTTGAGTCGAGGTTTCTTAAAGCCGACAGTATTCGAGTGAGCATCTTTCTCAATATTTTTAATGTCCACATTAATCGGGTCCCTTGTGATGGCGTGTTGTGTGATGTGGCGTATCAGCCTGGACAGTTTATCCCGGCTAGCAAACCCGATGCGACGGTACGAAACGAGCAAAATGCCCTGATGATTCAACGTGCTGATGGTAAGAAGCTCCTGTGTGTGCAGGTGGCTGGATTAATTGCTCGACGAATTGTGTGTTGGGCGACACCGGGAGAACGGGTGGCCAAGGGCGATCGGTTCGGGTTGATTCGATTTGGATCACGAATGGACGTCTATTTGCCCGAGGAAACTCAGGTTCGTGTGACAACCGGAGAGCGAGTCAAGGGCGGGACGTCAATCTTAGCGGAGTTACCATGCGCGGATCGTTTATAAGAGAACCAAAGCGGCGGCGAGGCGTCTACCTCATTCCCAATCTCCTGACGACTGGGAATTTGTTTAGCGGGTTGGCCTCCATTCTCTTCGTGTTTAGTGGGAATTATCAAGCGGCAGCCATCGCCATTTTTGTGGCGATCGTGTTCGATACATTGGATGGAACGTCTGCCCGTCTGATGAAAAGTACAAGCCAATTCGGATTGCAGTACGATTCTCTAGGAGATTTGATCTCCTTCGGCGTCGCCCCTGGGCTTGTCATTTATGCGTGGGCGTTGAATACCCCCACGATGTTGGGTGCGGCCGTCATGTTTGCCTTTGTGGCCTGTGGCGCGTTGCGGTTGGCACGATACAATGTGTCCGCGACATCGAACGATAATAAGGCGTTTACGGGACTGCCCATTCCCGGAGCTGCGGGTGTGATTGCGTCACTGGTGATCTTTGATCATCACGTTCTTGCCTTAGGCGATGCGGTACGCCCGATCTTTGGATTAGTCTTGAGCTTGGGGTTATCGTTTCTGATGGTGAGTACGATCAGGTATCGCAGCATCAAAGATCTCAAATTTCGAGAAAGCCATCACTTCAACTATTTGGTCTACGCCATTCTTGTGTTAATGGCCGTCTTAGCATATCCGCAACTTATGTTATTAGTGCTTTTCGGGACGTATGCGTTATCTGGGGTTATCGATCAAGGCTATCAAGTCCTTGCGAGTGCGTGTGGCCGGCGCAAAGATTCGACTGGCGTGAATGATTCGTTAAAGGAATCCAAGGAGTCGTAATTGGGTATGGAGTATTGCGCATGCATACGGTCTCACGTTGTGACGATGAATGTACATCAATGTTTATGCCTTCTACGGAAAGAATAGTGTAAGTTCGATCGGGTGCCTGGGTGAGTCTGTAGCCTTCGTCCCGATCGGGAGGAAGGCTTTTTTATCATGAGGAGGTATAGAGTATGGCACGGGTGATCAGAATCTTTGATACGACATTGCGGGACGGAGAGCAGTCTCCTGGCGCGAGCATGAATATTGAAGAAAAGGTTCTGGTGGCCAAACAACTCGCCCGGCTCAATGTCGATATTATCGAGGCTGGTTTTGCCTTTAGTTCCCCCGGTGATTTTGAAGCCATTACACGAATTGGACAAGAAGTGGAAGGTCCAATCGTTTGTAGTTTAGCGAGGGCAAAGCCGGAAGATATTGATCGAGCCTGGGAGGCCCTCAAAGGTACGCCCAAGCGCCGTATCCATACCTTTCTGTCGACATCCGATATTCATCTCAAACATCAATTTCGTATGACGCGTGATGAAGCCAGAACGCGAGCCGTTGAAATGGTTGAACATGCTAGGAGTTATGTTGATGATGTGGAGTTTTCGCCGATGGACGCAACGCGATCGGATCTCACCTATTTGTGTGAAGTTGTCGAGGCGGTGATCGAAGCGGGAGCCGGAACCGTGAATATTCCTGATACTGTGGGCTATACCACTCCACAGGAATTTGGCAATATTATTCGCACGCTTCGAGAGCGAGTGCGAAATAGCGACAAGGCGATCATCTCCGTGCATTGTCATAATGATTTGGGATTGGCCGTTGCGAATTCCATGGCCGCGATTTATGCCGGAGCCGGACAGGTGGAATGTACTATTAACGGGATTGGGGAGCGGGCTGGGAACGCATCGCTCGAAGAAATTGCGATGGGGCTGAGAACGCGAAAAGATTTTTATGACGCCGATACGCAAATTCTTACGGAGGAAATTTCAAAGAGTAGCCGTCTGGTGAGCAAAATTACCGGAATGGTTGTGCAGCCGAATAAGGCGATTGTGGGCGCGAATGCGTTTGCGCATACCTCAGGCATTCATCAGGATGGCCTCTTGAAAGAAAAAAATACCTATGAAATTATGCAGCCTGAGTCGATTGGATTAACCCATAGCCGGCTCGTTATGGGGAAATTGTCCGGGCGTCATGCGTTTCGTGAAGAATTGCAGAAGTTGGGGTATACGCTGTCCGAGCAAGAAGTGAATGAAGCCTTTGATCGGTTTAAGCGTTTAGCCGACCAAAAGAAAGAATTATTCGAGGAAGATCTTGAAGCCATCGTCTCGGAAGCCGCCATCCGTGTTCCGGAACGATATGTTCTCAAGGGACTCGCAGTGGAAAGCGGGATCGGGAAAGATCCAACGGCGACGGTGGAACTCGATGTGAATGGAACAATTGTGAAAACCTCTGGGACAGGCGATGGTCCGGTTGATGCCGTGTATCGCGTCATTGCCAGCCTGACGGAAACCAAGAGCCAATTGAAAGCCTATATTGTGAAAGCCATAACCGGAGGGACCGATGCGCAGGGTGAAGTGTCCGTTCGTGTCGAAGAAAATGGAGAGATGGTGACGGGACATGGTTCGAATACGGATATTATCGTGGCCTCTGCACATGCCTATTTGAATGCACTCAATAAGCTCACATCACTTATGGAACGGCATGCGCGTGCTGAACAGAAGGTCCCGCTGTGTTAATCGTACAGAAGTGTAACATTTCACCTTTAATGTCTCACGTACATTGCCCACGTTTTTAACTATCAACTTTGGCTTGTCCAGGTAATCAGTCTGCCTGGAAAACGTAGAGAAGGGAATCATGAAGAAACGAATATGTGTGTTTGCCGGTGATGGAATTGGGCAAGAAATTGTCCCGGAAGCGATCAAAGTGCTTGAGGCGATTGGAACACGTTTTGATCATTCCTTCGAGTGTGAGTATGCCCAAGTTGGTGGGGCGGCCATTGATTCAGCCGGGATTCCTTTACCGTCCGAATCATTGGCTTTAGCCAAGGACAGCGATGCGGTGTTGTTGGGAGCGGTTGGAGGGCCGAAGTGGGAAGGCTTAGACTATGAACGCCGTCCGGAGCGGGCCTTGCTAGGGCTTCGTGAGCAACTCGGTCTCTTTGCTAATTTACGTCCAGCGAAAATGTATTCTGCCTTGATTGAGGCGTCAACACTCAAACCGGAAGTCATCGACGGTATTGACGTGCTCGTTGTGAGGGAACTGACGGGCGGAATTTATTTCGGAAAACCGAAGGGGATTGAGCAAACCTCAACTGGGCATAAAGGCATCAATACGGAGGTCTACACGACGGAAGAGATTACGCGAATTGCCGAAGTGGCATTTCAAGCGGCGCGGAAACGCCGTTGTCTTGTCACGTCTATTGATAAAGCCAATGTGCTGGAATCTTCTGAGCTCTGGCGTCGAGTCGTTATTGAAGTCCATAAGAAGTATCCCGATGTTGAGCTGCGCCATATGTACGTCGATAATTGTGCCATGCAACTCGTTCGCAAGCCGAAGCAATTTGATGTCGTTGTCACGACAAATCTGTTTGGTGATATTTTGAGCGATGAAGCGGCGATGCTGACCGGATCAATCGGCATGTTACCCTCGGCAAGTATTGGCTCGACCGTAGGCATGTTCGAGCCGATTCATGGCAGTGCCCCAGACATTGCGGGAAAGAACATGGCAAATCCTATTGGAATGATTGCCTCTGTAGCCATGATGCTCAATTATGCATTTGATCTTCCCAAAGAAGCTGAACTGATTGAGCAGGCAATTCAGATGACGCTCGATCAAGGATTTCGTACAAAAGATATTGAAAGTGAGGGGACGACACTGTTAGGAACGATGGAAATGGGCGATACCATACTTCAGAACTTGGGACGTGCGTAAGATGCTTGATTCTATACCATCAGGATACATCGGAACGATTGCAGGTGTGGGGACGCCAGGATGTGAGGGAGATGGTGGGACATCGACTGGAGCGTTGGTCAACGAACCCAAGAATGTGGCGTTTGATTATCTTGGCCATCTCTATGTCATCGATTCTGAAAATCATGTGATTCGAAAGATTGATCGAAAAAACGGCATCATTTCTACGGTTGCCGGAACTGTTGATGAACATCAGCAGGCTACGGTCTCATCTGAACCGTCGGCACAGGAAACATCGACGGAACCGGAAGATCTCTTGGCGGATTTATCAGACAACCCGGCTGGAGCATATGAGCATACGCCAGATCTGAGTGGAACCGTTCGCTATTGGGGAGGGAAAGCCCCAACAGCAATCAGATTCGATGGCGATGGCGGGCTTGCCATACACGCGAAACTGAATTTTCCCTCAGGACTTGCGATTAATGAAGCCGGCGCTATGTATATTGCTGATACCTTGAACCACCGTATTCGGAGAGTTGACCCAACGACGGGCATCATTCAGACAATTGCAGGCACAGGGCGAGCCAAATGGACCGGTGATGCGGGACCTTCCGATGCGGCAACCTTGAATGAACCTGTGGCGTTGGTGATGGATGGAAAAGGTCGATTATTTATTGCGGATCAGAGCAATAACCGGATTCGTATGATTGACACGACAACCGGAATAATCACAACCGTTGCCGGTACGGGAGAAGCAACGTATAACGGCGATGATATGCCAGCAATTGACTCCGGTCTTGCAGGGCCCAGTGGGGTAGCGTTAGATGCAGACGGAAATTTATTTATTGCGGATACGTTTAACAATCGAATTCGCAAGGTAGATCTTGAGTCGGGGACGATTGAAACAGTTCTGGGAAATGGGCAGGCGTTCAGCTATCAGCCAGATGCCAATGCGGGCGAACTGTCCGTGGCCAGACCGTATGGCATTGCTTTTGATCGATATGGACATTTATTGATTACCGATTCTGATAACCACGTAGTCAGAAAATGGGATCCGATCGAAAACGCCATCACCATTGTGGCTGGGGTGGGGGTGGCGCAATTTTCCGGCGATGGAGATATTCCTCAAAATAGTAGCCTCAATTTTCCATTTGGCGTTGCCGTGGATCAGGACGGGAATATAGCCATTGCGGATACCTTTAATCATCGGATTCGCCTGATTGCAGTGTAAATATTATTCTGTAGTTTATTGATGTATTCACGTCTGTTGAATGGTGAACCTCGGACCCTGTGCTGCAAGGGAATATGAACGTGTAGTCCAGACAATGTCCAAAGTTTCTCATCATTTTACGTGTTGACGAGAAAGATACATTGCCGATGATGAAGAAGGCAGCTTATAACGTTGCGATTGTTGGAGCGACCGGTGCCGTGGGTACCGAGATGTTGCGCATCCTGGAAGAACGAAAGTTTCCAGTCGATCACGTACTGCCCCTGGCGTCTGTGCGTTCGGCTGGTGAAGAGGTCTCGTTCAACGGGCAAGACATTACCGTCAAACTGTTAGAGAAAGAATCATTTGCCGGAATTGATATTGCCCTCTTTTCTGCGGGGGCCGGTACAAGTAAAGAATTTGCTCCGATTGCCGTCGATGCTGGTGCGATTGTTGTGGATAATAGTTCTGCTTGGCGCATGGACCCACAGGTGCCGCTCGTAGTTCCCGAAGTCAATGCCCATGCGCTTGAATGGCATGGCGGCATTATCGCCAATCCCAATTGTTCGACCATTCAAATGGTGGTGGCCTTACAGCCCCTGCATCAAGCGGTGTGCATTCAACGGATTGTAGTCACGACATTTCAGTCTGTTTCCGGAACGGGAAAAGATGCGATGGATGAACTGGCCGAGCAATCTCGCAAACTCATGAGTTTGCAAGAGCCATCTGCAACGGTCTACCCTCATCATATTGCCTTTAATTGTTTACCTCACATCGATGATTTTTTGCCGTCTGGGTATACCAAAGAAGAAATGAAGATGGTGAACGAGACACAAAAAATTATGGAAGATGCTATGATTCAGGTCACGGCAACGACGGTGCGAGTGCCGGTGTTTGTCAGTCATGCCGAATCGATTAATATTGAAACCAAAGAACACATAACAGTAAATGAGGCACGAGCCATTCTTTCTGAATCCCCAGGCGTTCTGGTGTATGATGATCCTGCTCATCAGATCTATCCATTACAAAAAGATGTGGCTGGAACCGATGCTGTATATGTCGGAAGAGTACGAGAAGATGAATCGATCGCCAATGGATTGAATTTATGGGTTGTCGCAGACAATCTTCGAAAAGGGGCGGCCTTGAATGCGATACAGATTGCCGAGGAACTCATTCGGTGACTGGAACTGCTGAAGGAAAACTCCCAGCAGCGTTCTCCTGACTCGTTGCTCGTGAATCATCTCTCGTATTCCCTACAGGCAAAGAGTGTGTTTCACGAGATGCGAGCAACGAACAGCGATTCACGAATTTGGCCTTGCTGGGTCGTCTTGCATCCAGCCCAATGGTGAGGTAACGCAGACCTTGATTGTGTTCGGTGAATGGGAGCCGTAATCTGCTTACTCTGAAGTCGACACTTTTTGAACAGTGCGTGAGGCTGGAGGATGGATCTTGGTGGATTAGGAAAATTATTAGTCGTAATGGGGCTCTCGATTGTGGGGGTCGGTGTCCTGTTCCTTCTTTTGAGCAAGTGGCCTTTGGCCGGAAGTGGTTGGCTCGGACGATTACCGGGGGACATTCTGATCAAACGTGAGAACTTCACGTTTTACTTTCCACTTGCGACAAGTATTCTCATGAGTGTGCTGGGGAGTGTTCTTCTGTATTTTTTTATGAAACGATAACGTTGCAAGGTGTGAGGATGAAGATGTGTGTAATGAGGAGTACGGTCCAGTTTTGAGGAGACGTGTACATGGTGTTGACGTGTGTACCATTGGATTCGTCTTTGGTCTTTTCGTTTTGTGGCCATCCTGGTGTTCTGCTTCTGAAGACATTCGAGTTTCCTTAACCGGCCAGGCGGCACGAGTTGCGATATCATCTTCGCATCCGCTCACCATCCGATTTCCCTCCGGTCAGCGTTCCATTGAGTCAACGCCTTTGGTGATGACGCCAGAAGGACGGGGGATACGTATAAACGAACGTCGTTTTCCATTTCCTCACGTTTTTATTTCAGCCTCACATGGTGGGTTGATGCTTACGATTCAATCGTCCTCAGGGAGTGCTCCAGGTAGGATGACTCGGAAATGGGAGCTGAATGGGGGAGTTGAAATCAAACGGCATCAGGCAGCACTCGTGGTCATCAATCAGGTTGATGTGGAAGACTATGTCGCTGGGGTCGTGACGGGTGAAATTAATACCAGTTGGCATGTGGAAGCATTAAAGGCGCAAGCGGTTGCGGCGCGAACGTATGTCTTATATAAAAAGATGATGAATCAACAGCAACCCTTTGATGTGGTCTCCAGTGTCCAAGATCAAGTCTATCAAGGACAAGGCAAGGTCAATGCGAGAGTGGAGTCTGCCATCAGAAGTACAAGAGGGAAAGTGATTACCTATGATCGCCGTCCTATTCTTGCCGCATATTCGTCAACCGCAGCTGGTCCCACTGAAGATGCGTCGTATGTCTGGGATGTCGACGTTCCATATTTAAAAGGTGTGGAATGTCCATTTGATGATTTGTCTCCCCGGTATCGTTGGCGAGTAGCGGTAACGCTCGATTCATTAGAACGTAAGTTCCGGAAGCTTGATTACGGCGTTGGCTTTATCGCGACGATTACGCCGTTTACCCGAACGCCTTCCGGAAGAGTCGACCGTATCCGTATTTTGCATTCTCGCGGTCAACTGATTCTTCGTGGGCAGGATTTCCGTCGTGTGGCTGGATATTCCACAATTCTTAGCACACAATTTGAGATTGAAAGCATGGGACATGAGTTGATACTGGTGGGGAAAGGATCCGGTCATGGCGTTGGGCTGTGTCAGTGGGGTATGAAAGAAATGGCTGAGTTAGGATATTCGTATAAAGCGATCGTGGGGTATTATTATCCTGGTACAAAATTATTGTCACTCTCGCAGGTGAATTTGTCGCCCCCTCTTCTTCATTAACCCGTTGGTAGTTGCGTGATCCGATGCAGCTTACTGACTTTCAATTTCCATTCGATCCTACACTCGTTGCGACCTCTCCGGTTCGTCCACGTGATCATGCAAAATTGTTGGTGGTCACGAGAGGGCACCCAACGTTCCACGACTATCACATCTTTGACCTCCCTCAATTGTTACAGCCTGGGGACTTAGTGGTGGTGAATGATACGCGTGTGGTCCCTGCTCGTGTGCTTGGGACGAAATTGCCAAGTGGTGGAAAAGTCGAAATGCTTGTGCTTCGGTCGTGTGGGGTGCGGCAATGGGAAGTCATGCTAAAAGGTAGAGTGCGGGTTGGGCAACGGATTCGTCTTGAAGGTGAGGTCGAAGCGGTTGTCGAAGAACGGAGTCAGGAGCGAACGGTCGTTTCCATAAAGAGTGCGTTGTCGGGGAGTGCGTTGTTGCATCATATTGGGCAGATGCCATTGCCGCCCTATATCAAACGTCAATCGACTGAGAAAGACCGGGAAGATTATCAAACCATGTTTGCGCAGGCGGAGGGGGCGATTGCGGCGCCTACGGCAGGGCTGCATTTTACGCCAGAACTTCTCAAGGCCTTAACCGAGAAGGACATTCACATCGCAACGATTACCCTACATGTCGGGCCGGGAACCTTTCGGCCTGTTACGGTCTCAGAGATTGAAGCACATCGTATGGATCCAGAGTGGTTTCACATTCCCGAAGCAACCGCCCATGCCATTGCTCGTGTGAAACAGCAAGGCGGCCGGGTCGTGGCTGTGGGGACGACGGTGACGAGAAGCTTGGAGTCGGCGGTTGATAAGTCGGGGCAGGTTCGCAATCAAGAAGGACAGACGTGTTTATTTATCACGCCTGGTTATCGATTTCGCGTTGTCGATGTCCTGATGACCAATTTTCATTTGCCAGGTACGACCCTGTTAATGTTGCTGGCGGCCTTTGCCGGCTTAGAGCAGTCACGAGCGGCATACGAACATGCCGTGAACGCGCGTTACCGATTTTATAGCTATGGCGATGCCATGCTTATTCAGTGAGAGTATTTCGTCGCTCGTATTTCGTCGTTCGTAAGAAAAGTTTCTGAATGGTTTTTACGAGATACGCTTCACGAGCAACGAGATACGCTCTGCCTCAGAGCAGGTGATCATGAATGACGATATTGCTTCTTGATCGCATGGAGGTTTGGAACGCCTGAAGAGCCCGTTGTTTTTTCTGGAGAAGAAATTGAAGTCGAATTCGTTCTGTCGTTGATGCGTCCGGCTCTTGTCCTTCCCCGGCTTGCCGTGTCGCCAGCTCTTCAACTTCCTTCAGTTCTGCAGGGGTGAGCGTTGTGGATTCTGTTATAAGGAGGCGGGCCTTGTCCCGAAGCAATTCAATTTTCCGTTGACTTTCAAATTCCCCTGGCGTCATTCGGTTATTCGCAAGCACGCGCTGGTAGAATTGGGGGTCGAACGCTCCGTCTTTCTGAAATTCTTGTTGATTGACGATGGAGTTGCGTAATTCTTCTTGCGACACGACCAAGCCAAACTCTTCGGCAACAAGAGTCCATGACTTCGCATCAATGAGACCATTGATGGCCAGTTGTTTGATTTGTTCTTCATCAATATCTTCTTGTTTTAACTGATCGCGATAGAACCGGTAGTAATTATCATAGGTGCGTCGATATTCTTGAAGCGATACGGTATATGGTCCGACTTCTGCGACCGCATTGGACGACGATCCTTCATAATCCCAGGCCCCAACAATGACGAAAGTCACGGTAATGGCGATAAGAATCGTCCAGAGAATCCAGGGATGTTTTTGCGATCCCTCTCGCATCGTGCGAAGCATGAACACTCCTTGGTTATTGGATGAAACGGTAGTGAAAAGATTTTAAGTGAGGTTTTGGATAAACGCAAGGCCTAGGAATAACTTGCGACTTTACATCCTCTTGAACAGCATGGTATTGAGGTATCCCATGAATGGTTTGTGTTCTGTCTCTCGTTGCTCGTCGCTCGTTGCTCGTCGCTCGTTGCTCGTCGCTCAAGCTTCAAATTTGATCTATCGTTATTTGCCTAACTGGTTCTGGTTTTTCGTACTCCATCTTCCGCTTCCCGTTTCCCGTTTTCCGTTTCCCGCTTCCCGCCTCACGCCTCACGCCCCACGCTTCCCGCTTCACGCTTCACGCCTTATATCTTTTGCCTCGCGCTTCCCGTTTTCCGTTTCCCGTTTCCCGCTTCATGCTTCACGGGTGGCATATGTCTAACGTTCGCGTACGGTTTGCTCCCAGTCCAACCGGGTTTCTGCATATTGGGGGAGTGCGAACCGCGTTGTTTAACTGGTTGTATGCTCGTCATACAGGTGGAACGTTTATTCTGCGCATTGAGGATACGGATCGCGATCGTTCAACTGACAAGGCGATTCAGATTATTCTTGAGGGACTCAAGTGGACAGGGCTAGATTGGGATGAAGGGCCGTATCGTCAAACCGATCGATTGGAGTTGTATCGGGAACACGCGATGGGGCTGTTTGAGCGGGGCCTGGCCTATTGGTGTGTGTGTACTCCTGGAGAGTTGGAAGCCAAGCGCAAAGATGCGCACGCAAGAGGAGAGTCAGTGAAGTATGACGGGATGTGTAGGGAGAAAGGTCTTTCTGCGCCGACCGGACCGGCAGCGTTACGGTTTCGGTCACCGCAAGACGGTCAAACCGTTCTTGATGATTTGATTAAAGGCAAGATTGTTTTTGACAATCAGGTGTTGGATGATCTTATTATTCTTCGTTCAAATGGGTATCCGACGTACAATTTTTCTGTGGTGATTGATGATGCGTTGATGAATATTACACATGTGATTCGTGGAGATGATCATGTGAACAATACCCCACGGCAAGTTCCACTTTTCGACGCGTTGGGGTATGCCGTCCCCAAGTTTGCTCACCTTCCGATGATTTTGGGCTCAGATAAGGCTAGGCTCTCGAAGCGTCATGGCGCGACGTCAGTGCTTGCGTATCAAGAGATGGGCTATCTTCCTGAAGCCCTCGTGAATTATCTTGTGCGCTTGGGGTGGTCGCATGGTGATCAAGAAATATTTTCGATAAGCGATTTGATACGGTTATTTAGTTTTGAGCATGTTCAATCCTCGGCGGCTGTGTTCAATCCAGAGAAACTACGGTGGCTCAATGCCCAGTATCTCCGGACATCTGAACCAGAGTCTGTCGCCAAGCAACTGCTCCCTTACCTAGAAAAGGAGGGTTATGATGAGAAAGCGCGTGCGAGAATCCCTGGAGGCGTGGAGGCCTTGGTGTCCTCCTTGCGAGAACGGTCCGAAACGTTGCTTGACATGGTCACGGGTGCAGCCCCTTATCTTGCAGAGACGATCACCATTGAGGAAAACGCGGCGAAAAAATTTCTAACCCCGGTGATTGCGCCGAGTTTGAGGAAATTTGCCGACCGTCTTGAGGCTGAAGTATCTTTTGCCAGGGATGTGGTCGAACACATTTTTCATGCCATACTTGAAGAGGATGGGTTAAAAATGGGTAAGTTAGCGCAACCACTTCGGGTCGCGTTAACCGGTGGAACTGTGAGTCCTGGTATTTACGAGGTCATGGACCTGCTTGGTAAAGATCGGACAGTGCATCGCATTCGAGAAGGGCTTAAGCTGGTCGATGTGACGTCTTCCTCATTCGCAGGATAAACTTGCGGGTATCGTGCCGTCTCACTCAACTATTACGGGAGATGGCGGAATATTGTATCTTTGGATAGTGTCCCGATGTGGCTTGACTCAAGAAGAAATCCTCTACTAAGCTTGCTAGGGCGAATCAAAACAGTTTCTCAGAATATTGCACGAGCGGACTTCGCGTATGAATCGCATCAATCTCTTGCAAGACACTGAATTGGCTATAGGTTGGGGGATCGTCTAAGGGTAGGACGGCAGATTCTGGTTCTGTCTGTGAGGGTTCGAATCCTTCTCCCCCAGCCATTTTTTTCTTTCCTTTGGATAGGACATACCTTCTTTCATCTTCTCTGTTCGTGGTTCTTCCTACTTAAACAGCTTTCGCACTACTCATTGACCGAAACTTTTTTGTGGGAGAGCACCTCATATGGAATGTTATGTTCATTTGAACTTGCTATTCCCCGTAGCTTGCTACGGGGTTACCGCTTAAGTCCCCCCTTTGGAAAAGGGGGTTAGGGGGATTTCCTAATCATTGTCCCTCTGAATACCCCGTAGTCTTGCTGCGGGGATCTTTTATTTGCGTAGCAGTTGATTTCTACCAAGTAGCAAGGTGAATTTTGGATAAGTCATATCAAATTCCCCTTATTTCTAAAGAGGGAATAGGTGAGGTAGAAATATACATTGAGTACAAAATAGTAAAACGATGGTCTGTTGTCACCAAACGAAATTAAAAAATGTATATCTTCCTGTCTTGGGTTCATCTCACGGCTGCAATTTTTTGGGTAGGTGGGATGTTGTTCTTGTCATTCGTTGCCGTCCCACTTCTTAAGAGTAGTGCCGATCCTGCACAGGACCAGCGTTGGTTTCTTAGAGTTGCTCGGCGATTCAGAGCTTTGGTGTGGGTTGCCATTGCAGTTCTTGTAATCACGGGAGCATTGCTTTTATCCAATCATGTAGACTTTTCTGCTTCATTTTCAGATTGGCTGCCTTCAGTGATTATAAAACTTGTCCTGGTCTTCCTGTTGATCGTAACATCAGTGTTGCACGACCGGATCATTGGGCCGAAAGTACGAGGCATTAAACAAAAGGCTTCTGTCGATTGGTCAACTAGAGATCGTCTTCTTGTGCGTTTTGCACCATGGATTGGAAGGATGACGATGGTCTTAGGATTGGCGGTTGTATTCGCCGGCGCGCTCCTTGTGCGAAGTTAAGGCCTATTCAATGAATGTATTTGGGATTTGCCAAATTCGTCAATTTTCATAAATGGCATCTGATATGTGTGATGAAATATTGGGTGGGCAGGTGAAGCTGATTGTTAGCCGTGAGTATGTGAATGGGTTGTTGAGGGATAAAATTTTTAGAGGTAAAACTGGATCACAAGTACGGCAAGTGGGATGAACAGTTCACAATCGTTACTCCGCATGTAGATCTTTACATGGGATGACTCTGAAGCGGCTTCCCGTATTGCCAAGCAAACATGTTTATCCAGCTGTAGCAGGTTAGGACGTGGGAATGTGGATTGACCAAACTCGTTTCTGCGTTTGTCAGGCGATAGGGTTTTCCCAGCGCAATCCCTTAAAGCGAGCGAAGTCGTTATCGCAGGAAACCAGAATGGCGCTATAACTCATAGCGAGTGCGGCTAAATGAGCGTCAGTGGTCAAATTTCCCGCTGTCCCAGAATCTCCTAACAGCAGCCGAAAAATTTCCCAATGTCCCTCTTTCTCAGTGAGCACATGAATGGTGGTCTGTGCCAGCCATGTATCTACCTTTCTGATGATAGCATCCGGATCCAATGGACGAGGGAAGACGCTGGGATTGGATGCCAGCCGTAAAAACCCCAGTAAGACGACCCAAGGGATGCCTATTGTTTCCTCGTCATTAATGGTCTGTTCCCACCACTCTCGCAGAAGACTGTGGTGGGGTGTGTTCTCGTTAACAACATACAGTAGTACGTTCAAGTCTACGATTTTCACTTGCGCATGGCCATCTTCCGAAGATTTTCCTCATCCTCCAAATACGCAGCCAAGGCGTTGGCTTTGTTAAGACTGACGAGAGGTGTGCCTAAAGGGTGAGTTTTTTCCTGGTACTGTCGTTTTCGTGTTGTAGGGGAACGATTAGCCTGAAAGTTGGTACGAAGGATTTGGTTGACGAGTCTGGAGAAAGGCATGCGTTTACGCACGGCTTCTTCTTTTAACCTCACGAGGAGTTCATCTTCAATTCGGATAGTGGTTCTCATAAAGGCATCATAGCATCACTGTACTTAGGCGTCAATGCATCAAAGTAGCTAGACCCCTAAGTCACTCGTTTTTGGAATGTTTGTTATAGCTACTATTTTTATAGTTTTTGCTTACTCTTCTATAGCCGATTCACTGAACTTCCGTACCCTTGAAGCGTTTGACACCGCGTTGAAAGTCCTTAGGCAGTAACTGGACCGAATTGAGATTCGCTATAGTCATTATCGATATTTCTTACTAGTAAGTCTGGCATTAAGTAGTTTTCTTTTTAGTTCGCTGATAGATATCAATCGATGTCATTGGTGTTGCACGAATGCAACTCTGATCACGAACGCATCAGCCTCTCATTCATCGAGATAGAAAGCAGGGTCAGGTGTATGTTTTTTCAACCCATCTATCGGCGGTGACGTGTTCTATGCCGCAATTTGTGTTGTGACCGGTTCCAGGTATGTCAGGATTCGTCGTCGGCCGGCCAGTTTGGATTGGCCCGGTGCGCCAAGGATAATCCATGTGGGATTCGGGAAGCGATAGACATCGACGTGGCGAAAACTATCGATGAAGTCGCGCATTTGTGGGTGGTGGCGCCAGCCGTCTGGCGGTTGGCTATCCATGATACATTGTTGCAGATATTGTTCGAGCCGGTATTCATCTCTGATGGAAATGGTATGTGTGCAGCCGATTTCTCGCACGATTGCGGGCATGGCCTGATTGCTCAATGCCCCGAGAACTGGTTCTGCCGTAAGATACTGCCGTGATGTGTTGGGACTAAACAGACGGGTGTAGCGCTCATAGATTTGAGGAATAAAGGCATCCTGTTTTGCGAGCATGATGATGACTGTGCCGCGATGCGGGTTGAGGGCATTGTTGATGGTTCCTATGGCTTTTGGCAGTGATCGTGGCGTAAGTCCATACAGTGATTGTAAGGCCCAAATAATATCGTATCGAGTGGTCGACGTGTGTAACGAAGCCTCTTCGATCGGGGTGTGATAGGCGCGTCGAGCTTGATAGGGAGGATGGAGAACCTGCTGGCACATGGATAGGCAATAATGAGCGGGGTCCATGTAATCATAGAAGATCGGTGTGTCTGGCGGAAGGTGTGGACGTAGCATATGAGGGAAGGTACCGATACCGCACCCGATGTCTAAGAGTTGTGTAGGAATGGCTCCCTTCGGAAACAAAGCATCCCAATGAAGTGTGTTGAGGAGTTGGGTGTAGTCTTCTTCAATAATGGTTCGCCAGATATCGGCATTCAATGTTCCGGTGTGGTTTGATGTGAGGGTTGCTACGGGTTGAGACCTCATTGTTGACGGCACAGGTTGTGATGTGAGCTTGGGCATGGTGGGCTCCCTTGTTCCTTCGGTGAATGGACGATGCGTACACTGCGTTGTCTATCGCAAAATAAGTACCGAAATGTGATTGACGCTTGAGCGTTGCGAGGGCCTCGTATTGTCCCGTCGTTGTTCGATTCTGGTGATGTGTTCCGGGATGAGACAGTTTGTGACATGAATGTGTGCTCGGCAGCTCTTGCCGTGGTCTCGGCAATATTTCTCCAGAGGGCACATTCGTATTTCACTGAAAAATCGTAAGGGTGTATACTGAAGTTTCCTATGAATGAGTATGACGTGAACAGGATCTTGAAGCGAACGGCATTTGTTGTGTTGTGTGTGTGCTGGGCTATGGTTTGGTTGCCGCCTCTTTTTGTAGCCGGAAGTCAAACATCTCTGGCGTCGTTTGTGAACAATGTGGCTTTTAAGGAAGGGATCGCCATGTTCACGGTTGTCCGCCTAGCGTCTCAGCGAACCAGTGCCGCTCATATCGGGTCGGTCATGGCGATTTTGGCGACATTCGATGAGGCGAAGGTGTTGCCGTGCGAACAGGATCCCAAAGCGAATCAACTCATTCATACATTGATTCAGCTGCAAAGCATGGTGCTGAAGAGCCAGAATCCTGCTATTCGTGAGTGGGTGTTGAGTGCGCTGCGGGTGAAGTCTGGAAATTCTGCAGAACAGGTCCAGAAAGACTTGCAGCGGACGGGGTTGACGATGGAATCTTTAGAAGCGTTTGTGGGGTATAGTGAGATGTCTTCACCGTGGAATCGTGTGGAATTGGGGGATGGGTTTCATGAATATAATGTTTGGCAAGAAGATTGGATGTTGTTGCAAAAGATTCTTGTGGCTGCTCGTGAACAGGTGCAGGTAAGGGGAGAGACCCTGGCCGAGGTGTTTGCGCGTCAGCGTCTGCACATGCCTGGAGCAGTGCAATAGTCGTGACCTCATCTTTGTAATGTGACGACGTGTTTCTGATCTGCTGATTGATAGCAGGCTTCTGCAATCTCGACGGCCCGTAAGCCGTCTTCTGCGGTTATGGACATGGCTGTTCCAGTGCGCAAGGCTTGAACGAAGTCGTTGATGACTAACGGAATTGTCGGGGTTGGTGAAAGTTGAAGTACTTCCGGTTGGTCCCTTTGGTTTTGCCGGATAATTGTTGACGTCGACCAATTGGCGCATAATTGTCTTGTTTGGCCAATGATCTCTATCTGTGTCATACGCGAATCGCTCATTCGGGAAGCATCAAAGAGACAGGGTGTTCCTGATTGTGTGGTGAGTCTTCCCCAGGCATGATTTTCTGGTTCATTGGGGGCATGTTTGTTGGTCTCGCAATGTACGTCACGAATTTCTTCTTGTGTCAGAAACCTCGCCAAGTCTAATACGTGTATCCCGATTTCCAAAAGTGCGCCCCGGTTATTCCATGCCGTGATTTCGTCCTGAGAATGTGGGCGACGTTCTAGGCGAGTGGTGAATGAAAGGTACTGCCACGCTCCAATGTCCTGCGCCCAATCTTTGAGTGCGGCAATGGTCTTGTCGTATCGGAGCGTGTGCGCTGTCATGATGGGGATGTTCGCGTTGGATGCGTGTGCGGCGATTTGGCGGGCGTCGGACGCGGAAGCGGCGAGCGGTTTCTCGATGAGTAATGGTTTTCTTTGCTGAATCGCTTCCATCGCAATCGGTTGTGTCAATGAAGGCGGAGTGACGACGATAATGGCTTCGACTTCAGGGTCCGCAATAAGGGAGTGATAGGCTTGATGAAAGCGCAGGGCATGTTGTTTGGCAAAAGCTTGCCCGAGCGTTTCGTCACGGCGACAGATAGCGACGAGTCGTCCAGGTGAGTCCGGGCCTAGCAGATGGTTGGCGTATCGTGTGCCGTGACGGCCAAGTCCGATGAGTCCGAGGTTCATAGGTAACTATCGTATTGGAAGCCGTGTTGTTGGTTGTTGACAAACTGAGATTGATTCGTTTACGCAATATGGATAAAGCAAATGGGATCTTTCACGATAGCTGTTGGGTAATCGTTGTCTTCGACAATATACGATAGGTCTTGTTGTTCACAATAGTTGGTTATCCATGGAATCTCTTCGATGGAGGTTGTGATCAGTCCAGGTCTGGTTAATTTCTTGAGGAGGGTATTCGCCAGGGCAAAGACAGTGTTTCGCTCGTGTTGAAATTGTAGAGGGTTGAACGTTGTCGGGTTGACTCTGCCGTATGAGAGGGCGGAAAGCTCTGGGAATTGTTCCGGATCGTTCAAGACGCTGACGATCCAAATATGATCAAATGTCCCCTTGGCTTCCTGTGCATCGATATCCGTAAATGTGAGTCCATGGCTGTGACATGCTTGATTTAGGGTCTCGACTTCGTCTGTGCGGAGATTATGAGCTGCAACCGATCGATTCAATTCCGTGACTTCCATAATCAAGGGGGGAATTTCCGCAATCCCCGCACCGACATAAAGACTTCTCCCCTTGGGAGTGAGGCGAGTCTTTACCTGTTCGGCAATCTTGCTTCCCATTCGTTTGCACGGAGTCCGATGCGCGTTCCAAAAGGCGTCTCCTCCTTCCTCACAATAGATCGGGGCCAGTGCGGCATAGTCTATGTCTTGAAAGATGGCCGCAATCGCTTGGCGGGTCTTAGGTTGAAGCGTTAAGGATTTTTTGTTCATGATATGCTCGAGAAAGGCAGTCTATCGAGTCGAGTCTGTAAAATCGAGAAAAAGCTATTATGATGTGTCTGTGCTGTTGACCAGCCTCTCATATTTGTGTATTGATTTTCTTCTAGCAGTACGCATGTTTCGAGTAAGTATTGTGTTATAATTGGCTTCTGTTATACAGGTTTTTCCTTTGATAAGGCCTTGTTTGTAGTTCAGATTCATATCTGAGTGCATAAGTGAATGGGGAGTCTAGTTGTTGGATGTTCTAAAAGAATTACGTCGTGTTATAGACCTTGAGGGTAACACGCTTGCGCAATTATCTACGGCGATCGGAACGTCATTTGAAGACGCTGTCCGGTTACTCGCAGGTTGTTCGGGTCGAGTGATCCTTACCGGGGTTGGGAAATCTGGTCTCGTTGCGCAAAAAATTGCCGCGACATTGGTCTCCACAGGAACGCCGGCCATCTTTCTGCATGCCGCCGAAGGTATGCATGGCGATATTGGTATTGTAACGAAAGATGACATTGTGATTGCCATCGGCAAGTCTGGCGAGAGCGAAGAGTTGAATACGATCCTCCCGTTTATCCGGCGATTAGGGGCACGCATTATTGCTATTACCGCTAAACCCGATTCGACGATGGCTCGAACATCCGATCTTGTCCTCATTACCCCTATTGAAGAAGAGGCGTGTCCCCTGAATATGGCTCCTACCTGTAGTACCACGGCGGCCTTGGTCCTTGGTGATGCCATAGCGATGACGCTGATGAAATTAAGGAATTTTCAACCTCACGATTTTGCATTGTATCATCCTGGTGGGCAACTCGGTAAACGGCTCCTGTTGACGGTGGGTGACATGATGCGAAGCGGAGAAGCTAATGCGGTCATCGCGAGTACGAGCGATGTGCGTTCGATGTTGTGTGAGATTACGAGTAAACACACTGGGGCCGTTTCCATCGTCGATGATCAGTATCGGTTGCTGGGTTTTGTTACGGATTTTGATATTCGGCGTGCGCTGGAAAGTGGTAGCGATATTTTTGCGATGACTATTTCAGACATCATGAACGAAAAACCCTCGTCGATTTACGACGATGAAATGGCTATTACCGCGCTAGAGCTCATGGAACGTCGGGAGCGACCCATTTCCGTGTTGCCTGTGCTCAATCGTGCAGACAAAGTCGTCGGCATGATTCACCTTCATGATCTTGTCTCAAAGGGATTATAGTGATGTCCGCCCTCTTTTTTTCTCAATAATGCTGCTCCTTTGAACCGCTTCTTTCCTACGACGGCCGTTCCTGCCATGGGACCAATCTATGCTTACGGTCTGATGGTGGTAGGCTTCTCTCTTTTTTTTGTCCGCCTCAATCATCTCACCGAGTATGTCTTTATAGCCTTAGTGGCTATCTGGGCTATTGAAAAGCTCTTAACTCGTGATTTTCAGCTACGTCGAACGTTTTTAGATTGGCCGATTTTCTTATTTCTTGTGTGGATTTTGGTGACGGGATTTTTTGCGGTTGATTCCGATTATAGCCTGAATGAATGGCGAAAGGCCTTGCCTCGATTTCTGATTTTTTGGTTTGTCGTCAATGCCATCACCACAGAATGCCAAGTCCGTTCTATTTTATTTGCCAGCTCACTCGGTCTGGGCGTCTTGAGCGGTGTCGAGGTGGGATATTACTTTTGGAATGGGGGAGATCTGTTAGATTTCTCCATGAGTGCGGCGAGTCGTGCCGGAGTATTCACGGGGAGCAGTCAATGGTTGGGAACGTATGTCGTCTTGGGTTCTCCGCTTGCCGTTTTAGGATTATGGAGTGAGCCTGCGGGAATACGACGCGTCGCCTATGGCGTGATCTGCAGTCTTTTATTGGCCGCGTTATTGCTCGTGCATACGAGAGCATCCTGGTTGGCTTTCCTGATTGAACTCGTGCTCTTTGGACTGCTTGTTCTTCTAAAGGGTCGTTGGCAAGTGCAGAAAGTCATGATCATCGCTTCTCTTGTTCTGCTTTTCATTCTTGGGTTGCTCGGTTCCGGTATGGTGTCATTAGTGGCAGATTCTCAAGTCACGAATTCAGCAACTTTAGAGTTACGATTGAACACCTGGGGGTTTGCCATTGAACAATTGGTGGAGAATCCTAGAATGAGCCTGACCGGTGTGGGATATGGCAAACATAGTTTTTTTAAAGCCTTTCCAGATTTGGGGCCTGGGTTTCACACGCATATCCATAATTCGTTTCTTGGAAGAGCGATGCAAGTCGGATTGCCAGGTTTGTTGATATTTTCTTTGATGTTTGGGATGATTTTAGTCAAGTCATTGCGAGGGTGGAGGGCTTGTTCCCATCTCTACGCCGGGCAATTGTCTCTTGCGATATTTCTTGGGACTCTTGGATTAATCGTAAGAAATCTATTCGACGATATGTTTGTGGGAACGGTTGTTTATGTCTTCTGTCTGTTCATAGGTTTGTTGTGCGCCGTGTTCAATCTCCATGACTATGGAAATACGAGTCGGTCTAACGCCTAGATTTTGGATGATTGCAGATAGCTCAGGACTCCTTGACAGAAATATTGCATAGCCCTATGATTTGGTATTCATATTCATACTTACTTTATACGCAGTGAACTATCATAATTTTGCTTGGTGTTATCCTCACAAACATCCTATCAATCCCTATCCATTGTGTAATCTCTCATGTGTGATCGCTGTAGAGAGTGTTCTTTTAGCTAGATCCTCTATGGTGAATGTTGTGACCATTTCATAGGTACGTAGGTATATTGAGTGTCCCTCAGTCGAGAGGGATCGGCTGTTGCTGAAAGTGGACAAGCGATGTATCAGGTTGGCGTGGCATTGTTGTCCGGCGTCTTTGCTTGTTGCGACTTGAGTGAAGCTGCTTGAACTGGCGTAAGATATTGCAATCACAGTGTCGACACAAGGTTTCCATTGTTCGGATGATTGCTCGTTTGAATGTCGGTGGGCCGGCCAAGCAAGCATTATTTCTCACCCAGCGCCTCAATGATACATTTTTTCAGTCTACACTCATTACGGGGGTCGTGAGTGATGATGAAGCGGAGATGACCTTTCCCTATCCAGACCTCGAACGTCATGTTCACGTACTTCCAACGTTGGGTCGGGAAATTTCTTGGCTACAGGATATACGCACGTTTGTTGAGCTGTGCAAAATGCTCAAGGCCATACAACCAGACATTGTGCATACCCATACGGCCAAAGCTGGAACGCTTGGCCGGTTGGCGGCGATGTGGGTTCGTGTGCCTATCACCGTGCATACATTTCACGGCCATGTGTTTCGTGAGTATTTTGCTCCATTCAAAACCTGGTTGTTTGTGTGTATTGAGAAGCTTTTATCCCATGCAACGGATCGCATTGTGGTGTTGAGCGAGAGCCAGCGTCGGGAATTGTCCGATGAATTTCAGGTGGCCTCTCCACAAAAGCTTCATGTTATTCCGTTAGGGTTCAATCTTTCGCCTTTCCTCTCGGAGTCAGGCCCGGCCGAGGTTCGGACGGAATTGGGTATTGGCCCGTCGGCATTCGTTCTGGGATTTGTCGGACGTTTGGTGCCGATTAAAAATCCGTTTCTCTTGCTCGAGGCCTATTGTCTCGCAACGCAGTCTCAGCAAACGACTCGAGCGACTTCCGAGGCATCATCTGAGGCTTGGCATGTCATTATCGCTGGCGGAGGAGAGTTACGTGATTCTTTGGCATCTACCGTGCAGGCCAAACAGCTTTCTCATCGCATACATTTCTGCGGATGGCAGCAGCGAGTTGCACATATCTACGCCGCTATGAATGTTGTGGTGCTGACATCCTGTAACGAGGGAACCCCGGTCGCGCTTATCGAGGCCATGGCTTCGGGAAAACCGTTCATTGCAACAACTGTTGGAGGCGTCATTGATCTAATGGTTGGAGCAGGACAGACTATGTATTCCGATAATGGTGGCGTCTTCACGCTCTATCAAAACGGTATATTAGTCAAGTCCCAAGACGCTGTAGGATTAGCTGGGGCTTTGCGCTATGTGAGAAATCATCCTAAAGAGTCGACTGTCATGGGGCGTGTTGGTCGGGAATTCGCTGTGAAATCGTTTGATGAACAACGGTTACTTGGAGATATGCGACAGTTGTACCAGGATTTACTTGCAGAGAAGGGCATGCACTGAGAGGTGCGCCACAGAGAGATGGCGTTGTTCGTGAACGTCAATGAATCAAACCATTGTGAGGACATGTCTATGCGCGTGTTAATAACAGGCGGAGCGGGTTTCATTGGATCGCACTTGGCGGAAGCGTTATTAGAGCGTGGGGCTGAGGTGTATATCATCGATGACCTCTCGACTGGAAGTGTTGAAAATATTGAACATCTGCAGTCGCATCCTCACTTTCATTACTTTTTCGATACGGTTATGAATCGGTTTTTGATGGCTGAACTTGTGGATCGTACCGATTGCATCTTTCATTTAGCTGCGGCTGTTGGCGTCAGGCTTATTGTTGAGAGTCCTGTCCGAACGATAGAAACGAATGTCAAAGGCACGGAAATTGTTTTGGATCTTGCGAGTAAAAAGAAGAAAACGGTGGTGATTGCGTCGACGAGCGAAGTGTACGGAAAATCGCATGCGATTCCATTTTGCGAAGATGGCGATTTGGTGATGGGGGCAACGACAAAGGGACGCTGGAGTTATGCCTGCTCTAAAGCTTTAGATGAGTTTTTAGCCTTGGCCTATTGGAAGGAAAAGCAATGCCCAACCACTGTGGTGAGATTATTTAATACGGTCGGGCCAAGGCAGACCGGACAGTACGGCATGGTTATCCCTCGTTTTGTTCAGCAAGCGCTGGCTGGTCAACCAATGACGGTATTTGGAACAGGTACGCAGAGTCGTTGTTTTACCTGGGTTGGGGATGTCGTGCACGCGCTCGTGCAATTAAGTCAGCATCCGAAAGCCGTGGGAGAAATCTTCAACATTGGGAGTACTCAGGAAATGAGTATTCATGATCTTGCACAACTGGTCAAGATCATGACGAACTCACAATCGGACATTACGTTTATGCCTTATGATCAAGCCTATGAATCCGGCTTTGAAGATATGGAGAGACGAGTGCCGTCTCTCCATAAAATTCAAGCTCTTATCGGATATAAGCCAACGTTGGATTTGACGGGAATCATCGGAGAAGTCATTGAGTATGCGAAGAAAAAGGAACTAAGCAGAGCCTAATGCTTGAATTCTCTGTCTTTGCCTCTTCGGTATTGCTGGCTGCATTGTTGACTCCATGTGTGCGACGTGCCGCATTGCAGTGGGGATGGGTGGCTATCCCCAAAGCTGATCGCTGGCATCAATCACCGACGGCACTTCATGGTGGAGTCGCGATCTTCGTGGGGTTTTCTGTTCCACTTATTTTGCTTGCGCCTTCTGATCCGAATCTTTGGGTACTACTCGGGGCGGCGACGCTCATGTTTTCCTTAGGTCTTATCGATGATGTGAAGCATCTGAAGCCCTATACCAAGCTAATTGTACAGATTATTGCGGCGTGTATTATTGTGGCGAATGGAATTCACATTGACGTTTCGACATTTCCGTTTATCGGAATTTTTCTCACCATATTTTGGATTGTCGGTATTACCAATGCTTTGAACCTGCTTGATAACATGGATGGTTTGTCAGTGGGGACAGGATGTATTGCTGCGCTGTGTCTTGCCGTGGCCGGTATGTTTACCGGAACGGAGTTGATGAGTGTCATTGGGTTCGGACTTGCGGGCGCGACACTGGGGTTTCTCTTTTTTAACTTTTATCCTGCAAAAATTTTCATGGGTGATGCCGGAAGCCTTTTTTTGGGGTTTACGCTTTCAGTGCTCTCGTTGATGGTGGGATGGAAGCAAGCGACCAATATTTTCTTAAGTATGCTGGTGCCTGTGTTGGTGTTGGCGGTGCCAATTTTTGACACGGCCTTTGTGGCCGTCGTGCGTTTTTTTAACGGGCAAGCGATCTCTCAAGGCGGTCGGGATCATACCTCTCATCGATTAGTTGCCTTTGGCCTTCCAGAGCGGATTACGGTTCTATTTTTCTATGCAATGAGTCTCATTTGTGGAGCTATCGCCTTAATTGGCGTAAAGTTTCATTTATTGTATCCGGCCATGCTCGTGATCTTGCTGGTGATTATGTTTTGGTATTTTGGATTGTTTTTAAGTGGAATTGTCTCGTATGAAGAGCAGGGAACACAAAAGCCTCACAGGTTTGCCGATAAAGGTTTTGCCTTGAATATGGCCTTTGAGCATAAGAGGCGCATCGGCGAAGTGGTTGTCGACTGTGTATTGATCGGGGTTTCGTTTACCTTAGCGTATATCATTCGTTTTGAAGGGTTGCCCAATGAATATGTTGCTGCCATCACTCAATCGCTTCCATTCCTCATTCCATTAAAGCTGTTCGTGTTCTATTATTTTGGTTTATACCGCGGCCTGTGGCGGTACGTCGGCATCCAGGATCTTATTAATATCCTCAAAGCTGTCACGGTGAGCTCTGTGCTCTCCGTGGCAACGATTGCGATGGTCTTTCGGCTCGAAGGCCATTCGCGTTCAGTGTTTCTGATTGACTGGATGGTACTGTTACTGACTGTCGGAGGCGTTCGTGTCTTTATTCGTTTGATTAAGGAGTATCTTGGATCCTGGGTGAAGTCTGACGGAAAACGATTGTTAATTTTGGGAGCGGGGGATGCGGGTGAGATTGCGTTACGGGAGATTCGAAATAATCCGACCATCGATTTTCGGCCAATTGGGTTTATTGATGATGATCGAAGCAAGTTAGGACGTGAAATTCATGGTATTCCGGTTATGGGCACACGCAAGGAGCTTGCGGCCGTTGTGAAAAAGCATCAGGTCGAAGAAATCTTGATTGCGATTCCTTCAGCCAATAAAGGTCTCTTGAGCAAAATATTACAAGATTGTCGAGAGACAGGCATTGCAACTCAGGTCCTTTCTCAAAGCCGGAACTTGGCATCTGTGAAATCTGCGTGATAGTTAATGGTGGCCATACGGATTCCCAAATTTTCTAAGAAGAATATTCTTGACTGAAGTGATTTTTTGTGTTCAATTTATGAACGTAGACATGTTCAGTATTTGAACAGACTGACGAGTAAGGCCACTTGTTAGGTATGCCTCATGGATAAAGACGGTCAACGTGCCCTTCTTGTCCTTCAGGAAATCGAGAAAAATCCCATCATCACTCAGCGTACGCTTTCTCAAAAACTTGGTGTTGCCTTAGGTTTAACCAATCTCTATCTGAAGCGGTTGGTGCGGAAAGGGTGTATTAAAATCACCATGATTCCCAGAAATCGAATTCGCTATTTCCTCACATCTCGCGGTATCAAAGAAAAGTCACGATTGACCTATGAATACCTGCAATTTTCTTTGACCTATTATCGCGACGTTCGACATCGTTTGAGTTATACCCTGGCTATCATGGAAAAAACCGGCGTTAAACGAGTTGTGATTTTTGGGGTAGGGGAGTTGGCCGAATTGGTTTACATGTCTGTTCAAGAATGCACCCTCGAATTGGTTGGATTTGTTACAGATAGCCCAGGAGACCTCTTTCTCTCATTTCCTCGTATAACACTAGAGACTCTTAGCGACTGGAATTTTGATGCGGTTTTTATCAGTGAACTGGGAAATGTTGAGGATACAAAATCCAGGATTTACGCTTCAGGTATTCCCCCGGAACAAGTGTTTTCAGTCGTGTAGTTTTAAAAGTATTGCTCAAGGTGTCAACGACGTTCCTCTTGGAAAATGCAAAAAATAGGTAATAAACTGTAATTGTACTGTCAGGGAGAGGGTAAAGCTTTGTTCGATGAGTAGCTTGTCTGCGATCGGCGAATCAGTCAAGTGAGAGAATTATTGTTGTCCAGAGTAACACGACTGTATTAGTGAAAGGATAGAAAAAAGAAGGTAGAAGTTCCTTCTCGGTGACGTATGGTTCACCCATTGGAATGAACTTGACGATCATCTGTTGGAGAACAACTAGTCTGTACGCTTTAGTTGGATCGGCCACGTCGGTGATCCCGGGGTAGTACAGAAGGAGTCTTATAATGGTATCTCACAATATACAAGCATGAATATCACACGAATTTTGGTGACCGGTGCTGATGGTTTTATCGGCTCTCATCTTACAGAAACGCTGGTAAAGGCCGGATTTAGTGTTAGGGCGTTGGTCTTTTATAACTCCTTTAATTCTTGGGGTTGGTTGGATCATTGTGATCCGGTCGTAAAAAGAAATTTTGAAATTGTGTCTGGTGATATCCGCGATCCTCATGGTATCAAAGCCATGATGAAAGGCTGTGATGTCGTGTTACACCTTGCAGCTTTGATCGCGATCCCATTTTCATATCACTCGCCCGATACCTATGTGGATACCAATGTGAAAGGAACGTTGAATGTGGTGCAGGCAGCGCGAGAATTAGACGTTGCCAAAGTCGTACATACTTCGACGAGCGAAGTTTATGGTACGGCTCAATTTGTCCCAATTACGGAAGAGCATCCTCTGCAAGCTCAATCGCCGTATTCAGCTTCGAAAATTGGTGCTGATCAGATTGCTCTTTCTTTCCATAAAACTTTTAACACCCCCATCACAGTGTTAAGGCCCTTCAACACCTACGGCCCCCGTCAATCGGCGCGTGCTGTGATTCCCACGATTATTACTCAGATTGCTTCTGGATCGTCTAAAGTTAACTTAGGGTCGTTACATCCAACTCGTGATTTTTCATTCGTCGAAGATACGGTGTCCGGGTTTATTGCTGCCATGAATAGCGATGCCGTCATAGGAACCGTAACGAATATTGGGAGTGGGTTCGAAATTTCTATTGGTGACACTGCAAACATTATTGCTGATTTGATGGGGGTTGAGATTGAAATTGTTGCTGAGGGAGGTCGATTTCGACCAGTGACAAGTGAAGTGGAGCGACTCTTTGCCAGTAATAAAAAAGCGGAATGTTTAATGGCTTGGAAGCCTCAATATGTTGGTTTGGAGGGATTTCGAAAGGGATTAAAAAAGACGATTGATTGGTTTATCAATCCCATAAATTTACGGAGTTACAAGTCTGATCAGTATAACCTTTAATCTAGATGATTTTGCGATTCCTATCTGGTTATGAATAGTTACCAAGGACATGAACCACCAATCCTCTTCAGAAATTAGCTTGTTCGCCCATTATGACCATTTAGTGGACTTTTCTATCGCATGGCTAGAGCCCGTCTCAGTTTTCGCAATTGCCAAACACATGTTCAGAGACCTGTAGTGAGATTGACGATGATGAGAATCATAAGAAGATGGCGCCATGGTCCATTGCGACAATTAGGGCCTGTGTGGGTTGTTCTTGGAGAACTCTATCGTGAGGTATGTAAATTCGCGAGCATAAAAGGAACGTGTAGACATCATATTGGGCAATATGGACCTTTTGTGATGAATGGAGAGTTTGCCTTCAGCGACTTCGAGAATTGGGGGACAGGTCATAATAATGGGTTTGAGCAATGTATAGAGGCCTGTAGAGGAATGACTACAGTATTCGATATTGGTGCGCATATAGGTTTGGTGACAATGCCAATCAGTTCAGTTCTAGATCCAGCCGGTAAGGTGTATGCTTTTGAGCCAGCAGAGGCAAACCGTGGTCACCTCAGGGATCATTTGCAAAAAAATGCAATACGTAATGTGGAGATCGTTGCCAGCTTAGTAGGTGATTGTAACTCCGAGCAGGTACGGTTTTATGAACAGTCTGGTGCAACGGGACAAAATGCCTTGGCAATTAAAAAGAATCATCATGCTTACCATGAAACGGTCCGACCACAAATCACGCTCGATCATTTTTGTGCGTCACGGAAAATTTTGCCAGATGTAATAAAAATCGATGTTGAGGGCGCTGAACTCTCTGTATTGCGAGGGGCCACTAAAATTTTGAAAGTTTCTCAGCCCATCATTTTCCTTAGTGTTCATCCTGTGGAAATTTCATTGCTTGGTTCTAGTATAGATGAACTTGAAAATGTGATTAATGCATTAGGGTATGAATGTCGAGAAATGGATGGGCAGCCTGTAGCCAAATTCCGATTGGCCGAATACCAACTTTTACCGAGAAAGTGAGAGGAATGCGTTGAGCAATGCTTGGGTAATCTATCGTGATCGGGGCTTGAGAGTATTTTGCTCTGCGGCTTGGAATCTTTTTCTAGCAACCGTCAGCAGGTATTTAGGAAGGAGATTTATTAAAAAGCAAATTCATGATTATCAGATGCATCTTGATCTTAAAGATAAAGGAATCTGTCGATCGTTGATACTTTTTGGCACGAGAGAAGTTGATCATAAAATCATTCTTGAAAAAGTTTTAAAGCACGGAATGAAAGTGCTTGATATTGGTGCAAACATTGGGTATTACGTGCTCATGGAGCAACGGTTGATTGGGCCATCAGGGAGAATTGTTGCGGTCGAACCTTCACCTTCCAACATTACCTTACTCAAACGTAATATCGAGTTAAACGATTATGGTTCAATTGAAGTCATTCAGGGGGCTGTTTCAGATGTCTCAGGGACCCGGAAATTTTATTTGTCCGAAGAAAGCAATCTCAACACCTTTCATGCGATTGGAACAATTCAAAAACATCTGTCAGGGGAAATGATTCATGTAACGACCTATACGGTGCCTGAATTAGCTCAAGCATATGGATCGCCAGATCTGATTCGGATGGATGTAGAAGGACATGAGGTAGAAATTATGGCCGGCATGCTTGATGCTATTGCTAAGGGAACAATGACTCCAATGATTATTTTTGAAACTCATAACTCGCGTTATTCAGATAGCCATGATATGAAGTCCGTTCTTCGTGCATTTTTTAAATTAAGATATAGTATTCGTTACCTCGCTTCATCTGCTCAAAATGGGACACAGAGGATTAAGCAGCGGGGGTATCATGGGGGGGCTCCTATTTCAACCGATGGAGTTACCCGAGTGATCTTTGAAAATGTGAAGGAAGAAGATGGACTTGAATTTATTTGTCATGGTGGGGCTCGTACTGTGTTATTGCAATATTCATAATGTGATGAGCAAGTATGGAGTTAATCAAAACATATGCCAATACTTTTCCTGGAATTTCGCCAATGAGTGAATCTGCTCCCTCATCTAATTGGAAACGCTTCCATGTGTTGGGCATATTAGTGAAGACATATCCACGTCGAACAGCTGTTATTCTTGGTGCAATGTTTATTGCTGGACTTGCGGAAAGTATTGGGCTACTAAGCCTTCTGCCATTTCTAGAGTTAACCGTCGGGCGTGATGGAGAGGGACGTTCTGAGCTTAGCGATACCTACCGAGTGGTGCTTGATTCGCTAGGTCTCGATGTGACAATTCCCATTATTCTAGCTGCTATTGTCATTCTTATTCTCATGAAAGCCGCATTGACGTTTTTTGCGATGAGCCATATTGGAAATGTTCTTGCGCAAATGGCAGCTGAATTACGTGCTAACTTGATTCAGTCAGCACTACAGGCACGATGGTCTTTTTTTGTCAAGTATCCAATCGGGCGGTTTGTCAATGCCGTTTCTACTGAGGTTCCTGAATCAACGTCAACCTATAGAGCCTCATGTCAATTTCTTGCAGCGCTTCTGCAGGCAGCTCTGTTGTTGAGCGCCTCATTCTTAATCTCACCTGGTCTCACGCTTGCGGCGTTTGTCGCAGGTATACTGATGATGTTATTGCTTGGGTATTTTGTGACTTTGGCACGACAGGCGGGACATGACCTTGTCACTCATATGCAAGCGCTTACTTCGCGTCTTGCCGATGGTCTTCAAGGCATCAAACCACTGAAGGCAATGAATTGCGAACGATGGTTGGTGCCACTACTCGAATCGGAGACGCATGATTTGTATAGGACCATGCGGCTTCAGGTACGGGCAAAGTATGGCCTAAGCATATTACGAGAACCAATCGTAGTTATGGTGTTGGTCATTGGTTTTTATATTGTGCTTACGTATGGTCAGATGCCGATTGCAGAGTTATTGACAATGGCCGTTCTTTTTCATCGGATTTCTGTCAACCTGGGTCTTGTTCAGCAAGCATTTCAACAAATAGGGGCCTCGGAGCATTTTTATTGGTCTGTGCATTCGATGAACCAAGAAGCACTTAAAGAACGAGAAAACTTTTCACGTCAACATCGCGTAGAGTTTTTGCGTGCAATCGAAATTCGTGAACTCTCTCATTTATACGGAAGCAATGAAGTGTTACGTGGAGTCTCCGCTATTATTCCTCAACAAACATTTACAGCAGTAATCGGACCATCGGGAGCGGGAAAGACGACACTTGTTGATCTTATCTGTGGGTTATTACATCCATCTCGAGGGCAAATCCTTATTGATGGTATGCCTTTGGAAAAATCTGATCTTGCCTTATGGAGGCAACAGATCGGATATGTTCCGCAAGAGCTGTTCCTTTTCCATGACAGCATACTGAATAACGTTTCACTGAGTGATCCTGGTGTCGATCAAGCGATAGTAGAGCAGTCCATCAAGGACGCTGGAGCCTGGGAATTTGTCTCAAGACTAGAAAAGGGAGTTCATACGGTCATTGGGGAGCGAGGTCTGCTCTTGTCTGGGGGGCAACGTCAGCGCCTTGCGATTGCAAGGGCATTAGCCAGGAGGCCTCAACTCCTCATTCTTGATGAAGCGACGACGGCGCTGGATCCTCACACGGAAGCGGAGATTTGTCGCACGCTTCAAGATCTTTCTAAAAATGTATCGGTACTTGCAATTTCCCATCAACCAGCTATTGTCGAGATGGCCGAACGTGTCTATCGTCTAGAAAATGGAACGGCTCATCAGGTCAAGTGAATACAGAACAAGTAAACGTCTGTTTCCCTTTTGTTGGCGATACCCTTGGAGGAAGTCACCTTTCAGCAGCGCTCCTTTTGTCTCATCTCGATACGACACGCTTCAATCCAATAGTTGTTGTTCATGAGACTGGTCCTTTGACCGAATATTTTAAAAAGCGGCATATTGAATACACGCATATTCCGCTTGCCTGTTACGTGGGGCGTCACAGCAATCCTCTACGTCAGATTCTATGCTTGTTACGCTTGCTTTATCCCCTTTCTCAATTCATTAGAGAGAACAACATATCCATCATTCACAGTCACGATGCACGAATGCATTACACCTGGACAATGCCTGCTTGGGTAACATCGGCAGCATCGATTTGGCACCAACGGACAGTTTTCTCTCCTTCGCGAATTGGGACGACTATGTTAAAGTTTTGCAAATACATTATTTGTATTTCGAATTTTGTCAGATTGTCATTGCCTCTGAATGATAATGGTTGTGTGAAAGTCATTCCTAACCCCATCGTAGCCTATACTGGGGAAGGTGATCGCACACAGTATCGTCGTATTCTGTTTGAAAAAGCTAATGTCCAACAAGGTGGGAAGATTATCGGTATGTTCGGTAACTTGCAAGCAGTGAAACAGCCATTGTCGTTTGTTGAAGTTGCCGCCCACATGCAGGGTTATCTGGATTGTGAACTGATATTTGCCGTATTTGGTCGAGACCGAGGGGGATATGAACCAAGAATGCGGAATTTGGCGAACACATATGGTCTGGGGAGTTCTCTTGTGTTCATGGGTTTCCAAGATCCGGTTGAACCATGGATTGCCGCATGTGATGTTGTCCTTGCTCCATCAGCTGGTGATGCATTCGGAAGGACTCTAGTCGAAGCGATGCTGGAAGGAGTTCCTGTGGTGGCAAGTGATGCCGGGGGCCATCACGAGATTATTGAACAAGGCAAAAATGGCTTGTTGGTGCCTGTTGATAACCCACGTGAGATGGCGGAGGCGGTGACTCGTTTAATACGTGACCAAGAGTTTGTGGCCCAGCTCACAGCTTGTGCTAAACAACAGGCAAGCAATTGCTACTCCATTGCAAAGCACGTCAAGGCGGTTTCGGAAGTCTATGAACAGGTCATAATGGCTGAACGATGACATTGCGTGGCTTGCCAGATTTGGCTCTGGTGATTGCTGATCTAGGTGGAGGTGGTGCCCAACGTGTTCTGGTGACGTTAGCCAAGGCCTGGGCAACCCAAAACAGAAAAGTAACATTGATCACACTGGCGGGTTCTGATCTCGACTTTTTCCAAGTTCCGACAAATGTAACAAGAATAGCCTTGAATATGGTGGGGCAATCGCATTCAAGACTTTCTGCCCTGATAGCAAATATTTGGCGGATTCTGGCCTTGCGGCGAGCTCTGCAGAATAGTCAGGCTACAATCGTCATTAGTTTTGTCGCAGCAACGAATATTCTCACAATTTTGGCTACTCGAGGCCTTGCAAAAACAGTTGTTGTTTCGGAACGTAACGATCCTCACCGGCAATTCCTGGGGCAACCGTGGCAGTGGTTGCGCAACCATGGTTATCGAATGGCTGATTGGGTTACAACGAATAGTCAAGGCGTGTTGAGGGTACTCAACTATTATGTTCCAACTGAAAAACTTCTATTGACGCCCAATCCGGTTGTCCAGCCTCCTATTCAAGAGTCGGTCAAACGGGATGAGCCGTTTTTCTTAGCCGTGGGTCGTTTGTATCACCAGAAAGCCTACGATGTCTTACTTGCCGGGTTGGCCAAAAGTTGTGCGCGAAATGTTGGTTGGCGTCTTGTCATATTAGGCGATGGGCCGGAGCGTCGTGAGTTGGAGGAACTGTCACGTGAAATTGAGGTGGATGATTTAGTTGATTGGCAAGGACAAATTGATAATCCGTTTCCTTGGTATGCGGGAGCGAGTGCGTTTGTTCTGCCTTCTCGATATGAAGGTATGCCGAATGCCTTACTTGAGGCTATGGCTGCTGGTTTGCCGGCGATAATCAGTGATGCCTCGCCAGGTCCGCTCGAATTAATTCAAGATGGGAAAACAGGGTTTATCATTCCAGTTGATGATAGTGATGCATTGGCCAAAAAGATGAATATGATTATGGAAGATAGGCCGCTAGCTAATCGTATGGCATTGGCTGGCCAGCAACAGGTTCTCAAGGCAACTAGATTGGAAAACGTATTGCAAGCGTGGGCTCCAATAACCGGAATGCCATGATGAATTTGCAATGGGGGATGATTGGTAATGTTAAGACATTCGGCTGAATGTCTATAGCCAAATATTAAAGCATTTTTACGTACCTTTAGAATTACAGGTTGAAAATTGTGGATTTAGTTGAACAGTTTGTTGCTAGTTTGAGAAATGTCCTTGATTCTGACCAGGGTCCCTATGGACTACATGAACCTGTATTTCGAGGTCGAGAATGGGGATATGTCAAGGATTGTCTGGACAGAAGATGGGTGTCATCAGTTGGCGGTTACGTCGATCAGTTCGAAGATCGGCTCGCAGCACTTGCCAAAACCCCGGGGGCCGTTGCAACTGTTAATGGAACGGCTGCCCTTCATACCTCTCTCCTCCTTGCGGGCGTTAGCCCTGGTGATGAGATTTTGCTGCCGGCGCTCACATTCGTAGGAACAGCTAATGCCGTGGTTTACTGTGGAGCGGTTCCCCACTTCGTTGACAGTGAAGAGGTCAGTTTAGGCGTAGATGTCGACAAACTTTCTGAATATCTTTGCAATATTACCGAGTGGGAAAACAAAAAATTGATTAACCGTTTAACGGGCCGGCGAATACGCGCACTTATTGTTGTTCATGTGTTTGGCCATCCCGTAGCTATGCAAGAAATTCATGCTCTTTGTCAAGAATATGGAATCAAACTGATAGAGGATGCGGCACAAGCATTAGGTTCTTATTATAAAGGCCACCATGCCGGGACATTATCGGATGTTGCTGTACTGAGTTTTAATGGCAATAAAATACTGACTACGGGTGGGGGGGGAGCCATCCTGAGTCAGGATACGTTGTTGTTGGAAAGAGCCCGGAAATTAACGACCACTGCTCGTACAATAATCGACGGAGAGTTTTGTCATGAAGAGGTTGGTTACAATTATCGTATGCCAAATATCAATGCGGCGTTGGGTTGCGCACAGCTTGAGCAACTCAATGAGTATCTTTCTGTGAAGCGTCGTCTTGCAGAGGCCTATGCTGATGCTTTCCGACCTGTGGATGGTGTGCGATTTTTACTTGAACCGGATTATGCAAAAAGCAATTATTGGTTGAATGCTGTGATTGTAGCAACCAGTCATAGGGCTATGCGGAGCGTCCTGGTGCAAGAAGCAGAGTCGGCTGGGTTTCAATGTCGTCCTGCATGGCGTTTACTGCATAGGTTGCCGATGTATGCCGATTGCCCGAGGATGGATCTGAGCTGTGCCGAAGAACTTCAGCCACGTATCATCAATATTCCAAGTAGTGCAACTCTTTTGAAATAGAAATGATGGTGCCATGAGGACTATTGCTGTTGTGACTGGAAGTAGAGCTGAATATGGCCTACTGCGTCCGCTTATAAGGTTGCTGGATCAGGATCGTGATGTGCAATTGCAGTTGATCGCGACGGGGATGCATCTTTCGCCAGAATTTGGGTTGACCTATCGACAGATTGAACAAGATGGATTTTCGATTGCTCGGAAGGTCGAAGCATTACTGTCGTCTGACACATCTGCGGGAGTGGCTAAGTCTATGGGCGTGGCTCTCATTGGGTTTGCCGATGTTTTTACGGAATTAGCCCCTGACCTAGTGGTCGTGTTGGGAGATCGTTTTGAAATCTTTGCGGCTGCCAGCGCCGCGATGATCGCGAAGATCCCGATCACGCATTTACATGGTGGCGAATCGACGGAAGGATTGATAGATGAACCCATTCGCCATTCCATTACAAAAATGTCTCATCTCCACTTTACGGCGACAGAGGACTATCGAAATCGAATTATTCAGTTAGGTGAACAACCAGAACGAGTATTCAATTTTGGTGCACTTGGAATCGATAGCATAAGGCAGTTAAAGTTGCTCCCCAAAAAGATATTTGAAGAGACTCTTGATTTTAAATTGGGCAAGCGCAATCTTTTGATTACTTTTCATCCGGTGACTTTTGAAGAAGCAACTGCTGAAAGGCAGTTTGGTAATCTGTTGCACGCATTGGATGAGTTAGAAGATACCCATCTTCTCTTTACAAAAGGGAATGCTGATACGGATGGACGGATCATCAACCAGATGATTGATCGTTATGTGGCATCGCATTCGTACAAGGCCTGGGCGTATACCTCGTTAGGTCAATTGCGTTATCTTTCGGCATTGCAGTACATGGATGGTGTCATCGGAAATTCATCTAGTGGATTAATTGAAGCCCCGAGTTTCAAAATTGGTACAATCAATATTGGTGAGAGACAGCGTGGCAGAATAAAGGCTGAAAGTGTGATTGATTGTGAGTCAAGTGAAAAGGCGATTCGAGCAGCTCTTAATGAATTGTTTAGTGTGTCCTTTCAACATCGAGTCAAAACCGTCAGTAATCCTTATGGCGAGGGTGGAACAACTGAAAAAATCCTAGGAGTTATTAAAACCTATCCTTTAGAAGGAATATTGAAGAAGCGTTTTTATGATTTCGATTTTGCATGACAGATCTCCTATACATTGCTAAATCATCAAAAGATGAAAATCCTTTTTGTTGGTACCGTAGAGTTTTCGCTGCACATGCTTACAACTTTGCTTCATGAGCGCGCAGAGGTTGTTGGTGTAGTGTCTGATGAGGATCGTGGATTAAATTCTGACTATGCGGATTTGGTGCCTATCTGTGAAAAATACAGTGTGCCTATTTTGTTAACCAGAGATATCAATTCCTCGGAGACGCTGGAGTGGATTAAAGGGTATTCCCCTGACATTATTTTTTGTATGGGGTGGTCAAGGCTACTCAAAAAAGAGCTCTTATATTTACTGCCAATGGGTGTCATTGGTTATCACCCAGCAGAGTTACCTATGAATCGTGGTCGCCATCCATTGGTCTGGGCATTAGTGCTGGGAATGAAAAGTACAGCATCCACTTTCTTCTTTATGAATGAGGGAGCAGATAGTGGCGATATTCTCTCACAAAGGCCTATAAAAATATCTGATGAAGACGATGCGAGCACTCTTTATGTGAAAATGGTCAATGTGGCCAAATCCCAAATTGTCGAAATACTACCGGCTCTCAGTAGTGGGAATTTTCGACGTATTGCACAAGACGAATCGAAGGCAAACGTGTGGAGAAAAAGAGGGACGAAGGATGGAGAGATTGATTGGCGTATGAGTGCTCAATCAATCCACAACTTGGTCCGCGGGCTTACCTACCCATATGTGGGTGCACATTTTATGAAGAATGAGAGAAGATACACGGTGTGGAAAACAAAAATAGTTGAGTCTCTGGAGTTGGAGAACATAGAGCCTGGAAAAGTGATTGATTATTCAAGTCATGGGAATGCCATAGTCAAATGCGCAGATGGCTGCATTGAGCTAGTAGACATAGAACCCCCTATAGACATTAGTAAGTGTGATTATCTATGAGTACCGTTCTTGTTGTGGCTCCTCATCCCGACGATGAGACATTAGGGTGTGGGGGGACTCTACTGCGTCATCGATCAAAAGGTGATTCTATTCACTGGCTCATCATGACGACTATTTCAGAAGCTTTGGGTTACAGCAGAAAATTTATTCAACAGCGTAAAGAAGAAATAGAGCATGTTGCGGGTGAATATGGCTTTGCAAGTGTTAGTCAAACAAGTTTCATAACGACTGACTTAGATGTCCTGTCTAAGAAGGTGTTGATTGATGAGGTTGCGAAAAATGTTAGGAGCGTGAAGCCAAATGTGATTTATGCGCCCTTTGGAAATGATGTGCATAGTGATCATAAAGCCGTTTTTGACGCAATGGCCGCGTGTACGAAATCTTTTCGCTATCCGTCGGTGAAACGGGTGTGTCTCTACGAAACAATCTCAGAAACCGAATTTAGTTTGTCTCTTGACGATGCTGGTTTTCGTCCGAATCTATGGATTGATATTTCTCAATTTATTGATAGAAAAATTGAGATTATGAAATTGTATGTGAATGAAATGGGTACACATCCCTTTCCTCGTAGTGAACGAAATATACGTGCCCTTGCTACGTTTCGCGGGGCCACCGCCGGATGTGAAGCCGCAGAAGCCTTTATGCTAGTGAAAGAAATTATTGAAGACGACTAAGTCGATTTGGCTATTCTGAAAAATTAAGACCTCGTGAGGAAGATGGGCGTGTACGTCATTGCTGAAGCCGGTGTGAATCATAATGGTAGTCGCAATATGGCCTTTCAGTTGGTTGATGTCGCTATTGAAGCTGGTGCGGATGCCATAAAATTTCAGACGTTTACGGCTGACAAGTTGGTCACCAAAACTGCGGGGAAAACCGAATATCAAAAACAGACCACCGAAGCAGATGAGTCACAGTATGCGATGTTGCAGAAACTAGAGTTGCCGCATAAAACTCACAGGGAGCTCCTCGCGTACTGTCAACGAAAAGGCATTGAGTTTCTCTCTACGGCATTTGATATGGCAAGCCTTGACTTTTTGGTCAGGGAGCTTGGCCTGAAAAAATTAAAAATTCCTTCAGGTGAAATTACCAACGGCCCCTTTATCTTGTGCCACGCTCAGTATGGTCACGATCTGATTCTGTCCACGGGAATGGCGACACTAAGTGAGATCGAAGAAGCGCTTAGTATTATAGCGTTTGGTATGAACCCATGTGCCATCGAATCAAAGGTTCCTTCTAGAAAGGCTTTTCAAGACGCGTATTATTCACCAGAGGGACAACGAGCACTAAAAGAGAAAGTCACGTTATTGCATTGTACGACTGAATATCCTGCCCCAGATCATGAAATGAACCTTCATGCTATGGAGACGATGGCAAATCGGTTCGGGCTTCCGATCGGGTTGTCCGACCATTCCCAGGGAGTTGTGCACGCTATCGCAGCGGTAGCACTTGGTGCGACGATCATAGAAAAACACTTTACACTTGACCGGCAGCTTCCAGGACCTGATCATGCTGCTTCACTTGAGCCCAAGGAGTTGCAAGAGATGATCACAGGGATACGACGAGTAACGCAAGCGCTGGGTGATGGTGACAAACGACCAATGGAATCAGAGTTACGTAATCGAGGGCGAGTGCGCAAGTCTTTGGTTGCTTCACGGCCTATCAAAAAGGGGGAGTTGTTCTCGACTGACAACATTATGGCGAAGCGTCCCGGTAATGGACCCTCCCCCATGCAATTTTGGGATTTATTCAACACTGTGGCTGATCGAGATTATCAGGCTGATGAACCTCTGACCGGTAATTAGATGAAGCCATTAATATGTATTGGCGGTGGTGGCCATGCGCGAGTTCTTATTGACGCGGTGAAGCATTCTCACGGTCAGATTCTAGGTGTTGTCGATTGCCAGAAAGAAATCCAGGGCTCCCAAATTTTTGGGGTTCCAGTGATCGGTGACGATGACTGTCTTGCTCGGTATCTACCAGGTGAAGTAGAGCTTATTAATGGAATTGGATCGGTCGGAAATCCCTCACGCAGAAAGGAAATTTATCTTCGACTGAAAAAATACGGATATACGTTTGCCAGTGTCATGCATCCAAATACCGTTATCGCTACCGATGTAAAGATTGATGAGGGAGCTCAGGTAATGGCCGGTGCCATTTTGCAGCCAAATGTTGTTGTAGGGTGCAATGTGATTCTGAACACCAGATCGTCTATCGATCATGACTGTATTATTCATGATCATGCACATGTAGCTCCTGGCGTCATACTTTCAGGGGGAGTGGTGATTGGTGAAGGTGTGCATCTCGGAGTGGGTGCGGTGGTGGCTCAAAACATCACGATAGGAAAGGATGCAACAATAGGTGCAGGGGCGGTCGTTTTGAAGGATGTACCCGAATGCAGTGTTGCTTGGGGTGTGCCTGCAGAGGTAAGAAAGTATCAATGATGTTATGGATCTAGCTCTGCGAATCTTGGGAGTTGCAGGGATCATTGGGGCTACCGTTGGCCTAACGCGATTTCCGGGCTTTGAGACCGGGAATATTCGATATCTTCTGATCCCTGTCTTTTTGGCCGGGGTGGGGGTTGCATGCCTCAGAATTACCTACGGTGGCAAGTCACGAGATATTAAGCAAATTTGTTTGTCTTCACTCCTGTCATTATTTGTTGCGTTGTATGTATTCGAATGGTTTTTTGCCATGGACAAGGTACGGCTTGAGCAGAATGAAGCCTTCGCCATAGCCGCTACTGCCAAACGGCTTGGTATTCCCAACGATAGGCGCTCAAAGTTTGAAGTTATTGATGATCTCAGGGCCAAAGGGGTAGATGCTGTTCCGTTCGTCCCATTTACGTTTCATCTTCAGCCTCGAGATACCAACGGGCAACGAATTTCCAAGCACTGGATCGATGACAAAGAAATCCTTCCACTGAACGGGATTGGTGGTTTGAGGACAATAGTGGGTTGTAATGAACGTGGCAACTGGTGGACCTATCCAGGTGATCGTTTCGGATACAATAATCCAGATGAATTATGGGATAGCCAGCATATTCAGATTGTTTTGGTTGGCGATTCGTTTACACATGGTTCATGTGTTGAAAACGACCAGAATGTTCCTGCGGTCCTGAGGACACGTTATCCAAAGACAATAAACCTTGGATGGGGAGGAACTGGGCCACTGGTGTATCTGGCAACCATCAGAGAGTACGCCGCACTTGTCAAGCCGGATGTCGTCCTCTTTATGTTTTTTGAAGGGAACGATTTAATCGGGATGAACAAGTTTAAAGAAAATCCCGTCTTGCTCCGTTATCTTGACGGCAATTTTAAGCAGGATCTTTTGTCCCATCGTGCTGAATTGGACCGACGTACTAGTGATTTAGTAACAGAAAAACGAAAGACTGAAGAAACCAAAGGTGACAAGGAGACTGACTCGTATTTTCTTGATGATATTGATAGTCTTTTTGTATTGCGTAATACACGACATTTACTCAATCTAAGGAGGACTAAGATACCAACAGGGACTCTATCCACGAAGGCGTTTATTCCAGACTACGATCTGTTTGAGCGGATACTGGCAGTGGCGAAGAAAGACGTAGCATCGTGGGGAGGGAAATTATATTTGGTGCATTTACCGTTTCGACCCTTGCAGGGCGACACATATCTCAACGATGTTCGAAGTCATGTTCAGAAAGTAACAGCTCGTCTCTCAATTCCAGTGATTGATATTGTCTCGCACATGGCAGCGGAGAGCGGCTTATCTCGGTCTGCAGAACAACAATATTTCGATAATCGATTTTCACATTATTCAGAAGAAGGGTACAGGTTGGTGGCTGAGGCAGTGCTGTCGCGTCTGGAGCGGGATCGGGTGCTGTCAGGGGGGCTTTGATTGTATCAGCACTGGTTTGAGTGAAGGGAACGGCCCAAATCTGAATAAGATGTATATCTGAGTACAATGTATAGAGGATAGAAGAGTATGTATGACTGGAGGAAGGTTCAAGTTAAACCGGAAACATTAATTGTTGATGTAATGAGAGTTATCGATCAAGAGGGGCTGCGCATCGCATTGGTAGTGGACGAATCCCAACGATTACTTGGAATCGTTACGGATGGGGATGTTCGGCGGGGATTGCTAAGGAGCATACGGCTTGATGAACCTGTAAAAATGGTAATGAACTCTTCGCCTGTTGTGTCCAATATGAACAACTCGAAACAACAATGTCTGGCGTTAATGGGTATTCATAATTTGTCACATATCCCGCTTATTGATAGTGAAGGATGTATCGTAGGACTAGAAACCCAGCTTGATGCATTGAAGCAAAAACAGCACGAGAATTGGGTCCTGTTAATGGCTGGTGGTCTAGGAGAACGGTTGCGTCCCTTGACTGATAAGTGTCCGAAGCCGTTGCTAAAAGTAGGAAACAAACCCATTTTGGAAAGTATTCTGAAAAATTTTGTCAATCACGGGTTTCGTCGATTTTATATTTCTGTTAATTACAAAGCAGAATTAATGATTGATTATTTTGGCGATGGTACCCCGTGGAATGCAGATATTCAGTACCTCCACGAAAAAAAACCATTAGGAACAGCCGGCGCACTGAGTTTGATCCCTACCTGTCCTGAAATGCCTATGATTGTGATGAATGGCGATATTTTAACGAATATCAACTTTGAACATTTGATTAATTTTCATATGGAACATAAGGCGGTAGTGACGATGTGTGTCAGAGAATATGGTTTTCAGATCCCTTATGGTGTGGTAGTCACTGACGAATCCCGCGTTGAAGAGATAGTTGAAAAACCGGTTCATCGAGTTCTTGCCAATGCAGGGATCTATGTTCTGGAACCAGAAGTCGTGCAGAGTATTCCACGTGATACGTGTGTGGATATGCCCGAGGTTCTCAATACCCTTAGAAAGAAAAAAAAGGAAATCTATGCGTTTCCGATTCATGAATATTGGTTAGACATAGGGCAAAGGGATGATTTCGATCGTGCGCATGAGGAACATGGAAAATATTTCCAGTAATATCATTGTGGTGGTGTGGGCATAAGCAATCCATCTTGTTGGGATCTAGATTTTGCTTAAGGCTGCGATCATAGGACTCGGTCAAGTGGGATCACGATTTGACGAAGAGCCTCGTAAAGCGATCTGGTCTCATGCTGGCGCGTACCTGTCACTGAAAGAGATCTTTAGTCTTGTTGCTGGTGTAGATCTAGAGGTGCAGAATCAGGAGAAATTTCGAACACGTTGTCCTTTAGCCAAAGTGTACGAGGACGCTGTGGAAATGATGACAAAGCATAAGCCTGACGTGGTGAGCATCTGTACCCCTCCTCATGGGCGAGCAAGGCTTGTCGAGAAAATTGTCAACGCGGTTCCCCCATCAGTTTTAATATGCGAAAAGCCGCTTGAACGTGACCCCTCAGAACGAAGCCAGTTACTCCATGTCTGCAAAAAAGCGAATGTAGGACTTTTTGTGAACTATAATCGACGGTACAGCCAATTATACAATTATGCGAAATTAGTCATGCAGAGTGGAAGTCTTGGCGATATTTTGTCTGTCACGGTGTGTGCACCGAATCGTCTTTGGTCTGTCGGTAGTCATGCTATCAACCTTTTATTATATTTGGTGGGAGAATATCCTGAAGTATGGCATTCAATTTCTCTTCCGAGGTTATATGAGGATGGTGAACCCGCTGTTGATTTTATTTGTCGGTTTCCATCGGGTACAGCTGGGCGAGTGCTCACCACTGGTTTTCGAGAAGCCCTTATTTTTGATGTTGATCTGATTGGATCCAATGCTAGACTGTCTATTCAGAGCAATGGGACGCAAGTGTTTCTTCGAAGATTCAAAAAATCTTTGGAGTATGTTGGTTATAGTGTTGAACAGGATCCCGAGTTGCTTTACACGGTTGATGAAAAGGAATCCACCTTTATCGAGATCTTGGCGAGGGCGGCGGATTGGGTGATGAACAAAAAGTCGGCCGTTCTTCTTGATGGCGTAGATGCATTAACGAGCGAAAACTTACTTGACGAACTTATGAAAGCTGAACGCAATGGTCATGAGGAATAGTTCGGAAAGGCTTGCTCTCTTGGGTGGCACTCCTGTTCGTCAGGAATCGTTTCTTATAGAGCCGATGATAGACGATGAAGAAGAACACTTTATTCTCAGGGCCATTCAAAAACGAAATTTTTCCAGATACATTGGATCAGGGAATCCAGATATCGAACGTCAATTGCGGTTACCGTCTCGAGAGGTTGCGAATTTCTCCGATGACTGGCATTTTCTGGGTGGTGAAAACGTTCGAAAATTCGGTGCAGAATTTTCGGAAACCTTTGATGTTTCCTGTGCGATACCAATCAATTCAGCAACGAGTGGGTTATCGGTTGCGCTTGCGGCAGTAGGAGTAGGACCTGGAGACGAAGTTATTGTTCCGGCGATGTCTTTTACGGCGACAGGGACATCGGTATTGCTTTTTAATGCTCTCCCCGTATTTGTTGATGTTGATCCTCGGACTTTCTGTATTGATCCCCAATGCATCGAGGCCGCGATTACTTCGCGAACAAAGGCCATACTTCCTGTGCATTTGCTGGGAAATGCGTGTGATATGGATGCGATAGTCAGGATTGCCGATCGGTACCATCTCAAAATCATTGAGGATTGTGCTCAAGCTCCAGGAACGCGTTATAAAGGTCAATATGTCGGGACGATCGGTGATGCCGGTGTATTCAGTTTCCAGCAATCCAAAAACATTATGACTGGTGAGGGTGGGATGATCGTGACTAATGATCCCGAAGTGGCCAGAAAAGCTCGGCTCATCCTGAATCATGGTGAAGCCATCATGGATGATTCACATAGGGAGGAGGAACTCGTAAATATTGTAGGGTGTAATATGCGGATGCCGGAATTATGTGCGGCTTTAGGGCGCGCTCAATTGAAAAAACTTCATGTCATTAACGATCAGCGTAATCGCAATTTCAGTCGTCTTGTTGAGGGTCTCGAAGGTATTCCTGGATTGACTCCACCCTTTATTCCACCGGATGTTCATTACATTTGTCACATTGCTGCCTTTCTCTATGATTCCGAGGTGATTGAGTTGCCCAGAGACATTTTTTTAGCCGCCGTTAGAGCCGAAGGGATTCCTATGGGTACGGGCTATACTCGACTAATGTATGAAAACCCCCTGTTCTTACGCCGCATTGCTTACGGTTCTCGGTCTTGTCCGTGGACCTGTCCAGAAAAAGAATCTCAGGTTGAATATCGCTCTGGCCAGTGCCCGGTTGCTGAAAATCTCATCAATGAGAAGTTTTTGTGGTTGTATCACATTGCGTATCCCTCAACCGAACGTGACATGGACGACGTTGTAAGCGGTATCCGGAAGGTAATCCAATTTAAAAGGGAATTGCGGCAGCATGCGGAAAAGATCAGAGAAAGTGGAGCAGGTAAGAAGCAACAAGGCCGAATTGTCTGATGGCGGATATCATGATAGGCAATTAACTCTTCTCTGGGATTGACAGGGGGATTCATGGAAGAAGGGAAAGCGATGCGGACGTTGGGTGTCGTACATGCCCGAGGAGGATCTAAACGGATCCCGGGTAAAAATATCAAACAATTGCACGGTCGTCCATTACTTGATTATATCATCCGGGCTGCATCAGAAAGTTCAATTGATAGGTTAATCGTTTCGTCCGATGATGATGAAATCATGGGAGTGGCACGCGAATGCGGTGCAGAAGTCCCATTCCGGCGTCCGGATGATCTAGCAGAAGATGTTCCATCGGAACTTGTGACCCTCCATGCGCTGGATTGGCTGGAGGCTAATGACGGAGCACGCTATGATGTTGTCGTGACGTTGCAGCCAACGACGCCTTTCGTGCAGCCAATGGATATTGATCAATGTATTAGTATATTGCGTCACGATCAAGAGGCAGCAAGCTGTTTTACGGCAGTACGAGTGACGCAGCATCCGCAGTGGATGTTCGTGGTTGATGAGCGAGGATATGCTTCAACTATGATGGAGGGGAGAGTGGCTGGGGAGCGTGGTGTATTCCAGTCGCTGAAGCCATTATTCATTCCCAATGGTGCTGCCTATGCAACGCGCGTGATGGCATTGAGAAAGGACCAAGCAATTATTGCGAATCCTTCGCGACTTGTGGCCATGACTCCTGAGCGATCGATCGATATCGATGAACCGATAGATTGGGTCGTGGCCGAAGCAACGGCTGCATACTATGGATTTTTCCTCAGCAGAACTTAACCGTACCCAGCCCAGGAATTCGCACAGTCCTGGATTCATGGAAAGAGAAAGATGGCCGAGAGCATGAACACTCCATTTTTAGTTGGGAAGACGGTTTATTTGCGTGCGTTAACCGAGGAAGATATATCAGGGAACTGGAAGAATTGGTTTAATGATTCTGAAGTCTGTCGTTTCAACACTCATTTCCGCTTTCCTAACAGTGAAAAGAAGATGCATGACTATCTTGAGTCTCTCTCAAAGGCATTCAATGAGTTGGTGCTTGCCATTATTATGAGGGAGGGGGATGAGCACGTTGGCAATATTAGTTTACAACGCATCGACTGGATCAATCGTAGTGCGGAGTTGGCTATGGTACTGGGCGAGAAAAAATATTGGGGAAAAGGCATCGGCTTTGAAAGTGCACAGCTTGTTGTACGACACGGCTTAGAAGAGTTAAATCTGAACCGAATTTCCTGTGGAACTTCTGTAGAGAACCTTGCCATGCAGAAAATCGCGATTAAACTTGGGATGAAGGAAGAGGGCAGGCGACGCAAGGTGTTGTACCGGGCAGGTAAATATCATGATTATTTTGACTATGCCTTGGTAAGAGAAGAATAAGTTTATGGAGATTCTCAGTTGTTGATGCATGAATTAGTTGAACAGAATGCTAGGCCTAAAGCTTCAGAGGAGTCCGTCATCGAAATGGACAGTTTCAGAATTACTTGTGATCAGGATGGTGTGAAACCCTACTATTGGCCGATCAGGCGCGAAGAGATCGTCGATGCAGGCAGTTTGATCATTCAGACTATTACTAGGGTGCTGGGAAAGGGAGTTTTATCAGGCGATAAATATGCTGAGGGGCTAGTGGCGGTCAGTGTACATTTTCTTCGCGAAGCTTTATCTGTTTTTCAAGCGAATCTTTTATCCGAACGATGTCGGAAGGATCACAAGAGATTAGGCTTGCCAGCTAGCAATCATTTGTGGCGATCGGTTTTTGAGGGAAAAGAGCCACAGCAGAGCGGGTTCCTCCAATCCTTAGCCAATGGTGTTTACCGCCCACCCTTTTTTAAGCGTGCGTTACGCCCCCTTCGCGCTTTCCAGGAGCGCGATGGGTTTACGAGAAGATCTATAGAGTTTATTGATTTTGACCACGACATTGTTTGTGTGACCAATTGTCCGCTCACCACTGCGCATGTGGAGCAGGAGTCTGCGCGTGTAGTGTTGTGTCCGTTAAATGAATGGTTTTACCCTCCTGCCACGCATGAATGTGTAACTCTATTCAACAAGAATGTCGCACTGGAATTGGCTCTGCAGTTGTTAGAAGAATTGAACATGGGGTTTGCTGAGCGAGGCGGTAAACTGCCGCCATACTTAGTGTCTTATTTGGTTAATTGGTTAAGTGAAGCTTACGCGTGGATCGATTTCTATCGAGAAAGGCTTAGAAGAAATTCAGATCGACTTCCAAAGACCTTGTGGGCCGGATCGTCTGGGATAATTTGGTCCCGTCTATTGGCCCATGCCGTTCGATGCAAGGGCGGTACCGTTGTGAGCCATGATCACGTATTGGGTGCGAGTTATTCAGAAATCTCCCCGGTTCCATTTACGGAGTTTCAGAGTTGTGATGTATTTGTTACCTTTTCAAAAGCACAGGCAGACTTGTATGAACAAAATTGCCGAAAGTATCTCATTACTGGGCATATGCCTCAATTGCACTATCTCACAGATTCGTTAAAAGAGTTCGCTGGGAAACGGATGCAGAAACCTGCCCTGCGATCGACCAAAATTCAGTCAAAAAGAATCCTGTATGTCACGCCGTATTTCCCAACCGACATCGTAGGGCCCGCTCCTCTAATGCCATCAATCGTTGCGGTAGATTGGCAGGCTCGGCTGTTCTGTAAACTCAAAGAGCAAGGGATTCTTATCTACCAGAAACCGCACCCGCAGTGCCCGACGAATCCACCTGAAGTCTTTGGTACCCAGTTTGGTGTGGAAGAGCTCTCCGGATTGTTTGAAAACGTATATGATTGTGCCGATGTGTTGGTATTCGATTGGCCACTCACGACGACATTTGGATTTGCTCTTCAGACAGACATGCCAATTGTGTTTATCGACTTTGGGTTTAATAGACTCCCTGATGAAGATCAACTCTTATTTGAGCGGCGTTGTGCTGTGATTCGTGGGTGGTACGATAGTGAGAATCGTGCACAGATCAGATTTGACAAATTGAGTGAAGCTATTGATGCTTCGTTCATGAAAAAGGATATGGCGTTCGTTCAGAAAGTAATGGGAACTCGGTCTTGTTGATATTGTCAATTCGAAAGAAGGGGAATGATAAAGAAGTAAAAGGTTGTGTGAATATACAACATGAAAAGTCACGAAACCGTCCATAGAAGACCAAACAATTTAGGAATTCGTTGTGCTCAATGGAATTGTCGATTTCTGCGGCCCTAGGAGTGCGTGATAGCAATTAGGCCTTATGGAGTCAAGTCTTAGACGTTTTGAAATTTATGTCAGATGCCACTCAGGTCCGATAATCCTTCATGGAGATATGAGGTATGGCACTTTCAACAACATGAGACGTTTTGTTCGCAAGTTTGAACAACGTCGTGTTGCATCTCTTTGCATCGAAAAGAAATATAATCGACAACAAACAGTTTCATTAAGGGAAAGACGCAACCGTTAGTTGATGCTGATGTGTTTTGCGGTAAGCTCTGATTGGTAAAGATCCTCGGCCGGATGATGAGTTCGAATCTCGTGGCGAACTTTTTTCATTACAGAAAGGGTTGGAACCCATCGATGTAAACAAAACAACGGTAGTTTCTTATGAGGATGTATTATTTCACAAGTATATTCCTCAGGCGCTCCTTAACATGTCCGACGATTATGTGATTGCGGTGGACATCAATTGGAAAGAAATTGTCAACCGTGATCGTCAAGCGGATTCTGTCAACTGTACCATGAGCAGTTCCCGGCGGAGTTTTGCATCGAAAGTATTCCTCAATCATATAGAAGAGAATTTACCAAATGCTGAAACTCACGGGGAGTGGATGAGCTTCATGGAAAATTTCTGTGAAAGAATGCCTGTGTTTAAAGAGATTTAAGTCGATTGCTCGTTGAATTAGGGAACAAAGATATCAAGATGCCTTTGCTACTCAATGAGCTTATCAAAGCAGGTGAGCGTGTCAGAGTGATTTACTCAACGGGTTATTGGCTTGATATTGCGTCGTTCGATGAGGCCATTCAGGTTAGTTTGTTTAAATGATCTGCCCTCTAATGACCTGGCCATGGTTTGTCGGGGCAATGACATCCCACTTTTTTGGCATTCAGCTCCAAGGTATCTGATGCACTCTTATAATGGGATTAGGCGATCATTGTTTTTAATCTTACTGTTTGTGTGTGGGATTATTCTATTCTATTTTTCACGATCACATTTCTACCCACATCAACCAATCTATCAAGTCTCTGTTTCAGACTCTCAAAACTTTGAGGAACTAGCCGTTGTCAAAAGGCTACTCTCTCGTATCTCTTTCGAGCCTCGTGTGCAACACTCAGAACTACTGGATGAGATACGGCAGTTTATTAATCGAAATAGTATCAATAAGATCGATGACGAGTTCCGTTCTTATTATTCTGACCACGTCAGAGTGATAGAGATGCTCCTTGCTCATGATTCAGGAAGTGGGCCTCTACCGCATCTCGAATGTTCGTCTAGAACAACGCTCTTTCAAAAGATATTAACGTATTTGTCCGTACCATCACGTGTGGTAAGCATTTGGACTCACCTTAATGAGTTTCCGTCACACACCTTGTTAGAGGTTTTCAATTCAGATACTAAGTCCTGGGAAGTCACAGACCCTGACTACAATGTGTATTTCACCACGGTACACGATAAGAGAAGGATATCCATAGAAGAAATGCTCAAGCTCGATATCGATGCATATGTGCCGTGTCATGAGCGTGATGGGTGTGGTTGGGATCTTCAGACTGTTGGAAATGATCGAGCAGAGAATCTAAAAAAATACATGGCCTTAGCGTCTTATTCAGATGAACGCGGCCCGGTAGTTGTTATCAACGAGTCACGCTTTCCTCTTTCAGAACCCGTACGCGTACGAGGAGTTTTCACAACGTACTGTGAAATCTACCCTGCTATTTGTCAGGCTAGAATGGTGAAATATCACTAGGCTCTCTATGTCGAGTATGGTGCATCCCCGATGATATATTGGGAGTTTACTCCCATCACACACCAAATTAGATGTATTTTCGTTGACGTGTGAAATGAGGATGACTCACAAGGTTCGCATATGCGGAACTTTCTTAAGGGTACTGTTTTTTGTCGAGTGAGCCTCAAGGCATGAATGAAGCGAAAAAAAAATGTAAGGAACTTCAAGAACATCGAAAGATTTTGATTCCGTTGCTCTATGATTACTATTTATTCAATTATTTTAAATTTCTAGTGCCAAAACTTATTGCGCATGGGTTTAAAGTCACTATTCTGACCATTGACCCAAAAATTGAGAAGCAATATAGCGATCTGTGTACTGATGACTCGATGTGTCGAATCGTCCGTGGCCCGAGATGGCTTCGTGTGTGTCTAAATCGCTCTGGGCAGTTACCATTTCGATTATTACTCTGGTGTTGTGGGTGGATATGGGCTGAATCTCTTAAGCGCCACTATCACTTTGCCATTCTGCCTTGGGACAATAAGCCGTATTGGTATGTCATTGCAGTACGAATACCGTCGCTCACTGTACATACAGTTACAAATCTTTCTAACCTTAAAGGGTACCTTGATCATGAATCTCTTTCAGAGCATGTATTGCAAAGGCCAGTTTTCCAGGCCTGTTTGTTTTTAGATCGACTCCTGGGAAGACGTTTCTTGCCTCGAGCTCGTGGATGTATCCTTAAATTTGTCCCGTCTCATTTAATTCTTGACCGGGTGATGGGATGGTGGGCGAGAAATACTATTCATGGGTTTGGGAAAGTGCAATATCTCACGGTGACGGGAAGCCGTATACGAGAAAACTATCAAGCATGCGGTCTTATAGAGCCAAAGATTTTTTCTATAGGAAGTCCGAGTTATGAGCACGTTCTGGAACGAAAGGCTAGTTTTACTGCCCAACAACGGGTGGAAATACGCAAAGAACTTGGGTTAGATGTTAATCGTCCTCTGTTCTCGTTCTTTTTATCCCCTTCTGATTTTTCCGAGATTCAGTTGAATGAGGTTGTAACGGTAATCGATAGCATCCGTAAAAAAAATCAGGATAGTCAATTCTTGCTGAAATTTCATCCAAAAACTGTTCAAACTGCAATCAAACGTTTTAAAAACGCTCTTACTGGTTATGATAATGACGTGAGATTCGTAGTTGAGTTCTTTGGAGACGATCACAATACACTTCTTGTACTGGCTTCTGACTTTCTTTTACAGAAGCAGGGTACAGTGGGATTCATTGCTATGCTATGTCGTTTGCCAATTATTTCTTATAATTTCTATACGACAGACGATGACGATGACATGTATGAAAATATCGGTGGCTCTTTTCACGTGAGGGATGTTTCAGAGCTCAACGAAACACTTGACCGGTTAACAACTCCAGAAGGATTGGCAGAGTCAGCTCGTAGACAACAGTTTGCTTGCGAAAACTTCTGTTGTGAGAATTTTTCCCCATGCACGGAGATCGTAAAAATCATTTCGGATCATCTGAGGCAGGAACCTAGGAAGTTGGTGAAAGGTCAGAGTGTCTAATGGTTTTGGAGAGAGTTTTCGCTAATCTGGTTGAGTGGGTCGTTCGTCCCTCTGTGGGATCAGCCTGGCGTCGTCATATTGTGGCGCTTGGAAGGAAAATCTCAAGTCTAACATGGTTTATTCCAATTATTGAGCAATATGTGTCACGGCGTCTTGAGCCCCTTGGAGGATCATCGGTGACTCCTGATCGGGTCAAACTATTAGTGTTGAACTGTGAGCGATTTATGCCTGACCTAAAAGAACTTAGCCGTCACTGCGATATTGAGCTGGTCTCATTGCCATCGAACGTTCAGCATCTTGTTAATGCGATTTTCTTATCTGGAATAGGAGATATTACGAATTCTGATCCAGATGCCTACCTACGTGCTGAGAATGTCAGGATTCAGGAGGCTCGTCAAGGTTTAAACGCATTTCTGCAACGTTTGCTTCCTTGTCTAGCTCGGAAAAATCACATCGATGCCATTATTACGTGTGCGTTTTATTATGGGCAGGATCGTGAATGGGAGAGTGCGGCGCCCAAAGCAGGAATTCCGTTTTTTTGTTTGCATAAAGAAAATATGAAAGATGAACCGGTTCACCAAAGTACGATTGTTCGTTACCAAGCTCGTCACTTTCAGTTCACAGGTACTCGACTTTTTGTTTATAACAACCATGAGGCATCTCTCATCGAACAAGCTGGGGTTTGCGAGTCAACGCGCATTGAAACCGTCGGAGCATTGAGACTTGATTCGTTGTTCAGTGATATACAGAGAGGTTTATACCAGAACCCAGGCAGGCAGGTCGTGCTGTTTTCCTTTCATCATTATGTGGGCTTACTCCAGCCTACCCAATCGAACGGGTTTTTTAGTGATGACCCGCATGAAGGCTTTGTGGAATATTTTGCTCTTGTTCATGCTGCGATTGCTGAACTCGCGTGTGAATATTCCGATATCAGATTTCATATCAAGCCCAAATGGGGAGGCCATTGGATCGAAAGAATTAAGGATTCTATCCAAAGGAAAACCAAGATTGACCCTGAGTCACTCCCAAACCTCACGATCTCGCTTGATGTTACAGCACAGGAACTGATCAAGAACTCGGCAGTCGTCATTGGCATCAATTCCACGACTCTTCTCGAGGCCAAGCTTGCTCGCCGACCGGTAATTATTCCGCTTTTTGCAGAGGCAGCTGGAAAATATTTCAGGGACCATGTGTATTTTAAAAAGTACTTTGAGACCTTTCGCGTTGCCCATTCTCCAGAGGAAATGAAATATGCAATTATAGCGCAGTTGAATGCAACCGAACCAACACTTCCATCCATTTCCAATGAAATGGTCAAGGATTTTCTTGGCTACTTTGATGGACACGTGTCCAATCGGATTGTTGAAAAGATGAAGGACGATATCGTTCTCGCACGACAGCGTTCTCGCTGAGATCGTAAGCGTGTGTCAGACTCAAATGTATCTATTCGATTCGCCTGTTAGCGAATTACCGTCATAATGAAAAAACTTGTCACAATTTTAGCAGTAGTATTTGCCAGTTCATTGCTGTCTTTTTTCATGGGAGAATTTGTATTACGGCAGATCTATGAGTTTCCTCAGCCACAATTTCTGACAATTGATCCAATCGTTGGTCATAGACTTCGGCCAAACATAGAAGGGTATTATACTCGTGAAGGTTTTGGTTTTATCCAGATTAACAGACATGGATTTCGAGATAGAGAATATCAGATAGAGAACAATCAAAAAAAGAGAATAGCCGTACTAGGAGATTCTTTTGCGGAAGCACTTCAAGTCAATCTTGAGGAAACATTTCATGAGTTGTTGGAGCTAGAATTTGAAGAAGCCGTGGAAGTGTTGAACTTCGGAGTCAGTGGATACGGGACGGCACAAGAATTGTTGACGTATATTAATTTTGTGCGAAAATTCAAGCCGGATATAGTCGTGCTAGCTTTCTATCCTGGAAATGATATAGCGGATAATCACAAGGGTCTTTCTGAAGGGTATCCTCGCCCGTACTATTCAGATAGTCAGGCCGGATTAGTCCTGGATGAGTCGTTTCAAACCTCCTCTCGTCATCTACGTTCAAAATGGGTATATGATATCTATTACTTCTTGACAGATCATTCAATCGTATTCGCTCTATTAGATCAGCTGCGGTATAACAAGGGTTTCCATGGTGCGAGTGTAAATAAAAAGGAAGAGGTGAGCGGGAAGGATGGGAGTAAAGATTCAGACATCCACTCTGATATTGTTTATGCACCAAAATCCAAAGTCGAAGTAACGGCATGGTTGATAACAGAACGATTAATTGTGGAATTAGCTCGTGAGGTAGAAAAAGATGGAGCAGAATTTGTCTTGTTTGTATTGGATTCCATGCCCAGTCAATTGACGAAAACCAATAATAGGTATTATGTGGAAGACCGATTGGGGGAGTTGAGTCAAACACACGCACTACACTTTACTGCAATGGCATCGGTAGCTATCGATTATTATGAAACGACTGGGAATCCACTTCATGGATTTACAGGTGGTAATGAGGGGCATTGGAATCAGGAAGGACATCGAATTGCATATCAGGTGCTCCGAATGTTTTTAATTGACAACAAATTAATCCCCTGAGTTGGTCAGAAGAAATTGTTCACCCCTGCTACAACCTAGAGCATAATTCGACGTGAAGTGCCTAGTGTCATGACTCATCTGTAATGACCTTCCCACTCAAAGTCTTGTGAGAACTAGAAATCCACTCCTTGCATGCGCATCAGCTCAGTCATACGGCCTGAGTATGTCTTCAAAATACCCAGATTGGAAAAATTGTTCTTGCCAAAAACGCTAATATGCCAATTTGTATTTGCAAACGGCCTTCTTTTTAGGTGTATTGAGTTCTGCTGGCTAGAGGATAGAAGATAGGCTCCTCATGCTTTTCAACTCTTTTCAATTCTTATTCGTCTTTGTTCCTCTTGTGGTGACAGCCTTTTATCTCCTGCGCAGAATCCATTTTAGAGCTGCAGTATGGTTATTAATTAGTGCATCACTCGTATTTTATGCGTGGTGGAATCCTCCTTATATTCTCTTATTATTGTTTTCAGTCATATTTAATTATGGAATTGCACGATTTATCGAGCGCTGTAGAAATTCGGGATTCTCGAGAAGGGTTTTGAAGGTTTTGGTTTTTGGGATCGCGGTCAATCTTATCGTTTTGGGGTACTTCAAATACACTAACTTCTTTATCGAAACCATCAATGAAACTCTTGCCCTCGGATGGACATTCACGAATATTGTTTTGCCTCTCGCCATTTCATTCTTTACATTTCAGCAGATCGCTTTTCTTGTTGAGGTGAAGCGGGAGATTATATCGGAGTTCTCATTCCAAGATTATCTGTTGTTTGTTGTATTTTTCCCTCAGCTCATTGCCGGGCCGATTGTTCATTTCAATGAGGTTTGCGATCAATATCGATCTATGGAGTATAGAAGAAGGCCTTGGGTAGATGTAGCCGTCGGATTGTCGATTCTTACGATTGGATTATTTAAAAAAGTCGTGTTTGCTGACACCTTGGCTTTTTATGCCGATCCGGTATTCGCGGCAGCCAACGCTGGGACACCGATTAGTTTCGTGGAGTCTTGGACTGCATTACTAGCGTTCACCGCTCAGATCTATTTTGATTTTTCAGGATACTCAGATATGGCCATTGGGTTAGCGCGGTTGTTTGGAATCCGTTTGCCGATGAATTTCTTTTCGCCGTATAAAGCGGATTCCATCATTGAATTTTGGCGACGTTGGCATATGACATTATCGCGCTTCCTGCGCGAGTATTTATACATTCCGATGGGTGGCAATCGGGAAGGCAACCTGAAACGAGATATCAATATCATGGTGACGATGTTGATCGCCGGGTTATGGCATGGTGCAGCATGGACGTTCGTTGTCTGGGGTGGGCTTCATGGATTGTACATGATTATCAATCATCGCTGGTGTGCCCTACGCTACAGTCTTGGTTTCAATGTGGTAGGACGATGGCCGAGTTTATCTCGTGTTTTCCGTTTGCTGGCAATTGGAGTCACCTTTTTTTTCGTGATGGTTGCTTGGGTGTTTTTTCGCTCTGAGACATTCGGGGCTGCGAATTTAGTCATCATTGGGATGGTAGGAGGAGGAGGTTTCACTCTCCCTGCTTCTTATGAGGCCCTGTTGGGTCCATTAGCAAACATTCTCAAGGCGATGGGTTGGACATTCAATATCACTCCCTTCTGGGGGGGGGCGCCGGTAATAGCCTGGTTGGTCCCAGCCTATATTTGTCTCTGGTTGCTGCCTAATACTCAGCAAATATTTTGCTACTACCGGCCAACGGTCATTCAAAATTTTAAATTTCATTCTTCTGTCCCTTTCATGAAGGCTAGTACAAGAAAAGTGATCAGTCTGGACGCACTGCTGACCTGGCGGGCTAATTCCTGGAATGGGTGTTGGATAGTGGGATTGGCGGTGATATCCCTGATCTTTATCTTGGTAGGGCATGACCATGAATTTATCTACTTCCAGTTTTAGGTTTCGGACATGGAGTGTCTTTTTCCTGGCTGCTGTTTTTAGTCTGTTTTTTCTGTTTCTTATCTCATCGGAATGGCTTGTTCGCAGCAAGGTCGAACCCAATGATCACTATGCACAGAGTATAAACGTGTTCTTTGAGTCCGATCGGCGCAATGTGGTTTTTGGAGACTCGATTTCACTCTATGGGTTTCGTGGACAACCTGATTTCGTCAATCTTGCGTTACAAGGTGAGACGCTAGAAAGAACGGAAATCAAGGTAAGAGGATATTTCCAAGCGAAGAGGCCGGGGAGAGTGATTCTTGGAGCAAACCACAATGTGTTTCAGCCAGAAGGGGATAATGGCGTCTTGAGAGTAACCCCGATTCTTGAAGCGAACACAGACCCTCGATCGCTGAGTAATTATAAGAAAATATTCCTGCGCGGCAATCATGGAATGTGGCGGTCATTACGTCCCACCCATACTCATCGCTTATTGCAGTACTGGAAAGTTTTTCTGTTGAAAGGCAAGTTCGAAACGAAATTTCAGATATTGCCCGATGGAACGCTTGTGCCGTTGGATCCGGAAGAAAATATTAGATACGCTAGAATGCCGGAAACGGAGCGGATACGGCGCGCGCGTAACACGGTGATGAAGGAAATTCCTGGAATTAACCTTTTGGGATCAAAGGCTGCGAAAATCTACCATTCAATGGTGAAATTCCTTCGTAGTCGTGAAGCTGATGTCTGTTTGGTGACCTATCCAATGTCTCCCGCATTCAGGCAGGCGGCCAAGGAGTATCCAGCCTATGCAGCGGTTCCTGTATTTTTTGAAAATTTTGCAAAAAAGCAGAAGGTGAAGTATGTCAATTATTGGGATCGGCTCAGTGACCTAAAGGACTTTACGAATGAAAATCATCTCAGTAACCTTGGGGCATTAAAGATTGGTAAGCTTGTAGTGAGAGATTGTTTTGGCCCATCTAGTCCGTTTGTGTCCGACTCGTGAATGTCGTGTTGCTATCAGGCAGGTAAGGCCCAGCGGGCGAATTCAGGAAGATTGGCTACCAGAAGATTCTTGCGCTGCAAGAGCGTGTATGTTGGTTCCATGATATGGTGGAATGGGATGTAAGTGATGACGAGCACAACTCGATCACGACCACGTGATCGACTGCCAAAATGGTAACATCGGGATGTGTCGACGAAAGCAGCGGTGCCAGACGGGCCAATCAGAGGTATCACAGCATCAGTTGAACACAAAGTCATGACCTCGTCATCTGATATGCGATTATAGGGTGAAGCGGCCCTTCGTTCGATGTTTCGAGCTGCCTTGGCTTTAACCAGTGTGAATGGGCCGCTACTGTGATCAACGTCGGTAACATGCACGAACATTTTTGCTTGTCGGAAATCTTCCTGGTCGATGTGAAACAGTTGACTTGATTCTGTGGCATCATTAACTTGTGTCCACCATAGCTGGATGTTGCCGATTTCTGGAATGGTTCCAAGATACGTCGAAACGATAGCAAGGACCTCGTTACTGCAGGCGAATTGAAGTAATTCAGTGTGCTCGTTGAAGTCGGTCGAGTACAACAAGTTTCGTCGCCACGGTTTGCCTTCGATTTGGTTAGTTTCGGAAAGATTGGATTTACAGCGTTTCTGAAAAATTTGTTCGCATAGTTCAAGTACTTCTGTTCCATAGGGAAGACTGTGGACATTAAATGTGCAGTAACCATCACATTCACTAATCCTGAGACTAGTGTTGAGATAGCGACGAAGTTGACGTGTGAGTAACTTTCGTTTGACATATTCGCGAGGATAAAGCATGATCTTGATAGCTTTGACCACCACTCTCGCAGTGTTTCTTCCTATCCCAAGACGGCGAAATAGGTAAAGCAGTTGTCGGCCACTTTGCAGATTTCGAATTTTCTCGCTGAGAGTTATGGGTAGTGATGACATTAGCCTGAATAGTAAATCTTCATGCCTGCGTGTTTAATACAGACCAGATGGAAGGGTATGGATAACCCATTTGTATTCTAACTGATCAAGTCGAACGTGGAAAGTTAATAAGTAAATCTATGAAGGAAGTTCGACTCCAGAGGAACGCAGCATAGCCTTCACGTTTTATGTCATAAAATACCCTAACCCCTAATATGCAGAAAATATTTCCCTGGATTATCTTGGATATTATTAAGAGTATTTCTAAAAGAGTTTATTTAGAAAAGATGTAAGTCAGTGCTTTACTTCATGCATTAATGGGTAATGCTGTTAATTTTTTCAAGCAGGATTTGGTTCTCACGATTGCCAAATAGTTTTTAGTTTGAAGCTCAATCTTGCATCTTTTTCCTGTTATAAATGTTTGTACGTGAAGATAGCAGGTGAATGCTCGCCTCCTCTAACTCAACGCAATCTGCATATAGCCTGAAATAGTATGACCAAGGTTCATATTCTCACGGAAGGGTTCGTGACCCCGAATGGTCAAGCATTTCTATTTCCTTTAATGATACATCGTAAAGTCTTACGGGATCATGGTATTGAGTGGCGTGAATATCACGGTCTCGAAGATTCTTTATATGAATGCGATGTTTTGATTATTGACAGTAAATATTATAGAGATCGCTGGATCACTAATACTGAGGGCATTATTCAGGAAGTTGGGTCCTTTAGGAGGAAGGTTTCAAAAATATTATATTTTGATACCACGGATAGTAGTGGTTGGATCCAAGTTGAACTGTTACCCTTAGTTGATGGATACTTGAAAAGCCAAATACTTAAAAACCGTTCTCGCTACCTGAGGCCGATGTATGGTCATAGGGCCTATACTGACTACTATCATCAAAAATATGGAGTGACTGATAGCCAACCAGAGTTCTCCATACCAGTGTCAGATCCGGGTCAATTGGACAAAATCAGAGTCTCCTGGAACTCAGGGTTGGCTAACTACTCGCTATATGGACCATATTTTGCTGAGATCTATCGATATATTCCTACAAGTTGGCTGCTCTATTATCCTCAAAAATTCGTAAATCCTTTAAAGGATAGACCCTATGACATATCCTGCCGGATGGGATTGAGCTATTCACGTCAGAGTGTGGCCTGGCAACGACGAGCAATCAGGGAACGATTGGGTAGCCGAATACCAACGACCAAGTTATCAAGACGCCAGTACTTTCGAGAATTAGAGCAGAGTAAAATAGTCTTGTCGCCGTTTGGATTTGGAGAAATAACGCTGAAGGATTTTGAAACCTTCCTAGCTGGTGCCTTGCTTTTGAAACCTGATGGCAGTCACATGCTCACGTGGCCTGATTTTTTTGTGTCTGACAAGACGGTCGTGTGCCATGACTGGGACCTTCTAAACTTAGAAAGCAAAATTGAGGAAATTCTGTCTAATAGGCAACGTTATGTTGCGATAGCAAAAGAAGGACAGCAAAACTATCTTCGTTACACCAGTCAAAGTACCAGTCCAGAACTCTTTTGTCAGCATTTTAGAGATATCCTTGCTGCATGATTCAAGATTTTGAATATTCTATTCCAGCGATGACCATTGAATGGTCTACGGTTGCAATGCCGGAAATTCAACTTCTTGAGGGCACATACCCAACAGGACGCGGGGTAGTGGTTGGTTGTCGAAATCTCCATCCTGCTCCCCATATCAAGAAGTCGAAATTTAGGGATGTCTTAATTATTGGTGGGCCAATTGTAAATGACAAGATAAATGCTGACACTCTCGCAGAATGGTTGATATCTGGTCAAGAAATTGATGCTGTGCTGCCTAATATCAATGGACAGTTTTTAGTAGTAATAGCTGATAAGTCTAAACGAGAAGTCTATGTAATTAATGATAGATTTAATGGAGTCTCTCTTTTTTGGGCTAATGTGGACGGTTATTTTGTAGCTGCTACGGGGTATATTGATCTTATTAAGTGTCTGAGGAATAGATTTGGAGCATGTTTACGCACGGAACCCATGTTTGAGTTTATTTGGTTGCAAAGGTTGTTGGGAGATAAGACTTATGATTCCCAATCAAGTTATTTGCTCCCAGCAACTAAGCTGGCTATAGGACAAAAAGGTGTTATCGCGCGACATTATTGGCGTCCAGATTTTTCAAAAAAGAGTAGAACTACGGTAGAAGCTGGAGAGGAGTTTACTTCGTTGCTGGTGCAGGCCATCCGGTCAAGAACGAGTGATTGTAGTCAGAAGAAATATGGCCTTTTCCTGAGTGGTGGACACGATAGTCGCACTCTCCTTGCTGCCTTTGAAAAGCCTCCTGAATGTTTTACTGTGGCCTTTTCGGACAATTACGAAGTTCAGTGTGCAAGACTTGCTGCACATGCGGTCAATGCAATGCATCGATACGTGTCATTGGACGATTCCCATTTTATGAAATATATTGATGAGGCGTCATACCTGTGTGGTGGTATGTATGCAACCGACCACGCTCTTTTTCTGGGCATGGCGGCAGATATCATTCCTAATGCAGATGTGCTGTTTCATGGGCATGGTTTTGATTATTTCTTTCAAGGAATTTATCTGACGGCCCATCCGATATTTTTGTTGGGCAGTCCTACCTTTTTTCGCCGTTTGTCTCCAATCGATGGAAACATATCTGAATTATATCTCAAGACGATTCCTTTTCGGTTAAAACAGGTCCCTCTTTTGGATTTTCTTAAGCCAGCTTGGAAAAATCGCATGTGGGAAATGTTAAGGGAATCAGTGACGCAAGTTCTGAGGTCAGGCGATGATGTTTGTCAGACGAATTATGACCGCTGGGAATATCTTCTGATACACGCGTTAGGTCGACATTATTCCCGTCCAAATATTACGAGTAAAGGGGTTTATGCGGAAGAACGTACAGTCAGCTTTGACAACCGATTGTTCGAGTTTTATGCATCATTGATTCCGAAGCACCGGCTCTATGCACAGCCCATGAGGTACGCGATGAAGAAGTTAGCTTCGGATCTAGCAGGAATACCGACTGGCAATTGGGGCATAGCTGCAGGAGCTTCACCTATCTATAAGACTAGTTATCTCATTGGACGTAAAGTTATGCGGCATCTCACCGGTAAAATGCATTTACAAGCTCCGAGTGCGAAAGATAGAACTTGGCCAGACAGAGACATTTATCTTCGTACTCATAAGGATTATATGGCTCTAGCAAGGCAGGCTATCTGGTCAGAAGAGCTTGAGGTTGCGTTAGATTACATTGATTGGCCTAGCCTTCGTCATGCATTTGAGGTTTGGTTTGCGCAACCTGCCGGCGGTGGTGGTTTAGCGGTAACCCTCATAACTCTGCATCGTTTTCTGCACCAAATAAGGTGATTTTTCCCCAATGTGTGGAATTTTTGGATTTTTCTTAAAACGCCCTCTTGTTGTGGAAGACAAAGAATTTGGTAGGCGTGGAGCAGAGATGCTTCGGCATCGTGGACCTGATGGTAATGGAGAGTGGTGCGACGCGGGAAAAGGATTATATTTGGGACATACTAGGCTGGCAATTATAGATAGATCTGATGGAGCCAGTCAGCCAATGGTTAGGAAAAATCACGTTATTGCGTACAATGGAGAACTTTACAATTATCTTGAAGTACGAAAAGAGCTAATCATTCTTGGTTGGGAATTTCAAACTTCCAGCGATACGGAAGTGTTGTTGGTAGCATGGATGGAGTGGGGTAAATTTGCGTTAGATCGGTTTGACGGTATGTATGCATTTGTCATTTACGACGGTGATTGTGTGCATTTAGTCAGTGATCCATTTGGAGAAAAACCTTTATATTGGTCAAGATTATCTAGCGGGATTTATTTTTCCTCCGAAGCAGGAGTATTAACCGAGCTGCTCAATCTTGGTTTTGAACCGACAGGTGAGCAAGTAACATTTTTTTTAGGAATGGGGTTTTTCCCAGCGCCAGAGACAGGTTTTCCCAGCTTATCAATAGTCCGCCCTTCCACTCATCTCACAATCAATCAACGGTTTCAAGTTGATGAGAGTCGTTACTGGAGTATCCCTCAGGTCACTGTAAAAAGAGGGATCATCCATAAACCTGATGAAAATGACCTTGATCGCATATTGGAAGTTTTGATTGAATCGTTACGCCGCCGATTACGTTCTGATGTGCCTGTAGGGCTTTTTCTGTCAAGTGGGGTAGATTCCACCCTTCTTGCTGCATTAATTGCGAAGGAGTTGAATGTCGATATTAGTGCTTTTACGGTCTCATTTGCAGATGGTGTGGATGAAAGTGATGCAGCGAAGCGTGTTGCCTGTCATTTCGGCATACGGCATCAAGTCATAAATAGCCTCCAGGATTTAAGCTGGCAACACATCCCTGCAGAACTCAGAAGTCTCTATGGTGTCCCGAATGATAATCCCACGGTGATCGCAGTCAGACAGATGTCTGAATTAATCAAGCCCAGCGTTTCTGTTGCATTGTCTGGATTGGGTGGTGATGAATTATTTTATGGGTACAGTAAGTATTTTTTCTTGTACCAGCACAGATTTGCCTATCGGTATCTTGCAAGGCTCTTCAGCAGAATTAAAGGTATGAAGTTTGGTGCCTTTCACAAGCTGAGGTTAGCGCAGGAGTTATTCTGTGGTGATAAGGCGTGGCAGTTTATATCATTGAAAAATTATGGGCTTGGCCTGATGCTTCGGAGTTTGCATCACTTACCGGATTCGTATATTAAGGATTTTTCCTCAGACAAACGAGATCTTGTCTACTTGGCAAGAGATTTTGATCTAACCCAGACGCTTCCAGGTAGTTATATTTCTGCTGTTGAGCGGGGTAGTATGCGTGCTAGTGTTGAGGTACGGACGCCCTTTTTATCACGCGAGTTGTTGGCAGAAACATCGAAGTTGGACCAGAGAGCATTTATGCAATATGGACAAAAGTATGTTCTTAGACAACTTCTCTATCGCTACATACCCCAAGACCTTCTTTCCAAAAGTAAACAAGGTTTTGTTTACCCCACCAAACGCTATTTAAGCATAGCTCCAAAATCATGTGATGTGATACGGGGTCTTCCCCACGCACTTTGCCAGGAGATATGGCAAAACCGATTGAATGATCGATATACAGGGTTGGCAGTTAGATTATGTGTCCTGGAAGATTTTTTGAGTAAAGGTTAGAGAAAGTCTCGCTGACTGGCTCTCATTTCAGTTGAATGCTTTAAGTCATCTCGTCTTAATTGCAATATTTTGCTGATTACCTTCATGTCAATTGTTAGCTTATGGAATAAGTATTGATAAATTGCAAGAGGAAACATACTTACATGATCAAGATATTTCAGTCCAGTCGAAAGAGACTTTTGGTCTTCACGCGTCGCGAGCATTTCATATATTCATGAGTGGCTTCATAACATGAGAGTCAAGATCCTATATGTTATCGGTAGCCTGGATATTGGTGGTGCAGAAGGTCATATTGTTGAAATTGTGCCACGCCTTGATCGGAGCCGTTTTGAGCCGAGTATTTTTACGCTCACGCATGCAGGAACTCTCGCATGTGAAGTAGGGAAAAATGGGGTCAGGGTCGTTACACTCTCACAAGGTAAGTTATTTGAATCTGGCAATCCAATTCGAACCGCTACCCGTGTCCTACGATCGATGATGAATCTGTACTGTTTTCTTCGAAAAGAACAGCCTGATATTGTGCATTGTTATTTGCCGTTGTCTCATTTTGTTGGTGGTGTTTGCGGAATATTGGCAGGCGTGCCTATTCGCATTATGAGTCGTCGCAGTTTGAATGACTATCAAAAAAAATACCCCCTAGTATCTCAGCTGGAACGTTATATGAATCGCTGGATGCATCGAATTGTGGCAAATTCTAACGCCGTGTTGCATCAGTTAGTTGCCGAAGGAGTGTCAGAAAGACAGTTACGTTTAATCTACAATGGAGTTGATGTTTGCAAGTATGGGGGAGGACTGTCTCGAACAACAACCCGCAAATGGTTAAACATTGCCCCAAACATAGTTCTAATTGTTGTAGTTGCTAATCTCATACCGTATAAGGGGCATGAGGACTTGCTAATGGCACTCAGCAATATCCGTGAAGCTCTTACAACTTCCTGGAAGTTACTTTGCGTAGGCAAACCTTATTGTCTTCAGCTGCGCCTGGAACAGAAAGCTAAGGAATTAGGGATTCATTCCAATATTCAATTTTTGGGGGAGCAAAGAGAGCGGATTCCAGAATTATTGTTCAGTGCAGATATTGGAGTGCTTTGTTCTCATCAGGAGGGATTTTCCAACAGTATTTTGGAAGGTATGGCTGCGGGACTACCAATGGTTGTTACTGATGTGGGAGGTAATGCAGAAGCTGTAATAGATGGGGAAACGGGAATAATTGTCCCACCAAAATGTCCAGAAAAACTTGGGAGAGCTATACTGACACTTGTGAAGGATCCAGGAAAGCGACGTTGTATGGGGGCAGCTGGTCGTGTGAGAGTGCAGCAGCTATTTTCTGTCAGGGCATGTGTAGCTGAATATGAAAAACTGTATGAAGAATTGTTGAGTGAGCATACCTGAGTTTTATGCAAGACTGTTCCAGTCTTAGGCCCAGAGACTTTCACGTCAATGAACGTGCTGAGTTTACAAATGGAGTATTGTGTCGAATAAGCTAAGTAGAATGACCATGACTTCTCCAAGCAGACCAATAAGTCGAGATTCTGTTCGCTTTCAATTCGGAAAAAACTGGAAGCGATTTATTGAACTCCTGGATGAAAGTAGAATTGTCGAAGCGCAAAAATCACTACACGCCATGCTAGAAATTCAGGATTTTCGTGGCAAGCGATTTCTGGACATAGGGTCAGGGAGTGGTCTGTTTTCATTAGCCGCTCGAATGTTAGGTGCGTCGGTTTGCTCGTTTGATTTTGATGCTGAAGCGGTGGCCTGTACCAAGTCTATTCGAGACCAATTCTTTCCTCATGATTCTGAGTGGAAAATACAGCAAGGTGATGTTCTGGATCAGAAATATCTTATGTCCCTCGATACCTATGACATTATATATAGCTGGGGTGTGCTTCACCATACGGGCTCCATGTGGAAGGCACTAGAGAATATTACAACTGTGGTAGGAAATAAGGGATATGTGTTTATTGCTATTTATAATGACCAAGGGTTTATCTCACGTTATTGGCTGCAAGTCAAAAAGGTATATAACGCAAACTGGTGGGGGCAAGTAGTAATGATTCTTATACATGCACCTTACCTATATATCCTTCGCCGTTTAGTTCGATTGATCCAAGGTCGAGGGAAATTGCCACGCGGGATGGACTTATGGCGGGATATGGTGGACTGGTTAGGCGGTTACCCATTTGAGGTGGCCAAGCCGGAAGAGGTCGTCCAAGTGTTTACGTGCCGTGGTTTTCGACTGGTGAAGCTAAAAACCTGTGGACGACGTCATGGATGTAATGAGTTTATCTTTCGACGAGTTAGCCAGTAAATCAAGATGCGCGTTAGATGAGAGTCCCTATTTGACTATGGATATTTTAGCTCTATACTAATCGATGCTGGACATGGGGTAGGCATTTTCTGATCCTGGAGTGAATGCTAAAGCCCTAGTGGATGAAGTAACGAGAATCATATTACTGTCTAAATAACCTGAAAAACTTAGGAAAACTGTCCTGACACGAGGTACTTTTGAATAGATGTGAAGCTTGGGCATTACTCACACGATTCGTCGTTGTAGTTGTATTGGGACGTTTGCCTTCAGTGCGTGGGACAGCCAAGAACGTACGTTTAAATTTAGTTCGAGACCGTTTGGGCTGCAAGCCTTTTTATTGGAGGTGCCGAAAGAGTCGGGTGTTATTTGGATTTCAGCAGTACATGGGGTACTGGGGTTTGACTGCAATCGCAAGACAGGATCTGGTCAACTGTCGTGATGAGGATTCTGAATACTTTGTTGAAGAACTGGATGCACGGCTTCTATCGGCCGTTCAATGACGTATGATTCTGTATGTTTTACTTGGTTCGTTGCTCTCGAGAGGGGTGGATGACGTGGTTACCTTGAAGTAGGACCAAAGTTCACAACCGTTATGAGCATTTGGTGCTGGGTTTTATGAAGAGGTTACAGTCAAGATGTACTGCAAAAAAAGTCGCAAAGTATCTTAGTGTTGAGTTGTGGTCGTTTTTTATCCGTCGCATATGTTCCAGTAGAATTACATGCCGCATTACTTTAACTTGAGATATCCTGTCGTTAGGGATATTGAGAATTCCAGTTCCTTCTCGATTAGGTGATCAGCTCCACAAATTAGTTGATGTGATTGCCCGTCAGAATGAATGCCATGCCTGCCAGATTTTATTGTCAGCCTGATCAAATGAAACAAGAATAGTTCCAGGAACAGCAGGTTTCGGAAGAGAATAGCGAACCAAGAAAGTCATGCTTTTGTGAAGTCAATGCAATTACAGGCATGCTTGACTATTTGCCGAATGATATCTTGACGAAAGTTGACAGAGCAAACATGAATGTTAGCCTAGAAGCCCTGGTGCCGTTGCTCGATTGTCGTGTGCTTGAAAATAGAAGGTCTCTCTCTTGCTGAAGCTTCGTCAGAGGCGATCTAAAAAATGCGCGAAATTTTGGCAAAATATATTACCAAAAAACTCATGGAAAGACATAAGATAGGCTTTAGTGTGCCTGTCGATCAATGGCTTTGGCCCGTTGCGTGGGCGCGCAAGTGACTTGGTTGATGAACGACGACTTATCAACGCCGGTTTTTTTTGCTTGAGCCCATCCTCACCTGGTGGAAACAGCATGTATCTGTGGCAAGAAGTTGGCAATATTCATTATAGAATAAATTCATACTCTAAGCTTGGAGTGCTCGATGGTCAGGATAGGAATTCCACAATTGCAAATGCGAGAATAGTAAGCCTGTGGTTATAAAAATTCCTCATAATTCTCTTGTGAATGCTACACTATTGCTGGTCATTGTGGCTTGTTTCAATCTAGTTGGATACGTAGCAGAAAAATTCACGCTTCCGTATACCTATGGAAATCAGTTTACATTGCTGGCGCCTTTCTGTGTGATGATTCTCGTTTTCAACTGGTATCTGTGCGCAGATCGGGGAATACCACAGATACAATTTGATGCATCAGATTTGGTTTTCGCGGTTGCACTGATTATCTGGTGCGTACTTGAATACTGGCATGGTTTTACTCGAGGATTTAATCTACATCTGATTCAATCGTACTTCTGGATGTTTTTTTTCTATTTTTCGATTAAAAGTTTCCATTCTTTAAAAGATAATCTTCGGGATACTGTCGTACTAATAAGTATCTATGCAATTCTTTTTCTGGTTGTCCTACAGATTCTTTCTTATATTGGGGTTGTGCCGGGGATTCTAACCCAATGGAAGTGGTTTGAAGAAAGACCAAATGTATTGCATCTGAACATCAGTTCACATGTGGCAATCATGAGTATATTACTCGTAATATTTTTTCATCCCCAGAATCTAAGCGTCATTCACCGAATATCACTATTTTTTACCGTGGGGTTAAGTCTGCTCCTTCTCTGGTTAAATCAAACTCGTGGGGCTGCACTGGTCGTTCTTGGATTGGTGATTTTATGGCTGTTGGATAAAATGCCGATGAGACGAATTTTAATTGTTTTTCCCCTTGGAATTACCCTCATGGTTTTGGCTCATTTGGTTGGTCTTTTTCCATACGGCGAGCTGTTATCAGTTATGTCATTTGGTCGGGGGCTATCATTCGACGATGGAAGTATTGCTATTAGAATGGGAGCTACCCTAGCCAGTTTTCAGCAGTTTCTTGATGCTCCCTTGACGGGCGTTGGATATAACTCTGCTGTTACAATTCGATATGCTGAACTTCTCACTCATACGCATTTTGTATTTATCCTCGCATCTTATGGGGTACTAGGAATCTTGCCCTATGTAATATTTGTGGGCATTCTTTTCTACTCTACACCACGTGAAAGCATCGTGAAATCTATTGCAGCCTTGAGTATGATCCTCGGGGTTATGGTGTCTGAGTTATACCTTCAATGGTGGTTTGCCATTCCCTTATTTCTAATGTGGTCTCAGGCGGGCTGTTCTTGGGATTCTGCTTATGACTTGATGAAAGCGCACCGCATTGGGGGAAGTCTGATTTCTCGGTCAGTGGCAAGTGTACGAGGGGCCAAATTTGAGGGAAAGTAAATGATGTCTATGACAAATCGTGTGAACAGCATGAAGATGGTGAGTTATTCCGTGCCGTTATTTGATGTTGGTAAATATTTTAAGCGTGGATGGCGCGTGGGCATGATGGTGTCTGGTATCTTGATCTTGTTGGGAATGATAAAGTTTTTTAACACCGTCCCTATGTATGAAAGCTATGTAATTGTTAAAATTGGACAAGTGAGTTATTTTGATCATTCCTGGACGCGAACTCGTGTGTTTTTGGAAGATCCGCAAATCGTGACTCGTCGATTGACGGCAGTTTACGGTACAGAATTGAGTGTGGGAATTCTAAATGATGGGTTTATGGATTTTCGAATGATCGATGATAATCCTCAAAAATTGAAAAAGAAGATGTCTGAATTGCTTCAAGGTCTTCTCAGTCAACACGATAGATTATATCAGGAGTGGCAAGAGAAGGTGGTGAGACAACTAAAGCGCGTTGAAGGTGATCTTGCACTCATACAGCACAACATGAAAGAGAATTCGGATACGAAAACCAACCTAAAAAGGCCAATTGATATGCAGGCGATTAGTCCTTCTCGCTCACAACAGTTTGTACTTGAGCAGTTGCAACTCGGTCTGTTTTCAAATCCAACGAGTATTATTCGAGAGCCTTCAGCGTCCGTACCTAAGGTAGGCCCAGACCCCAATAGGTATATCTATATTGGTGGCGCAATTGTCATTCTTGCAGGTTTATTTACTGCATTTGTAATTGGGTTCTTTTCAGTGCCAAAAGAATAACATCTGTGTATGCCAATAAAAACCCTTCGTCTGATTTGAGTAGATCGGTTTTCTCGTGCCATTCTTCTAATGATCTTTTGGTAGCTAAAAAATATTGAAAGCGTGCTTGTCTAACCTGAGTATAATACTCTCCAAACACTGGACCACTAAACTTGCTATTCCCCGTAGCTTGCTACGGGGTTACCGCTTAAGTCCCACCTTTGGAAAAGGGGGTTAGAGGGATTTCCTAATCATTGTCCCTCTGAATACCCCGTAGCCTTGCTGCGGGGATCTTTTATTTAGCGACGTACGTCAGTCTTGTTTCAATGGTATGGATGGTCTTGACCTTTAGAGGCAGACGCTCGCCACGCCTTGATGGCGATATGTAAATTCAAGCCCTAATACCCTGATACGCCATTAGTGAGGTAGGTTATAACGTGTTTGTGAATCTCGTTAAAGCGTTAGCTAGTCCTTTGCTTATTTTTTTCTTGATTTTACTTGGAATGAGCATTGTGCGTCGGAAGTCTCGTGGAAGTGTAGTTATTGTTTTATTTCTTTTTTATCTTGTGAGCACTCCAATTGTTTACAAATTGGCACTACAATTGTGGAGTGTGCCTGATACCCTATCAACTGTTCGTCCTTACCATTCAGTCGCAGTATTATCGGGGATTACGAATCCCAATTGGTATGGGGCGCTGAGCAATAATTATCCAGGCATCGAATATTTTTCGCTCAACCAGAATAGAGAACGAATTATCGCAGGTGTGTATTTTCTAAAGTCAGGAATTGCTCAATCTCTGCTTTATGGTAATTTGTCTATTGGTTCTTATAGCGAGACAGAAGTCGTGAGCCAATTTGTTAGAAGTCAAGGAGTGGGGAAGGAACAATTTGTGATTGTAGGTACGGTGAAAAATACGTGGGATGAAGCTTCGAGAGTAAAAACCTATCTTAAGAAGAATGGGCGGGTTAGACTCTTACTCATTACCTCGGAGATGCATATGAGACGAGCCCTTCTTGCTTTCCAACATCAGAAGTTACAGCCTGATACTTACTCTGTTGGACGCCATGACTTACGATTCGTATGGGAGGATTTTGTTCCGGGGACAGGGGGAGTAAAAGCTAATCATGTCCTTTTGTATGAACTACTTGGTTGGATTTCCTATTTTTTTAAAACCGTTCTCTAACAGATTGGAAATTTGGGAAAGTACGAGGAGATTGATGCTTTAGTTGAATAATTATGTGTGGAATTGTTGGGCGATATAACTTCTTCACCCAAGCCCCAGTGAAAGAGGATAGTCTTAGGGCGATGTGTGAGCTCCTTGCTCATCGAGGATCTGATGGGCAAGGGACATATCGCAACGACGATCTAGGCTTTGGGCATCGACGATTAGCCGTAATTGATTTGACGGATGCTGCCCATCAACCCATGGTGAGCAAAGATGGGCATTGTATCATTACCTATAATGGAGAAATCTATAACTTTCGAGAATTGAGAAACGTTCTTCAGGGGTACGGTCATAAGTTCAGTTCCCAGAGCGACACGGAAGTCATTCTGACGGCCTATCAAGAATATGGCGTGAAATGTGTTGAACATTTACGAGGGATGTTTGCGTTTGCAATTTGGGATCGGCAAAAGCAGCGTCTGATGATTGTGCGCGATCGTGTTGGGAAGAAACCGCTTTACTATTGGTTGGATAAAGACGGAATAGCTTTTGCCTCTGAACCCAAAGCATTCTTAGCCGATCCGAGTTTTCAGCCGGCCCCAGCACTTGATGCAATATCCCATTACCTCACCTATCAATATGTTCCGAGTCCGTGGTCGGCCTTTCAAGGAGTTCTTAAACTTCCACCTGGTCATATATTGATTGTGGAAAATGGTCAAATACGAATGGAACGCTATTGGCAATTATCCTATGCTCAAACGTTTCGGGGATCTTTAGAGGATGCGTCTCACGAATTGCTTCACAAACTTTCTGAGGCGACAAAATGCCGATTGATCAGTGATGTGCCTTTAGGGGCGTTTCTCAGCGGCGGGATAGATTCAAGTGTGATAGTCGGTTTCATGGCTCAATTAGGCAGTTTGCCCTTAAAAACCTTTTCGATTGGTTTTGATCAGGAGAAGTACAATGAGTTGCCGTTTGCCCGGTCGGTTGCTGAACGATTCGGGACAGATCACCAGGAATTTGTGGTGAAGCCTGAACCTATGAAAATTTTCCCTAAATTAACCTGGCACTATAATGAACCCTTTGCCGATTCATCAGCCATTCCATCGATGTACTTAGCCGAGATGACGCGACAGCATGTGACGGTGGCTCTGAATGGAGATGGCGGAGATGAAAATTTAGCTGGGTATGATCGCTATTGGGCTTCTCTGTTAAGTCATCGATACGATCGGTTGCCTGCGTTTTTAAGGAAAAGCATTGAACGGGCCGCATCGTATTTGCCGGAAGCCAAGGAGTCAAAGACATTAACGAGTCGGGTGAAACGCTTTGCCTCAGGCTTAGGGTATTCTCCTTATCAACGATATTTGTCATGGGTGATTCACTTTGATCAAACGTTAAAAACTGAACTTTGTACAAAGGAATTTCTCGAGGCATCAGGTAGTCAGGAATCAACCGATATGCTTGTTGATGTATTTGAACAATCACAAGCGCAAGATCTTCTTAATAAAACATTGGATGTTGATGTTCAGACGTATTTGCCCAACGATTTACTCGTGAAAGTTGACGTGGCCACGATGGCGCATGGTCTGGAAGCTCGGTCTCCATTTCTTGATCACGAGGTGATGGAGTTTTGTGCAAGTTTGCCAGCATCCATGAAGCTATATGGGTCTGTAAAAAAGTTTGTGCTAAAAAAAGCAGCCAAAGATCTATTGCCGGCAGATATTTTAAACAGACCCAAAATGGGGTTTGGCGTACCGATTGATCATTGGTTGAGACATGAATTGCGCGAAATGGCCTATGATATTTTGCTCTCACCTCGTGCAACACAACGTGGATATTTCAATAGGGACGTGGTTGAACGTTTGTTACACGAACATGCGAACAGCGAGCGAGCATGGCACTATCAAATTTGGAATTTACTCATGCTGGAGTTGTGGTTTCGAATGTTTATCGATGGCGAGTGGATGATGCAGCATCAAGTAACATAAGAGGGAAGAGAGCGATAAAATATGCCAAGAACTTGCTTGTGATTATCAGTATCTTGTTGCCTGAAACGTATTACTTTACCTGACTTCCAGGTGCAGTATCTTCATTTATGGTAAGTAATCCCAAGACTTCCTTCCCTCCTGCCGCCAAGACCATCCCCTGAGATTCAACCCCCATCAGTTTAGCTGGTTTCAGATTGGCCACGACGACAATCGTCTGTCCGATTAATTCTTCAGGTTCGTATTTTTTGCCGATTCCTGCCACAATCTGTCTACGTTCACTGCCGAGGTCTACTTGAAGTTTTAACAGTTTATTTGATTTCGGTACTCGCTCGGCCTCAAGAACCTTTCCTACTTTCAGCTTGACCTTCATAAAGTCTTCAATGGCGATTTGTTCTTCACCTGTCTGATTTGCCTGATCTTTGTGTGCTTCTTCTTTGGTCCCTTCCTTAGATTCCCGTTTGACAGCTTCCACCTTCTGCTCCACGATGTGTTTCTCCTTGTTCCGTGTTGTTGCCTCAATTCGTGGGAACAGGGATTGTCCTTTTCGAACAGTTGTGCCGACTGGGAGTTCTCCCCATGTGATTTTCTGAGCGAGAAGCGAGTGAGAAAAGTTTAACGATAATCCCAATTGTTCATTCATGTTCTGAGCCGTGGCCGGCATAAAGGCGGCAGTGGCGAGACATAAAAAGCGTAAGGTTTCGGCGGCATTATAGAGGACCGTCTGCAAGCGTTCCTGATTGGCTGGATCTTTTGCCAAGACCCAGGGAGCCGTCTTATCAATATATTGATTGCCCAGTTGAACCAGTGCCCAAATGGCTTCCAATGTGCGATTAAATTCCAAGCGTTCAGGGTTCAGGTGGTATGGCAGCGTTGTCTGAAGGAGTGCTTCGGCGGCAGCGTGTAATTCTCGATCATGTTCATCTTCGGTTGAACGAACCGGCGCAGGGATTTGTCCGCTAGCAAAACGTTGGATTAACGTCACGGTTCGACTGAGCAGATTTCCCAGGCCATTGGCCAGGTCACTATTATTCCGGCCAATGAGAGCCTCTTGAGAGTAATCGCCATCTTGGCCAAATGGAACTTCGCGAAGGAGAAAATATCGAAAGGCATCTACTCCGAATTCATCGACGACGGCATTGGGATTCACGACATTCCCCCGGCTTTTGGACATTTTCTCGCCATTGACCGTCCACCAGCCATGCGCAAAAATGGTGTGAGGCAGCGCAAGCTCAAGCGCCATGAGCATCGTGGACCAATAGACGGCATGAGTCGTCAGGATGTCTTTGCCTACCAGGTGAACGGTCGCTGGCCAATAACGATTCCTCGAAGGCGATGATGGCAGGTAGTCTAAGGCCGAAATATAGTTCGTCAAGGCATCAAACCACACATAGGTCACATAGGCAGAATCAAATGGGAGTTCGATGCCCCATGACAGTCGCGATTTTGGACGGGAAATAGAGAGATCTTCCAAGGGTTTTTCCAGAAATCCCAGTACTTCATTGCGACGTGAGGCTGGTCGAATAAACTCAGGATGGTTTTGAATATGGGCTTTAAGCCGGTCCTGATAGTGACTCATTCGAAAGAAGTAATTGCTCTCGCTCAATTGCTCGATAGGACGTTTGCAGTCAGGACAGAGCCCTCCTTCAACATCTTTCTCAGTCCAAAAGCGTTCGTCGAATGTACAATACCACCCAGTATATTCAGCTTGGTAAATAAGCCCCTTGTCATACAGAGTTTGTAAAAATTGTTGAACGACTGTTTGATGTTGTGAATCCGTGGTTCGAATGAATCCGTCATGACTCATCATGAGTGTTTTCCACAAGTTTTTGAATTGTGGAGTGAGTTGATCGCAATGAGCTTGCGGAGCAATATTGGCTTTGGTCGCGGCTTGTTGGACTTTCTGCCCATGTTCATCAAGCCCGGTAAGAAAAAAAACATCGTTGCCACGCAAGCGGTAAAATCTGGCCAGGACATCGGCGGCAATTGTCGTATAGGCATGTCCAATATGTGGGACATCATTTACGTAATAAATCGGGGTGGTGATATAAAATGGGTGTGTCATAATAGGAGTATGTGCGTTCCTCTATTTATCTATAGGGTTCACGAGTCATGTTGCCTCAATCATGTGATTGATAATGAGCGATTCTCGTCCTGTGTCTATTCATGCTGGTGGAATTGCTTCTCTAAGTTGTAGGAAAAATTGCTCAAATCGTAATTGCGAGTTGAGATTCCGTTGAAGCCCTTGCTCCAAATGATGCAGTGTGTCAAGTAGCTCCAAGATGCGCTGAGGGGACGTTCGTTGGGCCAACTCTCGTAATGTAGGAAGATGATCCTCATGGAACAGAAACTCTGTCTGCGCATGGATGGTCACGAGGAGGATGTCACGCAACCCAGTCCATAGCCACAACAGGGCTTCCGGAATGTGTCCGGATTTGGATAAGGCTTCGGCAGCATCAAAGCCCGCGGAGATAGAGGACTGGGAGTCGTCAAATAGCAAAGAGAAAAACTCCTGCTGCTTGGCTTTGGTCGCGTCAAGGTCAATAGTCATGGCTTCTCCCAACCGTGCATTTGTGAGGAAACTGATAAATCGTGCATCGAATTGTGAAAACCCTCGATGTTCCATAAGGTAGGCAATGGCTTGCTCCTGAGACGGCGGTGAGAATCGTACCGTGAGACAACGAGATTTCAGTGTCGTCAAAAGAGCCGAGGGCCGGCTGGTGATAAGAAGGAATAGACAATGATCCGGAGGTTCCTCCAGCGTCTTGAGCAGCGCATTGGCCGCCCCGATAGTGAGGCGATCCGCGTTGTCAATCAGACAGATTTTTCTCGGCCCGAGTAAGGGGCGGTAAATCATGTGATGCTCGATTTCCCGAACCCGTTCAATTTTAATTTGTGGGTGCTGGCCTTGTCCTTCGTCGGGTTGAATGAATAGCACATCGGGATGAATGTGAGCCATGATTTGTTGACAGGACCGGCACGTTTCACATGCATCTGGCGTGGCGGCGTCGGCATGGGTATCGCAATTCATGGCCTGAATACATTGCATGGCGGTCATGCGCTTGCCGATCGCCTCGTCCCCGATTAACAGGTAAGCGTGGGCAAGGTGGTTTGATTGCATTGCACTGCGCAACCATGCGATGGGGGTTGCGTGGCCTATAATATCTTGGAAGGACATAAATGAATGGATTTTGAGCGGACTATCTGATGATTGGAGAATAAGCTTATGTCTTCACGCGTGCTCTTTTTTGTAACAGGTTTATGACCGTGTGCTCAATTACCTGCGCGATGTTTTCTGGCTTTTCCCGTCCATTGATAATGATAATGCGCCGTGGGTATTGTGCCGCAATAGCCAGGAAGCCCCGTCGTACACGGCTGTGAAATGCCTGGGACTCTCGATCAAGACGGTTTTGGTTTTTATCACGTTTGCGTCTGGCGAGGCCTTCTTGAATGGGAAGATCAAATAAAAAGGTCAGGTCCGGCGTGAGCCCCTGTGTGATGAAATCATTGAACGTGGCAAGGATTTTCATGTCAAGTTTTCGTCCAAATCCTTGATATGCAAGCGTGGAATCTGTAAACCGGTCACAGAGTACGATCGTGTTGTTTGCAAGAGCCGGAAGAATGTGATGCCGGATATGTTGAGCGCGGGCAGCCAGAACGAGAGCCGTTTCACATTCGGCGGTGATCGATTCCTGCTTGCCCGAACTAAGGTTGTTCTCGAGGAGCAGTGTGCGGATTTTTTCGGCACAGGGTGTGCCTCCTGGTTCTCGCGTTTCGAGGACTGTGTGTCCAAAAGTGGTGAGCGTAGTGGCTAAACGGTGGCACTGAGTGGTCTTTCCCGAGCCTTCGATGCCCTCAAACGTGAGAAAAATCCCCGATCGTTTGCTCAACCGTCGCGTATGTGTTTTTTTACGTGTATGAGCCGTTCCCACGAAGAGATCCTAATCTAAGTTATTGAAAATCTCAAGAAAAGGCTTGCAGGGGCTAGACGATATTTGTAAGATGACGTACGCTCATTCTACCAGGCATGCCAAACCCTATTATCCTTCTGTCCGGGAGTCAGGCGTTGAGCCTCGTTAGCTATGTCGCAGGCTTCGCTTAAGCGCTATTTTCTTACAGGCTTATTGGTTATTACACCGATTTGGGGGACGATTCTCGTCCTCAAGACGCTGTTTGTGACAGTCGACAGTATTCTCGGGAATGTCTTAGCCGATTTAGTGATTCAGGAGTACTATTTCCCTGGGCTTGGCATTATTGCCCTGCTTATCTTGATCTTTCTGGCAGGGATCTTGGCGACCAATATCCTCGGGCGTAGAATTGTGAAGCGGTGGGAAGGGTTTTTAGACCGTGTCCCCATTGTGAGAGGGATTTACGCCACGCTCAAGTCTGTTATGGATATTCTTTCCTTTAAACAACGGGAAAAATATGACAAAGTCGTCATGATTCAATTTCCGAAGGACGGAAATTACTGTTTGGCCTTTGTCACGGGGGAGACGAGAAACGAGGTGCAGTGTTTAGTTCCCGAACCACTCATTCACGTCTTTGTTCCGACATCTCCCAATCCCACATCGGGTTACTTCTTATTAATCCCTGAACACGAAGTCATCCCTGTCGACCTTGAGGTTGAGGAAGCGATGAAACTAATTGTCTCCGGCGGCTTGTACTCATCCGATCGTCAATCCAACGTTGATGAAATGCGCCGGAAATCTCGGGACACCGCGAGAGCTGATGTCAAGGTCCAGACTGGATGAACGGTCAGCCATCGAAGAGCATGGAGAGTCTGTCATGAACACTGTATCTGCCGTCATTATGGCTGCGGGGCAAGGAACACGCATGAAGTCCGCTATTCCCAAAGTCCTCCATCCCGTCGCCGGGAAACCCATGGTGTGGTATATGGCGGCCTTGGCCCGTCGTGTTGCGGACTCCGCCGTCGCGATTGTGATTGGACATGGTGCCGAACAGGTACGGGAGTATCTTACTCAAGAGGAGTCGGCCCTTTCGCCATTTTCTGTGGTTGAGCAGGTGCAACAATTGGGAACCGGACATGCCGTGCAACAGGCGCGATCCGTTCTCGTGGGCGATACGCAACCCGTTGCCACGCAATGTCTGATTTTAAATGGTGATACGCCGTTACTCACTGAGGAGACGATACGTGCCTTACTCGACGCGCATGACTCGAGTCAGGCAACCGTGACCATTTTGACAACGAGCTTGGAACACCCACAGGGCTATGGCCGTGTGGTGCGCGGCTCTGAGAGCCAGGTCCTCAGCATTGTTGAAGATCGTGATGCCACAGAATTGGAAAAAAGCATTCAAGAGATTAATGTCGGGACATACGTTGTCAATACACGCTTTCTTTTTGAGAGTCTCGATACCTTGAAGCCTCAGAATGTTCAGGGAGAATACTATTTGACGGATATTGTTGGCATGGCTGTCTCCCAAGGTTTGCGAGTGTCAGCGTTCGTCACAACCGATACGAATGAGACGATTGGGATCAATAACCGAGAACATCTGGCCTTGGCTGAACGAGAAATGCGTCAGCGTGTATGCCGGGTATGGATGCAAAACGGCGTCACAGTCGTGGATCCAAGTCGAACAAGTATCGATGCGGATGTTACGGTCGGGAGAGATAGTGTGCTCTATCCAGATGTGAGGTTAGAAGGCCGGACCGTGATTGGCGAATCCTGTATTGTGCGTTCCCATACAAGGATTACCAATAGTACAGTAGGGAATGGTGTGACCATACAAGATTGCTGTGTCATCAATGAGGCAGACATCGAGCAAGATGCCATGATAGGGCCGTTTGCGCACTTGCGGCCCAAGGTGACAATACGGGCTCGTGCCAAGGTGGGAAATTTTGTCGAACTTAAACAGGTGGAATTAGGCGAAGGTTCCAAGGCGAATCATTTGTCCTATCTTGGCAATACAGAGGTTGGACAAAGTGTGAATATTGGGGCGGGTACGATTACGTGTAACTACGATGGATATAAAAAGGAAAAGACCATCATCGAAGATGAAGTATTCATAGGAAGTGATACCCAACTTATTGCACCTGTCAGGGTTGGCCGTGGCGCGATGATTGCCGCCGGCACGACGGTGACACAAGATGTGCCTCCTGAGGCATTGGGGATTTCTCGCCCAGTGCAACTGAATAAAGAGGGTGCGGCCAAGCGAAAACGCGACTCGCGTCATCTCAAAAAATAATCGAGTGCCACGGAAAAATCATCTGGCACAGGTCCCTAGAACGCAGTATTCCCGTAACATGCTGATATTCTGTCGCGGCTAGGTCGGTATTTTCTCATTTCTCTGAACGCTCTAGGCTATAGATTTGTGCAATAACAACCGACATAATGAAGATAACGTGCTGTAAACTCGTGAAATTGAATGTCATTGAGGGTTGATTATGTGCGGTATCATTGGATACATCGGACAAGACAATGCCACGCCGATTCTGATTGATGGGCTCAAGCGATTGGAGTACCGCGGGTACGACTCTGCTGGGATTGCGCTCCTGCATCATGGCGAACTTGCCGTGAGGCGGAGTGTTGGAAAACTTGTGAATTTAGAACAGGTGGTTGAGCAGGAACAGCTCGATGGGTCGCTCGGGATTGGGCATACGCGATGGGCCACCCATGGAAAACCATCTGAACAAAATGCCCATCCACACCGCTCAGGCAATCTGGTGCTGGTTCATAACGGCATCATCGAAAATTTTCTTTCGCTCAAACATCGCTTAGAGTCCGAAGGGTACCGGTTTTCCTCAGAAACCGATACGGAAGTCATTGCCCATTTAGTCGAGTCCTATATGAAGAACGGACTTTCATTGCGGGAAGCATTACAGGCGGCGGATTCGGATCTCCAAGGCAGTTATGCCATCGCAGCCATTTGTGTTTCAGAGCCTGACGTCATTGTGACAACGCGGTCTGGCTGCCCATTGGTCATCGGAAAGAACGGAAAAGGTTCGTTCTTAGCCTCCGACGTGACTCCACTTCTTGCCCACACTCGAGACGTAGTATTTTTGGAAGATGGGGATGTTGGGATGTTAACCCCATCGGATATTTCAGTAATCGGAGCCGATGCCCACGTCGTCAATCGTACCAGTGTCACCATTGACTGGGACGCGGATGCGGCGGAAAAAGGCGGCTATCCCGACTTCATGCTCAAAGAAATTCATGAACAGCCTCAGGTCATCATGGATACGCTTCGGGGGCGTTTTAATTATGAAACCGGGGAGGCCGATCTTCCTGATTTATCCATGACTGCACAAGAGTTGATTGACGCGCGTCGTATTTGGATTGTGGCATGTGGCACGTCGTGGCATTCAGGATTGGTGGGCAAGTATCTGTTTGAAGAAATGATTCGAAAGCCCGTTCAAGTCGATATTGGTTCGGAGTTTCGCTATCGGGAGCCCATGATTCAAAAAGATGATTTATTCATTGCCATCTCGCAATCCGGAGAGACTGCAGATACTCTGGCGGCCGCACGGGAGGCCAAAAAACGAGGCGCACGGGTCTTATCTATTGTCAATGTGGTTGGCAGCACGTTGGCGCGCGAGTCGGATGGCATCATCTATACGCGGTGTGGTCCTGAAATTAGCGTGGCTTCAACCAAAGCCTTTACCGGGCAAGTGATGGCGTTATATTTACTCGCTCTTCATGTGGGCCGTGTTCGGAATGTATTGAGTGCGGAAGAGGGTCGGTGGTGGTTAGATCAATATACTGCCCTTCCCGGCCGGGTTGAAGCCGTGTTCAAACGTGAACAGGCTATCCTCGGGATTGCACAGCAATATTTCTCGAAGACTAATTTCTTGTACCTAGGCCGTGGGATTAACTATCCGATTGCTCTCGAAGGCGCGTTAAAACTCAAAGAGATTTCGTATATTCATGCCGAAGGCTATGCGGCGGGGGAGATGAAACATGGCCCGATTGCCTTGGTGGATCAAGACATGCCCGTCGTGGTTCTCGCACCGCGTGATCGACTCTATGAGAAGACGGTGAATAATTTAATGGAAGTACGAGCCAGAAGCGCACCGGTTATTGCGTTTGGATTCGAAGATGATCAGGAGTTGAGCCGAGTGGCTGAAGTGGTCGTGCCGATACCTGAGGTGCATCCATTATTGACACCTATCTTGTTTGCGGTGGGGTTGCAGTTTTTGGCGTATCATATTGCCGTTCTGCGCGGGCTGGATGTCGATCGACCTCGAAACTTAGCAAAGAGCGTGACGGTCGAATAATATCAACGAGCAGTTTCTTGATATCGATACACGACTATTTTCATACGGTTCTATGTGAGCCATTCGATATGATAACGTGTTATTTTTCTCGCCTATCCTAACCTATTCGAACGATTTATCTGCATGTGTCTTAATTGACGTCTCAGGTTTTTCACAGACTCGCATTGCACTCGTCGCATGTGTTCGATGACGTGTTGGGTGTGTGTGGCGTGTGAGCCATGTACACGAAAGCTGAGCAATCATGAGCAGACAGACCTCATCAATTATCGTCACGGGAGGTGCAGGGTTCATTGGAGCCAATTTCGTGCGACTCCTGTTTTCACGATCTACGGCTAATGTCGTGGTAGTCGACAAATTGACGTATGCCGGGAATCGGCTGAATCTTCACAGTCTTTTACCCCATGAACGGCTGACGTTTATCCAAGCTGATATTGCGGATGGAGAGGCGATGAGTCGAATTTTTGCTGAGCATAGACCTGAGGCACTCATCAATTTTGCCGCAGAATCCCATGTCGATCGTTCAATTGACAGTCCGATGACCTTTATCGAAACCAATACGGTCGGCACTTGTGTGTTGTTAAACGTGGCTCGACAGTATTGGATGACGGTGTCGGAACAACTCAAGCAACAGTTTCGATTTTTGCAAGTGTCTACAGATGAAGTGTATGGCACGTTAGGGACCGAAGGCCTCTTTTCCGAAGAGACGCCATATGCGCCGAACTCACCCTATGCCGCTTCCAAAGCGGCTGCTGATCATTTTGTACGAGCGTATTTTCATACCTATGGCTTCCCAACGGTCACGACAAACTGTTCCAACAACTATGGACCGTTCCAATACCCTGAAAAGCTCATCCCGCTGATGCTCCTCAATGCGTTAGAAGGAAAACCGCTTCCGATCTATGGTGATGGGCAACATGTTCGCGATTGGTTGCATGTCGAAGATCATTGTGAAGGCCTCTGGCTTGTGTTGACGCAAGGACAACCTGGGGCAAAATATAACCTCGGCGGTCAGAACGAACGAACAAATATCGAATTGGTGAATGCCCTATTAGAAATACTCCAAGAAGTGGTTCCGGCGTCACACAATCAAAGGCTTCGGGGTCAATCGATCACGACGTATGACGAATTAAAGTCCTTTGTGACTGATCGGCCCGGTCATGACCGACGGTATGCCATCGATGCCACCAAAATTCGACGCGAACTTGGTTGGACGCCTACGTATGATTTTCGAAGTGGTCTACGACAGACGGTACAATGGTATCTTGATCATCAAGACTGGTGCCTGGCCATCCAAGCTGAGCAGGGAGCACGTGAGCGTGTGGGGTTGCACGCAGGAATTCGTGAGACATGACCATCGTTACATGGCACGTGTGTGTCATCGCATGAGCATTCTCAATTGCGAGAGGGAGCGACGAGCGTGAGATGAAAGGGATTATTTTGGCCGGGGGAACCGGATCACGGCTGTATCCTTTGAGCTATGCCGTGAGCAAGCAATTAATGCCGGTGTATGACAAGCCCATGATTTATTACCCCTTGTCCACCCTGATGCTGGCCGGTATTCAAACCATCCTCATTATTACCACGCCACATGAGCAAGACGGTTTCGTCCGGCTGTTGGGGGATGGAAGTCATTTAGGGTTAGATATTCATTATGCCATTCAACCGCATCCCGGTGGGATTGCGCAGGCGTTTCTCATCGGCCGAGATTTTATCGGTAAAGATTCTGTGTCGTTAATTTTAGGGGACAATATTTTCTATGGACATGGGTTGGCCGACTATCTTCGTCGTGCCGTTGTCCGCCAATCAGGCGCAACTGTGTTTGCGTATCAAGTTCGCGATCCTCAGCGATATGGTGTCGTGAGTTTTGATCAAGATGGCAAAGCCTCAAGCCTTAAGGAGAAACCTACCGTTCCAGCTTCTTCGTATGCCGTGACCGGCCTCTATTTTTACGATAACCATGTTGTTGAGATTGCCGATTCCTTGAAGGCCTCTCCTCGAGGCGAACTTGAAATTACCGATGTCAATATCAAATATTTAGAGACTGAACAGTTGCACGTTGTGCAATTGGGGCGGGGCATTGCGTGGCTCGACACGGGAACCCATGAGTCGCTTCTCCAGGCAGCACATTATATTCAGGTGCTACAGGAACGTCAGGGGTTGATGGTTTCATGCCCTGAGGAAATTGCCTATACGATGGGGTATATTAGCGAGCAAGACGTCAAGCAACTTGCCGAGACGATGAAGGGGAATACCTATGGTCAATATCTCTTGTCTATCCTTGGTCAGTCCATAAGGAGTTGATGGTGAAGATTTCTCTCACGTCCTTGCCCGGTGTGGTGATTATCGAGCCAGATGTCTATCGAGATAGTCGAGGGTTTTTTTTAGAAACCTACCACCGAGAAAAATATGTCAAGGCTGGCCTTCCTCAAACATTTGTACAGGATAATTACTCCCGTTCAGGGCGCAATGCGTTGCGTGGGCTTCATGCGCAGGTTCGCTATCCGCAGGGAAAGTTGATACGAGTGAGTCACGGAGCTGTTTTTGACGTTGCTGCGGATATTCGGCGCGGGTCTCCAACCTATGGGCAATGGGTTGGTGAAACATTGTCTGCTGAAAATTTTAAGCAAATATATATTCCTCCTGGTTTTGCCCATGGCTTTTGCGTCATGAGTGAAACGGCGGATGTCGAGTATAAATGTACGGAATTGTATCACCCGGATGATGAAATTGTGATTTCCTGGAAAGATCCTGCTCTTCGCATTACATGGCCGATCTCAACTCCAATTATCTCAGCAAAGGATTCGGTGGCGTTGAGTCTTGAGGAAGAGCGCGAACGTTTACCAATCTATCACGATGCCTACGTATGAAGGTGGTCGTTGTCGGAGCCGATGGGCAGCTTGGTCATGCGTTGCAACAGTCGTTGAACGTCCATGATCTGTCTGCGTATGGAAAAAATGCATGGGATATTACCGATCGTGAGTTGACACGGCAAAAACTGGAAACGGCTATGCCGGATGTTGTGATTAATGCGGCGGCCTACACCAATGTGGATCAGGCGGAATCCGATACGGATTCGGCGTATCGTGTGAATGCCGATGGTCCACACAACCTCGCGTTGGCGACGGACGCGTTGAATATTCCGCTTGTTCATATTTCGACTGATTACGTGTTTGATGGCACACAGACGGAACCCTATCATGAATATGATCGACCGAATCCCCGTTCAATATACGGAAAAAGTAAATTGGCAGGAGAAGAACGTGTTCGTACGACTGCGAAGCGTCATTTTATCATTCGAACGGCATGGCTCTATCATACGGTTGGAAGAAATTTTCCGAACACGATTTGTGCGCTGGCTCACACATCTCCGGTTCGTGTGGTGAATGACCAATTCGGTTCTCCCACCTATGCGCCTCACCTGGCCAACGGCATTGGGCAATTACTCCAAACCTGTGCTTACGGGACGTATCATCTTGCGGGGTCCGGAGGAACGAGTTGGTTTGATTTTACCAAAGAGCTATTTGCGCAATTACAGATTCGAACGCCGATCACGCCGGTCTCCACGAAAGAATTTCCTCGACCGGCGCCGCGACCGGCCTCTGCCATATTGACCTCGTTGCAAAATCCTTGCATACTCCTGCCGCCGTGGAAGCAGGGCGTCTCCGAGTTTGCTCTTCACTATTCATCGAGTTCACAGAAAACGTCTATGGGCTATCACGATGTATCGAAACGGGCTACATAAGAAAGGATACTTTGTGTTCCGAAACGGCCCTCGCATTTCGCGTTCACACAATCCCTCTCATTCATATCGCATGGAGTAAGGAGTCATCGTGGGTTATATAGAGGCGATCATCTTGGCTGTCTTGCAGGGATTAACCGAATTTTTACCGGTATCGTCATCCGGCCATCTCGTATTGGCGCAGTATTGGTTTGGGCACGTGGAGGAAACCAGTTTTTTATTTGATATCATGCTGCATTGTGCAACGGTTGTGGCCATTCTCGTATATTTTCGAAACGATTGGATCGCGTTGGCACGGGGGCTGCTAGGTTCTCAACCGTCTACAGATGTGGCAAGTGTGTTTACGGGAGCGGAATGGAGGACTGTCCTGATGGTCGTTGTGGCCTCGATTCCAACAGCGATTTTGGGACTAAGTATTCAGAAAATTGGGTTAGACCTGTTCTCGCGTCCCGATATAGTCGGGGCATTGTTGATCTTGACGGGAATCGTTCTATGGATCGGTCGAGGCAAATCGCTGGGTCGTGGCATTCAAGACATGACCGTTGTTGATGCGCTTATTATCGGGTTCGTTCAAGGTATTGCAGTGTTGCCGGGTATTTCTCGCTCAGGCTCGACGATTGCCGGAGGGCTGCTCCTTGGGCTTGAGCGTGAACTCATTGTCAGGTTTTCATTACTCATCTCTATACCCGCTATTCTTGGAGCCATGCTGTTAGAGATGCTCAAGGTGATGAATAGTCTTGATGTGCTGACTGGTCCCTATCTCGTGGGAATGAGCGTAGCGGCCTTGGTGGGGTATTGGTCCATCGGCATTATTCTGCGTCTCGTGAAACAAAATCATTTCCATTTATTTTCGTATTATCTTTGGCCGGTTGGCCTGGCCATTATACTCTGGATGTATGTTCTTTAGAGGTGCCCTTTAAAGAGTGAACAATTCATAACGATTATACTTGACTGCTACTTCACCATTCCTCACGATCTTCACGCTTCACGCTTCACGCTTCACGCTTCACGCTTCACGCTTCACGCTTCACGCTTCACGCTTCACGCTTCACGCTTCACGCTTCACGCTTCACGCTTCACGCTTCACGCTTCACGCTTTGACTGTCCGTCGCGCGACGCCATGTTCCACGCCTGCCTTGGCAACGGCTTTGGCAACATGAGAGACCACTTTTTTATTAAAGACACTGGGAATAATGTATTCTTCGTTAAGGGCCGAGGACGGAACCAAATTGGCGAGCGCGCGAGCGGCAGCAAGGAGCATCGGCTCGTGAATGGTCTTCGCTTGAATATCTAACGCACCACGAAAGATTCCTGGAAAGGCCAAGAGGTTATTACATTGGTTGGGATAATCGGACCGGCCACTGGCATAGATGCGACAATATGGAACGGCATCTTGCGGTGAAATCTCAGGGTCGGGGTTTGCCAGAGCAAACACGATAGGATTTTTGGCCATCAGCGATACGTCTTTAGGTTTCAAGGCATGTTGGCTTGAGAGGCCAATGACGACATGAGCATCTTTCAACGCATCTTGGAGGGTTCCTGTCGGACGGTTATAGTCAATGAGTGTGTGAAGGTTCTGTGCATGCTCTTGTAGGACATGAATCGGTTGATCAAGGATTAATCCGTTTTTGTCACAGGCTTTGATGGATGACGCCCCGGCTTCTATTAATAATTGACAGCAGGCCGTTCCGGCTGCACCGAGTCCCACCACCACGATGTTGACCCGGTTGAGATGCCGTTTGGTGACCTTCAGGGCATTGTATAATGCGGCAAGCACAACGACGGCAGTTCCATGTTGATCGTCATGCATCACCGGGATATCTAACTCTGTACGGAGGCGCCGTTCGATGTCGAAGCAACGAGGCGCACTGATATCTTCAAGGTTAATGCCGCCAAATCCAGGGGCGATGGCCGTAATCGTTTGAACAATTTCATCGGGATCCTGCGTGTTGAGACAAATGGGCCATGCATCAATGTTGGCAAATTGATGCAGGAGCATCACTTTGCCTTCCATAACGGGAAGGGCGGCTTCTGGGCCAAGATTGCCGAGTCCGAGAATGGCCGATCCATCCGTGACGACGGCAACGCTATTGTGTTTGCTCGTGAAGGCATAGGCTTTGCCTCGATCCTGCGCGATGGTTTTCACCACTCGCCCCACCCCGGGTGTATAGATCATGGAGAGTGTGTTGCGCGTTTTGATGGGAAATTTACTTTCCACTCGAATTTTCCCACCGAGATGCATCATGAAAATATTGTCGGATGCGGCGACGACCTTCACGTCCGGCAGTTGGCTCAAGCGTTGAAGGATGTGCTCACCGTGTTCTTCACTCTTCGCATCGAAGGTCACATCCCGAATCACGGTTGTTTTGGTCGCAGAAATGAGATCGACGGCTCCAACGCTCGCGCCTTCTTCGGCCAGTGCGGTGGCTAATTGCGCGAAGACTCCGGGGCGTTGTGTGAGTTCGAGTCTGACGGCCATACGATAGTTTGAATAGGGACCGCCATCTTCCGGGGACAGGCGTCGTCGTTTGGGGCGGGCAATGTTTTTTGGCGTCATGGTTGGATAATTCTGTGGAATGTTCCTCTCATTCGTGAGATTCAAGAAGGGAAGGCCATCGGTATACTTCATTATATGCTTTTCGGACAAAATCTGCCGAAAATAAAACCCCGATGTGGATGGCCTGAAGGTAAGGCCAGATGGAGAGAGGGGTGATGTGTCTTGCGAGGTCTGACACGAGGGATTATGGCTCAATCGGAATGGTAATGACGATCCCACCTAACACGCTGTTGAGCGTGAAATCACGCTTCGGGCTGAGCGGATGGGAATTATGACAATCCACACAGGCCTTTGCGACGGCTTTATCGGCATAGATGGATTGAAAATATTGTTTTTTCCCGCTTTTCACGATACCTCGATAGGGCGTCCCGGGATTTTTAGTAACCGCTTCAAGGCCTTGGCGCTCGAAATCCGTGGCGGGGCCATTTCGTCGATAAATTGGCCAGAGACTGATCAGACGATAACGGACCCCGCTGCCTTTTTTTGCCACTAAACGGCCCGCACGTTGCAGAAACTGAGCGGGCAAAGGAAGAGCATTTTGTTGTTCCCAATGTTCGTTTGCCGAGACGATGCCTTTATCGTGCATTCTATTAACGACGTGAGAAGTGTACACCGTACGGTCGGCTTCAATGATTGAATGGACAAAGTCCGCCACTTTTTCCGGAGCAATTCCTCGAACGACCGTCTCTTTCTTTGTGTCGGATGAAATAGCTATCCCATTGGTTGTGATGAGACCGCAACACAGGATGCTCATCCACATCATTCGTGTTCGTAGACTTGTCATGAGGCATCCTCCTTCACTTCGGACGAATTGTTCTCATCAGAAGGGAACGTGATGAGACAGGTGGTTCCCTCTCCTTCTTGGCTTGTGATTTGGATCTGTCCGCCATACTTTTGAATGATTCGGCGGGCAATGGTTAACCCCAACCCGGCGCCTGTTCCCTGTGGTTTGGTCGTGAAAAAGGGATCGAAGATTTTTGATAATTGTGTGCGTGGAATGCCTGTTCCCGAGTCTTCGATCGTGATATGCATGACGTTGTCTGTGAGGGTAGTGGTGATGTCAAGCGTATCACCACGTGTCATGGCTTGGACCGAGTTCGTGAGAATGTTGGTGAGGGCTTGGCTGAATTCTTGAGGATTGACGTTGAGCGACGGAAGCGATTGATAATTGGTTCGGATGATGAACGAGGAGGTCTCATGGGTCTGTTTGACGGTGTGAAGGGCGTGATCCAATTGTTCATTGATATTCACGCGAGTGAGTCGTTCTTTCAGCTCCGCCGTCGCCAATCCTGTAAAATCTTTGATAATTGAAGCCATGCGACGCCCATGTTGGATGATGTTACCGGCATACTCTTTAATCTGGGTTGGATTGTCTTCTTGTTGAATGGCTTCTCCAAGCCCGATCACGCCCACAAGAGGGTTATTTAGTTCATGACCTATTCCGGCACTCAGAACGCCCAGGCTTGCAAGTTTTTCTTCCTTGAGCAGACGGTCCTGTAAGAGGCTTTCTTCTGTTACATCCCGGAACACTAATCCTATTCGTGGATCTTGGCCGGGTCGGGCCCTCACGGTGAACCATTCATAGCGGTATGCTTGATTGTCGACATGAAACTCTCGACCGTCCGATGTGGAACTCCAATCTGATTGTTGCTGTAGCGGGTCCCTGAGTTCTCGTTGAAACGTTGGTGAGGCGGAGTCGACCGGCATGTTCTCGTTTCCGGACCCGGCACAGATTGATTGAAATTCTTCTCCAAGCCGCTTGATGGTCGATGTATCCGTTTTCAGGACATGAAAGAGGGGTTCTCCTTCGACAGCATGACCATTATTATTCACATGAAGTGCCTCTTTGGAGGCGCGGTTCATGTACTGGATGTGTTGGTGGTGGTCGAGCATGATGACCGGATCCGGCACGCTATCAAGAATTTGAGAGGTTGATTCCTGAAGGTACTGGACTTCCTGGGCTTTGCTGGCGACTTCACTCTCAAGTCCTGCAAAGGTTGATGCCAATTGACGGTTCATTCGGTTCATCTCATCGGCCAATTCTTCAAGTTCATCATTGGTCTGAATCTTGATCGGTTCCTGCCATTGCCCACGTCCAATGAGTTTTGCGGCTTCTTGGAGGTGGCGGATGGGCGTCACGATTCGGCCGGCAGCAATCGCCCCGAGCGTCGCGAGTAGGGCGATGGATAAGAGTCCGAAAACGGAGACCCATGTAAACAGATGGTCGATGGGAGCAAAGAGTTCTTCAGACGATTGCCACACGAACATGTGCCACCCCATCCCAGTCGAGGCTTGAGTGATTCGACTGGTCGTGGGGAGGGGCGCAAAGCCGATGATGGAAGAACGGGTTCCACCATGCCCGTCGCTCGGAGCCGCTGTCCAGCCATTTTGCATGGGTGTGACTAAGGGAATGATGTTGGGATCGCTCAAGGATGTGCCTGTGGGCAGAACCGGGCAGCTCAGGACCTTTCCGTTGCCGTCGATCAGCATGACATGACCGGTCTTTCCGAAACGGATGGTTTCGATCGATGGTGCAAAAAACTCTTTGGCATCAAAAATTCGGTGTAGTACCCCGACAACTTGATAGCGGATACTGTCCATGATCGGGAGAGAAAGCGTGAAGGTGTACACATCAAGCTGTTCATTAAAGGCCACATTTTCAATGAACGGTTGCCCGACTCCCTTATTCATGGCCCCTTTCCACCAAGGGGTACGGTTATGGGCATAGGGAATGGTTGTGGTGAGTGTCGCCACGAGACGTCCGGCCACATCTGTGAGGAACAGCCCCCGGGTGGCTGAACGCGTGACGATTGGAATCGGGTGGCCGGGATCGACATAAGTCCCGCCATCGTATCGTCGAAGTATCGTCACGAGTTCATTCTCAGTCAGACTCTGGACAAACGCAGGATCCTTTTCGGTCCACGCCTGCGTTTCTTGAGCCATCAATGCTTGCAATGCCTCATCGCTATACTCGGCAAGTTGATCACGGCGGGTCTCTAGCGCGTGAATGATGTTGACGTCGGTAGTGATTTGAGAGTTTGTCGCCAGTTCTTCGTTTAAAATCAGGTCGACTTTTCTTGCGGTTTCTGTCGCTAGGGCTTCAAAGTTCGTTCCGCTCACTTCTCGAATTTCTTTTGTTCCCTGTAGAAAGGCCATGAGTAAGCCAATGGTGAGGGGAAGAGCGCCAACCAGGAGCATAGAGAGGATTAATCGACGCTTGAGTCCTCGCTTGACGGTTGCTCCTCCTTGTTGTTGATGTGTGGCATCCATCAGCGTATCCCTCTGACCATGCTGACTACTGGGTGGCCGAGTTGGGAAGCTCTATGATAAATGTTGTGCCTTTGCCGACTTCACTGACGACTGAAAGTTCGCCTTGATATTTTTTGACAATGGCTCTGGCATTGTGGAGCCCCAATCCTGTTCCTTCCCCCTCCGGCTTTGTCGTGAAAAACGGGTCAAAAATTTTTTGGAGGTGTTCTTTGGATATGCCGTGCCCCGTATCTGCGATCGAAATTTTTCCTAGACCGTTTTCACGCCACGATGCAATGGACAAGGTCCCCTTTCCTTCCATGGCATGAATCGCATTGGTCATGAGATTCACGAAGACCTGGAAGAGTTCATCGGGATTGGCGAGGACTTCAAGATGCTCTTCGTAGTTTCTGACGATAGAAAGATCCTGAAGGATTGTGGCAAATTGAGCAATTTTTAAGGCTTCGTCGAGTGTCGTGTTTACTTCGACGAGTGTGGCATCCCGGGCTTTGGCAGCTCTGGCATATTGCGTGATATTTTGACAAATGCTTTGGATCCGCTTGCCGGCATCGATAATGCTTTTAGCCTGTTCATGGATGGTGGCGAGATCGGTTTCTTCACGGATGTTCTCTGCAAAGGCCAACAAGATATATAACGGATTGTTGATATCATGGGCGATCCCGGAGGCAAAGGTTCCCATCCCGGCAAGTTTTTCTGCCTGAAACAATTGCGCTTGCATTTGAGATTCATGTTGGACGAGGTCCCACAGGACTTTCGACGCCGCTCCTCCTAGGGCTTCTGTCTCTGGATGTTTTTGAGCAGCGATAAGGTGGTCTAGGTCAGGATCTCCAGTCACATTCACGATGAGATTGATTCCCGGATGCCGGATGAGGGTGAGAAGATCCTGGGTTGTTGGGATGGAAAGACGGTCGGCATACTGTAGTCCGGGTGCTGAGGCCTCGCGGTCGGCAATTCCGACGATCTCGACTTCCGGAAGACGGGAAAAGAGCTCAAGGAGGGCGGTTCCCCCTTTTCCAGCTCCCAAGATGACAATGGTCGTTCGATCTGGGTCGCTCATAGTCCTACTCTTTTTAGGGGTACAGAAATTCGACGGTTGCTGTAAACGAGGAAAAACGCTGTTGAACTCCCACACGGTCGGAGGAGACATTGAGCTGAAGGGAAAGACCATCATCTACCCCCAGCAGCAGCCCTCCCTCTGAATGGGAGAGCTGTGAGGTCATACATCCATTAGGCTATCTCACATGAGATGGGGTCATGGCTTTACTATTAGAAATCGATAGGCGGTTCTCCCGTTCCTCATAAAAATTGTATCGGTTTCTCGGATTAAAATCCACGGACTTCACGTTGTTCCATAGCTTTGGCTACGGACGCGCGTAACTTCTCAGCTTCGACGGGTTTGACCAGGTAATCGACAATGCCATGTTTGAGCATCGATGTTGCCATATCCATGTCCGGAAATCCTGTGAGAACGATTAATGGAACGCTGGGCCATTCCTTTCTGTAGTAATTGATCACGTCGATGCCATTCATGTTGGGCATGCGGATATCGGTGATGATCAGGCTCAACAACATTGAGTTTTCACCTTTTTTCACCTCTTCGATGGCTTTTTCTCCATCTTCGGCCTCAAGCACCTCGTATCCGGATTTTTCCAATGTCATGCGCACGACTTTCCGGACATCAGGCTCGTCATCAACGACAAGCACCAGACCTTGAGACTCTCGACCGCTGAACATCCCAGCTGATTTGGATTCAGACATGCTGTACCTCCTAAGTTAACAATTCAACCTTCGTCACTCGAACTCTATCCATAGGTTCGGTGAATGTCGAGGGGAAATCCTGAAGTGCAATATTCTGGGTAGTTATAATGGAGAAAACTCACGATAATTGCAAGAGGTTTCATGAGTTTTCTTGATCGTCCCACCCTTTTTCTTCTTTCGCCAACCCATGTTCGGAAGACGCGGCATTCACCGGCAGTTGGATTGTAAAGGTCGTGCCTTTTCCTTGTACGCTGTGTACCGTGATGGTTCCCCCATGATCATCGATGGTATCTTTCACGATCTTTGTTCCCAGTCCAGTTCCTCCGACTTTATGACTAATTGCCTCTTTGGTGAATAAACTGCCACAAATTTCAGGAGGCATGCCCTGACCCGTGTCGGCGACGGTGAGCATGACAATTGACGGATCGGGACCCGTTTCACCCGAAATGGTGACGGTTCCGCCTGAAGGGGTTTCCGGGATCGCGTTATTGACGAGATTGTAGAGTGCGTTGAAGAGACGGCTCTCATCAGCGTGAAGACAAGGAAGGCTATCCAGTCCGTGTGTGTGGAACGAAACTCCCCGTTCGATGCTATAGAGACGGAGAGATTCGAATACGGCATTCACAACATCTGAAACCAGGCAGGGCGCAAAGCGAGGCGGATTGATTGTCCCTTTGACCGTCTCGGCAATCTCGCGAACCCGGTTATGGACGCGGCGTGTATTATTGATGACCATCTCCAACGCCTCCGCCGTGAAATTTCTGGTGGCGTCGGTCTGCATGCGGTGAGTGTCCGGCAAGCTCGCAAAATGGTCTTGCAGCTCTTCTCCTATCAGCGTGGCTCCGTTGAGCACGGGCATGAGCATATTCTTCATATCATGAGCAATGTCTCCAAGCACTCTGGTCACTTCAGCGAGTTTGGCTTCTTCGAGTAATTGTTGAGCCATGCGCTTTCGCTCGGTGATGTCCTGGAATGTGACCACGGCTCCGGTCAGACGCCCATTCTCCCATATGGGAGTGCTGGTGTATTCCGCTGGAAAACTGGAGCGGTCTTTACGCCATAGGACCTCATTATTCACATGATGTCCCTCTCCGTTTTTCAACGTTGCGCACATCGGACAGGCATTCTTCGTGTGATCGAAATCTTCGGAGGTTGTACAATGAACGGCCATGTGTATGGAGCGTCCAATCAGTTCCTGTGCTTCATACCCTAGTATCGTAGCCCCAGCCGGATTCACGAACGTCATCTTGCAGTCCAGGTCCACGCCATAAATGCCCTCACCAGCCGATGCCAGGATTTGTTCACTGTGTCTGGCGGATTTCAAATGGGCTTCATGGGCAATCTCACGCTCAATGGCTGTCGTGATGCGGTCTGCCACCATACCCAGACTGTTCAACGTGAAGTGTGTTAGCGGGTGTTGAGAAAACATGGCCATCACGCCTACAACTTCTTGGTTGCTCAGCAATGGAAACCCAGCAAAAGCAACAAGGCCTTCACGTTTAGCCCACTCTTGTTCCGGCACGTACGGGTCTCCAATGACGGTATTGGTCAGATGGGGTTTCTTGTCAGCGGCAATCTTCCCGATCTTGAGATGTCCGACCGGGACGCGGGCATGTGAGCCATTCAAGTGAGTATACAGTCCGGCACTGGCTTGGAGCTCCAAGATCTGTTCCGTTGTATTGAGCGTCCAGATGCGGGCGAACGTCGCGTCCAGATGCCGCACTAAGGCTTCCGTGCAGCCCTGTAACAGGGCCCGGAGTTCTTGATTACGGGAAAGAACTTGGCCTACCTCTGCGTCCAAGGCTAGGATGTGATTGCGTTCCAGTAATTCTATCTCCGCGCGTTTTCGGCTGGTCACGTCGCGGATGATGCCGCAGTAAAATTGCTCATTCGATTCCACTGACCGGGAGAGAGACAACTCAATAGGAAACTCTTCTCCCCCTTTTTTCAGGCCATGGAGTTCAACGGTTTTTCCGATCGCGCGAGCCTCGCCCATTGAACGAATTCGCTTCAATCCTTGGTTATGTTGTTCGCGATACCGTGCCGGCATGAGTCGAGTGAGCGGTTGGCCGACGATGTCTTTGGCCGAATAGCCAAACATAAGCTCGGCGGCCTTGTTCCAGGACAGGATATTTCCGTCAGGATCTCCTAAAATAATCGCATCCCGAGCCGTCTCCACGATCGACCGGTATCGTTCAGTGCTAGCCATCAATCCGCTAGCGGTGTTCTGAGCTATTTTCCGGAGAGCATGGACACTCGCGACTCTCTGTAACGTTTCTTGGAGCTCCTGTTCTTCGAAGGGTTTCCTGAGAAGGTCGAATGCCCCGAGTTTGACGAATTCGCTCCTTTTCTCTGCTTTCGTCTCGGTGATAAGAAGCACGATCGGAAGGAGGGGGTCTAATTGTGACAATGAGTGAAATATCGATGTTCCGTTCTTTTCCTCCACGCCTAGATCTAAGAGCACCGCGCCATAACTTTTTCGTTTGACCCTTGTGATGGCTTCTTCCCCGGTCTTCACAGTTTCGAACAAATACCCCCTGAGCCCGAGGAGGTCAATCGCTGCGGGGACGAGTCTGGGGTCGTCATCCACGAGCAGAACGGAGGACATGGGTGTTATGGGTGGGTGAAAACTCATCGATTCCGCCTCTCAGCTGTGCTCCGTCGTGATTTGACCATTAAAAAGAGCAAAACTGATTCCAGTTAGTCTTTCCTCGAAAGAACGTCTGGCATTCTCTAGGATTATCGACCGAAAGCTCATGGATTTAGTCATCGATTGAATCCGATATGTCTCCACGTTGAGTCTTTCAGGGTGTCTAATACATGTCCACAAAATATAAAATTGCATACATCGTGTACAGTGACTGTAATATAAGTTGACACGTTCGTGAAGATGTGGCTGGAGAAGCAGAAAGGGGTTCCGTTACGTGCACGCCGAAGAACGTGAGGTGTTTTCGTCTACGTTCCGGAAGGCGTAATCACCAATTCCTACCTTCTCTTCCGGCTCTTCATGCTCGGTCTACCTAGGGGGATGCTTGATTAAAATCCGTTCCTTTTAGTTTGTCAAGCGTATGAATTCTTGGACTGACTCCATGTGGCCATGGCTGCTGCGACGGCTGTACCTATGGAGCGGTGGTGAAAGATGCGGGCAAGCAGTTGTTCAAGAGCAGAGAGCAATGCCAGGATATGTTCTTCGCGGGAAGACTCTCCCATCAATCCTATGCGCCAGACTTTTCCCGCCAATGGCCCGAGTCCGCCGCCAATCTCAATGTGGAAATCCTGCAGTAGGGCTTTTCGTATTTTGAGATCATCAATGAAGGAAGGAAGTTTCACGCAGAGTAATGTGGTGAGCTGATAGTCGGCAGTGGGGAATGGTTCAAATCCGAGTGTTTGGAGACCGGCCATGAGTGCCCGACTGTTTCGTTGATGGCGAGCGATGCGGACGTCGAGACCTTCCTCCTGAATCAAGCGGAGAGATTCCCGCAGGGCATAGGCCATGGAGATGGGGGCAGTGTGATGGTACGTACGTTTGGACTCACTCCAGTAATCGGCGATCAACGAACAGTCCAAATACCAGCTTGTGGAAGGAGACGTTCGATGACGAATGATGTCGACGGCTGTGTCGCTGAAAGTGATGGGTGAGATTCCCGGCGGACAACTCAAGCATTTTTGCGCAGCGCTATAACAGGCATCAATGTGCCAGGCATCGACATTGACGTCCATTCCTCCTAGCGATGTGACGGTGTCGACAATGTACAATGCCTTATGTTGCCGACATAATTGGCCAATGTGTTCGAGAGGTTGATGTGTGCCGGTTGAGGTTTCGGCATGCACAATCGCGACCGCTTTAATGGGACCTGTTGTGCGTAAATGGTGTTCAATATGTTCGGGATTGAGAGGTTGTCCCCACGGCACTTCGAGTCGAATCGCGTGTCCGCCACATCGTTCAACCATCGAGGCCAATCGGGTTCCAAATACTCCATTGATTCCGACCATGACGGAATCTCCAGGCTCAATGAGATTGACGATTGCCGTCTCCATGGCGGCCGAACCTGTTCCGGAAATTGGAATAGTGAGCGCGTTGCGCGTACGAAAAAGCCATCGTAACGCTGCTTGAATGTCATCCATAATGGAGAGAAATACAGGGTCTAGGTGGCCAACCAAAGGGGTGCCCATGGCTTGCAAGACGCGTGGGTGGACCATGCTAGGTCCTGGCCCAAGAAGAAGACGATGTGGTGGAGTGAGTGCTGGAAGTGGCTGCATGATTGTATGTCGCCAAGAGTTCCGCTGATTGTATCGGATTCGGAATGTTGAACGCTATGGTGCCGGGGGCAAAATTGAATGACAGCGCTGTGTTGAGCGAACGTGGTTGTGAGCCGGTTATTGCTGTTCTTCCTTTCAACGTTCCATGCTATCTGGGCATCATAATGGGTGAGTGGTCTGTAAGAAGTGAGAGGTCAATGGACCGTGGAGCATGATTCTTACAGGCAAGAGCATGAGGGCCCTGGTGTTGGAGATGGGCTAGCTGATCAGTTGGAGGATTCCACCGTGAAGTTCTCCAGAGGCTGGACTCTCGTCTGTACGGTGATTGTTCTTGGCGGCATCGGGTTATTGGTATGGTCGTATAGTATGCGTGCAACATTAGAGCGCGTCGAAAAACCCGAACGGGCGTTAGCACACATTGCGAGTCGATCTATGTTGCTCGAATCATCGCTGAGTCAGGTTTCGCCCTGGGAGCGATACGTGCATCGGGCGCTGAATGGGGAAGAGGAGACCGTGCAGCCGCTTGTTCAGTGGTATAGCGAGTTGGCGCACGAGTCAGATGACTCAGTGAATGCGCTCTATGCCGGAGTCTTGGAGGCAGAAGCCGGACATGTAGATCGAATGAAAAAACGGGGAGCGACATGGGATGTCGAAGATGAGCGGCGGCAACTCTTTCGGGATATCCTAGAAGCCGCGTATGGCGGTAAGGCGCATACTCCTGAAGGTATTCACCGGCTACAAGCACGACTGGCCGAAGAAGTTCCTGATAATTGGTTCTACCGTCGATTGGCGTTTCAACTTGCCACGCAGGCGCACGACACCGCGTTTGTCCGTATGACGCAAGATCACGTTCAGAGTCGACAGAATCAGCTCGTTTGGCGCAATCGTCTCTTAATCTTTATTGAGGTTGGCGGAGCACTTGTGAGCCTAGCGGCCTTAGTGACCCTTCTCTGGATCCGCTATCGCAAGGGAGCAGATGGGCTGGTTATCGGCCATGCGGCTTTGCCTCCACCGTGGAAGGGGGGCGATGGCTTTGCGGTGCTGATGCGCGGCGCGGCTGTGACGTTGCTATTGTTGTCTGGGATGGGAGCCTTCTTAGGGGCATACTTCAGTTTCATGAGTAGTGACGTGAATGAGCGACTCATCGAATTGATCAGCACGGTCATGCTGTATGTGCCGATTCCTCTGTTGTTGTATTACTATCTCCTGCGACCCAAGGGCTACTCGCTGCGCCACGTGTTTGGCTGTCAACTCCGTCATGCAAGAGTTGGAGTGTTTTCTCTCACCGTCTTGGCCTTGTTCGCCTGCGGGTTGTTCGGAGATGTGGTGGTCAGTTTCGCTGGTGATGTCGTTGGACAGTCAACGCATTGGACCGAATGGTTTCACAATAGCTTGGTGTGGGGGAATGAGACCGAGCTATTCATGCTTTTTGTAGAAGTTGCCGTACTGGCCCCAATTTTTGAGGAAATCATATTTCGAGGTATTGTGTATGCCAGTTTGCGGCGACGATTTGGCTGGATACTCTCGGCTGTGTTGAGCGCAGCCATTTTTGCCCTTGTGCACGGGTATGGAATGGTCGGCCTGTTGGCTGTGGGGTGGAGTGGATTCCTTTGGGCATGGGCCTATGAGAAAACCGGAAGTCTGTTGCCGGGCATCGCGGCACATGCTTTGAATAATTTTGTTTTTCTCGCCAGTTTGCTCGTGGTGTTTCGCTAGACGGCTTGTATTTCGTCGTTCGTGAATCGTATTTCGTAAAAAATAGTCGGCGCTCTGCCTTCCTTTCGAGATACGAACTACGAGCGACGATCATGAGAGAATTGCTAGCGGCGTTTTTTCGCATTCCCGCTATCGGTTATTCTGCTTTTCGATTTCTTCCAGAGCTTCATACAAGTCAGGATGTAAGAATGATGAATGCAGTGTGCTCCTGAGCTTTGCAATAGTCAAACGTTTTCCTGGATTTTGGGGTGGCGACAATGGTGGAAGTCTCAGCCCCCATCGTTCGGAAGCGACTTCAAAGATCTTAGACCATTGGCGGGATATGCCGTCGCTTACGTTATACACCTCACCAGCCTTCGCCCTTTCAAGTGCCGCTAAACAAATGGCGGCCACATCTTCAATATGAATGAGATTCACATATTTATTGGTGTTGTTCACCTTTCCCTTTCGCATCCAATCAAGAACGTGCCGACCCGGTCCATAGAGCCCCGCGAGTCGTAACACAACCGCGCCATAGGTTTCACGAAGATATTCTTCGCTCTGTACACGCGGAATGGAATAGTCGAGAGGCGCGTGTTCATCAACCGGTGATGGTTGTCCTGACCCATAGGCCGATGTGCTGCCCAGCATAATCAACCGTCCCCGGTCCTCAAAATGCTGTTCGATAAAATTTACTGCAGCGTCTTGAGGGAGAGCAGGGAAACACCAAATCACATGTGCGTTCTTAGGAATGTTTCCCCATGTTTTGGGGGCCGTTAGATCAAAGATTATCCGGTCGTTTTCCGGAACGAGTGGAAGATGAGTTATGGGATTTCGGCTGGTGGCATATGTCCGCCAGCCGTGAGTTTTTGCGAGCGGGTAGAGAAATGTCCCCGTATATCCTGCACCAAGGATCACAAGAGGGCGAGATTGAAGTTCAGTCTTACTCACAAGAATTGTTGTGCCGGAGAAGTCTCTTGTCTCTCCTTAGTCCAATGAGCCGTTCAAGGGTGTTCAGGAGTTTTTGCGAGATACGAGAAACGAACAACGAGATACGAGTGCCAGGATCGATGAACGACATGTCACGAACGGCCAGCAACGTCGATTGATTATTGTTCTTGACGGTCCGCCATGTATTGGCTTGCGTAGTGAATATAGTTTTGTGCGGACTCCTTAATCCATGCCAACTCTTTCTCTGAAAGCCCCCGTTTGACACGGGCTGGGCTGCCTAAGACTAAACTATTTGCAGGGATATGCATGTGTTCCGTCAGTAAAGCTCCGGCTCCGATCACGCAATCTTCTTCTATGGTAACCCCGTCCATGATGACGGCACCCATGCCAACCAAAACGCGGTTCTGGATCGTACAGCCATGGAGGACTACATGATGCCCAATGGTAATGTCATCGCCCAACGTAAGCGGGTAGGTGTCGTGTGTCACATGAAGCAGGGACAGATCTTGAACATTGGTGCGATGACCAATGCGGATAAAATTCACGTCTCCCCGGATTACGGCATTGAACCAGACGCTGGCTTCAGGGCCAATTTCGACATCACCGATTATTGCGGCGGTATCCTCCACGAACGCACTGCTGGCAATGGTTGGCATTACGCCACGAAATGCTCGAATCATGGGTACATCTCTCCAGAAAGAACGGTTTTTGTTATTAATTGATTACTAGAAAACGTTTATCAATTTCCTCGTATTTCGTTTTGTACAACTTGTATTGACCGTTACGAGATACGAAATACGATTCACGAGCGACGAGTCAACAGAATGCTGACTAGCGCACAAGAACGGCAGCAATAACGAGGACGGTCAAAGCCGCAATCACAGCCGTATACACCGTCACGCTTCGATCACTCAACCACGCGGTTTGCCAATCTTCAGGGTACAGGGCTTTCCCGACGGAATAGAGGCCTTCGTCGTACAGACCCAATATTTTCTCCATTTCGATTAAGGTCTTTTTCGCAATGCGATGGCGATCACGTTGTTGAAGGATGAGGTAGACAAAGATCGCAGAGAACAGTGCGACGCCAGTGATGGCAAAGAGTTGCGTCGTTCCGTTTGTGCCATGAGTTGGTGAGACCGCCATGATGGTTACTAATAACAGCACCAGAAATGCGCTGGCAAAGGCCGTGAGGCGCATCATCTGTTCACGCCGACGGAACACTTCTTCTTTGTACCACGGATACAGAACCCGTAGAATTTCTAGTTGCTCCTCCCGTAAATCTGTGTCAACTGGCATGATCATCCCATGTAAAATAATTTGGTAAGTTCAGTCGATTTTGCAATGTCAATCAATGTCGAGTGCATTGCGTTACGTAGTGTGTCATCCAGTCCGCAAGGCTTGTTGTCATTGTACGAAAGTCATCAGGTTTCCCAAAGTGATGATTGGCGCCTGGTAGGAGCCGCAACTGTGTGTCTCCCGACAACGCACGCTCAAGGCCTGTTATTTGATGGATCGGCACCAATTCGTCGGCATCGCCGTGGACGATGATGGTTGGCGTGGTGATCGCTTCGGCTGCGGTGTATGCATCGTAGGTTAGACAGTTTTCATAAAACCCATAGCGTAATTCGATTGGGTGTTCAGAGCCTGTTACGTCTGGGATCTCACCGGTACTCTGCCAACGGTCCATAGCCTCTTGTCCAAATTCTAACCGAAGCATCTCTGGAAAGTCAGGGACCGGGCATTTGAGCCCGAGTGCTGCCAGTTTGGAGTCACGAGCGGCAATTAATGTCGCGATGAGACCACCGTAGCTTGAGCCGACAAGGCCGATACGAGTATAGCCGTTCTCACGAACAAAGGTCAGGGCCTGTGCCAATTCATCGCAGCAGATATCGATGGTGAGATCCGCAAATCTGCCGTCGGATTCCCCCATTCCAAACCAATCAAAAGCAAAGGTACTTATGCCACGTTCCGTGAGCAATTCAGTTAATCGTCTATTGGTGTTGCTCTGTTTATTGGAAAGAAAGCCATGGCAAAGCACAACAATCTGGCCGGTCCTCGGTGAGGGTTGGGCCAGGATGCCAGAGACTGTTCGTCCGTTTGAGTCTTGAAATGACAGAGTCTTGTGATGAGTCGTCATTGGTTCAAGCCGTTTCCCGTGTGTGTCGATGGGGTCTGTGTGTCGTCGCGTTCCATAAATCCTACGATTCAGAAAGACGCACGGAATGCATGTAGCGTCACTTTCACCCTGCAAGACCAGTTCGGTATCTGTCAACCCTCCAATTTCAATGGTCTTTGGCAATGGCCGAATGCGTGATGTGTGACATGCAGAAGGAGAGTGCGACTTACGAGCGGAGGTCTTGATCTCATGAATCCTTATGCACGGTATGCGCATACGTTCAGCATTTGTTCCTTTTGATTTACAGGATATGAAATTCTATACTGCGCTCTGGATTTTCTTTACCTTCTCATCTAAAGGGGGACTCATGACTACAGTACTTCAAAAAACGGGTATCGCGCTCCTCAGTCTTGGCTTGTGTTTTTCCAATGCATGGAATGTCCTGGCCGATGAGGAAGCCGCAAGTCATAGGCGTGCGGCGTCGCAGAGTGCTAGTGGAATTGAGCCAGATGTCCTGCAGCAGCGGTTCCAAGATTTAACGACTCATGAACAACTCAAAAAAACACTCTTACGCATTCAACGGTTTGCCCGGAACAAGGTTGTCGTGGGTCCCTTGATTCGCAATCATGATAATCAAGGTATTATCGATATCGATAGCGAATTAGCCTCTGAGTCTTGGATGCAACCGCATGTGTGCGGCACTGATCACCCGACTCCTACGATCCGAGAGGCGGTACTCTGCACAGTTAATGATGGTGGACGTGGAAATCACAATCCAATAGCTGTTGGATTGTCCACGCAAGGTCGCGAGCTCTGGGCCGCACGTCTCGGCAATCCTCAGGGCATTAAAGTGATGGTCATCACGCAACAACATGGGAATGAAGTGCGGTCAACCGAAGCCACGCTACGTTTTATCAGGTATCTTACGCATGCCAGGAATTCCCAGGCTCAGAAGATCCTGGAAAATGTCAATCTCCTCATTCTGGTGCGGGCCAATCCCGACGGTGGTGAGCCGTCGTCTGATTGCTTTATCGGAACGCCGATCGGTTCCGTGATTACGGAAGATTGTGCCTTGACGCGAACGAATGTCGATCCACAAGCCGGTGGTGGATACAGTGAGGATTCCGAGGAAGATTTTTTTGGAACGGTCGGCGTCGGGTATAATTTGAATCGATATCATTTTGTCGATTTGAAACATCCCATTCGACCGCAAGAAGCCCAAGCCATGGTTGCGGTCGGCTTAGCCTGGCGCCCTGAGGTAGTGCTTGATCTCCATGGAGATATCAGTAAAACGTCTTGTGTGATCGATCCAGCGAGCATTATGCCGGGCGCACTCGTTGGAGGACTGCCCAGTGCACAATGCCAAGATGGAAGTCCACAGTCGCCGGTCGTATTTAGCCCGGTAGTGACCACACTGAATGAGGATGCCGGGATTCAACAACGTCGTTCACGAACCCTTGCTGCCCGGGTTGCGAAGAAAATTCAACGGCTTGGGTTTGGCGTCGTGAATCGCTTTGCCCAAATTCAAACAGGAGCGGGGACGGTCAATGACGGCAGCTCTGCAGCCTACGCAAAACTTGGTGCTATTGTGGGAGGGTGGGAAAGTCAGAACTTCACCAATGCCGTGAGTTTGTCGATTCAACGAGTCGTCAATGGGATGCCTGTTCCTGGCTTGAATCCTGAATGGTTTCGTGGAGGTCGAGCTTTTGCATTCATCAATACGTTTATGAATATCGTGGCATTTCAAGAAGCCCTCCTGACCGTGAGTACATGGCGTTCTCAGGAGCCTGCCGGTGAAGAAGGATATTGCGATCTCCCATTAACGACGGCGATTCATGTCGCATTTCCTGAAGACGTGTTTGGGCCTGTTCCGGGCTATGGTCCATTTCTGATACCGCTCATTGGCGAGCTTCGTCAGGTGCTCGATAGTTGTCCCGAGTAGTGTTTTCAAGCAGGCAAGAGGCGTTTGAGGAATTTGGCGGGAATATGTGTAGGGTAGCCCCTATAGATATTCGATCGAATTCATTGATATAAAATTGTTGATGCTGAGTAAGGAGATCGACGAAGAGGCCGAAAAGGCCATCCCCAAAACCTGGCGGGACTATCTCGCTCCAGTCACTGTCTTCATTTTTCCAGCCGTTGCATTTCTTGTCTGGTTTTGGGGAATACCGTGGCTGCAGTCATTGGGATTGATGGCAACGTATACGGTCGTCTGGTATCTCAGTCTGACCGCACTGTCGGTCTTTTTTGCCGTCTGGGCCTTTCAGCTTCTTGATGAATGGGTGACTGGCCCTCGAAACAAAAGAGTGCAAGCCAAAAAAATTGAATTGGAATTACTCCGGCAAAAAGAGCGCCGCAAAAAAGAGTGATAAACTCTATGCGAGTGGGCAAAGTTGACAAGTATTTCATACCTTGTCAAGGCATCTCTTCCATAAGAGAATGAATAAGTTCAACGGAGAGGATCGATGCCAAGATTTCTCTTCTGAGATATGGGGTGAACTGATGAGTATGTAGTTTGGAGAGCTGATGCGCAATGATTTCTTTTGAGCGAATTTTGCAAGCTGTAAAAACATTAGCTGAAGGAGCCAACTCTTCCAAGATTATTTTGTTTGGTTCGTATGCTCGAGGAGATGCTACCCAGGACTCAGATCTGGACTTTCTCGTCATTGAGCCAGAAGTGGTTCATAAAAGAAACGAAATGGTGCGACTTAGGAAATTGCTCAGACCAATGCGAATCCCGGTAGATGTGCTTGTGGCATCTGAACAAGAGATTGAGGATTGGGGACATCTGCCAGGAACACTCTATTATTGGGCGCTCAAGGAGGGGAAAACGCTGCATGAAGCAACCCCTTGATTTGGCACAGCGTTATCTCCTGATTGCTGATCGTGATATTAATACAATGAGGATTCTCGTGCCTATCACTGAAAGTGATGATGAAGCAATTGGGTTTCATGCACAGCAAGCTGTTGAGAAATGTCTCAAAGCTCTTCTCTCGTTGCATCAGATTCCTTTCCGTAAAACCCATGATATTGGAGAGCTTGTCGATCTATTGGCGGACTTTGGCAAGTCGGTTCCTCCTCATGCCGAAGAGTAGGATTTCCTGAATCCATTTGCAGTGACCTTTCGGTATGACTTGATGGACCTTGAAGGGTTTGATCGCCACTACGCTCAAACAATCGTTGAGCATGTTCGAAGTTGGGCCGCTGCACAAATTGCTAAAGAATAAGCCCGGCATTTATAGGGCGCAGTTATACATTCAGAACGGCTGTGTTCTCCTCTGGCGTGGGGTTAAGGTAAATTTGAGAATGTGATATTGCAACCAGTGATAACACATATCACTCAGACGTGAGAATGGACTGCGCTGTATTAGTTTAGGCCATCAAACCGTATTTGACTCGATTATACGTCTTGACAAAAGCACTAATTAGTACTATTCTATCTAGAATGAAAAGGGTTGAGAGATTAAGAAGGTAATGCATGCCGATTACAGACTATAGACAGGATCCATATCTGTCGTTGCTACGGCCGTTAGTTGAGGCCTATTTGGCGTTTTATCGGGTGGGGACTCGTCATATTGAATCGATGGGATTGACATCAGCGCAGTTTGATGTGATTGCCGAGCTTGGCGGCACCGATGGTCTTACCTGTGCGGAGCTAGGTGACGGGACGCTGATTACCAAAGGAACATTAACGGGTGTCCTTGATCGATTGGAGACCAAAGGGTTAGTGAGGCGAGAACCGGTCAAAGGCGACCGGCGAGCTCGCAACATTCGGTTAACAGCAAAGGGAGAGACGCTCTATAAAAAAACTTTTCCGGCACATGCTGAATTTCTTAAGCCTTACTTTGAACAGGCTTTGACAAAAGAAGAAGTGAAGCAGATGAAGGTTCTTTTACAAAAACTTCGAGATAGTTTTGAGGAATGTTGAAAGTAACCGCCAGTTGCGTTCTCGGAGCAATGTGGTCCTCACGTACTATTTCGTAGGCTCCGGCCGTCACTTCATCTGCGATCTTGCTGAACGAACTATTTAAAACTTTCTCTTGTCTGAAATGTATTTTCTAAATCAATGAGGTGATTTATGAGTCAACACTATAGAAAAGTACAAACGATTATTGAACCAAAGCCAGTCATGGAAGGGGCGGGTGTTCGACTGAAAAGAAGTCTGGGTGGTGAGGAATTGAATTATCTCGACCCGTTTCTTTTGTTTGACCATTTTGGATCGCCACATGCCGAGGATTATCAAGCTGGGTTTCCGATGCATCCGCATCGTGGGATTGAGACCGTGACGTACATGTTAGCTGGAGAAGTGGAGCACCGCGATACTCTTGGTAATGAAGGAACGATCGCTGCAGGCGATGTGCAATGGATGACGGCCGGGGGTGGGATTTTACATGAGGAGATGCCGCAAGTCCGACCAGAAGGCAATGCTGGATTTCAGCTGTGGGTTAATCTTCCTGCCAAACTCAAGATGACTCAACCGCGGTATCAAGATATTTCGTCCAATAATATTCCAGAAGTCACTCTGGAGGGTGGAGCAAACGTTCGTGTGATTGCAGGGAATATTGAAGGGACAGATGGGGCAGTCAACGATATTGCTGCTAATCCTACGTATCTTGATGTCTCTGTTCCATCCCATGGGTCATTTGTTCAGACTATTCCACAAGACCATACGGCATTTGCCTATGTGTTTGAGGGGAAAGGGACAATTGTTCATGCCGAGGGGCAAGATTGGGTGACGAGCCCGAGACTAATTGTATTGGATGAGGGCGATGCAGTAAAGATTGTCACTGCAGAAGAGCCAATTCGATTTTTGTTGGTTTCAGCAAAGCCCTTGGGCGAACCGATTGCTCGCTATGGGCCGTTCGTCATGAATACGCAGGAGGAAATTCAAGAAGCGTTGACTGACCTCAGAAAAGGTACGTTTATCTGGACCGAGGAGAAGGCTTTGTCATGAGCGCACAATTTCCGGATGAACAAACGGAGGAAGGAGCGTTCGAGCGGCAGGAAGATGCCTTTCGGCATTGGGTCACGGAAGATGGGAGTTCGGAGTTCCCGGCAGAGCCCGGCCGGTATCATGTATACGTGTCGTTAGCCTGTCCCTGGGCTCATCGAACCATCATCATCCGAAAACTTAAAGGTCTGGAAAACATTATTGGCATGACGGTCGTGGACCCCATTCGCGATGAACGAGGATGGGCGTTCCGAAAAGGACCAGGCCATTTTCTTGATCCGGTCAATGGCTTTCAGTTTCTCAGTGACGCGTATACGATGACCGATCCTGCATACCAATCTCGCGTGACGGTGCCGGTCTTATGGGACACGCAGGCTCGTCGGATCGTGAATAATTCCGAGGACGATATCATGCGAATGTTTAATCAAACGTTTAATCGATTCACCAACATTCAGACAGATTTTTATCCTGAATCTCTTCGTTCGGATATCGATCAACTCAATGAGAGTATTTACGAAAATGTGAATGATGGCGTGTATAAGGCTGGATTCGCGACATCACAACAAGCCTATGAAAAAGCTGTATGTGCACTCTTCGAAACCCTCGATCAGCTAGAACGTCGACTCTCGAATCAACGATATCTCTTTGGTTCGCAGATCACAGAAACAGATTGGAAGCTATTTGTGACTTTAATTCGCTTTGATGTGGTCTATCACGGACACTTCAAATGCAATATTCGGCGTATCATTGATTATCCGAATCTATTTGGATATCTCAAGGACTTGTATCAACATGAGGGAATCGCCGAAACGGTGAATTCTAATCACATTAAATGTCACTATTACATCACGCACGATGATATTAATCCCACCCGCATTGTCCCAGTGGGACCGGAGCAGGACTTATTATCACCACATGGTCGAGAGGGTGTACCCTAAAACTTGCGTAGGGTTTTTTAAGTTCAACTTTTATCTTTCAAAGGAGGCGCACAATGAGTACACACAATCACGCTCAGGCTGTCATCGATGGAATTTTGTCGAGAAAAATTCTAGAGACATTCGATACGTATTATGCCGATGATGTCGTGATGAGCGAGAATCGAACAGAGGAACGTGTCGGGAAGGCGAAGAATCGCGAGTATGAATTACAGTTTTTGGATAGTGTACAAGAATTTCATGGGGCAACGGTTGGACGGAAAATTATCGACGGCGATCATGCGGCTGTCGAGTGGACGTTTGATGTGACATTTAAAGGCGATAAGCATGTCGTGATGCATCAAGTCTCCGTGCAAACCTGGAAAGACGGGAAAATCATTCGTGAAGATTTTTACCATGGCTAATTGATAAAGGGTCCTCCCTGTTGAAGTGCTAGACTTTTTCTTCCAAGAAGCTCTCCGGCGCGATCGCCACGTCTGGAAAGGTTCTAAGGACCTGGCGGTCGGCCGTTACCAGCGTGACTCCCAAGTCTTGTGCAAGGCTGACAAATTCGCAATCATATGCTGAACATGCCGATTGTGCAGCAAGATTCATCACGCGGTGGGAGACGACAGAGTATTCTCGCCCCGCCATCAAGTGCTCTGCTTCTTCGATAATCTCAAGCATATGGTCAAGACGGATACCGTGATTTTTGACAAGGCCTATCAACGTGTTGCGAAATTCTGACCGCCAAAGAAGGGGGCCAGTCCATACGGGATCTTTTTGTAGGACAGCTTCAGCTTGAGCTGTACGTTGACCTTTGATGTAGAGGTAGATCAGGAGATTTGTATCGGCGACGATCATGGTCGCCCCTCGGTCCTTAGTTTCTGTAGAGTTCGATCTGTGAGGCGTGTTGTTGGGCTCTTCCGAATGATTCGTGCCCGGGCAATAAGACTTTCGGGGTTGAGAGGGACACTCCCAGCAGCTTGCTCTAAACACTGAATGACTTCGTGATTGAGGCTTCTTCGATGGACCTCTGCTTGGTTTTTAAGCTTTCGCACAAGCGGCTCTGGAATATTCTTGATAGTTAATGTGGCCATTGCAATCTCCGTCTGGCAATCATTATGGTACCAAAATGATACCAAATGTTAATACTAATCCACATGAGCTATGCTGTCAATCTACTTTAGCACTAAGGCAATGCGTATCGGTGATACGCGTTGTCCGCAATGATTTAAGAGTTCATAGGACTTTAGTCGATTCTGTCGAATGTTGTTGTGCTTTGGCTGGCCTGCTAGAAGTGGTTCACAATGTTCGTTTGGGGTAGAGTTGGTAGTGTTGCAAAAGAATGTACATACTGAATACTACGAAAAGAGCTGAGGAAAGAAAGTAGAGATATGTCTTCCATTTTACTTAAGGGCACCAAAGTCTTTGCGCCCAACAAAGACGTCGCTGAAATGAATCACTTGACGCAAAAGCCTACAGGTCAACAACGAAATATTCTGCAAGAGGCGGCGCGAATTGCACGAGGTGATATTCAGCCTTTGGAAAGGTTACATGCTCAAGGTTTTGACGCCTTGGCACTTCCCGGTGGATATGGGGCTGCGTTATATCTTTGTAATGTTGCCGAAGAAAAGGGGGGAAGTTACTTTTCTTTTCTCACCAAGGGGAAAAATTCGGATCGAAACGCATCGGGTGTCAGATGTAGGAGGGCGGCGTATTGTTCTATTGTCTGTTGCTCATTAAAATCTTCGGGCGTGAGGCGGACCATGTATTCTCTGGCAATGGTATAATATTCCGAATGCACATCCACCAGGCGGACTTTGGTTCGTCCCGTCTCGGGGTCCATAATGTCCTTGAACGAGATAGGTGTGAACCGTCCATTATCAATCGAAACCATTGCGGCATTGCCTCCGTTGAGCAGAAACTCTGCTGCGCAATAGCCCAAGTCTCTCGTATATTCCATGTCATAGGGAATAGGGTCGGCTGAGCGCAATTCATACCCCACATTTTTGGTTTCGATGGTCATGGTAATGCCATAGCGTTGCAATGCAATCTGGACTGACCGTTTGAGAACCCGGCCAATCTCGAGTTCAGCCAACCGAATATGATCGTGCTCATCCAGATTAACGGTTCCCATCCCGGCAAACTCGTTGGGATCCAGTAATTCCGCAATCCCTTCCGCTAAAATGGCGACACCGTCGGACCGTCCATAACTCAGTCGCTTAACAATGGCACCCACTAAGAGATTGGTGAGGTGAGCGAGCGTGACCTTCCCTTGTAGAAACTCCTCGGGGATAAGGGTAATGGATGCTCCCGAGGCTTTCCCGATTCCCAACGCCAAATGACCGGCTTTTCGTCCCATGGTGACGGCAAAATACCACCGTGAAGTCGTGCGTGCGTCAGTCATGAGATTTTTGATGGTTTCCACACCTAAATGGCGCGCGGTCTGAAACCCGAAGGTCGAATTGCCATGAGGCAGGCAGAGGTCATTATCAATCGTTTTGGGCACATGGACCACCCGGAGTCGGCCCGAGGCCAATTGTTCTAATTTTGATGCAGAGTAGGCCGTATCGTCTCCCCCGATGGTAATAAGACCGGACACGTTCAGTTGGGCAAGTGAGGAAAGGACGGTTTCCAGATGTCGAGGGTCTTTCGTCGGATTGGCCCGCGAGGTTCCTAAGATAGACCCCCCTCGAAAGTGCAGCCTGCTAACCATGTCTCTCGTTAGCGGTCGAACTTTTGACAGGTTGCCTTGCATTAGCCAATGAAACCCATCTTGTATACCCACAACTTCCGCACCGCATAACGTGCTCCTGATCGTGGCGGCCGTAATCACACTATTGATCCCTGGTGCGGGACCACCGCCGACAAGAATAGCAATTTTTGGCAGAGACGTATTCATGGAAAAAGATCTCGCTTTCTTTTATTGAATTGGTTTTCTTTATCATATCATCCGGTTTTCTGACAACAGAATCAACTCAGGGAATCTTTTTTGTCTCTTTTGACAGTGGTTGAAGGAGGAGGATGAAGGTGAGGGTTGATGTTGAATGAAGTCGCCAGCGGGGTTTGCCGCCTTTGCCGAGTCCCTTGGCCAACGTCGCGATGGAGGTTGAACGCGGTTAGGATCGAGCCGGTCTTTCTCTCGCCGTCTGAACGAGGCAAGGAGGGGTTCGTCTATTGTTGTCCGGATTGTACACGACGAATGAGCCGACCCTATTAGGGACCGAAGAAAATCTCAGTGAGCTTTGAACCCACGTTCCGGTATTCGGTATCATCTGTACCATTGTACCATCAATTGCTGGGCAATACGTCAGGATGCTTGATCACTTCAATATGCTATGTTGGGTACAGCTACTAAGCTAATAGAGGGACAGATTGTTTAGTAATTTACTGGCGCATGTATTACGGGGTTCGAAACCAAGGAGGATCTTATGAAACAGGTTGCCGTCATTCTTTCAGGGTGTGGGTTCCTAGACGGGGCAGAAATTACAGAGGCCATTAGTACGCTCGTAGCAATAGGACAAAATGGAGCAGAGTACAAAGTGTTTGCGCCCAACAAAGACGTCGCTGAAACAAATCACCTCACGCAAAAACCGACGGGACAACAGCGGAATGCGATGCAGGAAGCTGCCCGTATTGCGCGTGGTGAGATACAGCCATTGGAAGAGTTGCATGCACAGGATTTTGATGCTCTCGCATTCCCAGGTGGATTTGGCGCCGCACTGCATCTCTGTAATTTTGCAGAGAAGGGGAGTTCCGGCGATATCGACCCTCAAGTAGCACGAGTTGTCAAAGAATTCTATGAAAGCCGGAAACCTATTGCCGCGATCTGTATTGCCCCGGCCATTATGGCTCTTGCATTTGGAGAGAAGGGCGTGAGTGTCACGATTGGAGATGATGCCGGGACTGCGACAGAGATCGAGAAAACCGGAGCCAAACATCAAAATTGTGCGGTGGAAAAATTTGTGGTAGATGCCGATAAGAAAATTATTACAACTCCAGCCTATATGTACGGAACAGCCAAGCCGCATCAGATTTTTGAAGGCGTGAGTGGGGCGATTGGCGAGCTGCTGAAGATGGCATAGTGTGTATCTCGTTGCTCGTATAGTTTTTTAACTTTTCATTAAGATTTATTCATCTGAGAAGTCGTGGTGTCAGAAGAGCTTTTGCTCAAGAACCTTACTCATTCCCTTATTTGTATGCATTTCTTATGGTCCTAGGTTTTTGCATTCTGCCGGGGTTCGTCCCGGCGGCCGAGGCCCTTTTGTTTCGGCAAAAGGACCCAAAACCATGAACGCCCAGGCCAGGCTCATCGGATGAGCTGAACCCCGGTTGGTGGGGCGGGCTAACTCGCTGCGCTCAAACAAGCCCG
>BQIV01000010.1 GCA_021604005.1 Nitrospirales bacterium | reverse complement strand
GGGTTCAGGAGTGCCACGTGTAAGGCGTCAGAATGGCTCATGGTGACTCCAACCGGAAAAGCTCGTCTCAACCAACACCTAAAGAGAAGATGGGTTGGAGCGTTGACTATCGCGTTGCTAATGATGCGATAGAGAAGTTTTTACACAGCCTGGGCCAAGAGCGGACGGTTGTAGAGTGATAAGATAACTTCTCTAATGAGGTTGGAAGTCAAGCTTATTTTATTATAGAGAATACCCTCATCGTCTTGTGCTCGCCTCTTCTAGTAACTGAATAATCGGCTTAGTTTTCGCTGCGACTAGTGGTGTAATTCCGCCACGTACTTGGAGAGTTACATCAGCTCCCTTGGCAAGCAAAATCTTCACAATCTCTTCATGATCCTTTATTACTGCTACGAAAAGGGCTGTTGCTCCATTAGTATAATCTTGCACGTTCACCTCTGCCCCGTGGGCAAGTAGCAGTTTTACGGCCTCTATATGACCGTTTTCGGCCGCCATCATAAGAACTGTCGTGCCATTCCTGGTTGGTAGATTTACCTCCGCTTTGTGGGCGAGCAGCAGTTTAATCACCTCTGTATGACCATTCTGCCCAGCCATTAATAGGGCTGTAACGCCATCGTTGAATCGTTGATGATTTGCGTTCGCTCCTTGATCAAGCAAATCTTTTACCTTTGTCGTGTCTCCTTCGTAGGCAGCGTTGCTTAGCTCATTCCCATCATTTGCAGGTACAGGTTCAAACACAAGTACGGTAATCCCGGCAATTAAAATAATAATAATCCATTAAAGCAAACTTTTTCGATCAGACTGTTGGTTATTGCAATAGTTGTGGAACATTAACCTAATTCTATAAGTTTGAACTCTATGGCCGCGGCTTTACCAATCCGAAATTCCAGCCACGCCGCACAAACCACCGCCGCTACAAAATGCGTAAACCTAAATGAATGAAATAACCCTCCCCAATAGGGTCCCCCCGAAAATCGATTTTGAATACCCGCATTTTTAGTGTGCGTGACATGCTCTCAAATAGGGCGCCCCCTAAGTAAGAGCCTACACCATGGATGTCGGAGGCTTGCCCATCTATCGTTATGTGACTGCGCTAGGAATGAGATTCATCTATCCCTTCACACAGACCACTTGCCGAAGGGTATAGGCAATTTCGACCAGGTCACGCTGGGCATTCATCACATCATTGATGGGTTTATACGCCTGTGGGGTTTCGTCGATGACATCCTTATCCTTCCGACATTCAACTCCTGCCGTCGCTTTTTCATGATCGGCAATCGTGAACCGCCGCTTGGCTTCGGTGCGAGACATGGCTCGACCAGCTCCATGGCTACAACTATGGAAGCTTTCGTCATTGCCTAACCCACGAACGATAAAGGATTGTGCCCCCATGCTCCCTGGGATAATCCCCATCTCACCTTTTCTGGCCCGGACCGCCCCTTTGCGCGTCACAAAGACATCTTCACCATAGTGATGCTCGACAGCTACATAGTTATGGTGGCAATTCACGACTTCTTGCGTTTCCTGAAATTCGGGAAGCTCTCCGGCTTCTTTAATGGCACGAATGAGGTTCTGCATCATGAGTTTGCGATTGGTCATGGCCAAATCCTGCGCCCAATGGACAGCTTGGACATAATCGTCAAAATGTTCGGTCCCTTCGGATAGATAGGAGAGATTCTTGTCAGGAAGATTCCTCATATGCTTTCTCATGTCCTTTTTCGCCAATTCAATAAAATAACTGCCGATTCGATTACCAACCCCTCGTGATCCGCTATGGAGCATGAACCACACGGTATCATCCGTATCTAAACAGACTTCAATAAAGTGATTCCCTGTCCCAAGCGTTCCTAAATGATTGACGTCGTTGCCTCGATCTAACGAGCGATGCTTGGCCAAAATTTCGTCATAGCCGGGCTTTAACCTAGCCCATTCTTTCAGATGAAGTTTGGGAATATCGTGCCACGCCCCACGATCACCTCTTCGTCCCTGATTGGTCCGCCCGTGCGGCACGGCTCGTTCAATCGTCGTGCGAACTGATCGAAGATTGTCCGGCAGTTGTCGCGCGTTCAACGTAGTCTGAACGGCCATCATGCCACACCCAATGTCAACACCAACTGCCGCCGGAATAATCGCTTTCTTGGTGGGGATGACACTGCCCACCGTGGCTCCCATACCCCAGTGGACATCCGGCATCGCGGCTACCCACTTATGAATGATCGGCAACGCCGCGACATTGCGAAGTTGTTGCTCGGCTTCGGGCTCGAGGGGTACACCCTTCGTCCACGCCTTAATCGGTACACCGGTTCCCGTTTCAATGATATTGTAGGATTGATGGATCACAATTGGGTTCCCCAAAAAACTTCCGAAGGTTCAGGGTTTGCTTTTCTCTTTGCGAATACTAGATAGTATCGTTAATGCAAACTATCACATATTGAAGATTAGTTGACAATGAATACTAAGAGTGGATTGAACGGCCTGACGATCGCAGCGTTTGAAAGTCGGATGGCTGCCGAGATGACACGGTTCATTGAACGTCATGGTGGGAACCCGGCGGTCGCGCCCTCCATGCGAGAAATTCCTCTGGAAGAGAACCCAAAAGCGTTGGCTTTTGGAGAACGGCTTCTGAATGGGCAGTACGACATGGTGATCTTGCTGACTGGAGTCGGCACCAGAAGTCTAGTTCAAGTCCTACAAACGAAGTTTTCTTTGGAATCAATCCAACAGGCTCTTGGGCAAGCCGTACTGATTGCCAGAGGCCCAAAATCCGTGACCGCATTGAAGGAGATTGCTCTCACCCCCTCCATCGTGGTTCCCGAGCCAAACACCTGGCGAGATGTATTGGAAGCGGTCAGCACATTTCAACCGGAAGGCGTCAAAGGGTTTCGCATCGCCGTGCAAGAATACGGGGCAACAAACGCAGAACTTCTAGAAGCTTTGCGAGAACGAGGAGCAACCGTCACCCCTGTCCCTGTCTATCGATGGGACATGCCTGAAGACACCGAACCCCTTCGGAGGTTGCTAAAAAAAATTATCGACGGACACGTCGATGCCATTCTTGTGACAAACGCGGTTCAAATCGACCACGTCGTGAAGATTTTAGAAGAAACACAGGAAGTCGATGAATTTCGGAAAGCTTTGAAAAACGTCCTTGTCGCATCGATCGGACGAATCACGAGTGAACGACTCAAACACCATGATTTGCCGGTCGACTTAGAGCCGGCTCATTCGAAAATGGGTATTCTCGTGAAAGAGACGAGTGAGCACATCCATGAGATCTTGCGTCAAAAGCGTGAAGCCTAAAGCCCCAACTTTATCCTCTGTATGAATGCTTCGTCTCCTTCCTGTCCTGACACACTCCTTGAATCACTTCAAAAGCCTTCTGTCTATAGTCATGAAGTCACACGATTCGAACTGCTGGAAACCCATATTTCGTGGGTGCTCTTGACCGGTCCATATGCATACAAAATCAAAAAACCTGTCAACTTAGGGTTCTTGAACTTCTCCACACTCGAACAACGACGAATTTTTTGTGAAGAAGAACTTCGGTTAAATCGGCGTCTCGCGCCAGAATACTACCTTGCTCTTGTCACGATCACCGGAAGCGCAGAAACCCCTAGCCTGAACGGTAAGGGTGAGCCCATTGAATATGCCGTCAAAATGAAACAGTTTCCTCAGAACGCTCTGCTATCTCAACGCATTCATAATAAACAAATTTTCGAGCCCCACATTGATGAACTAGCGAGAAAAATTGCGGAATTTTATACTCGAATCGCAGTCGCGGACCCTTCTTCAGCATTCGGAATCCCAGATCTTCTTCATCGTATCGTCATGGGCAATTTCGAACATCTATCACCTCAAACCGGCAGCCGTATACCCACACACCCTGTGGAACGATTACGACACTGGACCGAGGTTGAGCATTCGCGATGCGTGGAATACTTCAACTTTCGAAAAGCAAAAGGATATATTCGAGAATGTCATGGAGATCTCCATCTCGGAAATATCGCGCTCGTCGATCATGAACTGGTCATTTTTGATTGCATTGAATTTAATGAAGAATTTCGCTGGATCGATGTGATAAGTGAAATCGCATTCGTTGTGATGGACCTCATCGACCGTGACGCTTCCACCCTCGCATGGAGGTTATTGAATACCTATCTAGAACGAACAGGAGACTACGAAGGACTGCATATCTTTCGGTATTACCTGACCTACCGGGCAGTGGTTCGTGCAAAAGTCATCGCCATTCGGCTGACACAAGAGAAAGAAGAGGGCACGGAAAGTGCCAAACTTGCCGAAGAACTCAAGAAATATCTCACACTGGCAGAATCATTCACCACACGACCTCATCCCGCCCTCATTATCACGCACGGTCTTTCGGGATCTGGTAAAACCACCGTGTCGCAAACATTGCTGGAATCCATCGAGGCCATTCGAATCCGTTCCGATATTGAGCGAAAACGCCTTTTAGGGCTTTCCCAATCAACAAGAACCGACGCCCAGCAAACCGATAGTGTGTATTCCGAAGCTTCAACGCAGTCGACCTACGCTCAACTAGAAAGGCTCGCTCGCTCCGCCCTACAATCCGGGCATTCCGTCATTGTGGATGCGACATTCTTAAAACAGACCTATCGAGCACCTTTTGCCGCATTGGCGAAAGAATTGAATCTTCCTTTTTTCATTCTTGATATTCGTGCCCCTGAATCCATACTTCGGCAACGTATTGAGGAACGACTACACAAAGGGCATGATGCATCAGAAGCGGATTGTACCGTCTTAGAGCAACAGTTGTTGCAAGATGAGCCATTCGCTCCCACCGAACAATCATATGTGGTGAAAGTAGAAACCACACATCCGAATCATCTGAATGAGGTTTTGAACGTGATTCGGCAAAAGCGAGATACGCCAAGCTCGCAGAAGTCGTCGTAGACGTTCGATCAAGCAAATCTCTTATAAGAGGATGTTAAAAGATAAACGGAACGAGACGGGCCGTTTGACGCTGATAGTCTGAATATTCTTTAAAGTGTTGAGATAATAGACGCTCTTCATACGTGAGCTTCGCAATCAAGTCGCTTCCAAGAGACAACCACACAACCAACCGCAGGATGGAAAACTCATCGAAGACCATGGCCAACGTACAGAGCAGTAAGGCCGTATACATCGGGTGCCGGATGAAGCGATAGGGTCCATGGGTGACCAAAACACTCCGTTCATGGACCTCAGGGAAGACATGAAGGTTTTTCATTGTCATGGCCTGAAATGCCCAGAGACCGATGATGCCTCCCACCACCTCAAGACCCAAGAGCCATCCGGTTGAGACAATAATGGGTCCTGTCAGTACAATGATTCCAAGACAGACGAGCTGAATACTCACAAGGACATATGATTTGCTTGGCGCCATATGGGTTACAGTAAGGAACTAAATCTGTTTGCTTTCTGTAAAGTCCGCACACATTAATGTGAAATGTTCGCCCACATCGTAATTTTGTCAAATGAAACCATCTTGGAACCTCCTGTTTACAGTCGCTGTGGTTTTTGGCTTATGCTTGCCTGCTGATGGCACTGAGCCACCACTTCTGATCGTGGAAGGCCCGTCTGCTCTGGCTCCCATTACGACTCGTTTGCAAAACTTCGATTCAGCCCGCGTTCAATCCATCATGAACCTTGTCGGAATCCAACGACCAGGAAGTCCGATTCGGGTGATCGTCGCACCTGAATAGTCTGATTGGGCTCGACAAGCTCCCGGCTGGGTCTCTGGGTATGCGATCTCTCAACACGATCTCATTGTCATACTACCTGAGCGAGTCATCGGCTATCCCTATGATTCGCTCGAAAGCTTGTTAGCTCATGAACTTGCACACATTTTGGTTGGAAGAGCGGCAGGTGGTCAATCCGTTCCTCGCTGGTTCGACGAAGGACTAGCGATGGTTGCGGCACAGTCATGGGGCTTTGAAGATCGAGCCAGACTCGCGTGGGCGATGGTCGTGAGACACCCAACGGCGTTGCTCGAACTGGAGCACCAATTTCAGCAAGATCGGACGTCTGCCCATCACGCGTACGTTCTTTCACATGCCTTTGTTCGCTATGGCATTCAGCAATTTGGCGATGAATGGCCTAAGCATGTGCTCGCGTCATTACAACAAGGTATGTCTTTTCAAGACACAATCGTTCACACAACAACTCAGTCGCTTGAACAGATCCAAGCCAATTTCTGGAATGAGCAATCTCTTTGGACAAACTGGATTCCTGTTTTTACCAGTTCAATCGCTCTGTGGCTGGGAATCCTCGGATTGGCACTCTATGTATTCAAGAAACAACGCCGGCGTGCCGAGGCAATACAACAAGAGTGGAAAGAGGAAGAACAGTGACATCTCTTGGAACGGTAGGCACGCCTTGCTGGGAACCTCCCTAAAATCTCACGTCATTTCAACAATCGAACCTATCGTACGGACCCCTCTCAATCATCTCCATACCCACCTCACAAGCCCCTTCGCCCCCATGGTGTTTTTCCTGGCGGGGGTTACGTATGACACATTGACCCTGAGCCGGATCGACCGCCTCTTCGATAACTTGATTTTACTCTTGTACTTGAGTCTTCTGGGGACACTGGTTGTGCTCACGGGCCGGCTTCAGTTCGACATGATCCCCTCTCCACCTCAAGAAACTGGCTGGAGTGCCTTGCATGTCATCCAGTGGGCTCGACCGCATCTGACGAAGGCCCTCCAATTTCTTCTGGGAGGACTCTTTAGTGCGTATACGATTTTTTACTTCCAAAGTTCGTCACTCACCACCTCGTCTCTATTTTTAGCCGTCATCATATTGCTCCTGATCGCGAATGAATGGTTTCGGCATCGACTCTCAAGTATCAAACTGCTTGTCTCGCTCTATGCCATGGTCGTCTTCAGCTTTTTTACATTCTTTCTTCCCGTCCTCACGGGCTTGATGAACATCTGGGTCTTTCTTCTCGGAGCAGCCTTGAGTGCAGTGGTCATTTGGAAAATCGTCACACTCATCTTTGACGGTCTTGCACTTCGCTCATCATGGGAACCGATTCTCACCTTTTTCCCGGCTTTGGGTTTAATCGTCAGTCTGTGCGGATTCTATTTTTTGAATTGGATCCCGCCGGTTCCACTCTCTCTCAAATTTGGCGGCGCCTATCATCATGTTGAAAAGGCTCAACATGACTACCACCTCACGTTTTATGACGGTGCATGGTACGACGTCTTGAAACAATCGGATGACGAGGTTCCCACTGAACAGCCAGTCTATTGTTTTACCAGCGTCTTTGCCCCCGTCACCCTGGAAACTACCGTGTATCATCATTGGCAGCATCGGCCAGCCAACACAGAAGACGCTTTCTCGACCACGGATCGTATTCCCATTTCTATTTCAGGAGGCCGTGAACGCGGATATCGCAGCTACACCGTCAAACAACGACTTGATCCCGGAGAGTGGCGCGTCGATGTCGAAACCGAAGACGGACGAATCATTGGACGAGTTCATTTTCTTGCAACTCCCATGTCTTTTGCTTCGCAAGAGACACGTACCATTACCTTTTAATCCTCCTTCCACCAATCATCTATTTCGTCATGACCTTCTCCTTCTTTTCCTTCTCATGAAAAAAAATTTTTCATCGATGTATGTCTTGCATGATTTTTCTCGTACAAAGAAATTTTCGCTGTCAAGAAAAAAATGAATTTTTTTCTGGCAAAATGCATTCGAACGTTGTAGTATATATTTAACAATGTCATGAAAAATATTATTTGCCTCTTCACACACATTCCTCTCACGATAACTTTCCTAAAAAATATTTGATGATTTCTTTATCTTTCAAAACAGATTACCGAAGAAACAGCAGTGATGACCAAGCGAGAACGCAATCGCGAAGGTGAATATAGACTTAACCCGTTCATTGAAATAGATGAACGGTGGGAGCCATCTACGGATGGTTCCAGATTAGAAAGGGGGTGAGAGCGTTGGCAACAGCTAAGAAAAAGGCGCCAGCCAGAAAACCGGCAGCGAAGAAGGCCACGACGGCTAAGAAAAAGCCGGCAGCTGCCAAGAAAAAACCGGCAGCGAAGAAGGCCACGACGGCTAAGAAAAAGCCAGCAGCTGCCAAGAAAAAACCGGCGGCGAAGAAGACCACGACGGCTAAGAAAAAGCCGGCAGCTGCTAAAAAGAAAACCACGACCAAAAGGAAGACCACGACGAAAAAGAAGTAGTCGACCTTTGTGGGTTTCTCTAAACGGCGGGTGGGGTGAAAACTCCACCCGCCGTTTTTTTGACCTCGATGCCTCCAACATCGTGACAGCAATCACGATATGCCCTATGTACGGATGAAGGATGACAGACAAAATATTGCCAAGACACCCGTACATAGGACACTGGCAAGGGGAGATTCGAATCTTCATACGCAATCACTCAATGTTCTTTACGACTTATCATAACTACCACCGAAGGCCATTCCTGTTCACGTAATCCACGAGTCAATCGTTTATCCGACTCACAAATTTTTCCTGTTCCCGGGTCCCGAACATGCTACAGATTATCGCGCCCATCATCGAAGGTCCTATTTAGCAGTAGCACGACATATATTTCATCGTTGACGAACCTTTCCCGATCTCTCTTGACTCCCCGGAGTCTCGCTTGTGATGATGGAGGCCGTTTCACCACATCACGGTAACGTTTCTTCTCACAAGGAGGCCTTTGTCACAATGGTACGAACATGGTTTTTGACAGTATGTCTTACGTTCACGTTGACCGCGCCAGCATTGGCAGAACAGGACCATCATGTCCATGATGATGCAATGGAAACTAAAAAATCCATACAAACCAAAAGCTCCGATAATACGCAGAAGCCGATGGACACGAACGCGCAACATTCCAACAATCCGGCGGCGACACTGTCACGTAAGGCACAACGAGGGCAGCAAGAACTTGATATGATCAAGGGAAATCCAAAAGAATTTCGTGTTCTGACTATGGGGGTGCAGATTTTCCTGGGTCGATTTGGATATGGAGTTGGCCCCTATACGGGAACCTTTGACAAACAGACCAAAGCCGCGCTGAAGGACTATCAAGCCCATGTCGGCTTACCGACCACGGGAGATCTCGACTATCAAACACTCACACATCTCACCGATGACAACAAAGTCCTTGATCGCCCCTTGCCCTATCTTCCCAAGTATACCTTCCATGGCGATCAATGGGATAAGGCGGTTGAGGTCGAAGGAACATGGGCGCGGGACGCAGGCCCAACGGACGATGCGGTTCAAACATCAAAATTATATTGCTTTCGTGAGCAAAAACAATGCATCGAATCGACTGGCGTGTTACTCGTTGAACATGCACCAATGTTGGATGTGGCGACGCATGTCTATGCGATCAAGGAATGGGATGATGAACAGTTAGTGAGTGAACCCTATGACGGTGAAGCCTGTACCATCAGCATCTTGCGAATGCATCGCCGGAGTAACACGGTGACACGATTTTCAGCCTACCAAAAAGGCACGGGCATCTGTGCAGATGTCACAACGGAAGATGTGCAGTACCGCCTCATTAATGGACCAGATGTATTCGTCAACCTGCAGCAACGCAAAGCACAGGAAATTCAAAAAATCTTACGAATAAAGGAATGACCGAGTTCACCAGTTCTCTCTTTTCGGAACTCACTCCAATACACTCATTATGAGTGTCATGCTTTACGATGAGATTGCGTATCGTATGGTGGATCGTTATCTTGCTGACCGGAACCGCCACAGGTTGTGAGAATTGGAACGAGCACACGGCATCACCAATATTTTCATCTGAGGAGATAACGGCCAACGATACCGTCACGATTCAGCAGCTAGCAGATGAGGGTGAAATTCTCATATTCGGCACCCTCGGGAAAAGTGACGCCGCCGGCTATGTTGGAAAAGCCCAGTGCCCCGTGTGTCATGCGTTTCAACCGAAACATCGGAGTAAACGGGCACCGAATTTATGGGGAATTTCTACTCGGCAACGAACAAAAACCACCTCGATAGAGTATCTGGCTGAGTCCCATGTCTGTCCCACGTGTTATGTCGTGGCTGGCTGGGGCTTGAAGGGGAGTCGAGACTGCGAATCGCCCATGCCCAAAGCTCACCTTCCCCCGGTCAATCTCACACTTAACGAGCTTGTGGCCATTGATACGTGGCTATATGTCCACGAAGGCGAAGCACCTCCTGCACCACAGGTTATTCGCTCAGCGTACCAACATCTTCTTTCACCAGAAGAATGGAGCTACGTTAATCGTGATTCACACAGCACGCAGGATGCCGAAACTTCCGTGAAACGATTGTTTCTGCAACATGCGTGCGCCGGTTGCCATATTATCCCCAACATCTCCGCGGCGACCGGAAGGCTGGGACCGCAGTTGCAGATGAAAACCAACGCACCAGCTCGTCTGGAAGACCCTGCTTACACAGGCCATGCCTCGTCACCAAGCGAATATATTATGGAATCGATTCTTTTTCACGATGTGTATATCGTTGCCGACAACCCCATGTATGCGCAAACGACTCCCTCTTCCTCGTATTACGACAACACCATCGGCTCAGTAGACCTCAATCAAATGGTTGCTTATCTTGAAAGCGCGGAGTCAGACGAACAACCTGAATCTCCAGACATCACAGCAATTGAGGAATGTCTACACAATACAGACTCGTAGGCGGGAAACAGCCTAAGACGAAAGAACCTTTTCAGCGTATGCACTTATTGAGAGAAATAAGCGGCTACCGGTTATTTGGATCGAAACAGCCAAGAAGCATACATTCCCCCCACTGCAATCGTGACAAGTTGGATGGTTTGCAACATCCGGCTCACAACTGCTCCTTCACGTGGAGGAGAAAGAATAAAGGCCATTCCCAGAAATTGCGGAGGTTCCTCAGGCGCAGCTTCCCAGGGAGGAAACAGGACGGCAAGGATAAGCACACCAACCATTATGTACAGAATTCTGATGTTTAAGAGTTCTCCGGCTCGTTGTTCTTGTACATGGGAATCCACTTGTGTTCCACATTTCATACAGTGACGCGCGCCACTGGAAATTCCAAAACCACAAGAAGGACATTTCTTTCGTTCATTCATACACTGTCCTTGAAGAATGGAGAGGTTTTATGTAAACAGTATACATAATGGTTGTTCAACCTTTTAAGACTATTTCCGTGATCGGCGCCGGGTCATGGGGAACGGCGTTGGCCCGCCTCTTGGCGCGTAAGGGATATACCGTTCGTCTTTGGGCACATGAACAGGAGGTGGCAGAATCAATTCACACGACACACTGCAATACGTTGTATCTCCCCGACTTTCTTTTGCCTGACTCCTTATCAGCTACAGCATCACTTGCCGAAGCGGTTCGTGAAACAGACCTTCTGCTCTTAGCAGTTCCCTCTCATGCCATGCATACGATTCTTGAGCAACTCCACCCTCATCTGACCAAACCCTTGCCGATCACGATTGCGACAAAAGGCATTGAAGAACACTCGCTTTCCCTCATGTCGAATATTGTTGAACATGTGCTTCCTCACCCCTGGCACCCCTTCGTGACGATTCTTTCTGGACCAAGTTTTGCTCGCGAAGTCTGTCAAGAGAAGCCAACGACTATTTTGTTGGCTGGACACACCGGCGACCTGGTAACACAACTCCAACAGGTGTTTTTGACGCCGCAGTTTCGGGTATACGCTGGACATGACATGATTGGCGCTCAAATTGGAGGCGCCTTAAAAAACGTGATGGCCATTGCTTCCGGTATTGTGGATGGATTGGAGTTGGGATTCAATACCAGAGCGGCCTTAATTACCCGGGGCCTCGCTGAAATGATTCGCTTAGGCATCGCCATGGGTGCAGACGTCTCCACATTATACGGACTCTCGGGGTTAGGAGATCTTGTGTTGACCTGCACAGGATCTTTAAGTCGAAACTATACGGTTGGATTACAACTCGGACAAGGATTGTCTCTGGATGACATTCTTTCACATACCTCAACCGTGGCAGAAGGCATTCGCACCACTCGTGCTGCCGCAGGATTAGCCCAGCGACATAACATCGAAATGCCGATTGTTGATGGCGTGTATCACGTCTTGTTTACACAGATGGATCCCCGTCAAGCAGTCGCCAATCTCATGACCCGTGCGGCAAAAGTTGAATCGGGGCGAGGATTCGACTCATGAACTTCGCAACACCAACCACTTTACGGCCTCAATAATGGATACTAATCACCTTCAACAACTGCTCGAACAGGTCCGCTCCAAATCAGTATCGGTCCATGACGCCCTTCAACAGTTGCGCACGTTACCGTATGAAGATGTTGGATTCGCCTCAATCGATCATCATCGCTCGGTGCGACAGGGATTTCCAGAAGTTATTTTTTGCGAAGGGAAGACGAAAGCGCAAGTCACGGCCATTGCAAGAAAGTTACTCAAGACAAGCCGCTCGTTATTAGCGACTCGCGTTCAACCGGATATGGCACGGGCGTTAACTCGAGCCATTCCAAAAGCCACCTATCATAAAGAAGCGCGGATTGTTTCCGTGCAGCCTTCTCAGAAATCTCGACGCGGGAATATCGTGATTGTGACGGCCGGGACATCGGATATTCCCGTTGCCGAAGAAGCCAGGATCACCGCAGAAGTCATGGGCAGCTGCGTCCAAACATTATTTGACGTTGGAGTAGCTGGACTCCATCGTCTCCTGGATCGACAAAAAGTATTACATCAGGCACGAGTCGTAATTGTGGTAGCCGGGATGGATGGGGTCCTTCCAAGCGTCATAGGAGGACTAGTGGATCGGCCGACCATCGCCGTCCCGACAAGTCAGGGATATGGTGCGAGTTTTGGTGGACTTGCCGCACTGCTCACCATGTTGAATGCCTGTTCAAGCGGGGTGGGCGTGATGAATATCGACAATGGATTTGGAGCCGCATGCCTGGCTCATCGCATTAACCTTCTTGGGGAATGACTAACATCTCCTCTTCCTCAATAATTTCCACTCCTGGTTCTCCCGGTTCCAGCGGAGGGTGACTTGTTGACTCATCGGGTAACATTTCAACCTCATCAACAACGGGCTCAACCGCTTCTTCCTGAGAAGATTCATCGTCACTCGCCGATGAGTCATCAGAGCTAATCTCTGAATTGTTTTGAAGATCCTCAAGGATTACGGGTGGTTGCGGGGCATGATACTTAATGACTTCGACAGCTCCACGTGAACGTCGTGAGACCATTCGCGTCGCTATGCCAGCACCTTTTTCAGCCATAAGCTTCGCTCGAACTTCATACCGATAGACGCCCGGATCGACAAGCGTATGGGATTGATCTTTACCATCCCACACTAACACCACAGAAATTTTCGGACCCAGTTGCGCTGCGGCCTTCGATCCTACCGGCACCCGTTGCGTCAAAAAGCGCATGGAGCGTTGAGTCGGAGACGTAACAAGCGCCGAAATTTCCAAAATATAGAGTCCTTGTAAGTTTCTTGGAATCTTCACGATCGTTGAAATTGTCAAACTCCCATTCCCCACCTCAAAGGGAGTCGGCGAAGTCGTAACTTGAGAAATTTTAAACGTGCCGGAAGCTGTCGAACGTCTTTTTTTGGCCTCTGCAAGTGTTCCACACAACGAAGCCACGACAAAGACTATACTGAATACCGACAGACTTATGCGAACAATCCTTTGCCGTTGATTCGTGATCATCTTCAATGCTGAAACCTTTCGTCACATGAGAATGCTATAAATATCCTATCTATTGGTCGAATACCACAGCCCTTCCCATCAGTCAAATGACACGCATGCCCAGCGCCGAATCATGTATGAACCCATCCGTATCTGCTAAGATGAGCGATATTCTCTACTGCGCATAAAGGACAATCGTGTCACACCTACATTTTGACTGTTTCTCAGGTATTAGCGGCGATATGTGTCTCGGCGCATTGGTCGATGCCGGTGTCCCGTTTTCGACGCTCAAAAAAGGATTGCAACAACTGGCGGCAGGCGGCTATCAACTCAAAACGAAGAACGTTCACCGTGGATCGCTGCATGCAACGAAGGTCGATGTCATCATTCGTGAAGGATTCTCCAAGCCACTTTCGCTCCCCACGATTCGACGTATTCTGACCAAAAGTCCACTTCCTCCAAACGTGAAACAACGTGCCCGTGATGTCTTTCAGCGCTTGGCCGAAGCCGAAGGAACGGTGCATGGAGTCCCGTTCGCCAAGGTACATTTCCACGAAGTAGGTGTTGTCGACTCACTTGTTGATATTGTCGGAACCTTGCTTGGGCTTCACTATCTCGCCATCACCTCAGTCTCCGCATCTCCGGTCAATGTAGGGTCCGGGACCATTCAAACAGCCCATGGGGTCTTGCCCGTTCCCGGACCGGCTGTGGCTCAACTGGCATTAGGCGTGCCAATCTTTGCATCGGGGCCGGCTCTTGAGCTCACCACTCCGACAGGAATGGCGCTGCTGACCACTCTCACTCAGGACTTTCGGACTCTTCCCCCTATGAATCCACAGTGCATCGGGTACGGAGCGGGCACGGCAGAGACACCAAACTGGGCGAATGTTCTTCGCGTATTTCTCAGTTCTCGTCAGGTTCACGATCAACAAGACACAGAGCCGATCGTTGAAATCCACACAACAATCGACGATCTCAATCCTCAAGCATATGAGTTTGTCATTGACCAACTCTTCAAGGTCGGAGCTTTAGATGTGACGTTAACCCCAGTCATCATGAAACGCAGTCGCCCTGGAATCATCCTCATGGCCTTAGCCCCCAAAAGCCTATCTGATGACGTGATCCAAACACTTTTTCAAGAAACCACGACGCTCGGCGTACGAATGAACGAGGTCAGCCGATCCGTCCTGCCACGAAAAATTGAAACAGTCCAACTGCCCGAAGGCTCTGTCCAGGTTAAAATCGCCTCTATAGGAAATGGACAACAAAAAGTGAAGCCTGAATATCGGGATTGCCTGCAGCTTGCAAAAAAAACAGGAAAACCCGTTCGAGAAATCATTGAACAAGCCGTCCAAATATTTCACAATACTTCACACACGAAAAAGAAATCACGCAGGACTTCACGTTCCACATAAGTGTCCTGCGTCCCATAGACTATCTCACCACGCATCAAAATACAGTAGGTTGTAACCATAGAATATGAAAACAGCTTCACATACAACACCTCGGCCGATACTAGCCGTTACGATGGGTGACCCAGCAGGGATAGGTCCAGAAATTATCGTCAAGACATTCGCGCAGCCCAGAATATGGAAGTGGTGCGCTCCACTTGTTGTTGGATCACCCACGCTTGCGGAACGAACTGCACATGCCCTACATATTCCCACGAAAGTTGTCTCGGTTCAGGAATACCCTCTACAGGACGGACGGAACATCTTTCGCCGAGGTCTTCTCCCAGTTCTCGACCCGCTTGAAAAGCCGTTAGGCCGGTTTCGGAAAGCCCAGGCCAGTGCCATATCCGGAGATGCATCGGTACGGTATATTCACAAAGCCGTTCAATTAGCACAAACTGGCGCCGTTGACGGTATCGTAACCGCACCCATTAACAAGAAAGCTATTCACCTCGCCGGGCACCTGTACCCCGGCCATACAGAAATGTTGGCAGCGCTGACCCGCACAAAAGAATTCGGCATGATGATTCTCGGCGGACCCCTCAAAATACTATTTGTCACGACACATGTGGCCATCCGAAGTCTTTCTCAATCGATCACAACGACCAATGTTTTACGTGCCATTCGATTAGCCGACTCTGGACTTCGTAGATTATTCCGCATGAGACAGCCACGTATCGGGGTTGCTGGACTGAATCCGCATGCAGGAGAAAACGGCCTCTTTGGTGATGAGGAACAGCAGGCTATCACCCCTGCCATCAGACGAGCACGTACCTCTGGGATTCGCTGTACGGGACCGCACCCGGCCGACACTCTATTTGGGAAAGCCGTTCGTGGAGAATTTGACGGAATAGTCGCTATGTATCATGATCAAGGACTTGTCGCGCTCAAAACTGTGGCCTTTGGTCATTGCGTCAATATCACCGTTGGACTCCCATTCATTCGTACGTCGGTCGATCATGGAACCGCCTACGATATTGTCGGAAAAGGAAAGGCGGACCCAACGAGTCTGATAGAAGCCATTGAATTAGCAGCCCAACTCTCAGTTGAGAAGGGCTCGTCATAGGCACATGTTCTTTGCAACCTTCATGTTCACCTACCCTCTGATGTGTCGGCATGGCCACAAAAGGTCCTGAGTCTTTGAGCGTGCCCGCCAGGAACAAACGACCGGCAGCTCACCCAGGAGCCCGGGCTACCGCCTTGACCATTCTGTTAAACATCCATCGGCAACAACCGCTTGCCGATGATGTGGTCGACTCGATATTCGAATCGTTGAAGGTACGAGAGGTGGACCGAGGTCTGATATTTGAACTCGTGTATGGCGTCTTGCGGCATCGCGAGACGTTGGATTGGCGCTTGAATCAATTTGCCGATCGCCCAATGTCGCGATTGCCCCTCACCGTTGCTATGATTTTTCGTCTGGGGGCCTACCAATTACTATACCTTGATAAAATTCCGCCATCGGCGGCTGTGAATGAATCGGTGAAGCTCGCCAAAACCATTGGTGGCCGCAATTGGAGTGGCATGATGAATGCTGTGCTTCGCAATATCATTCGCCAACCCGCTCCTCCATGGCCCGATCCCTCGGAAGATCCCATCTTGGCCTTGTCTATTCGACATTCCTGCCCTTCCTGGGTAGTCGAACGATGGTTATCGGCTTGGGGTACCCAAAAGACACAAACACTATGCGAGGCGACGCTTCAGATCCCACCACTCACGTTACGAACGAATACATTGCAGTGCTCACGCGATGAACTGATAGCCCGACTACGATCTGAAGGACATGCGGCACGAGAAACCACGATCAGTCCGCTCGGGGTGATGTTGGAAAAATGTGGAAAACTGGGCGACCTTGGTCCATTAACAGACGGGTGGTGCTATATTGAAGATGAAGCGGCTCAACTTATTCCTCCATTATTGGACACCAAACCCGATCATCACGTTTTAGATGCCTGTGCAGCCCCAGGTGGAAAAACAACCCATATAAGCCAACTGATGCTCAACCATGGACAAGTTATCGCAGTGGATCGAGATGCACAGCGGCTGAAACGTCTGACGTCCAATTCTCAACGACTCGGGCTGACAAACATTATGCCTGTGTGTGCGGATATGGAAACCGATATTCCATCAACACCTTCTTCTACCGCAAATAGGACTCAACAGAATACCTGGACGTCTTTGCAGGGGCAAAAGTTCGATCGCATTCTGCTCGATGTCCCCTGCTCGGGACTGGGAGTACTTCGTCGTCATCCAGAAGGCAAGTGGTTAAAGGGACCAGATCTGATCGATCATGTCCAACGCCTTCAAGGGAAAATCCTGGAACAGGTAAGCACGCTCTTGAGACCCGGTGGAGTGTTAGTCTATAGTGCCTGCTCGACGGAAGTAGAGGAAACAAGCCAGGTTGTAGACACATTCCTCGAACATCATCAAGACTGTTATCAGGATTCCGTCAAGCCGTGGCTTCCTCCGGCCGCCCAGGCACTCGTGAATGATGCAGGAAGTCTCGTCACTTCTTTCAATACGGTATCAATGGATGGATTTTTTGCGGCTCGGGTAAGGAAACAGAAGAGATAATCATGCCTTCAACTCCACTTATTGCACCGTCGATTCTTTCGGCCGACTTCAGTCGGCTCGCAGAAGCAGTCAGCCTCGTGGAAGCTGCAGGCGCCGACTGGATCCACATCGATGTTATGGATGGACACTTCGTCCCCAATCTCACCGTTGGACCACCTATAGTTGAAGCAGTCCGCAAGGTGACGACGCTTCCTTTGGATGTACATTTAATGATGACTAATCCCGATGCCTTTATCGGAGAATTCGCTGACGCTGGAGCCGACGTCTTGACCGTACATGTCGAAGCCTGCTCTCACCTTCACCGAACACTTCAGTCCATTAAAGAACGCAACGTCAAAGCCGGCGTCACGTTGAACCCGGCAACATCGGTGAGCACACTTGAAGAAGTCATCCACGAAGCGGATCTCATCCTTGTTATGTCGGTAAATCCAGGATTTGGCGGACAAACCTTCATCCCCGCCTGCCTGGAGAAAATTTCTCGGATTCGTCAGATTCTTAACTCAGGAAAAAATCCAGGGCTATTGGAAGTCGACGGAGGGATTAACCTTCATAATGCTGGCTCTATTATCAAGGCCGGTGCCGATGTTTTGGTGTCTGGATCCGCGATTTTTGGCAGTGACGATTTTTCCATCACCATACAACAGATGCGAACGGCAGGGCAGACCATTAACGTTTAACGTGTATCATGGATACTACCGCTCTACTCGATAGCCTGCATCCTCTCGAAGCCAAAGTTCTCACGATATTAAAGCGTGCCAACAAGGCACTCTCCGACGGCGAGCTTGCTCACGCGACCGAGCTTGATCCGTCACAAGTCAGTATGGCCGTTGGGTGGCTGCTTACCAAACAACTGATTGTCTTGGCAACCGAACACATCACCCCTATCGTGTCATTAAGTGAGACCGGAGAAACCTATAGACAAACCACCTCTCCTCCGGAATGGATCCTTCAGTCCATTCAAGAGCATCAGACTCGCGGGGCACGAGTGACGGTGAAAGACCTCCAAGCTCAAAACCACTTTCAACCCACCGAACTCAGTCGTGCCATCGGCCTTCTCAAAAAAGATCAGGCGATTCGATTAGTCTCGGGAGGTGTCTTAGAGACAACAGACACGGCAAGCGTCACCACGCAGGCCCTACGAAACTTACTGACACAGTTAGCAGAAAACACTCAGCCACTGACAACCTTTCCAGATTCGGACCAGGCATTGATTCGCCAGTACGCCGTGAAACGCGGTAGTGCACAGGAACCCTTTCGCATTGAAGACGAAATCTTGCGCACCTATGCCTTGACTCCGGAAGGACAGACCATCAGTGAGCTGACCACGTCAGAGTCTTCCAAAGAAACGTCACAACTGACGCCGGATATGCTGAAAGACGGTTCCTGGCGCAATTATTCGTTTCGAAAGTACTCTATCAGCCTTCGTCCACCTCGACTTGCTGTAGGCCGTCGGCATCCGTACAGGGAATTTTTAGACTCTGTGAAACAGAAGCTTGTGAGTATGGGCTTTCAGGAAATGCGTGGCGAGTTAGTTGAAACGGAGTTTTGGGATATGGATGCCCTCTATATGCCACAATTTCATCCCGCTCGTGCCATTCACGATGTGTATTTTGTCAAAAACCCTACTCACGCAAAATCTATCGCAGAACCGTATCTCTCTCAAGTGGCCGATGCCCATAGAAATGGAGGGACGACCGGCTCAAAAGGGTGGCAATATCCGTATGATCGCGAGCGCGCAAGACGGCTGATTCTTCGCAGCCAAGGCACGGCCGTATCCGCGAAGACATTAGCCAATAATCCGGATGTCCCTGGAAAATACTTTTCGATCGCACGGTGCTTTCGCTACGACCAGGTTGATGCCACTCATGCCACAGACTTCTTTCAAGTCGAAGGTATTGTATTAGGTCATGACATACACTTTCGAACGTTGTTGGGACTGCTCAATCTGTTTGCGTCGGAAATGGCTCAAGCCAAAGAAATTCGGTTTTTACCCGCCTACTTTCCTTTTACGGAACCGTCTGTCGAGTTGCATGTTCGACATCCGCATCTTGGATGGATGGAACTTGGGGGCGCGGGACTCTTTCGACCCGAAGTCACCATTCCCTTAGGCGTCAACGTTCCCGTGATTGCGTGGGGATTGGGACTTGACCGCATGGCGATGGTTGCTCTGGGCATTCATGACATACGAGACTTATTCACTTCGGATCTCGAGGCCGTTCGCAATATGCGACGAAAATTTTAAATACCATATGCCAACCATTTCTATCTTTCATAACGACTTTGAAAAACTCGTAGGCCGAAGGGCCGACGTTAACCAAATTGAATCCTGGCTTCAACTGGTCAAGGGAGAACTCAAGGATCATAACCCGGCCAATGGTGAATTACGCATTGAACTGCAAGATAGCAACCGACCAGATCTCTGGTGCGTGGAAGGTATTGCCCGCCAAATTCGGCTCGTCCTTGATGCGAAGCCGATTGACTACCCCTTTCTCTCCAGTAAAAGCCGGGCAAAACGTCGACTGACGGTACTTCCAGGCATTGAAATCGTACGACCATTTGTCGCAGCCTGCGCTGCGACAGGACATCAGGTTACCGAAGAAGGGTTGAATCAACTCATACAAACACAAGAAAAGTTAGCCGATATTTTTGGGAGAAAACGTCAAACGGTTTCAATCGGTATCTATCGTTTGGCCGCCATTACGTTTCCAGTAACCTATGGTCTCGTGAAATCGGAAAAAACGCGATTCACTCCCCTCGGATTCACCGAAAAAATGACACCTCAGGAAATTTTATCCGTCCATCCCAAAGGGTTGGAGTATGGAGCGCAACTTTCACAAGCTGATGACGTTCCTCTTCTCTGGGATAAGGAAGGACAAGTCCTGTCCTTTCCTCCTATCATCAATAGTCGAGAAGTCGGTGAGGTACAAATTGGCGATCAAGATCTACTCCTAGAAGTCACAGGAACAGATCTGCCAATGGTTCTGCTGACGTTAAATATTCTAGCAGTCAACCTTGCAGACCGAGGCGCCACCATCGATCCGATCGATGTCGTGTACCCACACGCCACAGCATTTGGTAAAACGGTCAACACCCCGCTTGATATGTCTAAGTCGCAACGGATCTCACTCAAAGCCATTGAACATGCCCTGGGGACCTCACTTGGCTCTGAAGTCATTCAACAAGCCCTGTCAAATTATGGATATCAGGTCAAAGCCACACAACACAGCCTATCCGTGAAAATGCCTGCCTACCGCCATGACCTTATGCATGTCATGGATGTGGCCGAAGACGTCGCCATCAGTCGAGGGTATGACTCTTTTACCCCCATCATGCCTGGACATTTTACCGTTGGCGCTCTGTCGTCCCTAGAAAGTCTGTCCGACCAGATTCGCGACCTCATGATTGGGTTTGGTTTTCAAGAAATGTTTTCGAATATTTTAGCGTCACGTACGGAGTTAGTGGATCGCATGCAATTAACTGGAACACCGCAGGGTCTTGTCGTTGAAGTTGATAATGCCATGTCGGAAAGTTACGCGTGCCTTCGTTCCTCTATTCTTCCATTTCTCTTACGGGTGGAGGCGGCGTCGCCACGCTCATTTTATCCCCATCTGTTGTTTGAAATTGGGGAAGTGGCGATCCCTGATATGGGAGTCGACTTGGGGTCGCGAACGACCGTGAACCTGTCAGCCATGATTGCGCAACCTGGCGCAAGCTTCTCGGAAATTCACTCGTACCTTGATCTCTTGATGTACTATCTTGTTCGGGAATACCGGCTGGAACCAAGTACTCACCCATCATTTTTAGATGGGCGGGTCGGTACGATTATTTGCGGGAACAGGGAGTTAGGGTATATTGGAGAGCTGAATCCTGAAGTACTCGAAGCATGGCAAATCAACATGCCAATCGCAGCATTCGAGTTTCAAATTAAAATATAACAGCGTATTCTGAAGTGGCTACGCCGCTGATTCGGTGGTCTTCGCCATGACACCGTTTACCAAACTGGTAAACCCTTCGGGGTCTTGAATCGCCATCTCTGAAAGCATCTTCCGGTCAATCATGACATCCGCTTTTTTGAGAGCATTCATCAATTTGCTATATGTGGAGCCATGCGCTCGTATGGCGGCATTGATTCGAGCAATCCAGAGACGTCGAAAGTCTCTTTTTCGTTGTCGGCGTCCAATGTACGCATAGACTTCGCCTTTATCGACCGATTCTGTTGCCGTTCGAAAGAGCCGGCTTTTTCCGCCATATTGCCCTTTGGCAAGCTTCAGCCTCTTTTTTCTTCTTTGTCGTGTCTGTGGCCCACCTTTTACCCGTGGCATGACGTATTCTCCTTCTTCTTATACTCTGTACCGCTTGAAAACTAACAGTATGGAAGTAAACGATCAAGTGCTCGCGAGTCAACATCCCTCACCACCGCAGCCCCTGTTAACCGACGTTTTTGTCGCGGAGCTTTTGACGTGAGAATATGCCGCACCTTCGCTCGTCGGCGCATCCACTTTCCACTTCCAGTTCGTTTGAACCGCTTACTGGCACCAGAATGATTTTTTAACTTTTGCCGTGCCATCTTACCCTTCCCAAGCCCATTTTTGTGATAGGGCTATGCATCGATTCGTTACTTGGGGGACACTATCATAAATAAATTACGCCCCTCCATTCGTGGGGCACTTTCAATAATCCCAAAATCATTGAGTTCTTCGATGACTTTTTGAATCGCCGTAAAACCAAATTCTCTATTGGCCATTTCACGTCCTCGAAACATCACCGTTACCTTGGTCTTATTTCCCTCTTCGAGAAACCCTCGAATCTGCCGAACTTTTGTTTCAAGATCATGTTTATCTGTGCGAGGCCGCAACTTAATTTCTTTGACCTGAGTCGACTTTTGATGTTGCTTGGTTCGGTGTTGCTTTTTACTCTGTTCATACTTGAACTTCCCAAAGTCCATGATCCGACACACGGGAGGCTCGGCTGTTGGTGCGACTTCCACCAAATCATAGCCAGACTCTTTCGCCTGCCGAACGGCATCAGGTGTCTTCATCACCCCAAGTTGTTCCCCCTCAGCTCCGATAACGCGAACTTCTGGGACACGTATGAGATGATTAATACGCTGTTTGACGACTTGAGGTCGGCTCATACTGGACGAGATGAATCACAGGACAGTACAGACGGGATTTCGTTTCGAATAATCGTAAGAACCTCCTCTACAGACATCGTTCCTAAACTCTTCCCATTTCGTTTTCGTACCGATACGGTTCCGCTCTGATTTTCACGATCACCGACAACCAGCATATACGGAACCTTGGACTTTTCAGCTTCACGGATTTTAAGACCTATTTTCTCATTCCGCAAGTCCAATTCGGCCCTGCAGCCGTCTTTAAGCAATTTATTCAGTATAGAAGTCCCATATTCTTGCTGTTTGTCTGAAATTGGAAGGACTTTTGCCTGCACAGGGGACAGCCAAGTTGGAAATGCGCCACCATAATGTTCCAATAATATTCCAAAAAAACGTTCAATCGACCCCATCAGCGCCCGATGAATCATGATGGGTTGATGAGATTTTCCATCCTCTGCAATGTACGAGAGTTCAAATCTGTTGGGATTGTTAAAATCGACCTGAACCGTCGAGCATTGCCATGAGCGTCCTAATGCATCTTTGATTTTGACATCAATCTTCGGACCATAAAAGACCCCTTCACCTGGATCAACCTTATAGGCAAATTGTCCATCGGTCAAAGCTTGTTCTAATGCCTGCGTCGCTTGTTCCCATTGTTCTATAGAACCAACCGACTTTTCAGGGCGCGTCGACAGGTACATTTCACATTCGTGAAAGCCAAATGTTTGAAGGACAAAAATGATAAATTTCAACACGTTGCTCACTTCTGCCGCCAGTTGATCGGGCCGGCAAAACAAATGCGCATCATCTTGAGTAAAGCCTCGAACACGCATTAACCCGTGAAGGACACCAGATCGCTCATAGCGATAGACCGTACCCAATTCACCGTATCGAATCGGTAATTCGCGATAACTCCGGAGATGCGATTTATACACCATAATGTGGAATGGGCAATTCATCGGCTTGAGTTGATACTCGCTAGACTCAACCGGCATGGATGCGTACATATTCTCCCGGTAATACTCGAGATGTCCACTCGTTTTCCATAAATCTAAACGAGCCACATGGGGAGAATACACAAGATCATAGCCATGTTTGACATGCTGCTCTCGCCAAAAATTTTCAATGAGCAATCGAATCAGCGCCCCTTTGGGGTGCCATAATATAAGTCCTGGCCCGGTTTCGTCTTGAATGCTAAAGAGATCGAGCTCTTTTCCCAATTTTCGATGATCGCGTTTTTTAATCTCTTCTAAATTAGCTAAATGCTTATCTAGCGCCTCTTGTGTCGGGAAGGATGTCCCATAAATTCGCTGAAGCATGGGATTTCGTTCGTCCCCCCGCCAATACGCACCCGCACTCGTGAGGAGTTTAAAGGCTTTAATATGTCCGGTAGAGGGAATATGTGGACCCCGGCATAGATCGACAAACTCACCTTGCGTATAGGCGGAAACTGGTTCGTGATCCGGAAATCCTTCGATAATTTCAACTTTGTAGGCTTCACCACGTGCTTTAAAGAAATCGATGGCCTCTTGCTTGGTAAACTCCCGCCTCGTAATCGTTAAGTCACGCTTGATGATCTCAGCCGCCCGCGCCTCAATACGCTCTAAATCCTCGGGAGTAAACGGCCGCTCAAAGGCAAAGTCGTAGAAAAACCCTTCTTCGATAGCTGGGCCAATAGTTATTTGTACAGAAGGGAAACATTCTTTCACGGCCTGTGCCATGATATGGGTGCTGCTATGGCGATAGACTTCCTTCCCCTCATCGGAAGAGAACGTCAGCGGTTCCAGAACGCTGTCCTGCCGAAGCACGGTTCTCAAATCTTTTGGAACTCCATCGATTTTTACGGCAATGGTGTCTTTCAGCCATTCTCCCTTCGATTGCTCAAGAACGTCTCTAGCGGTCACGCCTGCTGGAAATTCTTGAGTCGTACCATCAGGGAAAGACAGATGAATAGAAGATTGGTCTATTGACATAATCAAGCACCGATTCTTACGTAGACGACTCGCAACCATAGTAAACACAGAGCACGAAATAAAAAAGACACCACAGCGCGGGCTTACGGTGCCTTAGAAAGAAAAGTGGTAGGCGCGGGCGGTATTGAACCGCCGACCTCTACCGTGTCAAGGTAGCGCTCTCCCCCTGAGCTACGCGCCTATATACCCTTAACCCATGCTAGTCGACCACTCGGAGGTTGTCAAGAAGTACCATGCAGTATCTAAGTGATGATAACCAAGATCCGACATTGTCCAGGGGTGACTTAATTGAGTAACTTTTTTTTCGCACGTTGACTCTTACAACCTTCTACGGAAATATTAAATTCTCCAATTTTCTTGCGTAACGTATTCCGATTCACACCCAATAAACGGGCGGCTTGCATTTGATTCCCGTTGGTTTCTTGAAGAGCCAATTCTATTAACGGTCGTTCGACCGCTCGAATAAACGTAGGGTAGAGGTCTTGAGCAGAACCAAGTTTCATCGCACGAACAAACTCTCCAAATTGCGCTTCCACATAGTCGACAAAACTCAATTTGGTTCTCGCAGGTTTTGATGATTTTTCTTGTCCAGATCCCACCCATTGAACAAACTGGGTCAGCGAATCGATAGAAGGCAGCGGTCCGGCCAACATAAATGTCTTTGAGAAATCAATGGACTCGCCGAGGACCTGGAGGGTTTCGTGTTTGGACCCATTACATTCAAGAACAACCCCTTTGTAATCTTCGGAAGACATGGCCTTCTGCAGTGCGTGAGAATCCTTCACAAGCGTAATGGTATCTTCGTGTCCACCTGACTTGACCTGTGTCGCAATTTTCGAATCTTTGGTCAGGACAACGACACGAACCTGTGAGGGACGACTGGTCATGGGGCAAGAATGAAAAAGGGTGAATGAAATAGAAAATAAAAAAGAAAACGATTATCCCGTATGAGATTTTTAAATGTCAATCGTGGGGGGAAACGTATCTCGTCGTTTGCCTCTCGTATTTCGTGAGAAAAGTTTTCGGTACAGCCATACGCTTCACGCTTGCGTGCCGAAGCGCTACAGCGCGCAGGCACGAGCAACAAGCCTGGCCCAATGCACCTTTTTCAGAATCCTGCTACATCAATCCAAGCATTGGGCAAAATATTTTGAGCATGATGAAGATGAGAACTCCGCCTAAAACATCTAGGATTACTCCGGCACGAACCATGCTCGTCACGGGAACAAGACCCGTTCCATAGACAATCGCATTCGGCGGAGTCGACACCGGCAAGACAAAGGCCAGACTTGCGCCCATGCAGGCTCCCAAGGTGGGAGGAATAGGAGACATGCCGGCGGCGTGAGCAATGGCAATGACCACGGGTATGAGCATGCTGGCCGCCGCCGTATTTGAAGCAAGTTCCGTCAACACAATCGCCGTCATGATCGACATTGTTGTGAACCCCCACACGGATTGAACACCAAAGAGCCCGACCAATCCTTCGCCTATGATATGAGCGAGTTTGGTGTCAACCATTAAATGTCCAAACGCAATCCCTCCACCAAATAACAAAATGGTGCCCCAGTTTATATTGGCCGCTTGTTTCCATGACAGTGTAAACAGGCCTTGTGAAAAATTAATGGGGAGAAAAAATAAGAGTCCTGCCATAACAATTGGCACGAGTTCTTTAGGGACATGATGATTCAACCATATCACCAGGCCATGCTCCGCCCCCAACCATGCGGACAGCAGACCGGGAACAATCCATAAACACACGGCCAGCGCAAACGCCGTACAGGCATGACGCTCACCAATGCTCCACGGCCCAAGATTGGCACGCTGTGCGTTCAGCGTATCAAGAAAATTCGGAATGACGGGAGGTGGCGGATGAAGTGTGAGCAAGACCACACTGATCATCGCCAGCATGGCCAGCGCTAGCGGAAGACCAATCATCATCCATGTCAGAAAAGAAATCGAGATTTGAGCTTGTTCAGCAAGCAGGCCGACGCCGATCAAATTAGGCGGTGTTCCAATAATCGTCGCGACCCCACCCACCCCCGCACCATAGGCTACAAACAGCAGAAAGCCCGTTGTATATCCTCCCGCTTTCTCCTCCGTTCCATGCATTGCGGTCAGGACTCCTAACGCAATCGGTAACATTAATGCCGTCGCAGCCGTGTTGCTAATACACATCGAAAGGATGGCAACAGTGGTCCCCATCACCACAAAAACACGAACAGGGTGAGCGCCAACCCATTTCTGCGACAGGAACCAGAGACCAAACCGTTTATCAAGCCCATGCACTACGAGGGCTTCCGCCAGGAAAAAACTTCCGATAAAGAGAAAGATGATCGGGTGAGCATAGGCTGAAAACACGGTTTTCATGGACCCGAGCCCCAGTAACACACACAGGCTCGTCCCAAGTAAGGCCGTCATGGGCAAGGGGATGGGTTCGGTGATCCAATAGGTCACGACCCAACTCAAAATGGCCGCCAAGGTCCGGGCGGGTGGGCTCAGTGAAGCCGGGAGTAAGACATAGAGAAGAATCGCGACAAGAGGGCCGGCAAATAGGCCAATGTGCGCCTTCCGAGAATACCCCATTTTTCCTCCTAGGATTTCCCAAAATTAGCAGGTATCATAAGGGTTATCGCATAATTTGGAGAACGATGCATCCTAAAATTCAACCATTAGACAAACTGGTCGCCATTGTCCACTCTCAGCGTGATGCCGGAAAGCACGTGGTCTTTACCAATGGATGCTTCGATCTCCTGCATGTCGGCCACGTCCGGTATTTAGATCAAGCCAGACAGCTGGGAGATTTGCTCATAATTGGATTGAACAGCGATCAGTCAGTCCGAAGTTTGGGAAAAGGCAGTGATCGCCCGATTGTACAAGACCAGGAACGGGCAGAAGTCCTCGCGGCCTTAGCTTGTGTAGACTTTGTGACCATATTCGATGAGCCACATCCACTTACAGTCATTCACGCACTTGTCCCGCATATTTTGGTCAAGGGTGGAGATTGGCTCCCTGAACACATCATAGGCCGTGAATTTGTAGAGAATCATGGAGGCACGGTCGTGTCGATCCCTTTGGTTCCACATGTTTCCACAACGCACCTCGTCGAGCGAATTCGTTCGCGACATTCGACATCAACACAGGAAAACGCGTATGGTGAATCCCCCTGAACGATCGTTTTTTCTTGAAGAGATTCGTGAAGGGTTGTGACCGCCAAGGGCATTTGGTCTTCGGGTTATTCGTACGTCAATGACGTACCCGCGACAAGGCTTAACCGTTCTGCTTGGTATGGCTAACACCGTCTCTCGTATTCCGTCCGACGTATTCCGAGACGAGACAGAATACTCATTCTACTCGACCTAGAGCGAGCTATTTTCACCGAGGTCGTTGGGTACAATCGTGGAGAGCCCTGAACACGACAATCATCTCTCACACATTTGCTCAACACTCTCGCAGGAGAACGTTCACTTGATATGAAACTGGCATCGTCTTTTCTTACGTCACTTGGCAAAATACTGACCTCGATTCCTGACTTGAACGTCCAGGCTCATGCAAAAACCTGCGTGACGAATTCCGTCTCTTCTTCACTGGCTCTTGCACTCTTCGGATTATGTCAATACCAAGGGACCAAGCAGGCAAAACCTTCTGACGCATCGAAACAAGACAGACCGCCCGCCCAGTCCTGGCTGATTATTACCGATTCGGAACCGAATGCCACACAATTCTTTCAAGATCTTCAATTTTATTATTCCGTGTTCGGAACACCACAAGAAGAGTTGGTCCATTTTCCTCAATGGGCCAGTTTGCCTTATCAATCATCGCTCCCGCCGACTGATGTCATCGCGCGACGTGCCTGCGCACTCCATCGGCTGACCACCGGAAAACCAACCGTTCTTGTCACATCCATCTTCGCAATATTACAAAAGGTACTGCCTCAAGACACGTTTTTCGATGCGTGTTTTTCCCTTGACCTCGGTCACGTCTATGAGCACGAACCGTTGATCGAGAAACTCTTGCGTCTTGGATATCGTCGTGTCTCAATCGTGGAAATTCCCGGAGAATTTAGCGTACGGGGCGGCATTATGGATATTTTTTCTACCGCCTTCGATGATCCGCTTCGCGTTGAATTTTTGGGGGACACCATTGACTCGCTTCGTGTGTTTGATCCATCGACTCAGGAATCGATTCAGAAACTTTCTGAGGCCTGGATTCTTCCGGTTCGGGAATTCCTTGTCCCTGACGATCAGCACGAACAAGCCGGTCAGTCTCTTGCGTCCGATGCCGAATGGTATGCCCCCAATCTCTATGGCGCCATGGAATCCATCGCAGACTACTTTCAAACTCCGCCTCATGTGGTACTGCATCACCCGCTGGCGTTGCCGCAAGCCGCCTCAACATACTGGAATGAGATATTAGATATCTGGGATCAACAAGCAGCACCCGGCCAATCCCCTGGGAAGACACCCTATCCCGAGCCTGACCGCCTCTACCACCTCTATGACGACATACTTGCCACCATGCAATCCTGGCCGACACTTGGCATGGACTCCATCGTGCCCGCCCAATCGGAAGACTGGCAACATGTTGCTCCATTTCCTGCGGTATCCGCTGCGAGCCTGGGACTTGGACTCAAAGGGGTTCCGTTAAAAGACAATTTGGCCAAACTGGAACAACTCCGCAGCCAAGGTCCAGTCTTCCTGATCGCACGCAGCGCCGGTCAGGTCGAACGTCTCTTGGGGTTATTGTCCGAGCAAGGCTATCCGGCTTCAGCATGGGACCCATCACAACGGATCGAACGAACCGAAGAAGAACGCTTCCCATTTTATTGCCTCCAGGGGGAACTGTCGTCTGGGCTCATTACGCATGAAGGTAGCCTCGCCTTTATCACCGAAGAAGAACTCTTTGGAAAGGGTATACGCCATCGTCCGCTCCCGAAAACGCACACGGCCAAATTTCTTTCGTCGTTGGATGATCTACAAGAAGGCGATCTCGTAGTTCATGTTCATCATGGCATTAGCCGCTATCAGGGCCTACGCCGTCTGTCCGTCCACGATTCTGAAAGTGATTATCTGTTACTCCAATTTGCCGGAACCGATACTCTGTATGTTCCGCTTGAACGGCTCTCTGAAATTCAGCCCTATCATGGAGTAGACCAACGCATCCCCAAACTCGACAAGTTGGGGGGAACCAGTTGGGCCAGAACCAAAGCCAAGGTAAAAAAGAGTATTGAAGATATGGCCGAAGAACTCGTCGCGCTCTATGCCAATCGTGAAATAGCCAGAAGAACCGCCTATTCCCCAGATACCATGTTAACCCATGAATTCGAAGCGGCGTTTGATTATGAAGAAACTCCAGGCCAGCTCAAAGCGATCGAAGATATCTATCGAGATATGGAATCACCCAAGCCTATGGACCGCCTTGTGTGTGGAGATGTGGGCTACGGGAAAACCGAAGTCGCCATGCGGGCGGCATTCAAAGCCGTACAGAATAATCGGCAGGTGGCGGTCTTGGTCCCAACAACGCTCTTGGCTCAACAACATTATGAAACGTTTTCGTTACGGTTTGCGCCGTTTCCCGTTCGAGTCGGCATGCTTACCCGGTTTCAAAGCCCAGCGGAATGCAAGACCATCCTGCGCGATATTGCCGCGGGGACCTTGGATATCATTATTGGAACACACCGCCTATTAACCAAAGGCGTTCAGTTTAAAAATTTGGGAATTGTCATTACCGATGAAGAGCAGTGGTTTGGTGTCCGCCACAAAGAACGGCTCAAGCAACTCAGGACTCAGGTCGACGTCTTGACACTCTCCGCCACCCCCATTCCACGAACCCTTCAAATGGCCCTCTCCGGCGTTCGAGACCTGTCCGTTATTGAAAGTCCGCCAACCGGGCGTCTCGCCATTCAAACGCAAGTCTTACGATTTGACGGCAACGTCATTCGGGAAGCCATTCATCGGGAGCTTGGACGCGGAGGGCAGGTCTTTTACCTGCATAACCGCATTGAAACCATGGAACGCACAGGGACATGGCTTCAGCAACTAATCCCTGAGGCTCGCGTGGTAATCGCCCATGGGCAAATGGATGAACGGCTACTCGAAAGCGTGATGCTTAAATTCTTTCACCATGAAGCCGATGTGTTGATCGCCACCGCTATCATTCAGTCCGGTTTGGACATTCCCAATGCGAATACTATCCTGATTGATCGTGCAGATTTGTTTGGATTGGCCCAGCTGTATCAACTGCGTGGCCGAGTCGGACGGGGAGGACAGCAGGCGTATGCCTACTTCTTCGTCCCCAATGAAGAAACATTGAGTACCGATGCACAGAAACGACTGAATGCGATTCAAGAATTCACGGAACTGGGATCGGGTTTTCGAATTGCCGCAGCCGATATGGAAATACGAGGGGCTGGGAACTTGTTAGGAAAACAGCAGTCGGGCAATATTGCGGTGATTGGACTCGATTTGTATTTGCACATGGTCGAACAGGCTGTTCAACAACTCCGAGGGCAAGTTGTCGAAAAGGTTCCGGAACCCACGCTTCACCTTCATGTGTCCGCCTTTATTCCGGAAGACTACGTGGATGATACCCACCAACGGTTAAATCTGTACAAACGACTGTCCGGTAGCGAGCAAATTGGAGATCTTGCCCTCCTTCACGGGGAAACACAGGATCGCTATGGGCCGCTCCCCGCCCCGGTAGAACGCCTCTATGAAGTCATGCAAATTAAACTCCTGGCCAAAGCCTTAAAGCTTGAATCGGTGAACATCCAAGGCCGCTCTATTATCATTGCTTTTCATGAGGTGGCTAAACTACCGGAAGACGGCATTCAATGGCTGTTGGATCGATGTCAGGACACCATACAATTTCTTTCACCCCTTGTCTTTCAACGCGAAATGCCGTCTGATGAATGGGCCGTGCTCTACCCTGAACTCAATACCATCCTACAAGGCCTTCATCGCTATAGCCGGACACAGGTAGAAGAACAGACATCTTGAAAGTATTCAGAGTAATCCGGTAATTCTAGTATACTCCCTATTCAGAGGATTGTTTGCATCATGCACGTTCGTGTGTTCCTCACAGCCGCGTTACTCTCCAGCTTCCTCACATTAGCCATATCGCCTTGGCTTCTGGCCTATACCGATCGGATCGCGGCTATTGTCAACAAAGAAGTCATCACCTTGTCTGAGCTCAAAGAAGAGGTGCGTGACGAGCACATTCGCATGAAAGCACGATATAGCGGAGAGCAACTCAGACAACGGATGGCCAATAAAGAGTTTGATGTGCTCAATGCGCTGATTGAGGAACGGCTCCAGCTTCAAGAAGCTCAAGCCAAAGGATTCACGGTCACGGATGATGAAGTAGACCAAGCCCTCGTCCAGTCAAACCCTCAAGGGGAACTCGATCCGGCGGCTGAAGCCGAATTAGCTAAACAGATACGAAAACGAATGCTTTTGGAGAGAATACGGGCATTTGAAGTCCAACGGATTGTGACCATATCAGACTCCGAAATTTCTCAGTATTACAAAGAGCACCAGCAACAGTTTATGATCTCCCGGCTCTACCGGTTGCGTCAAATTCTGTTTGTTGCGAACTCTGAAGAAGAGCGCATACACAAACAGTCGCAATCTCGATCAGTTTCACGACGCCTGCAAACTGGAGAAAGTTTCCGGGAACTGGCCTTACAATATTCCGCAGGCCCAGAAGCTGGAGATGGCGGGAAACTCGGCCTGGTTCACCATAGTGAACTTCTTGCTCCCATAGCCGAAGCGCTTCTGTCGATGAAGCCCGGAGAGATGAGTACACCTATTGAAACGACACTCGGTTTTCATATTATTGCCCTAGATGAAACCATACCGCAATCGCCAAAACCCTTGGAGGAGGTGGAAGCGCAAATTAAAGCCCGTCTTTTTAAAGAACGTTCAGAGCAAGTCTTTCAACGTTGGCTCGCCGATCTCAAGCAAAAAGCCTTTATTCAGATCAAATATTCCCCGTTAGCAAATTCTTAACCGCACGAACGACCTCAGGCCGCCCTTCATGGGTGTACGACGAGTACGGAAGCAGTTCCGTACTGTTCGGGAGAGACAGTCCTACCCGAAGTTGCGTGAGACATGCCTGGCGCTTTCCAGCGTTCACTTTATCGGTTTTGGTGGCGATAACGACCATGGGATGAGTCAAAGTCCGTAGCCACTGCATTAACTCGATATCTGAACGCTCGACCCGTCGAATATCAATAAAAATCATCACTCCACATAGCGTGTCTCGTGTCGTCAAGTACGTGTCCACCATGGGCCCCCAGTGTTGGCGAACCGATTGTGGAACCTTGGCATATCCATATCCCGGAAGGTCGACCAGGTGAAATTGCTCCACGTGGGAATCCGAGACGGCTATACGAAAAAAGTTAATCATCTGGGTTTTTCCGGGAATTTTTCCGACTTTGGCCAGGCCCTTCCGGTTGAGCAAGGAATTTAATGCCGATGATTTGCCGACATTTGAACGTCCCAACAAAGCAATTTCCTGCAATCGTTCAGTGGGATAGTGGTCAGCAGCCACACAACTTTTAATAAACTCAGCCGATCGAATTTTCATCTGCAGCCGTCTCGATACCTATCCATGTGGGGCATGCCGTGGGAAAACAGTTCCATTTTCTTCTACAAGATACGCTTCACGAGAGACGAGTGTCTCAACTCCTCGAGGATTTCATGGCCCGTTGAATTTCACGATTGGCTTCGCGTTTCTTAACGGTTTCCCGGCGATCGTAGTGTTTCTTCCCTCGAGCCAAGGCCAATTCGACTTTGGCAAGGCCTCGTGCATTAAAATACATGCGAAGAGGAATTAATGTGAGACCGGCCTGCTGGACTTTCCCATGGATTTTCTGAATTTCTTTTTGATGCAGTAACAGCTTTCGCGGCCGTATGGGTTCGTGATTCATTTGATTGCCGTGGCTGTAACCCCCGATGTGACACTGATGAAGGATAACTTGCCCTGCATCAACTGACGCGTAACTCTCGCGTAAATTGACCTTCCCTTCACGAAGGGACTTCACTTCTGTCCCAACCAGGACAATCCCGGCTTCAAGCTTGTGCTCAATGGCATAGTCATAGAACGCTTTTCGATTGGTTCCGATGATATGTTCTGATGTAGCTTTCGTCATGGAATGCTGGAATGTCCTTTTTTCACTCACCTCGTGGAGGCAGGTCCAAACTCGACTGCTTCATCGAGTTTCGTTATAGTCAAATCATGAGTACATTTTCTTCCATAGGCTCCATCATTCCGCAGTTTGCCAAATCCTATGGATTTGACCTGAAAATTCTGGAAGCCCGGCTCCAAGCCAATTGGGCTCACATTGTTGGGGACAGCCTAGCCTCACACACACGGCCGGATTCAATCAAGTTTCGAAAATTATTTCTTTTGGCTGAGAATTCGGCATGGCTTCAACAACTCGTCTTTTTGAAACCCATGATTTTGGAGAAACTCAATACCTTTGCCGCAGAGGCTCAGGTCACAGATATTGTCTTGCGTATTGGCACGATCCAACCCTCGGCACACACAAGCACACACACATCGCACCCCACAATCGATTCGGTTAACCCTACAGGAGCAGCAGTGGAATTAGCGAACTCATGGACCGTCGGTATTCAAGAACCTGCCCTGAGAGCCATGCTCGTGACGGTAATCGCCAAAGGTCTCTCACTCAACGCACACCCACCTCGATCTCAGGCATAGTCTTAGCCTTTTAGTCTTTCAGTACTTCACGCGTCCGCTCGGCTTTTTCCTGAAAGAGCCAGTCGACGTCACTATTCGACTGGCCAACACGTTGCCCACCCACAGGTCCCAACCATCCTGAAACCTGCTTGCGATTCAACTCTATCCCGCCTCGCACCATAGACTCAAATGTCTCTTTATACGTAAGCTCCTCTTTGTCGTCTGACTCTGTGAGATACCGATGCAATTTTTCAGGTTCGGCCCATTCATGGTCGGAAAACACATAAATGGTCATCCGTTGATACCGGCCTTCCGGATCATCCGGTGTGGTGGGCCGGATCTTCAGCGAACTGAAATTCCGGGTGGCTTGCCCAACGGAACGAAACCGTTCCAGCAACGTTCGAATTTCCGGATCGCTGGTCCACGGCGGCGTATGGATAGACACCATAGACTCTTCCTGAGCCCCAACGCTATAAGGTGGAATCGAGCGATCGGGACGGGACAGAAACATGCCGATGCCAATCATCATAAATCCGCCAATAAACACACCGAGCCCGAGCTTGACTAATGTATCGAGCGGTTTTTTCTTCAATGTTTTCGTCTTCATCATTGGGTTCACAGTACGGCTGTCCTCATATACCGATTCCGTCATAGCGGTGCTCTACTCTTGACGAGAGTCCGATGAGCATACACCGTACGAACCGTTTGGTCGGTATGTTTATGACGGCATGGTTGGGGCAGTAATGCGAAATCTCACTTCATCGGTATGCGTATACGCGGAAATTTCCTCTCCCATAAACAATCCACAACGGTAGACACCGGGAGTCCAGTCGGCTTTTGGCTTGTGTAAGACAAAATATCCAGACTGTTCATTCATTTCCATGATCACCTGATCTTGAGCCACAGCACGTTGGGCTTTCGTCATCTGAGGCGTTTCGATAAAACACTCTGCGGTAAGCGGCATTTCATCAGAAGAGGCCGAGAGCAGTCCAAACACCAAATAAATCTCTGATTGCGTCGGCGGAAACGTGTCTCCCGGATCTATGGGAATAAATTCATGATTGCCGATGGGGAGATTGTCCCGCAAGACTTCCTTGGCTGGAATGACATAACGAAAGGTACTGAAATCTGCATCACGGCCCATAAGTGAGGCTCGCCGGTAAAGCGGATCCTGGGGTTGCAGTGGTTCAGCCGCGACTTTCTCATACACCTCGTCCATATTCAAGGTAGATGGGTCCGAAGGAGGAATGGCTAAGCTGGGATCTTGCGATTGCAGACGTTCGGCTCCGGGAACGTACGGACGAACTTTTTCTATCCATTTCGCTAACTTCTCCTTACTCAGTATCCGGACTCCCGGCATGATCGGAACGTTTTTATTGCTTTCTTCAAACTCAATGGCTGTCTCATACAATATTTGAAAATGATCTAACGCCTCAGCCCAACGCCCCAGGGCCGCTTTTGACTGTCCTAAGCGAAAAAACGTATCCGCCAGCACTTCTTCTTTGCGCGTCAGCCTCAGAACCTTTTCTAACACAGGAATGGCCTCCTCATGCCGGCCCAGTTCCATTAATGCAATCCCAAGATTATGAGTTGCGGTAAAATCGCCGGGCTTCAGCACCAACACTCGTTGTAAGATGGGTTCGGCTTCCTGGTATTGACCTGCACTATATAACCTCCAAGCTTCTGCCCGAATAGAGGCCCATTCCTTTCGATCAGCCGCCGTGCCCTCCGGGCTAAAAATGGGCTGATAGCGTCGGCCTCGTTCTTTTGTCGCACCGTACACAACGGATAATAAATTACGAGCGGCCTCTCCCTCAGGGGAACCGGGAGCAACCATCGTGAGTACGTGCTTGACATCGTCACGCGCTCCACGACCATCTAAGAGATCAAAACGCGCTCGGGCCATTGCCAACCACCAGCCTGGGAAATTCGGCGCCAATGCGACAGCTTTTTTATACCACTCCAGCGATTCCTCCAGACGATCGAGAGCTCGAAGGTCTTGAGCCATGCGCAACGGCACTAACGGATTCGCGTCATCCAGCTCAGCGATACGTTCAAGCTCGTTGATTGCCTCCGCATCCCTCCCTGAGCGATACAGGACACTCCATTTGGCCCACCGTACGTTCAATGCATCTGGTTCATTCTGAAGAACCGCTTCATAGGCCTCCACGGCCCCCCGATCTCGTCGAGTGGTTGCGAGAATATCCCCATGGAGTTTTTTGAGAGTCATCACATGAGGATATGTACGAATTCCCTGAGTCAGAATATCTAAGGCAATCGTGCTGCTTCCACCAACCCAGGCCTCTTTTGCCTGTCGGGCTATCCTGTCCGCTGTGGTTGCCGAATGTTCCTCTGCAAAAACAACCGTATTCATGAGCACGGCAAGACAGAGGACGGCGTACATCGCCATTCCAACCCCCCGCCGCGTCCTTGAGCATCCAAACGACCAAATACTACAGAGCATCTGAGATTTTGCAGGCAAATATCTCATGATCATCCTCAGCGGTGCATGCAGGAGGGTGTGCGACCACACCCTCTCAAGTATACATTGACCACTTGAATACATTGAGCCCCAAAAAGTAAAACAGGTGGACTATTCATGAATCCTACGCATTGAGAAATCCTTTATCAAAAAATAAGCCGCGGTTGATATCCCCGAGACTGACCATACCCTGAAGCTTTCCATGCTCTGTTACAGGAATGCGCCGGAAATTCTTTATTCCCATGTAAGAAGCGGCTTCTAAAATTGTCGTCGTCGGGGCAACCGTGAGCGGATTGCGGCTCATCACTGATTCAAGGTTTCGACGTAAGACTTCTGGATAGCCTTCTTCCATCTCCAAGAAATCCCGGCTGTGTACAGTGTCATGAATGTAATCGCCGTAGTTGGGAAAGAGGGGAATCATGACATCTCGAAGCGCGACGAGTCCGATTAAGTTTTGCTCGTCGTCGATAACCGGAATGGCCCCGCAATGACGGCTCAACATTTTAATAATAGCAGACCGGACGGAATCCGTGGTACGCGCAGTCACAACCCCGGTGGACATCACATCACGAACGAGCATGGCAACCTCCTTCGGTAAGAGAACGGTAAAATAGTGCGCAATTTACACAAGCAGACAACACGGACACAAACCACCGCATTTCTTGCCACAATGGTGTATGAAAAATCCTTAGAATACGAAGAAAACCCATTATGATATTCCTAAAAACACTATGTATAGAAAGCGGCTTCTAGGCCATTTTTATTCATGTTTTCTAAATAGAGCGGTACGTTCTCCGTCGAGACGGTCCATATTTCTCAAGGACTTTTATGCCCATGTCGAGTGGCATTCTTTGCCCATCGACACATGGCTGACGGTTCCCTTTTCGCTCCATTCAGGCTGTTTCAGTTGATTCTATAGACACTGAAGGTTACGGCACAATACTTGAGAAACACATTGGAAGAGTCTTTCTCTACACGAATGCGTTCTACGGAATATAGCGAATCACAATACATTCCATGCAGGAACATACAACGAACTTCGCGCGGCACAACGTGAATATAAGGACGGTTATACCCGCCTTGATGACCAGCAGGCGATTGACGGTTCAATCACGAAGGGGCAATCAGCATTCAGTGGGTCGACGTGTCACCGATTCGGCATAACTGAAACGGCTATAGTGATGAGAATATGACGATAACCAATGCCTTCGGATTCTGGGAATTCTTAAGCCGTGACGTGGCTTTTTTAGGAGGACCGCACAGCCCACTACTGAGTTGGCTGGGATCCTTGGGGATCTTGTTATTTTTTCTGTGGCACGTCCGTACATTACGAAGAGAAGCTACTTCAGTTCGACAGGGGTTTGTTCGAATACAGCCCGTGCTGAAGGCCCTCATTCACGAGCGCGGAAATGTCGATCGAGAACGGTTTACTCAGCCCCTAACGGGTTCGTCTCCGCGTAACCCGAGTCACAACCCGCACCAGCGTATCGATTGTAACGATTTGGACATCCTCGATGCCGAAATGGAAAAAGAGCCGATGTTTTATGGGCTGTGGGCGCAATACCGAACGACCTTGATTGTGGAACGGGTGCCATGGTTTATGGAACCCCGCATATTCAGTACAACCCGCGCCGAACACGTCTTTACTCAGGACGCCCTCATGGCGAACCGAATCAATCTGCCTTTTTACGGCCAGTTTCCTTCGTTGGTAACCGGCATGGGCCTCTTGATGACTTTTATCGCATTGTTTATCGGTTTAGGAAAGCTTCATGCTGACGGAAGCCAGATTCTCGGCATTCAAGGACTCATTAATGGATTGGCCGGAAAGTTCTTGACCTCCATCGTCGGCCTTATCGCGGCCAATCTCTTTACGTTTATCGAAAAGCCCATGGTGTCTCAACTCATGACCGCTCATCATGAATTTCTCGGCCTTATCGACCAACTCTTTCCTCGTAAAACAATGGAACAAATGCTGGAGCACCTGACCTCGATTCATGGTGAACGCGACGGAACACGTGCACCTGCACAGCATGAGACTCTGAGTGGATTGAGTGGAAACGGGTTAGTTGGTCCAACAGCCAACCTCACATCAAGCATACAGTCTTTGAAAAAATTACAAGAAGATGAGCATCTGCAAACACGACAAGTCCTTTCGGATATTCCCTATGTGATGCGGCAAGAACTTGAGGCTCCGCTTCGCGAACTCACGGATACCATTCATGATCTCACCAAAATGTTGAAGAACGTCAACACATCGCTCAGGCCGGTAGACTCGACGTTTACCCAGCAATCTCATACCGAGAAAATACCGCTCACATCGGTAAAACCGACGCATGACCAAGAACCGCGAGCAGAAGGCACATCCCTCACACCCGTGAAACCTAGACCAGTCAGCCGTTCACCCGTAAGAAACACATCCCTCATGCCGCCCGAACTCATGCTTGACCGCCGTCCTCACTTATGGAACGTCCCATCATCTGACCTTCCGGTATTGTCTCAGATTGATCGTTTGAAAAACACCAAGTTCTGGCCCAGATGGCCGAACTTCTCGAAGTTAAAGCGTACAGGATAAAAGACAGGATGGGGTACGGCACAAACAATTCCAATACCACAGCCGGCATAACGGATCTCATGACCTCGCTGGCCATGATTTTCATTTTGCTCTTTGCCGCCCTCATCACTCAAACGACATCCGTGGCACAATCTGAACTACAAGCAAACAAAGACAACGTCGGAATCGCATTGCGAGATCACTTGGAGCGCTTAGGACTTACGCTCGAAGCCGACCCGCGTGACCCTCTCACGCTCATGATCGTCGTTCCGGAAAATTTACTCACCTTCGAGTTTGGAAAAAGTACGTTGACGCCTGAGGCTGAGAGATTTCTGGAAGAGGCCATCCCGTTCTATGCCGCGGCAGTATGTGGAACATTGCGTGAGAAAATCGACTCTTTGGCGATTCAAGGGCACACCGACGATCGCGGCGACGATGTCTACAATTTACAGCTAAGTCAGGAACGATCACTTGCCGTGATGGTGAAGGGGTTGGAAGTCATTCAGGCGCAAGAGCCATCGGCCTATCAATGCTTTCAAGAAATGACTGTCGCTGCAGGCCGTGGCAGGCAAGATCTTATCTACGATCGATATAACATGGTGAATAGCCACAAGAGTCGTCGCGTCGTCTTTAAAATTCGCCTCCGGTCCACTGAACAACGTCATCCCGCCGAGCAACTTTCCAAAATCATTTCCGCGATATAACCTTCTTCAACCTAGAAACAGCCGTTGGATCACGGAAGTCTGGCCACCTGAATCCAAATAGTGGGCCGCAACGAGACGTTCACCCAAGGCTGTCTTCTTACATGGCATGGAACACGAAACGATCGTGGCTAGGCTTTCCATTGCTGATCTTCCTGCACCTTCCCGCACCGAGCAAATGTAAAAATCTCTCATCACCCACAAGGTCACCACGAGACTTGAACATTTCCTCTGCATACAAATAGTTTGCACAGCTTTTCGCGTTCAACTCCCGTCTCTAGGTTCAACCGTCATCAGATAACGTCTCTCTAAGATTATCTTTTCGGATACAAGGTGTATCAAGTTCGATAACCACGGAGAGCACTGCTCACGATTTTCCACTGACATCTGTGGGTACAATGGCGAGATCCTCTGGTGCCTAGCTCCCTGTCAGGTCGTGGGAGTATGCCAATGAGCAGTCACAGAGCCCGACAATGGGCAAAATCTACTGGGGTATAACTTTTGCTGAATAATGTTCTCATTAAGAGTTCGAACAATTTTCCGTCAACCTAGTTTGCACGATTCCGATACGACGCCATTACTATGTCGACTCCACTCTCAACATTATCACATTTGTACAATCAATTCTTAACATCGGTTACGCCGAGACGCGCGACGATCATTGTCATTGCGATGTTGGGATTTTTGGGCGCCGCCGGATGGCTCTATATTTCGGACAAGGAGCAATATCTGATTCAACGAAATTTCCGCATGCTCAATCTCTGGAGTGAGGAAATCGTTCAAAAAACTCACAGTTATCAGAAAATTTTGGACATCACCATGGACGGGCTCCTGGCCGACCTTGAACAGAACATAGAGAAATCCCAGCTACAAAACGATCGTGACCAGAATCGACAGCTATGGGTTCGCTCAACAAAAGGGGAAGAACAACAAGGAGAACAGCTTGCTGATCTCCCCATAGAATTTCCAATGACCTGTTCAAAAACCTTCACTGATCCATCGCTGACGTCCCCCCCAAAAAAAGAGAGCCAAGCGGCGTTTGGACGGCGGGTAGATATTGTTCGAGAGTTTCAACGACTGTGTGAAGCAGAGGGATTAACCAAAATAGATTTTAAAGCTATAACGTCAGAAGTGGGAGAAGCAGGAAAAACCGTAAAACTCGAGGTACTCTCGCGGCAATCTCCCCCTCTTATAAAACTCACACATGTCATCACAAAGAGTCAGCCATCTACAGAGTCAAATTCGGCGACTCCGAAGAGATGGGAAATTTCTGTAATCATCAACTTGAAGCCTTTTCTCAATCGGATGCGGAACAATAGGATTTTTGATGATGTCATACTGTTCGAAGGCCAAAAGAAAGACAATGACAGCACGACAACACAAAATCCAACGCTTATTTATCATTCAGGCACGAGAGAGCTAACCTGGCAAAGGCTTGAAGACATCGAACAACAGAAACCCCATCAAACGTTTTTCAACATCTTGATAGGTGGCCCGGACACATCAACCCATGATGGCACGCTTGAAGCAGGCACTCATCAGTTTTCTATTGCCGTTCCCGGTCATGCCTATCAAGTCTTTACGCGAACGATTCTTCTGCCTGGAGAAGAGGCACTTCGCTGGACTCTGGTCGGTTTAGTAGAGAATGAGAAATTTCTCAACAGTTATCTAGCGATTTCATCGACCGTGTTGTTAGCCGTCATGATTGGGCTGATGGCCTTGGTACTCGCCATTCCGCTGTTCCATCTCAAAATGATGGGCCCAACAGATTCCCTTCGATCCACACATGTTCTAGGTCTCATACTCTCCGCCCTTCTCGGTACGGGGCTTTTGACATTCGTCGTATTGGATCTTTCTATCTATATCGAAGGAAAAGAAGAATTACAGGAAAGGCTTAAGCAATCGGCTCAATCTATAAAAAATCACGTGCATCAAGAATTGAAATCTGTCTTGTCAACATTAGAACGATTTGACCAGAGTCAGTATGTAGACGCTGATTTCGCAAACGTGACTGAATCTGACGCAGCAGGCCTGACAGCGGTTGGAAACCGGAAAGTCTTGTTAGACGAAAACATACAGGAAACATTCAACGCACAACGCCTACAACCGCCTTATATGCTAATCGCAGACGGTGATGGCATCTCAAATTCGGAGTCGAGTGAACACCAGGATACGACGACAATCGACGAAGACAACGTGCAAGAACAGCAGGATTATTATCGGGACTTTCTCTATGCCTTTTGGATGGACCCGGAGGGGTCACTCCGCATCAATTGGTCAAGAGATACATTCGACGGGAAAGCCATGTATGGGACGACTCAGAATCTGTATTTGGCTGAACGGAACTATGTACAGTCCGTCACTGACCCAAGCATCCCGCTCTGGAAATTTCCGAAAAACGGAAAACCCGATGAGGAACCTTACGCGTTCTTTCTCGAGCCCATTATCTCATGGACAACCGGACGCAACACCGTCGTAGCCTCAATGCCAAGCCGCCTTCATTTGGAAAACTCACCCCATTGGATTGCGGCAATCGAATTTACGTTGAAATCTCTGATGGACAAAGTTGTGCTACCACCAGGCACAGGGTTCGCCGTTATTGACTCCGAACACCGCGTTCTCTTTCACTCAGAGGAATGGCGGAATCTCCGTGAACAATTTCTGGTCGAAACGGATCATAATTCCTCCCTGCATGCCCTCCTGTCAGCCAAGACTGCCGGCCATACTGAAGGCTCATATTGGGGGAAGGCGAATAGTTTTTATGTGCTGCCTCTGCATTCTGTCCCATGGTCGTTAATCGTGTTTCGAGACATGGAAATTCTTCGTTCCGTCAATCTCGTCGGCCTCCTAGTAGCCGGAAGCCTCTACGGACTGTGGTCTCTTGTGGTGTATGGATGTTTTTGGATTTTTCTGAACGTGCAGACTAAACATCGAAAAGCCCCGTGGTTATGGCCGAAGAGAGCACACCATGCCTTGTATGTGAGAATCCTCGGCATCAATCTTATCGCATTTAGCATTTGTATTATCTGCAGTATCGCCCTCGCCAAACATTCTGGAGCACAATTATTGGCCGCATTGGTTTTACCGGCTCCCATAATTTTGGGGAATGTGCTCTACTCCATGCACGTACACACAGCGTCTTCTCAGCCACACAGGACTTCGGAACATAGGCAACCCGCTTGGTGGTCCTATCCGCGTAGTTATTCCCTCATGATGGCGTCATTTCTCTTGATTCTCGGTGTCGTCCCGGCGATGGGATGTTTTACGAGTGTCTTTAACCAAGAAATGAAGTTATTCACACAATTCCAGTTGTTGGAATTATTCGATCGCTACAAAGATTCCGGCAAAGATCTTTCACTTCTCCATGACCATCATCGTCCGCTTCCTGCCGGCGTCTATCCTAACTTTTTTCTGGATGTAGACAGAAAAAATCATTCCGATTCCAAGCCCGAGACTTTCCAAGAACACTCCATATTTGAACAGATCTTTGGGTTCGTGAGTCAACCATTTATTCCGCTGTTGAAGCAGACACCTCTCTGGGGGTTTGTGGGTGACTCATGGCCTCGCCTTACAGCACAAGATGATATTCCATCAAGCAACCCCTTGCGTTGTGGGAAAAACACCTGCAAGGAAATTCGATGGGGAATCGACAACGATCAAGTCACGCTACATTTCTATGAGACGCCAGAGTCAAACAAGACGACCGCATCGATCAGGCTATCGGCCAACATTCCACTCAGGCGGTGGTTTGCTAAAGGAGAAACGCCCTCGATCGACTATTTGATGCCAGGAAAAACCCTGAGCTATCTGCTAGCCATCGGACTCTGTATTGTTTGGTTGATCAAAATGCCGCGGTTTATTGCCGACCGTACATTGTTCCTTTCGTATACACCACCTCCTGCATGGTCAATTTCAGATTCTTTTGTACAGAGAAATCTTCGTGTCTTGCCGCATTGTCTATTAGTCGGATTCCCAGGGCAGGGAAAGACCACACATGTGAAAGAACTGAGCAAGAAGGAACCCGCAATGCTCTACTTCGACTTCAAAGCCCATCGTCCAGAAGAATGGGAAAGGACATTGAAAAAAGAACTGGCTGCGGTGCAGACGGAGAAAAGATGCTCCATTCATGTCATCTTTGACCATCTCGATGTTATGTGGAAAGATCCAGTCATGAACACAAAAAAGTTAGAGTTGTTAGAAAAATGGGTATATCGGTCTCTCGCAACCCATGATATGAAGGAAACGCACAAGAAGCATACCCCGAAAGAAATAGGGATTGAGGTACGCGATACAGGGAAACCAGAGTCAGCACAAATATAAGCTTTTCTCTCTCAATCGATTGGAAATACTGTATGACAACGATAGCAGACCAGACGCAACGTTCTACGACGATTGTTTCAAATGTGAATCCCGCTTTTTTCCCTTTTGATACCTCTGATGGGAAAAATCCTTACGCGTCGGCTCGCTGGCAATCACTGTTCGGCTCATTTGGCATCATTCATGTCAAAAATGAACACGTAGGAGAAAATGAATCGAACACACATGCCACACGCAATGACTTTCTACACAAAGAATGCTGTGGGAATCCTATGTTGGCTACGTATCACTTTGTGTTAACACGGAACAATCACACAACTGCTCCTAGCATGCCCTATTCAAAAGAAACCGAGCGTCGTGCACTGCTTGAAATGGCGCGTGGGTACTACGAAGATGTGTGGCAATCACTCACAATCGACGAACAACTTGCCTTATATCACTTAGCCAAAAACCGGTTTATTCATGTGGAGCACCCGGGAATCGATCCATTGCTTCGCAAAGGACTGATTCAATTTGAACCGGACTTGCACATTATGAATACAAGTTTTCGCGAATTTGTGTCGATCGCTGGACAACGCGACGAACTACACAAACAAGAAGAACAAAAGGGAGACAGCATTTGGAACGTCTTGAAAGTCCCAGTCGGACTCGGTTTGGCCACCATTATCATCGTCCTACTACTGACTCAAGAAGAACTCCGAACCGCACTGCCAGCCGTCATCTCGTTACTCCCGCTTCTCTTTCAAGGCATGCCGACACTCACACAAGAGAAGGTGAAGCCGCTCTGAGGGAGTAGTTCACTCTGTGAATTCCAAAGGTGACTCAACATCTTTTCTGACGAACGTTTCCGTATTGTGTTCGAAATTTCTCTAGCATACCAATCATCCATTTTTCGAAACCTTACTCCACATCCTTATCTGGATAATCAAAATCTAGCAGTTCTGCACTCGCACGACCAACGTCATCCCAGGAGTCTATTGAAACTTGCAGCACAGCCATACTACATGGACACATATTCGGGATGGCACAATGCGCTAGAGATTTCACGAATTGGGTTAGTGCAGGATTATGGCCAACAAGCATGACACACGCCATGACAGCATTCACATCCTGAATAACCGACATCAAATCCTTCGGCTCCCCTTCGTAGATTCGTTCATCAAACTGAATGCCACCTTCCGCATAATCAATCATCTTCGCTAAAATTTGTGCCGTGGTCTTGGCCCGCACCGCATGACTTGAGATCACGATGTCCGGCTTAAGACGTTGTCTCAAACGCGTACCCATTCGAGCAGCTTCGTCTTCGCCATGCTGACTTAATTGGCGGCTGAGGTCCGAGCGGTTCACACGCTGCGCGGAGGCTTCGGCATGGCGAACGAGATAAAGAGTTTTCATATTTTCTCCAACAACATGTCGAATTGTTACATCAAAAATAGTACATGCCATGACATACTGATGAATCTATACCATATTCTAAGACCGTTCCAGGTTCTAGAAGACAATACCTCATCATCAAATAGCCATGACATAGTAAGGTGAATCACGACTCTTCTCGACAAGATAGGCGGGTCGTCGAGAAAATGAAATGAAACGCCGTCCACAGTGTCAAAAACACCCCGACTTCTTATAGGAAAATAGAGAAAAAACCTTGAGACCATGAAATGGAAAGTAGCCACTTTTCAATCACCCAGTCCACTTGGGTATTCTAACCGGCATTCATATGCTATCTGTCATGTTTTAGACACTCCCGTTTAGATACATCCTGACACAATGTGATACATCGCCGTTCGTGTTCCCGAACCATTCATTCTCTTAATCTTTCTGTTTCTTTCAATAAATCAATCGGTTACGAGATCTGAGTTGGACAGTCCGAGACAAGCGAGTAAATGGCATTAAGGTTGCTCTATTAAGAAACAGTGAAACGCGGAGATCAGCAATGGAATGGGGTCTAGGGATCATCGAAATGCTGACAATTTGTTGAGGGAGTCCTCGTCTTTCTTTGTTACGAATAAAGGAGGTGCGTGATGCAACAACACAACCGACCCTTAACCTATGATGAAAAAAAGGCGGCAGAAGCAGCTTTCCAGGGCCTGCCCTGCGATCCGAAATGGTCTCAAGCGGCACATTCCGTCTATGCCGGTATTTCTTCGGCAATGATGAACAAACGACATCAGGTCTTCGAAGAAGAGCAAGAATTGCTGGCGACGGTCGCGTAGGAAATAGACTACAATTCCAAGCAGTTGCCACGATATATTTGCCGAGAATAACACTGGCGCACGAATCAACTGCTCAAACCATCTCGACTGCAGCAAGACAGTAGATTGCCGGACTCTTGCCATCACCTATAGTTGAAACACTTCATCCTTTCATACCTGCCGAACCAACCTGTCTTTTCTACCTAGAACGTCCCATATCTTTGCCGCATGCTTATTAAACATGAATGACCTTCACCGCTCATTGTACAAAAGACGCAACCCATTGGTTGTTAATGTTATTACAAATTATTGACTCATTATAATACCCCTATTATACTCATTACTATGAGTAAGAGATTACAAGTCCTGCTAGAGGACAAAGAATTACTCGACATTCAACGTGTTGCGAAGCAACAGCAGATGACGGTTGCAGAATGGGTACGACAGGCCCTACGAAGTGCACGCCGACAGATTCCGACCTATGATCAACGGAAGAAACTTGAAGTTTTACGTGCTGCAAGTCGACAGAATTTTCCGATAAAGGATATTGAGCAAGTTCTTCAAGAGATCGAAGCAGGCTATCCTACCAATCTTCCGTCATGATTTTTGTCGACTCCAATATTCCCATGTACGTGATTGGAGCCGCCCATCCTCATAAAGTCACGACACAACAGACGCTTGAGACCTGTATTGCACAGAATATCCGTCTCGTGACGGATGCCGAGGTCTTTCAAGAGATACTGCATCGTTATGGAGCCATTAACCGGCGCGATGCCCTGCAACCGGCCTTTAACGTTCTAACGGGTCTTGTCGATGAGATTCTTCCGATTGAACCTTCTGACGTCCAACTCGCTAAGGATATCATGATGGGACAGGCACAGCTTTCGGCACGAGATGCTCTCCATATTGCTGTCATGACGCACCACGGTCTTGAGCGTATTTTGAGTTTTGATCGCGGCTTCGACGATTATCCCGGTATTACCCGAATAACCGATCGACTTTGACAACTCATTCCCAACGTGCCAGTGTTACCAACAGCTCATTCACAATCATCAGAGCCGCGACCCACGACCGTTGCCTATCTTATAAAATAAAAAATCATGCCAGACCCCAATAGTTTCTTTCCCATACCACCCAAGATTATCGACAGAGGATTGCGGTGAGGAGCTATGAGGTTCGGCCGTCTATCTGGAAGGTCATATTACATTCCATGGCATTGCATAATCATCTTCTGATATCTTCTGGAACCTGTCAGCTGGGGCAATGACAAGACCCGGTTGGATATCGAGGTTGGGGTAGCTGTCGCGAAAGGCTTTGATGCCGCGGGCATCACGTCTTGCTGGTTGACTGGTAACTTTGATCTCCATGGGAAATAACTTGCCGTCTCGTTCTAAGAGGAGGTCAACCTCTGCCCCTCCGGCAGATCGCCAGTGATACATATGTGGTTTTGGTGAAAGCAAAGCCCTTTGCTTTCTAATTTCAGCCGCCACGGCGGTTTCGAACAAAGCTCCTAAGAGTGGGTGTCCCTCGAGTGCAACTGGCGACGATATCCGTTGAGCGGCACATGCGAATCCTGTATCGGCAATAAACCCTTTGGGTTTGCTAGTGACCCGCTTAAGGCTGTTGCCTGAGAAAGCATGAACGTCAAACCATTGAAACGTTCCCTTGAGCATATCGAGCCACCGTCGGGCCGTTTGCGGTGAAATGCCGATTTCGCGTCCAAGTTGACTGTAGTTAATCTCCTGTGCCGTGAGCGCTGCGGTCAATCGAACGAAACGGCCAAATGTTTGCCATTCTGATATATCGGCGAGCAAGCGGACATCTCGTTCGATATGGGTCTTGAGATACGCATCGTGAAAGTCTGGGATGGTATCAAGCGGCACAGTTGTCGCCATTGGCAGAAAACCACGCCAAAGTAGTTCATACAACGTATATTGAAGAAGGATAGTCTGATGGTTGCTGTTGATGAATTCATGAGGATCTTCAAGCCATGAGACCAGCCAGCTTGGACTATCCGCGTGGCCTGTCATTTCAGCCAAGGAGAAACCTTCTAAATCAACAAAGACCGCACGGCCGGCAAGGCTCTCAGCCAGCGACTTCATCACCTCCCATTGTTGGGAACCCGTAAGGATGAACTGACCTGGCTCACGGTTCCGATCTACACGTCGTTTGATCGCGGCGACCAATTCCGGGGCATATTGAATTTCATCCAGCAACAATGGTTTGCTTGGATGATTATCTAAGAATAAATCCGGGTCTTGCCTGGCGTTGCCGACATCTAGGACCGCATCAAACACGACGCAGTCCGTGCCTGGCGGGAAAGCATGTTCAATAAGCGTACTCTTCCCAACTTGTCTGGCTCCGCTCAGAACGACAACCGGAAAGGTCGCACTAAGACGCTGTAATCTGCGGGTTAGCACACGATTTTTATACATTTTCCTGATATATTATCCATACAATCACTGATTTGCAAGAAAAATGCTGAATCTTATGCTATAGGTCAAGAAATGTAAAGCGTTCGCGTGGACCGTGTCATTCTGGAATCACGCTGCACAGGAAAGAATGAGACGCGATGATCGTGACATCAATGCAAGGAGAAGACTATGCCAAGAATTGTACGTTTTTATGAGACCGGGGAAGCCGACGTTCTGAAAATAGAAGACCTGCCTTTGACTGAACCTGGTACAGGCGAAGTTCGCCTTAAGGTCGAAGCAATCGGCCTCAACAGAGCAGAGGTGATGTTTCGAAGGGGTCAGTACTTGGAAACACCCATTTTTCCTTCACGGCTTGGCTACGAAGCTGCGGGAACCGTGGATGTAGTGGGGCCTGACACGAGCGGCATCCGAGTAGGCGACCGCGTGAGTACGATACCCTCGTTTTCCGTTGGCCAATATGGCGTGTATGGCGAAAGTGCCATCGTTCCAGCCTACGCCGTCGCCCGCTATCCTGAGAGTTTATCGTCTATTGAAGGCGCAGCCGTCTGGATGCAGTACATGACTGCCTACGGAGCACTCATCGAATACGGGAAATTAAATAGGGATAACACAGTCCTGATTACAGCCGGCAGTAGTAGTGTTGGCCTTGCGGCCATTCAAATCACCAAGGCGTCGGGAGCCACCGCCATAGCGACGACTCGAGGCTCTGATAAAAAAGCCTTTCTCTTAGAGGCCGGAGCCGATCATGTGATCGTGACGGAAGAAGAAGATCTTGTGGAACAAGTGAATACTCTCACTTCAGGAAAAGGCTGCCGCATCGTGTTTGATCCTATCGCTGGCTCCACACTGGAAAAACTGGCGGAGGCGACAGCACAAGAGGGAATGATATTTGAGTATGGCGCACTCTCTTCTGACTCCACCCCGTTCCCGCTCTTCTCGGCGCTGTCGAAAGGGTTAACGATACGAGGCTACACATTATTTGAAATTGTCAGCAATCCCGAACGACTCACGCGGGGAAAACACTATATCTACCAGGGTCTCGAATCCGGAAAGCTACAGCCAATTATTGACCGCATATTTCCATTAGACGAGATCGTGGAAGCCCATCGCTATATGGAAAGCAATCAGCAAAAAGGGAAAATTGTCCTCACAGTGTAGAGGAAATCTCTTTGGAGCTAAGCAGGTACAGAATTGAGCGAACTCTATGTTATGAAGCAAGCGAACTGACCTGTATTATAAAAAAAGTCCGCCTTCGTTCAACCGAGCAACGCCATACCGTCTAGCACATCCTTTAAGTCCTTACTTCCACGCAAGACCAAAGACTCCTCAGTGAAGGACACACATCTAAAGCCAGAAAGCTGTCGTTGGGTGCTTATGATCACCAAGCAATTGTGGCAGTAACAGAGTAATCTTGAATTATCAAGAGTTGCGACTTCAAAATTCTTATTTAAAATCAAAATATTATATTTATCATGTCACTGTAAACAATATAATTTATATTATATTTATACTTTTTACAGTAATTAATTACTTGATTTATTATTGCATACGATATAAATACAACTATATGGGAAAGAAAATTATCACGATCGTCGATGATATTGCCTTAGCAAAGCTTCAAGTCGATTCATCGCCTGATGGACCAGACTTCACTCACAAAGAATGGATACGGCTGGTTCGCACGTATCTACGAATGACTCAGGCTGAACTCGCGAAACGAGCAAATATTACTCAAGCCAACCTTATGGCTATTGAGTCAGGAAAAGCCGACCCGCGAGTGAGCACGCTTCGGCGTATCTATAAGGGGCTATCCTGTAATCTGCGACTTGAGCCCCAGCCACAAAAACCACTAAAGGAGATAGTGCGGGGCCGAGCACGTGCAGTTGCACTCCAAAGATTGAGGAAGACGATGGGAACGATGGCCCTTGAAGAACAGGCGCCAGATGAAGACACGTTCAAAAAACTTCTCGAAAAAAGAACCGATGACATACTCAGCGACCCACGAGAACGCCTATGGCACAAGGGCAATGATGAGTGACTCACAGCCAATTGGAGCAACTCCAGGAGGCGATACCTCAGGTCTCATCCTCACGCATCTGACAACCTCAGCAGCTCGCAATGCAGCTGAAGCTGAAGCAATCAGCCGAGCCTATGATAAACATATTTTTCGTGCGCGCCGGAAAAAACAAGAAACAGAATGGCTCACAGACGATTTTATCCGTAAAGTGCATGCTGACATGTTCGGGGCAATCTGGGAGTGGGGAGGGCAATACCGCAAGACGAGATTAAACATAGGTATCGACCCACAAGCCATCCGAGAACAAATACGACTTCTCTCTGGAGATTTTCTTTCGTGGAATGACAGCAATTCAACTATGTCAGTGCTTGAAGTCGCAGCACGGCTTCAACACCAACTCACTAAAATACATCTGTTCATACACGGGAACGGACGCCATGCCAGACTTATCACCGATATTTTCTTCTACTCCCGCCAGCACCGCCTGCCACAGTGGCCGCAAATTCAACTAATGGCACGAGGTAACGATGTTCGAGTGTATTACATTACGGCTATGAGACAGGCCGATGAAGGTGATATCACACCACTGATGACATTTATTGAAGATTGCCTTCCTCAAGCTAACTAAAACCTGTGCACAGCAGTTACTTGCATGATCAAGCCAATAACCAACAACACAAGTTGCTACATCTCTACCCTAGAAGAACCTTTAGATGAAACAAGCTACTAAGACGAAAAGCATCTCTCTCACTGGTGCTCGGCAAGCACTGCGTCGGCATGCCAGTTCAGAAAAAGCCAAAGTTAATCAGTGGTTTTTTAAGACCGGGAAAGGGGAATATGCCGACGGAGATAGATTTATCGGCGTCACGGTTCCACAGATTCGGTCAATTGCGAAGCAATACCACAATCTCTCTTTAGCGCAGGTCCTGAAGCTGTTGTCCTCCAAAATTCATGAGGAACGCCTCTTCGCGTTGCTGATCCTTGTCGCCCAGTTTAAACACGGAGAGGCTAACACTCAAAAACAGATTGCGGATGCGTATGTAGCCAATCTCCAATACGTAAACAATTGGGATCTCGTAGATTCGAGCGCCCATTATATCCTTGGTGCGTACCTTAAAGATAAAAGCCGAAAGATTCTCTATACACTCGCTCGATCCCAAAGGCTCTGGGATCGACGTGTGTCGATCATTACGACATTGCACTTCATTAAGGAAGGCGATTTCTCTGATACGATGAAACTGGCTGGCCTATTATTGAAAGACAACGAAGATCTTATGCACAAGGCCGTGGGGTGGATGCTTCGTGAAGTCGGGAAAAAAGATCAGCACGTCTTGGAGGGGTTCTTGAAAACGCACTATCAACAGATGCCACGCACCATGCTTCGCTATGCCATTGAGAGGTTTTCACAGACGAAGAGGACTGGGTTTTTGAAAGGACGGCTGTAGGCCGTTTAGACTTGTGTGCCAAGAGTCGATAGTCATTTTTATTTTGTTTTATATTTATTAACAGACTTAGCGTATGCTAAATGCCCTTGAATTCGTGAAATAGAAGTGGACCCCATTCATTGGACAGGAATTTCTAGATGCTAAGTGAAGTCTTCTGCGGTATATTTTGGTTCAACGAAAGGAGCAGAAGATGGCACGACGATCACGAAGAAATCACTCCCCCGCTTTTAAGGCCAAAGTCGCTTTGGCGGCGGTTAAGGGAGACCGGACAGTGGCAGAGTTAGTGAACCAGTTTGATGTCCATCCCAATCAGATCCAGGACTGGAAGAAACAGCTCCTTGCCAAAGCCGAACACATCTTTGGGACAGGAAGCGCCGATACTGGGACTCAGGACCAAGTGCAGCAGAAACTCCATGCGAAGATCGGACAGCTGACCATGGAGAAGGATTTTTTAGCCAACGCGCTCGGGCACGGCCGATGAGCGAGCGCAAAGCCATGATCAAGGGCAAGCAAGAGCTTTCTGTGGTTTGTCAGTGTCGGCTCTTGGCCGTCCCTCGCTCCAGTGCCTATGCTCACTCAGGGGCTGTCTCAGAGTTCGACCTCGAACTGATGAGACAGCTCGACACGCTCTATTTGCAATGGCCGTTCTACGGCAGTCGACGGCTGTGCGTTGAACTTCAGCATCGGGGGTATGGCGTGAACCGGAAGCGAGTCCAACGTCTGATGCGGAACATGGGACTCCAGGCGATCTATCCCAAGCCGCGGACCAGTCAGGCAAGCAAGGGCCACAAGATTTATCCCTATCGACTAAGAGGGCTCGCCATCATATGGCCAAACCAAGTTTGGGCAAGTGACATTTGCTATATCCCGATGGCCAAAGGGTTTATGTATTTGACGGTGATTCTGGATTGGTATTCGCGACGGGTCTTGGCGTGGCGCATTTCGAATACTCTCGATACGGAGGCTTGTGTCGAAGCCTTGGAAGAAGCACTGGGGCGCTACGGAGCGCCAGAGATCTTCAATACCGACCAAGGCGCTCAGTATACAAGTGAGGCCTTTACGAGCATGCTACAGGCTCATGGAGTCACGATTAGTATGGATGGCAAAGGCCGCTGGGTGGACAACGTGTTCGTCGAACGGCTGTGGCGCAGCGTGAAATACGAGGACGTGTACTTGCGAGCCTATGAGACCCCAGCTGCGTTGCAGGCTGGGCTGACTCGCTATTTCAGGTTCTATAACACCGAACGCCGCCATCAGGCCTTGAACCGACAAACGCCCGAAACGGTCTACTTTGCGGATCACAAGACGATGCAGGTGGCATAAGGAAAGGCAGAAATTTCACTTATCGAGCTGTCCAAAATTTGGGGACCACTTCTCTGAGAGCGAAGAAGTGGCGATGCACAAGCAGGTTTATCGGCAGTTTTATGCCAAGATTTTGCTGTTAACGATAGAGAAGGATGTGTTAGTCGATGCGCTGGGCCCGAGCCGATGACTGAGCGCAAAACCATGCTGAGTTTACCATCCGGACTTTCGATTACCCTTATATTCTAAAACGAAGTGCACCACGGTATCCTTATTCAACAGGTGGTGGTGTATGGGGCAAGCTTACAATTATTTGGATCTGAAAGAGCGCACGCTGATCTCTTGGTGGCGGAAAGAGCGGCAGGAATTTCACGTATCGATCTGTCCAAAATTCGGGGGCCACTTCTCAGGCATGTAGCGAGAAATCGATATTTCGAGAAAGGATTTAAGCCTCAAGAGGTTTAACCGAGGCATAGTGTTATATGTTTTATGTTCGAATTATAGTTAGCGTTCTCGTGTTAGTGATTGTTTTAGCGATTATTCCTTGGGATGATTTCATTGAGTCAAACATTTGGAGTCAACTAATAGGGTGGTATCTATTCTTAGCTGGAATATTGGTTTTGATTGATCGTGTTGTCAATGCCTGTCGATGGTATCTGCTTATTGATCACCGAAAGTCTAATCTTTATTTCAGGCAAGTCTTAAGTATTTACTTTAAAAGTGCATTTCTCGGACTCATTGTACCATCAAGCGCTGGGGGGGAATTGCTTAAAGGCTATGGTCTCATGAAGTCCGGGTATCAAATGGCCGAGTCATTTTCGTCCGTGTTTGTAGAAAGATTGTTTGGGTTAGTGGCACTTGTTCTGACATGTATCATTGGGTTTTTCATGTTCTACAAGCAGTTGAAAATTATCCCAATTGAGCTAGTTGAGCGGATGTTTGTATTGGTCTTTATGATTTGTTTGTGTGGAATCGTCGTAAGTTATTTCTTTTTCCGATGGTTTGAACAATGGGTTAACCCTGAAAGTAAAATCGCATTGAGACTAAAGGAAATCCGTTGCTCCTTACAGTACTATCAAAAGATTAAGATGCAGCTAGTCTTAGCCTTGGGGCTTTCTTTCCTTGTGCAAATCATACGGATTTTTTTTACATGGCTTATTGGGTTAGGTGTTGGTATCAGTCTAGAGTTACCCTATTATGTGCTTTTTGTGCCCGTGATTTCTCTCGTGAGTATGATCCCTATATCTATTGCTGGGATAGGAGTTCAGGAAGGAGCTTTTATCTATTTCTTTTCCCTCACCGAAACCAATATGGCCATGGTCCTGGTAATGGCGTTATTCGTAAGGTTGTTCGTTACGGTATCTGTATTGCCCGGTGGAATTTTTTATGCGCAAGAAGGCTTGGGGACGGATTCAACAAGAAATGAAAAAGAAATATTCAAAGAATAGATTCTTAGCTTCTCCGTCAACAAGTGAATAATTGGTATGTAGAGTTTTCCGGTGTGAAGCAGTGAATAGGTCCAAGGAGCTGCTCTCGGTAAGGCTTCGTGGAATCGGGTGTTCGTTGTAGTTTCTAATCCACTGCACCATGATCTCCCGCACTTCCTCAAAACTTCAAAACAGATAGAGATTGCGGATCTCATTCTGATGTGTGCGATTGAATTGCTCAATACTCTGTAAGCTTTCCTGTCAAGCGGACAGGGCATACAAGTGTGACCCCGTTTCTTTGAACAATCTGAGAGCTTTCGATAAGTCGATTGCTCCGGGTTAAGTTAGGCCGCTCAGGGCTGCGGCTGATCCTGAAAGCACCAATCAAATCCTCTTCTTGCTGCTGAGACCGACCACCTCTCAGGGGGTAGCCGCTACTAACACAAACCACTAGATAGCTCTAATGTTAGTCTGTTACTTGAGGAGAAGCTTATGTGGGTAATCAATGAACTTGTGGACGCGTGAATCAGTAAGATGGGCACATTGTGATCAGCTACGTCATATTTTTCTTACGTATAAAAACTGAATGCCTATTTGTACATTAGTGTGTGTACCGTTCTGCAATAGCTAACTATGTTTGAGCTCAATCCTAGCAATACTTGATTTTCACATAAATTCCTAATTGATATTTCATGGGCACACCTATTGCATAACCAGAAGATGCTGTCTTCTGTGTTTAGTGTGATACATTTTGCAAATGTCACTTTTTTGCTTCTTGCTGAGATTTTTCATAAAGGAATAAACATGTGGTGTGATTGATTTCTTATTAAGACGGTGTTGCTAAAGTACTCGTTTAGATTACCGAATAGAAAGTGTCGGTTATGTGCCGATTAGCTTACTGCTTAGATCAGCAAGGTTGTGTTGTTGGTCTTTCTCAGAGCCCATTCTAACCGTGGAGAATACCATTGAAATCTCTTGATATCTTTAAAAACAGACATGGACAATGTGCGTTACTATCTGGGATTTTTGTTTTCATTGTTACGATTTTTATGATTAGCCCCGCATTCGGACAAGCTCAGGTTGGCCTCTACGATAAATGGGAAACCTCAATCACAAATTCTAAAAAGTATTCTAATCCATTTGACTATAATGTCATTGAATTACGTGCCACTTTCACTTCGCCTAGTGGCGCAAAAACCAACTTCTTTGGTTTTTATGATGGAAACGGGCGAGGGGGACAAGATGGCAACGTATGGAAGTTACGATTTATGCCTAATAAAGTTGGGACATGGACATATAGTTATAGTTGGACGGATGGGACTTCTGGTGGTTCCGGTAACTTCCGGGTCGTGGACTCAGGTCTCTCTGGGCCTTTGGTCATAGATAATAACGGGACCAATAGCTGGTATTTTAAGGACTCACGAGGGAAGCCATTTCATTTTCGTGGCTATGATCTCCATCATATCGATACTTATTCGCCAAATGATAATCCCTATACTCGGGATATAAGTTGGTTTAAAAATGTTATCAATAAGGAAATGGTCAATAAGGGCTATAATTTTACGATGCTCGATTTACCGACAGACCGTGTGCATACATATAGATCGAATAACGCAGATACGCTTTGGGTCAATGAAACAGACGTAAAAAAATTCAACATCCGGGCGTGGAGGGGTGTTGAGGATATACTGAATCATATGAAAAGTCGAAACATTTATGCTATTACATTTGCTGGTATGATTTTTCATGGAAATGGGAGGCCAGGTGGAGTTTATAATTTCAACGATTTTAAAGTGTTTATGCGTTATTATGTGGCTAGGTTGGGGGCTTACTCTAACTTTTTCGGATGGAGCCCTGTCTGGGAATGGACCGATGTGTGGAGTGATTCCCAAGTTAATCAAATTATGAATCAGATTCAATCTTGGGATCCATTCAAGAGACTTCTAACTATTCACGACTGTGCGGATAATAATTTCTCTGGTTGGCTAGATTTTTCCATGCGTCAAGCTGCACGTAAGTCGGGAAGTGGCTTTGTTTCTTTGAATTCGGTTTTCTCAGCGAATTCGCGTACTGCCGGGGCACAGCAAAACGGTGTCGGACGGTGCGATGCCTCGGGAGGCGTTGCTTCCCGCTTTCTGGGAAAGCCGATCATTGGTTCAGAAGATATTTGGGAAAATTCACGAGGAGTTTTCGGGCAACCTAAGAACAGTAGAGAAGTTAGAAGGACTGCTTGGGGAGTGCAGATGGCCGGAGTGATGCCTTTGTATTCTGAATGGAACCCTTGGTCCGGAGGTAAAGGAACAGGTAAGGAAGGCGTCCGTCGTATGTTTGACTTCTTCTACTCCAAGACTCAGTATCGCCAATACAAGCAGTTGAATAACCTGGTCTCAAAGTCAGCTCGGCAGATTGCGTCAGGGAAGGAAGGTCTGGAGTATTTAGTCTATGATGAAAATGGTGGTGCGATCACCATTAATTTATCTGGCGCTGGAGGGTCAAATACCTTCGATGTGCTTTGGTTTAATCCTACAACCGGCGCAACACAGAATGGCGGGACAGTGAAGGGGGGAGCATCTCGAACGCTTCAATCGCCAATTTCAGGTGATACCGTGCTTTTACTCACCAGGGGCGAGGCTGACACGACGCCTCCGGCGGCGCCAAGGGGTCTCAGATTAAATTAGCCACCTCGTTCATGATTTGATGCGAATCTTGAACGTGCCCATTGTGACCATGGGTAATAGCAGAGAGTACAGGCGAAGGCCTGATTCGTAGATGTAATGTACAGCTTCCCACGCAGCCGGCCGGGATAGATTTTGTGTTCCTACAAGGTCGACTGGTCTGCGGTTTCGAGTAGGGGCCACGTAGTCTCACCTGTTCATCAGTTACTGTACGTATTCGTGTTTGTCCCGATGCCCATGCCACAGGCTGGAGTTCAACTCATAGCCACCTATTCCCCTAGAAGGGGCATTGGAGAGCGTGTTAATTCAAGGCATGTCTCAGGGGTGGATTTTTCTTGATAAGGATTTGGCTGAAAACTTTCTTTGTCGTTACTAAGTTTTTGCATTCTGCTTTTGCCGGAGATCCTCATCGTGGGGCGTATCCAGCTCTGTTCCTGCTTATATGCTCTCTGCCTTTGTCGCTAGCTCCTTCTCCCATTTCTGACTCTGATTCGTATGCACCGTAAGTCGCTTGGGCAACTCCGCCAAGGTGCAAGCATTCTTCACGGCAACTATCGCCACCGTATTCGCGAAGTCTGTCGCATTGGCTGCTACCGTTGATGAGGGTTGAAAATCGATGAATGTGCGACCTAATATTCGCAGTATTGTCGAAAAAATGGCATTTCCCATACTCCAAGATCCATGAATGTTGTAAGGCGACTGTCATGAAAGTGCATGGAATGTGGAGCTGCTCCTCGCGTGCGCCAATTGGCCACTCTTGATTTCTCCGACGGTTTTAGGAGTAAGGTAACGTATTATATTCTTATGCTATCTGGTAATTCGGTCCATGCATTGAATGAGAAAGAAGATGTCATGCCCCCTATTGTGAAAGAGAAGAGCAATTATCCATTTTTCATTTTCGGGTGTCCTCGATCAGGGTCTTCGTTGTTGAGCCGGATGCTGAATGCGCATCCACGTCTAGCGGTCCCTTTCGAGTCACATGTGCTGAGTATGTTTTATCCTTTGCTTCCTTACTATGGAGATCTACGCAAGGCTGAGGTCCTGGAGCAATTGGTGTGTGACATTCTCTCAACGGATGTCATGAGAGACTGGGTGCCTCCCGTTAATAAAAATAATGTGCTGTCGCTGGTACGTGTCAACAATTTGGGCGGCATTATGGATGCCCTGATGCGATCGTGGGCTCAGTCGCAACATAAGCAACGATGGGGTGACAAAACGCCTTGGCATGTACAGTATTGGCCGCAAATTCTTCAGTATTTTCCACAAACACAATTCATTCATATCATGCGAGATGGAAGGGATGTCGCCATTTCGTTGTTTCGAGCGCGTTTTGGTCCAAAGACGGCCTATGGGGCTGCCAAACAATGGGACAAGTACATACAGGAAATTGAATGTCTCAAACGAGCTGTTTCTGAGCAGAATTTTTACCAAATACGCTATGAAGATCTCTTGCAGGATCCCGAAGCAACTCTTTCTGCGATCTGTGACTTCTTACATGAAGACTATTCACCTCATATGCTGGAGTTTTACAAGAATCCTAATCTCTATAAAACAGATCATACGAATATGAATAATCTTGCGAAGCCATTATTACATCAAAATACCATGAAGTGGCGAACTGAGATGACGGACCGGGATCTTTATGTCTTTGAGGCTGTGGCCCAGAGCACCTTACGTCAGCAGCGATATGAGGTTGTTTGCAAAAATCCAAGTCTCTCACAATTTGAGATGTTATCTTCTCGTTTTCTTGTAGGACCAGCCAAAAAAATGCTCGCGCTTCTGAGAAATCGCAAAGGGCAAATCGATGCACTCATTCGCTGGCGGATTATGGCGCGATTAATGACCGTCGACCAAGTTCTTCGTACGTTTCGAGCGAGTTGAACCTAAAACTGTCACCGATGTACGAATAATTTTGGGACGTACACGTGTTAGGTCGTCGTGGCGTAACTGTGTTGAGCTCCTCATCACATGTTCACTTGGCGAACGTGCGCAGTTGACGAGGAAATGGATTGCTCCACACTCTTCTGTGCCACGTTTCACATATGTTTGCCCCCGTGTTTCACCCTCTTGTGTCTTCATCAATCAAAACGGCATGCAGCATGTCCCCTGAGTACCCGTTGCTTGCGGAGAAGATTTTTATATATCCGATGCAATTGAGGGCTATAGCGAAACCAAATAACTTCCAGCCGAATTTACATCATGTGCACAGTGCAAAAACACACGTCGTACAGACGGAAGTATATTGGAACGGCTATAGTGATGACCTGTGAGTACTTTACAGTCATTGGTATATCGTCAAGCGGATAGCATTGTCGCACATTTTTTTAATTCCTGCCAGGATTGTCACGGATTTGTGGAATTAGTGGAGTCATTGAGAGCTTGCTCTCTGTTGTGTATCGAAAGTTAAGAAATACATGAAGTGACCGAATGGTGAATGTATACAAGGCAGCAGAGATGTGTTGCACATCTTCGATTCTAGGCAATCGATCATCGTCTTACTGAATACCCACCTGTTGTAGGAGTATCATCGTGAAGATAAACACTAAGCGTTTTATATATTTTCGCCAGAGCTTTGCCCTTGTTCTAGGGACCGCTATCGCTGTGATTATGATGCAGAGCGTTGCATGGGGTATGAATCAGGTCGGAATGTATGATGTGTGGGAACATCACGTGACAAATTCTAAAAAGTATTCAAACCCGTTTGACTACAATGTCATTGAATTACAGGCAACATTTACTTCTCCAAGTGGAAAGAATTTTAATTTTTTTGGGTTTTATGATGGTAACGGCAATGGTGGGCAAAACGGAGATGTGTGGAAGCTCCGATTTATGCCGGACAAGGTTGGTACATGGACGTACACCTATCGCTGGACGGATGGCACGTCTGGAGATTCTGGCAGTTTTCAAGTTGTGGATACTGGATTGCCAGGACCTCTAAAGGTTGCCTCCGACAATTCATGGTATTTTGACGATGCTAGGGGTAACCCTTTTCATTTTCGTGGCTATGATATTCACCATATTATGCTTGATGAGGCGAGAAAAACTCCCAACATCGTGACGGAATTGAAGAACATAAAAAATGTGATGAATACTCGTTTAATAGGCAAAGACTATAATTTCACGATGATACGGCTATCGGGAGATCGGAAGAAGGTAAGATCCGATGCGTATGGTAATCGTTCTTTTTGGTTGAATACTACTGATAAGAAAACGTTTGATATTTCTGTATGGCGAGCGTGGGAAGACATTATTGAACATGCGAAAAAGAGCAAAGTGTATGTTATCCCCTTTAGCATTATTGCACAAAAGTCACAATATGATTTTAAGACCTTCAAGGTTTTTCTTCGTCACTTTGTGGCCAGATATAGCGCGTATTATAACTTCTTTGGTTGGAGTCCTGTCTGGGAATGGTCGGATATTTGGAGTGCTTCAGAGGTGAGTCAGATCATGATGCAGCTTCAGCGTTGGGATCCGTTTCAAAGGCTTTTAACGATTCACGACTGCTCAGATACTCGCTATACCGGCTGGCTAGATTTTTCTATGCGACAGGCTTCGCTCGCAACTGCCTCAGGAAAGGTCAGAGATGTTTTTGCGGCTAACTCCCGTAGAACTGGTCAACAGCAAGGAAGTTGTAATGCTTCAGGTGGAGTTGGATTACCATTCCTCAATAAGCCAATTATTGGGTCCGAAGATATTTGGGAAAATATCTCGGGAACGTGGGGGCAACCTCGCAATAGAGTGGAGGTTCGTCGAGCTGCATGGGGAATTCAGATGGCTGGAGTTATGCCTTTGTATTCAGAATGGAACAATTGGAATCCTGGGAAAGGAACGGCCAGTCCGGACATTCGTCGGATGTTTGATTTCTTCTATTCCAACACTCGGTACCGTCAATACAAACAGTTGAATCACCTGGTTTCAAAGAATGCCCGGCAGATCGCGTCAGGGAAGGAAGGGCTTGAATATGTAGTCTATGACGAAAATGGTGGAGACATTACCATCGACCTGTCTGACGCTGGGGGGGCAAATACTTTTGATGTCCTTTGGTATAATCCAATATCCGGGTCTACGAAAGATGGCGGCAAGGTAAATGGTGGAGCATCGAGAACGCTGCATTCTCCCATTTCAGGGGATACCGTGTTGCTCCTCACCAGGGGGAAGGCTGATACTGTATCACCTAAGGCTCCAACAAAACTTTCGATTCGATCGGTAGAGCGTTTCTAGTCTATGGGATGATCGACAAGTCGAATGCCAAGGAAGGTTGCGAGTATTTTTGACGTGGGACTTGGCGTGTTCACGCGGTAATCGAATGGTCTCTCTTACAAATCATGCAAGAGGTTCTTCAAACTATTTTAGGAATTGACGGATTGGCGGTCGGACTACTCATGTCAGCGTTACTTTTACTGAATTGTTGAGTTGTATTTACTAAGTGTAAATACTTTTCGTTGCGTTTGAATTGGCATACAACGGTCTGATGGGCATTTTTTCTAACAAGAAGCTTTGTGTTGTTGTGACCGTCCGGGAATTGAGGCGCGAAGTAATATATCGTTCATGCTATGATTTATTCAAACAAGTATCTGAATACTCCGATTAACATCTACGTAGACGACTGTTCTTACTAAATCAGGGGAAAATAATGAAAAGGAAGGGCTCCTATCGAAAGGCAGGGATTATTTTTACGGTCTTGTGCTTGTGCGGCATTATCTCCTTGACTCTTGTTGAGGCAAGTTTGCGAGTCCTGGGGATATCATATCCTGTTTTTCATATGTATGACCCAATCAGAGGGAAAGGGTTGGTGCCTGGAAAAGAGGGATGGTATCGCTCTGAGGGAGCGGCATATATTCGGATCAATTCCGCCGGCTTTCGGGATCGTGAGCATGTTGTGGAAAAGAAGCCTGGTATCTATCGGATTGCAGTGTTGGGCGATTCGTATATGGAAGCGCGTCAGGTTGCGCTCGAGGATTCATTTGTGCGGCGATTGGAAGACTACCTTCAAGTCTGCGATACGGATCCGTACCAAAAGATTGAGACATTGGGGTTTGGGCAAGGTGGTTATTCCACAACGGATGAACTCCTCACCCTCAAGTATCATGTGTGGCCGTATAGTCCCGATATGGTGCTGACGGCCTTTTTCCATGGTAACGACTTAGTGGATAATTTCCCAAAGATCAATACCTGCGAAGGTGGAAAATGTCCTGATATTCGACGTCCATTTTATTATCGGAAGGATGGCGAATTGAAGCTGGACACGTCTTTTAGAAACTGGACGTTCCTCTCATTTAAGGATCGAATGCTGCTCGCTGGGGTCCAATATTCTCGCACCCTTGAAATGCTCAATCAGGCTGTTCGTGTGTTTAGCAACTGGCGCGTTCAACGCAATACCGACTATGCGTTTAAGGAAACTGGCCTGTCGGAGTGGGTCTATGCTCCTCCTCGTCTTCCTGTGCATCAGGAAGCCTGGGCCTTGACAGAAGATATTCTTGGTTTACTTAATCAGGAAGTCCTGGAGCATAATGCCCAGCCATATTGGATGCTGGTCACCAACCCCAGTCAAGTTGATCCTATTCAGCGACAAGCCTTACGACAGCGTCTTGACGTTGAGACATTAGATTACCCTGAACAACGAATCATGAAACTTGGTGAAAGCCTGCATGTGCCGGTTATCCCGCTCGTGTATGCTTTTCAGCAATATGCCGATGAACAGCAGGAATATCTGCATGGTTTTCCAAACTATCGAATGGGCGCAGGACATTGGAATGAAACAGGTCATGATCTTGCCGCTCGTCTTGTTGCCGACAATCTGTGTACCTACCTTTCGACACCATAAGTCACATAGTGTTCTCGCCTACTGAGAGGCCCAAAGAAGATTCTTGTCCGTGCTTGTGCTATCATCATTCGGGATGTGTTGCCATATTATTGGACATGGCCGGTTGTCTACTATACGAATAACGTCCGCTCCTTGAATCACGGTATTGCGCGGAGCAATAGCCGATTCCATGAACTTCCGTACCATGAAGTCCTTCATACCGGGGGAAAGTCATCGTGGCTCAACTGGAATGTATTAGGATATCGTTATATTCGCCGCTACTCCCAGTTCCCTGCTGTTTTCCCTGATGAATCTCACAAGTGATGGCCTGCAGATGTGAGTGCCGGATTATAACGAACCCAAATAAATTCCACTTAATGACGTCTTCTCACACCGTGATAATCATAGGCAGTAACTGTTAGAAGTGATGTGGAACGGCATGGCATGATAAAGAATGCCTCGTATGAGATGTCTGCAAGAATTCTCAAATGCTCGGTGGGTACAGCTCAAGTTTTCTGCAAATTGTATGACGCAACGTACACATAGGTACACAAAGAAACTCTAGAAAGATGACAACAATATGAAGCTGGACCGTCTTGTTGAAAAGCGTGTGCTGGTTACGGGCGCGACAGGTTTTGTGGGTGGGCATTTAACCCGCCGGTTGGTGAACGATGGAGCACGTGTTCGTGTACTTGTGCGAAAAAGTAGTGATCAAGAGGTTGTCGAAGGTCTGAAGTCGCTTGGAGTTGAAGTGCTCTATGGAGATATCACGGATCAACCGGCGGTGTATGATGCGGTTAAGTATATGGAATATATCTTTCATATTGCGGCGTTATTTCGTTCGGCAAAACACGGGGATCGTGTGTATTATGATATTAACGTCGAAGGCACCCGGAACATTCTTGATGCCGCAGAGCATGCCTCAGTGCAACGCGTTCTCCACTGCAGTACGGTGGGAGTGCACAGCCATATCCCACAGCCTCCTGCAGCGGAAGACGAAGCCTATCGTCCAGGAGATATTTATCAGTTAACGAAATGCGAAGGCGAGAAATTGGCTCGTGAACGGTTTGCCTCTGGCCGTGTTGAAGGGACGATTGTGCGGCCTGCCATGATCTGGGGACAGGGAGATATGAGAACGTTAAAACTCTATAAAGGGGTAGCGCATCGCCGGTTTCCTATTATTGGAGATGGCAAAACACTGACGCATTGGGTTGACGTGGATGATTTAGTTGATGGGTTTCTCTTAGCGGCTGAAAAAGAGGAAGCCAAGGGGCAGACCTACATTTTTGCAGGAGAACGGCCAGTTTCTATCGCTGAATTAGTTGTGACGATTAGTCGCATCGCAGGTGTGAAGCCATGGCCTTTCAAAGTGCCTGCTTTACCCATTCAACTGCTTGGTTCACTTACCGAGTCTATCTGCAGGCCTATTGGTGTTGAGCCGATACTGCATAGGCGGCGTGTAGATTTTTTTACCAAAACACGTTCATTTGATACCTCCAAAGCAAAACGTGAATTGGGGTACCGTCCTCGGTTAAGGTTTGAAGCTGAAGTCGAAAAAATATTTAATTGGTATCGTGCTCAGGGTTGGTTGGATTAAGCTAGATTTATTGAGTAAATGCACGGCAAACGAAGTAAGGGGCCTCACGTGCACCCTTCTTCATTCTGTCAATGTCGTTGTAGCCTATACCTGCCTGTTTTAAGATTTATTGTAAAGACCTTTTCTTGGCATTGAGCTATTTGAGTGCGAAATACTAACATTGGGTATGATGTTGGTTGTGTTCCGTTCTCATTTGCCTTTCTTTTGTTTGAAACAGAAGTCTTTCAATTATTGCAAGCCAAGACCGATAGCGACCGGTAGAGCGAAGAAAACGGCCACGGCGTCACGAATCATTACAAGCATGGCTATAGCCGATTCAGTTATGCCGAAACGATAAAGCACCACCTTGTGCAAGTTTGCCATCCAATACGTGATAGGCAACGTCAAGCATTGTCAGTCAATCCAAGTGGGTATAACCTTCCGATGTTTAAAGCGTTTGACACCGTGTTGAAAGTCCTTAGGCTTTTTTAGATTCGCGATAGTCGATCAATGCGACGAGGACCAATTCCTGATGATTCGAGCACGCGGCTGACGCCGCCATCGCAGACAAGGACGGCTTTTAGGTGTAAATATAACGATTTGCCTTCAAGCTGGCGGCGAAGAAGATTCTTGATTAATTCCGTTTTTTTGCTGTTATATAAAAGTTTGGAGTTAAGGGCCTAGGTAATTTGTCAGGGTTAACGATTTTGAGTGCAGTTATTCCTGCGGTCCCTAGGTATGCGTTAATTTTTTGTTTAAAGTAATCGTTGACAACTGGAATATCGTAAAATTGAACGTCGAAACCATGCTTGTTCATACGACGAGTCAGCTCCCAGTAATTGTGTAATGAGCAATGGTCATGTCGCCATTTAGTGAAACTTCTCCAACGAATTGTCTCAAAGACTGTATTCGTCCATTTGTTTGGAGTTTGTAAAAGGTAGTATCCGTGAGGTTTCAACATTTGATGAACTGATTGTAGGTGGGCATCGGGATTTGGCATGTGCTCAAAAACATCAAAACTCAAAACAAGGTCAAAAGATGCCGTTCGAAATTGTTGATTTTCACCGGAGGCGTTTACTAATGGGATAGCGCCATTCCTAGATTTGCATTGTTTGAGGCGCGCATAGTTAAGGTCAACGCCTGTAATATGATATCCATCACCAATTAAATGATTGAGTAATGTGCCATGGCCACATCCTATCTCGAGAACATTCATCGTTGATTTCAACACTCCAGTTTTTTGTAAAAAGTCAAGGTTTGATTCTACATTTCCATACTCTTTCCGATTATGCCAAGCCACGTTAGGTTGTTTATCGTGAATTTCTGAGTCTGATGCGGAAATAGGTGTACGCATAGGCCCTCCGATTAGTTTATCCAATTCAAGAAGCTGGCACATTTTTAAGACAGCTCGTTATATGAAATTGCTGTCAATTATAATACTGCTGTTCAACATCTGGATTTCACGTTTTGATGCATGAAGCGTCTGTTGGCTTAGGGGCTGGTGATGGGATTCTCTATTGTAGAACTTAAAACCGTGAATCACGTGAAATATGTAGAAGCGCTAGAGTTTCATCGTCTCGTAGCGGTACCTCCTTGCCGTTTACGCTGCGCTACACCTGTCTGTCAAAGGTGCTGTTGACCCATCTCTTCCACGTCCATGCTATTCGCGTGTCGTGAGCCTTCGTCACCATCCTAAAGGCCTTGTTGGAATTTGGAATGGGCCGCATGGGTATTTGCCATAAAGGGGTTCGCATTTCTTTTTCTGTGTTACATAACATCTATTTTATGAGAGTTAGAGTAATTTAGCCAGAGTGGATTCGAATCTTGCGGTTTTGAATACGGCTGTTGGCTCACGGATGGGTTTCTGAACTTGTATTTAATATGTTGCTACCCTCTGCTTATTTTGGAACCGTCAGTATGTGGTGAAAATTTTATTTTGTAGGTGAAGGTCTATTCAAGTGAGTGTGGACTTGTTTTTTACATTATTTATATGGAGTAAGTTCCCTCGCTACATTTCAAGATTTTGGGGGCCAAATGGTTGAACTTATTGCAGCAAATACTGAAAAATTATGTTGGTTTCATCAAGTATATGGTGTATTGTATAAAGTTAGAGTCATGAGTCTTCATGAATGCTGTAGTTTCTAAGCAACAATCATTTAAAAATGTACCGCTGTCCTTCCTTTCCCCCAAATTAGTTGGAGGTCCCATTATGGTGTGTTGGCCATGTGATGATTCTGTGCTGGTGTGTGTCTTGACAGGAAATGCGATTAATGGTCTTTTGTCAATTACTCAGAAAAGGACCCTCAGGGAAGAGGGGGGATGGTGATGAGCATACTTAGAAGTCCGTATGTAAAACTAGTTCTCGTTTTCGTCTGTGTATCGTTTTTGCAATTTCCTATCCCACTGTTTGCCACGCTCACGCTTCAGTCGTCTCTCAGCGTGACCGAGACATATACTGATAACCTGTTTTTTGAAAGTCAAAAAAATAAACGTGATGATTTCGGGACATTTGTGATTCCATCGCTGACGCTCGCGTATGAAAGTCCGGATGTGATTTTGTCCGGCACCTATTTTGGTGTTGCCCAATTTTATGTCAACCATCCTAGTACGAATGCCTATACTCATAGGTCAAGGATTGGGATTGATCTTCCATTTTTAACCAAGCGGTACAAAGGTCTTGAAGTGCGGTTGGTTGAATCATTTAACTTTACGCCTGCCTTGCAAGGGTTTTCCTTTGAAGGCGATCCTGCCAATCAGGATAATCCATTGCCTGGTCAACCCGGACAGGGAGGGCGTGCTGGTGGATTTGGCGGTGGCGGATTTGGTGGCGGGTTCGGTGGTGGTGGGATAGCAGGAAACAGTACGTCGATTGGGAACCAAGGCGTATTCACTGGACGTCGTGGGTCTAATTCCTTTCAAAATCGTGCTGGTGTTATCGTGCGATATCATATGTCACCGCGTTGGATCCCCAATGCGAGTTATCTCAATCGCTATACGACCTTCACGGATTCAGATCTCAATGATTCGCTAACGCATACCCTGGGTGCTGGGACGAGTTACATTGTCTCTCCCAGGACGAATGTGAATGCAAACTATCGGGCCAGTATCAGTGATATTAACGATGGAGATACCGTGGTCACGCACAGCGTGACGGCGGGATTCGGGCATACGTTGACTCCAACACTGAACTTTCGAGCCAGAGCGGGGGCGTCATTTACGGAGTCTGCCGACAGAATCACCTTTACCTCGAGTGCGAATATTACCAAAAATTTCGAAGCTGGCATGTTGGGAGTGAGTTATTTCCAAGGTGTGACACCTGGCGGTGGGTTGTCTAGCACCGGTGTGCTGACTCAACGAGGTACGGCAACCTGGTCCTATCCGCTGACTGAACGAGTGAGTGGATTCCTTGCGGGAGGCATTGCGAAAAACAAGTCGTTGTCAGGCAATGAGGTTGACGTGCTGAGTTATCAAGGCCAAGTCGGGTTTAGCGCCTTACTTCTGCCTTGGCTGAGTGGGAATATTTCGTACAGTTACATTAAGCAGACTTCTGATGGCTCCGCGACTGCATCGAGGACTGCTAAGGTGAATCAAGGGTTTATTGGCCTGACCGCCAGACTCCCTGATTGGCGAATTATGAGATAGGGAGCAATGGCGAATGAAAAAACGACCGATACTCTCCGTTATTGTTCCCGTCTATAATGAACAAGAAAGTACTCCTGTGCTTTTTGACAAGATCGTGTCGGCCTGTCAGTCATTAGGGGAGCCGTTTGAAGTCATCTTTATTGATGATGGGAGTCAGGATCAGACGCCTCAAGTGTTAGAACAGTTACATCACGATCATTCATACGTTCGCGTCGTTCAATTTAGAAAAAACTATGGGCAAACTCTCGCGATGGCAGCCGGATTTCGTGCGGCGCAAGGTGAGTTTGTCGTGAGTATGGATGGTGATTTACAGAATGATCCCAAAGATATCCCGAATTTGCTGGACAAACTGAAGGAGGGGTATGGGGTCGTTTGTGGCTGGCGCAAGGATCGAAAAGATAAGTTAATTTCCCGTCGAATCCCTTCTATTATTGCAAATTGGATTATTGGGAAAATTACCGGAGTACCCATTCATGACAATGGATGTTCCTTGAAGGCGTATCGCCGACACGTGGTGAAACAATTACCACTATATGCCGACTTTCATCGATTTATCCCGGCGATGTCGACACTTGGCGGGGCCCAAGTTGCCGAAGTTGTTGTGACGCATCATGCCCGGCAGTATGGCTCAAGTAAATATGGGATTTCTCGGGCTTGGAGGGTGTTTTTGGATTTGTTCGTGGTGAGTTTGATTGTCAGATCGTCCTCGCGCCCGGCCCTATGGTTTGCTCGGGCAAGTGGTGTCGCCTGTGTGTTAGGCCTGGTGTGCTTATTTGTGTTTCTTACACATGATGTATCTGGCATTATCCTTCCGTCTGTGGCCTTCATGCTGTTGGTCTTGACCGGTCATTTGCTTGCGCTCGGTATATTGGGTGAAATGGTGTTGTCAACCGGAGATTTTCATTCAGAAAAATTTGTGAGTCATAGCATCATTGCCAAAAATCCTGATCTTTCTTCGTGAATATGTTTGTGATCAAGCCGTGTCGCTCTTTGCAATAACGATCTCTTCAATCCGGTTTATATCGTAGGCCTTTGCTCACATGAATTCTTCTAGTACTGATACCGCCCACGCTGTCCAGGAATCACCTCAACCATATCCATCTCTTTCGATCGTTGTGCCTGTGGTGGAACGTGCACACGATGTTGAGGCTGTCTATCAAGTCTATTCATCGATTCTTGGGCAATTGCCTGTCACGTTCGAGTTCATCTTCGTGGTTGATGGAGGGGAACGAGGGGTTATGCAATCTCTTGAGAAGCTCCAAAAGGAGTCAACCCTGGTAAGTGTTGTTCCTCTTCCCTATTACTTTGGCGAATCAATGGCGTTGACGGTGGGATTTGAGCAAGCGACCGGAGACATTATTGTGACATTGCCCGCGTATTTTCAAACGGCTCCTGAAGGTCTGAAGAATGTCCTTAAGCTTGTGGAGGACGGCTATGACTTAGTCGTCACTCGGCGGTGGCCGCGCGTTGATACGTGGATGAATCGTCTCCAAACGCACGTGTTTCATGCATTGGCCAATCGCTTAACTGGCATTAATCTGCACGATCTCGGGTCAGGTCTTCGAGCCATGAAAAAGCAAGTTGCGCAAGAAGTCTCCATTTATGGTGACCTCCATCGATTTTTGCCGCTGCTTGCCCATCAAAAGGGGTTTCGGCTTATTGAAGTCGATATTCCTCAACATTCAACGGAAAATCAGTCTCGCCTCTATCGGCCGGGTGTGTATCTCAGACGCATCTTGGACCTTCTCACCGTCGTCTTTCTTTTTAAATTTACTAAAAAACCCTTACGTTTTTTTGGCTTGATCGGGTGTGGGTTGTTTGCCTCAGGATTTTGCGTTTCGGCCTTGTTAGCGCTGGAGCGCTTATTGGGCGTGACGGCATTGTCTGATCGACCATTATTGATTTTGGGAGTGTTGCTGATGGTGTTAGGGGTCCAAGTTGGATCTATCGGGCTTCTGGGAGAGATTATTATCTTTACCCATGCACGAAAATTAAAAGAGTACACCATTCGCAAGTTTTTGCGGTAAATCGAATCACTTCCCGTACACCCCGCATTGCGTCAATTGCATAGGATGTGAGTAGCCATGGACATTCATTCGTATGTGCCGGTGAATCAGAGGCGATGGGACGATTTTGTCGCGGTGGCTCCGGCAGGCACGTTTTTTCATACCACTCTCTGGAAAACCGTGATTGAAAAAGTATTTAAATATAAGTCGCTCTACTATTTTGCGGAGCGAGATGGCAGGATCGAGGGGGTGCTTCCGCTATTTGTAGTGAACAAGCCTTTGCGCGGGAAGGTGCTGATTTCGGTCCCATTTGGTGTCTATGGCGGAATTTGTGCTGAGTCTGTCGAGGTAATCGAAGGTCTAAGAGAACGAGGAGAAAGTCTTGCGCGTGAATTGAATGTTGATTTTCTCGAGCTGCGCCATATGGATGCCTATGGCGTCGATCTTCCTATTAAAGAATTATATTACAGTTTTTCTCGTGAGATTTTCGATGGGGAAGAAAAAAATATGATGGCCATTCCTCGCAAACAGCGTCGGATGGTTCGTCAGGGGCTTAACCATCAATTGGAGTCAAAAATAGGCGGAAAGGAATTTCTCAAAGAATTTTATACGATCTATACGATGAGCTTGAGAAATCTGGGGACCCCAGCGTTTCCCTACCATTTCTTCGAGGTGCTACTGGAAGAGCTGGGAGAGCAGTGCAAAATTTTAACCGTGTGGCATCAGAATCAAATAGCCGCTGCCGTCATGACGTTTTGCTATAAAGATCAACTGCTGCCGTATTATGGGGGTGGACTACCTCAATTTCTTCGATATGCCGTGTATGACTTTATGTATTGGGAGCTCATGCGATATGGCTGGGAGCATGGATATAAGGTCTTTGACTTTGGTCGAAGTAAGCAAGGGACTGGAGCGTTTGATTTTAAACGACATTGGGGATTTGAACCCAAACCGCTTCAATACCAATACTATCTTCCTCATGGAGGAGACATTCCTAATGTGTCTCCGACCAATCCAAAGTTTCAGCCCTTCATCTCTTTGTGGAAAAAACTTCCCCTTCCAGTGGCCAATTTCATCGGTCCGCACATCATCAAGTATCTTCCCTAAAGGTCCGAAAGATCAGAAGAAATAGGGAAGCAAGTTTTTCGCGGATATATGTCGTGAGTGTACAGTCCTCTTGTGTCCTGTGCCATTCGACGGGTTCAATATTTTTACATGAATATTTTGTATCTTGCCCATCGGATTCCCTTTCCCCCAAACAAGGGCGACAAAATTCGCTCCTATCATCAAATTCAGTATTTAGCGAAAACGCATACGATCTATCTTGCCTGTCTTGTTGATGATGTTGATGATCTTCAGTACGTCGATGAGTTGAAGAAGTATTGTCAGGTAGTTGAAGCTGTGTACGAACCTCTTGTTACGCGAGTGTTGCGTACCGGTGTGGCATTGGTCAGCGGCCAGGCGTTAACCGTTGGAGCGTTTTATTCGTACACGTTGCAACAGAAGATTAACGCCATCCTCCAGTCGGTCACCATTGATCGTATTATCGTGTTCTCATCGCCAATGGCCAAATATGTTCGTCACGTCAATACGACGCCCAAGCTCATGGATTTCGTTGATGTCGATTCTGAAAAATGGCGTGAATATGCTGTGTATCAAAAATTTCCGCTCTCGTTACTCTATCGATTGGAAGCGTATCGACTTGGATGTTATGAACAAGCGATAGCCGAAGAATTTGAACAATCGGTGTTTATTTCTGCTGCGGAAGCCAATGTTTTCTGTGATCGAGTGAAAAATTGTCCTGTAAACGTGATCCCCAACGGAGTTGATATAGATTTTTTTCAACCCCATCGTTGTGCGGAAACTGAAATTCCTCAAGGTGGGACGATTGTTTTTACCGCGGCGATGGATTATTTCCCGAATATTGACGCGGCTCAGTTTTTCTGCCGAGATATTTTCCCAAGGATTTGTGAGCTCTTTCCCCAGGTTCGCTTTGATATTGTTGGACGAAACCCCGATTCAAAAGTTTTGCGCCTCGCCCAGCTTGGGCGTGTCAATGTGACCGGGACGGTACCCGATGTTCGGCCATATCTTGAAACGGCATCAGTTGCGGTTGTGCCTTTACGTATTGCCCGGGGGGTACAAAATAAAATTCTTGAGGCCATGGCCATGGGGTTGCCTGTTGTCGGAACGTCTAATGCCTTTGAAGGGATTTCAGTCTGTCAGGACAACGGCATACGCATTGTGGACGATCCGATTCAATTTGCTGATGAAGTCATCAATTTGCTTCATGATTCTGTTTTACGCACAACATGCGGAGTACAGGCTCGAGAATTTGTGCGGCAACTTGGCAGTTGGGACGATTGTGGGGCGGAGCTGGAACGATTAGTCCATAGTATGAGTTGATGGGCTTAGAGTCTTTCTCGCGGGATGGAATATAGGGGATGTTGCCAGAACGTACAAGTCCCGATGAGCCCCCAGTTATCCTCCACTTGGTCTTTCGTTTGGCCATGGGAGGGTTAGAAAATGGGCTGGTCAATCTGATTAATCACATGCCTGCAGATCGTTATCGTCATGTGATTGTGTGTTTGACGGATTTTACTGATTTTCGAGATCGTATCACCCGGACAGATGTTGAGGTCGTAGCCATTCATAAAAAGCCCGGCTTGGATTGGGGATCGTACGTGAGGATATGGAACGTATTGAAGCGAGTGAACCCGAGCATTCTTCATACACGGAATTTACCAACAGTGGAGTATGCCATCCTAGCGACTCTGGCCGGTGTTCCGTGTCGTATTCATGGAGAACATGGTCGGGATATTCATGATCAGTATGGCGCTAGTCTGAAATTCCGCCTGTTTCGAAAGTTTGTTGCTCTATGGATTCAGCATTTTATTGCAATTAGTGAAGATCTTGCACAATGGTATCAGTCCAGTATCGGCATCCATCGCCGTCGAATGAGTCAGATATATAATGGCGTAGATATTCAACGATTTCATCCTCGACAAGGAGCACGGCCAGAACTGTTTCCCCAAGGATTTGCTTCCTCCAATCAATTTATTATTGGCACAATTGGACGAATGCAACAGGTCAAGGATCAAATAACTTTGGTCCAGGCATTTATCCATCTGCGTCAATGCTTTCCGGACAGCGCAGAACACGTGCGATTAGTGCTCGTAGGAGATGGTCCTCTTCGTTCCGCAATTGAACGACTGATTTCAGAACATGACATATCACACTCTGTGTGGTTGTCTGGAGAACGGCAGGATATTCCGGACTTATTCCGGTCGTTTGATCTGTTTGTTCTTCCCTCGGAGGCTGAGGGGATTTCCAATACGATTTTAGAGGCGATGGCGAGCGGGTTGCCCGTGCTGGCAACGGCTGTGGGTGGAAACGTTGAGCTGGTGATCGATGGCAATACTGGCCGCTTAGTTCCTCCGAGAGATCCTCGTGCAATGGCAGAAGCTATGGTGGACTATGTACAAGATCCAAGCCTGGTTCAACAACATGGTAGGGCTGGTCGTGCGTTAACAGAACAGCGTTTCAGTCTTGAGACGATGGTGAACGGGTATTTGTCTGTCTACGACTCCGTACTTGGTCGAATGCCTGATCATCGGCAACCGGCCTATGGTGTTTCATCTTCGAGCAAGTGACCGTAACCGTGCGAATGAAAGAAGGTAGCATCTAACGATGTGTGGAATTTGTGGAGTGTTTAATGTTGGGAGTGGAGATCCAGTTCCCGTTCCCTTATTAAAGAAAATGGCGGACACGATCGTTCATCGTGGGCCGGATGAAGAAGGATTTTACTCTGCTGGTCCTGTTGGGCTGGCGCATCGTCGGTTATCGATTATCGATTTAGAAGGTGGGCAGCAACCGCAGACGAATGAAGATCAGTCAGTTTGGGTGGTCTTCAATGGTGAAATCTATAATTTTCAGACATTACGGGAATATTTAATACAAAAGGGTCATACGTTTAAAACACGATCCGACACCGAAGTCATTGTGCATTTATATGAGGAAAAGGGCGAAGACTGCTTTAAGGATTTGCGTGGAATGTTTGCGATTGCCATTTGGGATAGTCGTCAACGGCAGCTGCTTTTGGCGCGAGATCGTGTCGGAAAGAAACCACTGTTTTATGCCTATAATGGGTCACGGGTCGTATTTGGGTCTGAAATGAAGGCTGTCTTAGCCGCGCCAGATGTGTCGCGAGACGTCGATCTCGAAGCGCTGTCTGATTACTTTTCCTTGCTGTATGTGCCTGCACCAAAGTCTATCTTCACGTCAGTTCGCAAAGTTCTTTCCGGCCATTATGTGGTGATATCGGATCGTGGCCTTCGAGACGAAGAGTATTGGGATGTTGACTTTTCTCGAACGCTCGTCAAATCGGAACGTGAGTGGTGCGAGGAACTTATGGAGGCCTATCGGGAGGCGGTCCAGTTACGGTTGATCAGCGAAGTTCCGCTGGGGGCGTTTTTATCTGGTGGCATTGATTCGTCATCGGTGGTTGCGCTGATGACCCAGGTTACCGGAAAGCCGGTTATTACGACGTCTATTGGTTTTGAAGAAAAAGAGTTTGATGAGTTGGATTATGCACGACAAGTTGCCACGCAATTTGGTTCGCAACATTTTGAACAAGTCGTTCGTCCTGATGCCGTGGGGATCACCGAAAAGCTTGCCTGGTATTACGATGAGCCATTTGCTGATTCTTCAGCCATCCCGACGTATTATGTCTCAAAATTAGCACGGGAGCATGTAACCGTTGCATTATCCGGCGATGGCGGCGACGAGTTCTTTGCCGGCTATCGACGATATGTTTTTGATCGTCGCGAAGAGCAACTCCGTTCATTCATTCCATCGTGGATTCGACGCTCGGTGTTTGGTCCGCTCGCGGCCCTCTACCCTAAAGCTGATTGGGCTCCAAGGGTGTTCCGTGGAAAAGCGACGTTCGAAAATTTAGCGAGATCTCACATTGAAGGCTACTTCCGGTCTATCTCAGCCGTTCGGCCTGAAGTCAAACAGCAGCTCCTTCATCGGCAGGTGCATGAAGCCCTTGGATCGTATGAGACGGTGGATGTGCTTCGCTCGTATTACGAGAAAGCGCAAGGTGCAGATCCGATTGCTCGGATCTTGTATGTCGATGTCAAAACATACATGACCGATGATATTTTAACCAAAGTCGATCGTGCGAGTATGGCGCATTCGTTAGAAGTCCGTGCCCCTCTTCTCGATCATCCATTTATGGAACTCGCCGCCAGTATTCCCGCTTCTTTCAAACTCCAAGGGACGACGGGAAAGCATATCTTAAAAAAGTCGTTGGAGGGAACCTTAAGTCATGACATTCTGTATCGGAGTAAAATGGGGTTTGCCGTTCCCTTAGAGCGATGGTTTCGAGTTGAATTAAAAGATATTGCCCACGACATGTTATTTCAGGATCACGGTCACCCATTGTTGAATATGGACACGGTCGGGAAACTGTGGAAAGAGCATCAATCAGGATTACGAAATCGTGCGACGGAGTTGTGGACCGTGTTGATGTTTCGCATGTGGGAACGTCAATTTCTCTCGTAAGACTTCCTGGGTCTTTTCAGAAATTCTTTCAGCTCAAAGAAGCGTTCGTTTCTTTCACCCTATGAAGATTTTAGTATTTACGGGCTTATATCCGAATAATGTCTGGCCAAATCATGGCATTTTTATTCAGCAGCGTATGGCTGAAGTGGCCAAGTTGCCGTATTGCGATATCCGAGTGGTTGTGCCGGTTCCCTATTATCCTCCAGTTCCGATCGGCTGGAGGGCTGCCTATCGAAAAATTGATTCGCATCGAATTGTTGACGGGGTTCCCATTGATTATCCACGATATGTCATGATACCCAAGTTGGCTATGGCGTTACAGGGTGTGATGTTGTTTTGCTCCGTCGTACCCTTTGTGCGGCGGCTTAAAAAAACCTTTCCGTTTGACGTGATTGATGCACATTATGTCTATCCGGATGGGTTGGCTGCCGTCTTGTTGGGGTGGTGCTTGAACGTTCCGGTCGTGGTGTCAGCCAGGGGGAGCGACCTGAATGTGTTTCATCAATTTCCTATCATTCGGCGGATCATTCAATGGACACTCAGTCGGGCACAGGCGGTCATTACCGTCTCTCAGGCATTGAAAGATGTTACAGTAGGGTTAGGGATACCGCCTGAAAAAGTACAGGTGATCCCGAATGGGGTGCATGCAGAAAAGTTTTCTCCAATGTTCAAGGCCGATGCTCGTCAACATCTCGGACTCTCGGTTGGAGAGAGAAAGGTTATTGTCTCGGTCGGTCATTTAACGCCAAACAAAGGCTTCCATCTTCTCATCAAGACATTGAAAGAACTGTCCGAAAAGTCTTATGAAACCACACCTTTTTTACTCATCGTGGGTGGCGGTGCCTATCAGAAGGTCCTGGAACGTCTGGTTGAGGATCTCGGTGTGGCCCAATGGGTCCGGCTTGTTGGTGCGGTGCCTCATGAACAGTTGATCTGGTATTACAATGCGGCAGATATTGTCTGTTTAATGAGTGAGCGAGAAGGATGGCCAAATGTGATTCTTGAGGCCTTGGCATGCGGTCGGCCTGTCGTCGCGACGAACGTTGGTGGAATTCCTGAAATTCTGACATCTCCGGACGTTGGACGATTAGTCGAGCGAGATGTGCCGCAACTTGTTCGTTGTTTGGAACAAGCCTTACAGCAAGAGTGGGACGTGTCGGCGATTGTGGCGCATGCCCGTGCGTTTAGTTGGACGCGAACGGCGCGTTCTGTTATGGAGGTCTTGACGTCTGCAGTGGCTCACACGAAGCCGTCGAATACCTCTCGTCAATCATGATGTTGTTGGAGGAGTGAAACGCTGTGATGGAAAGCTTGATGAAAATTGTTTTGGTTGCGGGCGCGCGCCCCAACTTTATGAAAGTGTCGGCGATTATTGACGCGATTCATGAGCATAATGCCTCACGCCCTTGTCGTATAGAGTACAGGTTGGTTCACACCGGGCAGCATTACGATGCACAGATGTCGCAAGCATTTTTCACTGATCTGGGAATTCCGAAGCCTGATGTTGATATGGGGGTCGGGTCTTCGTCTCATGCGCAACAGACCGGGGAAATTATCAAACGGTTTGAGACTGTCATTCTCGACGAACGGCCTGATGTGGTGCTTGTGGTTGGGGATGTCAATTCGACCATTGCATGCTCATTGGTAGCGTCCAAAATACTCTATCCCACACCGACGGCGACTTTAAATCTTTTTCGCCCTCGTATTGCCCATGTGGAAGCCGGCTTGAGAAGTTTTGATCGAGACATGCCGGAGGAAATCAATCGCGTGTTGACGGATGTGGTCTCAGATTTTTTGTTCATCACGGAACGTAGCGCTGAGAAGAATCTGAAACAAGAGGGCATTGCAAAAGACAAAGTCCATTTTGTGGGCAACACCATGGTTGATTCGTTATTGAAACACCGAAAGAAATCTCAAGAGTCAACTATCTTGGAACGTTTGGGCTTATCTGGTCATGGGAATAGTGGCCATGCCTCTTCTCCAAAGGAACGTATCGCAAAACGTTCAACGCACAGGGCGTACGGCGTGATGACGTTGCATCGCCCGAGTAATGTGGATGATCCGATCTGTTTCGAGCCGATCCTTGAGGCGTTGAAAGAACTGAGTCGTGATATGCCTATCGTCTTTCCTGTGCATCCACGGACCTTAAAACGGATTCAAGAGTTTCATCTGGAATCCTACTTTGCCTCACTGATTCCGTGTGATATTGGGGAGGCAGGGCTCTATTGCATTGAACCCCAAGGGTATCTTGATTTTCTGTGTTTAACGGCGAATGCTCAATTGGTTCTGACTGATTCCGGCGGCTTGCAAGAGGAAACGACAATTTTGGGTGTTCCATGCGTGACATTACGCGAGAACACCGAACGGCCGATTACGATTACGCAAGGCACGAATGTCTTGGCTGGAACGAAAAAAGATCAGATTCTCCTTCATGCGCGCCGGCAGCTTGCGCATCATACGAAACATAAGAGGCCCAAATTCTGGGATGGTCATGCCGGTCAGCGAATCGTTGAAATTCTTCAAACATGTTTGTGTGGCGAACACTGAAATGCCGTTGAAGATTCTTCATATTTTGGATCATAGTTTACCGCTACACAGTGGATATACCTTTCGAACGAAGAATATTTTTCTCGCGCAAGAAAAACGAGGCTGGACTCCAATCGGGTTAACGTCGTTGAAGCAGGAACAGACGTGGACGGGTCCCTGGGTAGAGAAGGACACGATCGATGGTCTATGCTTTTATCGTTCACCCAAGCTGGACGCAGAGCACGGTTGGTTAGGGACGCAGTCTCAACTCATCAAGATATTGGCTCGTCGGCTTGACGAGGTGATTGAACTGGAGAAGCCGGATGTTTTACATGCCCATTCTCCTGTATTGAATGTTATTCCGACGTTATGGGTTGCCAGAAGATACAACCTGCCGGTGATTTATGAAGTTCGTGCCTATTGGGAAGATGCGGCGGTCGATCATGGGACGTATCAAGAAGGATCGTGGAAATACCGTGTCGTTCGAACCCTCGAAACCTTCGCTTGTCAACGCGCAACGCATGTGACGGTCTTATGTGATGGGATTAAACGCGACTTGATGAGTCGAGGGATTTCCGAGAAGAAATTGACCATTATTCCGAACGGGATTAATCTGGATGATTTTCAAGATTGTCGTCCGCACGAAGCCTATCGGAAAAACTGGAATTTTTCAGGAAAGCGAATCATTGGCTTTATCGGATCGTTTTACCGCTACGAAGGCTTGGATTTGCTTGTCAGTGCGTTTGCGAAGCTTGTCAAAACTCATGACGACCTTGCGCTGCTTCTGGTTGGGGGCGGAGAGGTCAAACATGAATTAGAGGATCAGATTCATGCGCTTGGCATTCAATCTCAGGTCATGATGCCTGGGCGTATTCCTCATGAGGACATTCCCGGTGTCTATGGTCTCGTTGATATCTTTGTCTACCCCAGAAAGTCTATTCGACTGACTGAGTTGGTCACGCCGTTAAAACCTCTTGAAGCGATGATTGTTGGGAAGCCTTTGGTGGCGAGTAATATCGGTGGACACCGGGAGTTGATTCAAGATGGCGTCACTGGCCTACTTTTCACACCTGACGATACCAGTTCGTTGAGTTCGACGTTATCTCGATTGTTGTCAGATGCAGCCTATCTGAACACGTTAGGCCAACAAGCGCACGCTTGGGCAAAGGAATGTCGTTCGTGGGATAACACCACGTCAGCCTATGGGCAGATCTATGCGTCGGTGACGAACAATTGAAAGAGGCCGGTGAGGGCATGCGACGTTGGTGGCCTGATCACGTAAGAAGATTTCGGCATCAGCGAGCCTCTTTTCTCTTGTTTGTTGTATCATATTCCCATAGGCGTCGGTTTGTATCCCAGGGGTGTCAGAGGCTTCATCATCATGTTTTCTACAGAGGAGTCGTCTTTATGAAAAGAAGACTGTCACAGATTATGACCTGTGTTATTCGTAGGGAGGGTGTGGGTAGCGGGTATCGGGATTATTCTCAAGTCGTTCCCTATCGTATGGTTATCAGTTTTGTTGTCTTTGCCTGTCTTCCATGGCCTGGACCGGTCGAGGGGGGAGTCGTGACTCCATCGTTCTCAATCGGTAACTGGTCCCCGCATTGGGAAACGGGACAAGGACATTCTCATGCTCGTTATCAGGTCTCCCATCATCCTGCCGGTCCAACGATGTATCATGATTATTATCAATTAAAAAACGATCGACATATAGGACAGCTTGTCCGGCTTGTTGAAAGCGCTCATACAAAGCGTATTTTACCCTTGCTTCAGCAGTCTTTTAAACGTCCTGGCCACAAGGAGCATTATTTACGTCAAGCCGCACGTGAAATTCGATACACCCTTGACCGACTTGTGAATCACCCGAAAGCTTTAGCTCTATCGGCGACCGTGGGGAATTTGATGGGACAGCCCAATTTGCCGGTTAACTATTATCAGCGCGCGATAAAGATGTATCCCAAACATGCCATCACGCATGCACAATTTGGGAATTTCTTGGTTGGGATTGGAGAGTTTGAAGACGGTATCGAACGGCTCAAGATAGCCATTAAAATTAATCCGAAAATGGCTGCATCGTATGGTTGGCTTGCGTGGGCGTATCAAAAAAGTGGCGAGAATGAACTGGCTCAAGAGTATGCTGAAAAAGCAAAGAAACTGAAATTCAAAGGTAAACTTCCATAAGGGAGCGTGAGTGAATTCCCGTATGTAGTGATGGCCCTTTCTCTTCAAGGAAAAGACGAATGACATGAGTGGAATCTGTGGAATCGCGTTTTCTGAACGAATGCCTGAGCACCAGTTTGCATGCTTGACGCCGATGCTGAGGGAGCTGGATCGTTCTACGCAGGCTTCAGGCCGCACGCGTATTGGCGAATCGATAGGAGTCGGCGTGCAAGCCTTTTCCGGAAGGGTGTCAGGTATTGCAGAGCTGCAAGAATATGGAACTCCGCATGTCCTCGCATTTCATGGCAGCATTTACAATCTTGATGAAGTGCTCGCTCCGGTTCGCGAGCATGATGATCTGCTCGTCGGGCTGTTAGCCATGGCATTGCGGGGCATTCAGCCGTTCTTGAGAAGTCTTCGAGGCGACTTTGTTCTCTCCCTGTGGGACGCCAACCAGGAAATGCTGTTTCTTGCTTCCGATCGATTTCGTGTCCATCCTCTTTACTATCGACAGGACCATGACAAGTTCGTCTTTTCATCGAGAATGCAAGGTCTTCTCGCATGCCCTTCCAATCAAGACATGTCCCTCAATCCTTCAGCCATTATTCATGTCATTAGTTCCTCGTTCATCCCGACCCCAAAAACAATTTTTCATGAAGTTCAAAAGTTGCCGCCGGGGCAACTACTCACGTGGAAAAAGGGGGACATACAGTTGGAGCCCTATTGGGACATGAGCTTTAGCAATTCTGGGATGTTGTCTCGGACGGCCTATTCAGAAAAACTGAAAGATACGTTTTCGGATTCGATCAGGGTTCGGATGAAATATGATCAAAAGCCTGACCAAATCGGGAGTTTTTTGAGTGGGGGAATAGATAGCAGCACCGTACTAGGGGTGTTGACTCAATTAGCGCAAACCCGAATGCATAGCTTTTCAATTGGGTTTGGCGAAGAAATTTTTAATGAAATGAGCTTTGCACGGTGTGCGGCCAATGCCTTTGGTTCGCAGCAACACGAATATATTGTGACAGCGGATGACACGTTTCAGATAGTCGATCTCCTTATTGAAAACTTTGATGAACCGTATGCGAATGCCTCAGCCATTCCGACGTATTATTGTGCCAAATTAGCACGAGAGCATGGTTTTGATGTGTTGTATGGAGGTGATGGTGGGGACGAGTTATTCGCAGGAAACGAGCGATATGCCACGCAAAAAATCTTTGATTATTACGGACTCATTCCTCGTTGGATTCGGGATTTTGGTATTGCCCCAGGCGTGTCCTTGTTGGCCAATGTGCTCAAGCTGAACGTATGTATTAAGGGAACGAAGTATATTCAGCGAGCGAATACCCCATATCCCGATCGACTGTTTTCCTGGGGATTATTCGAGATTCTTCAAATGAAAGATGTGTTTTCCGGAGATTTCCTGAAGACGCTTGGCGATCAGTATGATCCGCACCATCATGTGAGAGAACTTTATGCGCATTCAAAGTCATTGGCGCACACCGAGTTGGAGCGGCAGCTGTACCTGGATTTGAAGCTCGTGATCTCCGATAACGATATTGTCAAAGTGACCCGGATGACGGAAGCCAATGGCATCGCCGTGCGTTTCCCCTTTCTTGATCATCGATTGGCTGAATTTGCGGCTGACGTTCCTGCACATATCAAGATGGAAGGAACGCAGTTGCGGACGTTTTTTAAGTCCACCTATGCCGATCTCCTTCCTGAAGAGATTCGTACAAAGACCAAGCATGGATTCGGACTGCCGATTCCCATTTGGTTACGCACGCATAAGAAGCTTAGAGAAATGATGATGGATCTTTTGCGAAGCGAGCGGGTTCGTCATCGGGGAATATTTGCCCACAACACCATTGACGATCTACTTAAAAGACATCAAGACGATACAACCTCATTTTTTGGCACGATTCTCTGGAACTTTGTCATGCTGGAATTATGGCTTCGGAGATATGTTGATAAATCGTAAGCGATGCACGTATGGGTGCTGGGCCGTCTCCAGTACAGGGTGTGGGAACTGGGTGAATCGGGCCTGTATAAGGAATGAATGAATGGGGGCATTGAAGTCTCTTGGAATCAAAGCGATCGGTGCTCTTTTGCATCGAATGGGCATCCTTGCGCTGATTAGCCGGTGTGTGGATGTGGTGCAAAAATCCTCTGCATCTGCCACGGACGTTCATTTTCCTTGTGTGCAAAAACGATCATCCCGGCCGATCCAAATTTTAATGTACCATGGGATTGGTGACGAGCGTTCTCCATTTCTCGGGCCTGCCCCTATTCGTGGTTTTACAAACCAACTGCGGTATTTGGCCGAATATTGTCATGTATTGGATCTTGAAGAGGCCGTTGAGCGAATGCAACACCATGATGTCCCTCATCGAGCCGTAGTGATTACACTTGATGATGGATACCGCGATAGTTACGTGAATGCGTTCCCACGCTTACAAGAATTGAACCTTCCCGCCACGATCTTTTTAGCGACGGCAGCTATCGGGACAGGAAACGTGCTGTGGCATGATCGCGCGTGTTGGATGGTTAGCCAAACGTCCATTCCCGCGCTTGAAGGGTTTGGCAGTTGCCCGCGGTATGAGCTTGGTACATGGGAAGGCAAGCAAGCGGCGCAAGAAGCTGTGTTGTGGTATCTTCGCTCACTTGATGATCAGCACCGTATTGAAGCCATTGAACAGCTTTCGACGAAATTGCAGGTTTTCGGTGAGCCAGATCCGGAGCCCCGATTAATGTTGAATTGGGAAGAAGTGAAGGAAATGTACCAAGCGGGCATTCGTTTTGGTGCGCATACCGTGAGTCATCCAATCCTTTCAAAAATATCCTTGCCTGCAGTGGCTGCTGAACTTCGTGAATCGAAAGAAACGATCGAACAGCATATTGGTTGTCGTGTGACAACGTTTGCTTACCCCAGCGGACGACCAGAGGATTATAATTCGGATATTCAACAGATTGTGAAGCAAGAAGGGTTTGGCTGTGCGGTGAGTACGGTTTCCGGGGCGAATTACGCCGGTGATGATCTCTTTGATTTGAAACGCGTCGGGTACTGGGATCAGGATATTGGGCCATTTGGACTTCGTTTTGAGTATACGCGGTTTTGCGCATAACTGAGAATCCTTGTCCGTATGATGAACCTATGAAGTGGAAATTTCTTAAGGAGCGAGATGCCTTTCATGCTCATCGTGAGCAGTGGGATGCGTTGAATACCACCATCGACAATCATATCTTGCTCGACTCGGACTTTTGGGAACCCCTCGTGCGGTTATTTGGTCATGATGAACTGTACCTTGGTATATGCGAAGATTCCGAATATCCGGGCATGGTGCTTGTCGAACATGTGGGTGCGGGACAATGGACCACGTTTCAACCATCGCAAGCCCCTCTTGGCCCAATCCTTCTAGGGAATCCATCGAACATTGAAGATCAAATGGCTCTCCTTGTTCGGAGTCTCCCCGGTTTTACCATTTCTGTAGGCGTCACACAGCAAGATCCGGACTATACCGGCTTGAAACGGAATGTGAGCGATCGGCGATTGGAATTTTTGGACTATATTACGATACCCAGAATTTCACTTGTTGAGAATTCATTTGAAGCGTATTGGAAGGGAAGGGGTAAAGATCTTGTGGGAAATCTTGCGCGCCGCAGGAAACGGCTTGATGAGCAAGGCGTGAAGGTTTCCCTTGCAGTCGATCGTACGGCACAAGGCATGGATGAGGCGGTACGAATCTATGGGCAGTTCGAAGAGTCTGGATGGAAGGGTGAGCATGGGACGGCCGTCGCTGCCGACAATGCACAGGGAGCCTTTTATCGTGAGATGCTTGCTCGGTTTTGTGAGCGAGGTGAAGGGCTGGTGTATCAGCTATTCATGGATGATCGTCCAATAGCCAGCAATCTTTGTGTTGAAAGAAATGGCATGCTCATCATGCTCAAAACGGCTTATGATGAGCACTATAAGAAATTGTCTCCCAGTTTTATGATGTTAGAAGACATGCTGAAAGAGCTGTTCGCCGATCCCAATATCCATGTGCTGGAGTTTTACGGCCGGGCAAAAGAGTGGCATAAAAAATGGACAACGGAAGAACGGATGATGTATCACGTCAATTGCTATCGGTATGCGATGGTTTCTCAAGCGAGAAAGCTTTTGAAAACTCAGGGCCTCGTTTCGAGACAGAGCGGGTAGTGCATGGATCTTGTTGTACGGCCGGCTGACTTAACTGATGATTGTGAGCAGATTGTCGCGCTTCAACGTCAATACTTAAGTCCGCGTGCCGATCTCACCCGGTTTCATTGGCTCTATCAACGTAATCCCTTTGGGCAACCACAAGTCTGGGTGACTGAAGAATCGACAACGGGTGCAATTATCGGGGTGGCGGCGGCCTTTCCCCGTTCATTGTATATTGGGTCACAAAAAAAGGTCGGTTGGGTGCTAGGCGATTTTTGTATTAGCGAAGAGTATCGATCGCTTGGGCCAGCCATTCAACTCCAAAAAGCATGTCTTGACGGTCTGGGGGTACGCGGAGAGGTCATTTGGTATGATTTCCCAAGCACGCATATGCTGGCAATCTATCGTCGGCTCAAAGTGTCTCAGTCCAAACAAATGATTCGTTTTGTCAAACCGCTGAAGGTCGATCGGAAGATGCGTGCGGTGGTAAAGTCGACGTTGTTGCAACGATCTCTGAGTCCGCTTGGCAATCTCGCATTGCGTATACGTGATCGGCGAGTCGCCAGTTCACCAGGTTTGACCATTCAGCAGCATACGGGAGACTGTGGGGCTGAGTTTACGGAACTCGCCGACGCGATTGGAGGCGCTCATGGTCATTGCCTCGAACGAACTGCGGCCTACTTGAATTGGCGCTATAGGCAAAATCCTTTTGAGCGATGTATTGTGATCACCGCTCGCAGAGAGGGAAATCTTAAGGGATATGCGGTCTTTACCGAGACAGAGACTGAGGAGGATGTCCGTATTCTCGATGTGTTTGGTGTGGAAGAGAGGGATGTGATGATTAGCCTTCTTGAGCATATTGTGGAACGCGGTCGTTCCGGTCGATCGGAAACTGTCGTGGTCTCCATTGCAGAAGACCATCCTTGGATTCCCTTCCTGCAATCGGTGGGGTTTAAGCCTCGAGAGGCTTCTCCCATAATTATTGCTGGTTTACCTGTTGATTCTGAGCACAAAACCAACGACAATCAGCAAAGGTCATTATTGTTAATGCAAGGAGATCGTGATAGTTGAAGGGGGAGGCATGTGTGATGATGGAAGATACTGTTGAGCTTGCACATATTCGAAAATTTATCGTTGAACATATTCCACGGGTTGGTCAACTGGAGGACCAAGATGATGCTCAGCTCTTGGAAGACGGCTTATTGGATTCGCTTGGGATTTTGGATGTCGTGACGTATTTAGAGGAAGAGTTTGGAATTTCGATATCTGACGAAGAGTTAACGCCGGATAACTTTCAATCAATACGGACCATGTTTCTCTTTGTTCAAAAAAAGAAACCTCACGTTCAGGTTGTAGATTGAGGAGAGGACCACTTTCTCAGTTATATCAGTCCCATCACGTGAGTTTGCGATTCGATGCTGGCGATACGAGCGGTCATTCCTGACAACATAAGTGGATGTGGGGGCCATATGTCACATTTCGATGTTTTGTCTCGGCTTTTTCTTCTTTTCCTGCCAATTTTCCTGTCTTGAGCCTTGTACCGTAAATATGAGTAAGGGTGAGTTTCGGCTTGGTGTGTTTGTTACGGTACACTGACCGATTAGTCTCTTGAGAGTTCGCATTGAAATAATGCCGTCTGAACCTATAGGCTCATAGGTGTTACGGAAAGAGTCGAGTGTTCTCAAACAAGTCCTGCTATGTCGACCGAGCATGAACATACGAATCCGGCATTGAAGCCCTATTGGGTTGTTGTGTGTCTTCTTATTGTGGCCCTAGCTGCCCTTTTTCGATTCTCACATCTCGGGGACAAAGACTTCGGTATTGATGAGATTCTCCATGTATATGCCGCCCAGGAGTTGCTACAAGGCAATGCTCCGGTTTTGCCGTCAGGCTATGTTTATGATCGTGGCCTGCCGTATACCTGCCTTGTCGCGCTGTCGGGATTGGTAGGTGGATTTACCGAGCTCTCTTTGCGGATTCCAAGTGCTATCCTTGGCGTGCTCGTTGTTTTGTTTGTGTATTGGATGACGCAGCGATGGTTTTCGGTTGAGGCGGGTCTTGCTGCGGCCTTCTTGACGGCATTTTCGCCTATGGAAATCGCGCATTCTCGTGAAGTGAGGATGTACATGCTGTTTCAGCTGTTATTCTTACTGATTGTGTTTTTTTTCTATGAAGGGTTCGAAACCTCGTCATTCAGGCATGGAAAGCAATCCAAGATTTCTGTCATTGGGAAATGGACGGAGACGTTTCAGATTCGCCCATTATTGTTGTGCTATGCCGGTCTGGCATTTTTGTTGGCTTTGGGAGTCCATACACTCATTCTTCCAGCCATGTCCGGTTTTGTGGCGTATGTTCTGGTCATGGGGGGAATTGGAGTCGTGTCCCGTTCGATCGACCTGCCTGTACGGCAAAAATATATAGGTATTTCACTTTTGCTCATTGTCGGGACAATTATGGGAAGCTTTCTTTTCCCAAGCATACCCGCAAAGCTCATCGCCATGACCCAGGAGCCACTGGCGTGGGGACAGGAAAATGCTGATAACTGGAGTTACTATCGGTGGCTATTGTTAGACGAATATCCACTCGTCTTCGGAGGACTCACGCTTCTTTTTCTCTATTGTTGTTTTCAAAACAACAGGGTCGGCCTATTGATGGCCTGTACGTTTCTGGTGCCATTTATCCTTCACAGTCTTATCTTGCCAATGAAAAGTTATCGGTATGTGCTCTATGCATTGCCGTTGATGTATATGGCGGCAGGCGTAGGATTCGTCGGTTTGATGAAGGTATTATGGTCTAGAGGAAGGGTGCTTAATCAGGCGGAAAATGTCCCGCATGGGCTTTGGAATGTCATAGTTTTCACTGTTCTTATTTCGACGGTTTTGGGGGTCTTGATCAATATGCCGTGGTTTACGCGGACGATAAAAGACTTCACACAAAACTTCGACTCTCCTCATGTGGCCGACGTTCAACATCATAATTGGAAAGCTGCAGTGGGTTATATCGAATCGCATTCCATTGATGGCGATGTAACCGTATCTGGATATCCGCTGCTTTCTCGTCATTATGGCGCGACCCAGCCGTTGTATTTTATGAATAATGCGTACCTGCGGACGAATATCAAAAGAGACATAAAGAATGATCAAGGACAACTCATAGACTATACGTTTGGGGTTCCAGTGCTTCAGAATCTGGAAGATCTCAAACAGATCATACAGACTCATTCGTCTGGGTGGGTCATGACCTATCGGTGGCGTAAAGATCGATTTTGGAATTATGTAGATCTCGACGGCACCGCCTTGGGAACATTCCCGACCGATGTCCTACGCTATATAGAGGCTCATCTCGAACGTCACAGTCTTCCCGACGCTCCGTATATTGTCCTGTGGCGTTGGAATGCTCGCTCATAAGTATCGGCAGATGAACCGTCATGATCTCCTCCACACAACAACGGGTGCCGAATGTATGTTTTTGATGTTTACATATTGTGTCCTGAGCCTATTTCTTTAAGCCCTGCCTACCCGAACCTTGAGTCTGTTGGTTGTCCTGAAATGATTCAAGTACCCTGATTTTTTTCTTCTTCCCGCGCATGAAGGGTAATCGCTGCCTATAGCCGATTCAATTAACTTCCGTACCCCTGATGCGTTTGATATCGCGTAGAAAGTCCTCATAGTTCAACTGGAACTTATTTGGATTCGCTATAGTCAGCCATGTCTGATGGATAATGGATAAAAGTCCTTCATTCTTAAATTGTGGTCAGTGTAACGTGGCAGCAAGTCGATTGGATTTCTTGGATAATTCCTCACGCAATCGAGTAGCAATTTACAGTATGTATAGTTAGGTGGTTTTACGTTTATTTGTGTATTGTATGTTCATTGCTGCACGTTCCTATAGATTGCTGTAGGAATTCTGGAAAAAAGTTGATTTTCACTCAGAATCATGAGATGCTTTTCCCTTATGGTTGATTCTTACTCGTCCTTTCCATGCGAGCGTTCTTTCTCAATCGTGCAGGGGCTGTATTGGCATTGAGATAGTCTAGTATTCACCATCTACCATGTTCCCAGGCTGTATGCCGTACTCGTAGTTATCATTCAATCTGAAGTCATGACATTTCTATGCCATATTTGAGAAATCTTCGTTCGATTTAAGGGATCTATTATGGATATTTCCATCATTTTATCCACAAGCCGACGCCCGCAGATTCTTTCCAGAACGCTACAAAGTTTTGCTGAACTCAATACGGAATATCTCCAGTGGGAAATTGTTCTCGTGGACAATGCAGACGATGCCGAGACTCGACAATTGGCGGCTGAATTTGTCGAGAGCTTACTACCCCTCACCTATATTATCGAAGCACGTGTAGGAAAGAATTTTGCGTTAAATACGGCCATTCCTAAAGCCAAGGGAAGCCTTTTGGTGTTTACGGATGATGATATTCTTGCTGATCCCGATTGGCTTGTGCGTATTTGGGAAGGAGCAAAACGCTGGCCGAACCATTCAGTTTTTGGTGGAAAAATTTTGCCGAACTTCCCAACAGAGGATGTCACATTTGATATTGAGAACCGATTAGTCAAGTCAGCCTTGGTCATTGCCGACTGGAAGCTTCCTGAGGGTGAATACAAGCCAAGTATGGTGTGGGGGCCGAATTTTGCTGTTCGTTCCTGTGTGTTAGAGAATGGTTTTCGTTTTAACCCCGACTTCGGTCCGAATAGCGGGCGTTATTTGATGGGTGATGAAACGGAGTTTCTTTACAGGTTGGACCAGGCTGGACATACCCCTGTGTATTTACCCGAGGCATTGGTCCATCATCAAATTCGGCCTGAACAGTTGAGCATGGAATGGTTACGAAGACGTGTCGCGGCCTACGGTGGCACGTTCGCGTTTATGTCCGGATTACCGCATTCCCCGTTGTTATTTGGCGTTCCACGGTATATGTATTCACAAACCCTTCAAGCCTTTCTTCACTATCTTCGTTCCCGCCTGTTTTCAGACGACAAAACGCGATTTGAGTCCGAACTGATGTACTGGTATCGAAAGGGAATGTTACTTCAGTATTGGATCGGAGTGCCGAAAGAGAAGGTAATCGTGTATTAACGTCGTGGTGTCATCGCGTCGTCCTGTATTATCACGTACTCACATTTGTGGCAGTATTGGTTGTTTGAAGGTCCTAGAGCGTCCTATGGGCTACTTGATCCATCATATGTTGCGGCAGAGTGCCGAGCGTTTTCCTGAAAAACCAGCTTTGGTCCATCGGGAAAAGGTCTTGACCTACCAAGAAGTCGCTCGCCAAGTATCCGGATTGGCCGCCGGCTTGAACGGATTAGGGCTTGAACGAGGCGATCGCGTGGGCATCTATCTCGATCCTTCTCCTGAATTGGCGATTGCTATTTTTGGCATTGCTCAGGCTGGGGCCGTATTTGTTCCCATCAATGGACTCTTGCTTGCTGATCAGGTGGGGCACATTGCGCGGGATTGTACGATGCGGTGTTTGATCACGAAGAGAAAAAAACTGGCAAGCTTACAGAACGCGCTTGACGGACTTACCCAGTTAGAGGTCTTGATTGTCATTGAAGATGGGACTGATGTGTCGTCATCATTCGCCATCCAGGGATTCTATGAATTAATCGAAACGGCTGATGTATCTCGTGACGTTGACGTCTGCATCGACAAGGATTTAGCCGCGATTTTGTATACATCGGGCTCCACGGGTAAACCCAAAGGGGTGATGTTGTCCCATGCGAATGTGGTGAGTGGGGCATCAATCGTGTCGACGTATTTGGAGATAACCGAGCAGGATAAAATCTTAGCTGTGCTTCCCTTTAGCTTTGATGCTGGGTTGAATCAACTCATGTCGGCCTTTCAGCAGGGTTGTACGCTCGTGCTCATGACGTTTGTGTTTGCCAAAGAAATTGTTCAAGTGTTGCTGAAAGAGCAGATTACCGGGTTAGCGGGAGTCCCGACATTGTGGAATCTCTTGTCGCAAACAAATTCGACGCTTCACAAACAGTCCCTTCCTCACTTGCGATACATCACGAATACGGGAGGAGCCATGCCTCAACCTGTCTTGGCACTCCTTCGGAAAGCCTTGCCAGCCACGAGTGTGTATCTCATGTATGGGCTGACGGAAGCCTTTCGATCAACCTATCTTCCTCCAGATGAACTTGATCGGCGCCCAACGTCCATGGGGAAGGCTATTCCGAATACCGAAATCTTAGTGGTTGATGAACATGGGCAATCGGTCAAGCCGGGCGAAGTCGGAGAACTCGTGCATCGTGGACCGACGGTGTCGTTGGGGTATTGGGGGCAGCCTGAGTTAACGGCAAAGGTCCTACGTCCACATCCCCACAATCCTTCCCATGGTGGGATTGATGAGATGGTGTGTTATTCAGGTGATCTCGTCAAGATGGACGATGACGGATTTTTGTATTTTGTCGGACGCCGTGACTCCATGATCAAGTCCGCAGGCTTTCGCATTAGTCGGACTGAAGTCGAGGAAGCCTTATATCAAAGCGGATTCGTGAAAGAGGCGGCGGTAATAGGTGTTCCAGACGAGATTCTTGGTCAAGCAGTCACGGCTTTTGTCGTTCCCAAGAGTCCTGAGCCGGTTGACTCGACCAGTCTGTCAGCCTTTTGTGTGACCAAACTTCCACGGTACATGCTTCCCAAGACTTTTCATATTCTTGAAGCGTTGCCCAAAACTCCAAATGGCAAAATCGATTATACGAATCTTCAAACGATGAATGTGACAGCATCGCATGCCTGAAGCCCACGCACTCATTTCCCGGCATTTTCAAGCGGACTCTGGTGTATTAGTGTTTGGGGAGCAAGTCTCTCTTGATGCAATTGTTGCGAAGTATGGTACCCCATTGTTTATTTATGATGCACGGGTTCTCGATCGGAAATATGCATCACTGCGACAGACGTTGCCCTCGAACTTTTCAATCAGTTACTCCGTCAAAGCGAATCCCTCTCAAGCTATTCTGAAACATTTTTTAGAGAAGGGGTGCGGGTTGGAAATTGCGTCAAGCGGAGAGTTTCTGCAGGCCTTACAAGCTGGCTGTGCGCCAGAATCTATTCTCTTTGCAGGGCCAGGGAAAACGGAAGCGGAGTTGGAATTAGTATTGGCGAAGGGCATCGGCGAAATTCATATCGAATCCGCCTTAGAGGTTGAGCGTATTGCCATGATAAGTCAACGGCTTGGGGTTATGGCCAACGTGGCCATTCGAGTGAACCCGACAGGAGAAGCGTTGGGTGGGGCCATGCGGATGGGTGGGCAATCGACTCCCTTCGGGATTGATGAGGAAGAGCTTGAGGCAATCGTTGACCGCATCTGTTCCCATCCTGCACTGACATTCCGTGGTCTGCATTTATTTTCGGGGACGCAAATCTTGGATTATGTCGTTTTAGTCTCTCAATATCGAAAGGGTGTGGACATTGCCAGGCGAATCGTCAAAAAAACTGGAAACCCTCTGCATACCTTGGACTTTGGGGGTGGCTGGGGAATACCGTACTTTGGAAAAGAAGAAGAATTAGATACTCAACAACTGACTGTAGGTTTGGACGAATTGTTTTCTGAGATTCGGGATGATCCAGATTTTACTGGGACGCAATTCATGGTCGAGCCAGGGCGATACCTTGTGGGGGAAGCCGGCGTGTACGTCTCTCAAATTATAGATATCAAGGTGTCTCGCGGGAAAAAGTTTCTGATCGTTGATGGAGGGATGCATCAGCATCTGGCGGCATCTGGTAACTTTGGGCAAGTCATTAAGAAGAATTTCCCAGTGTGTCTCGTCAACAAGCTTGATGAACCGATGGAAGAAACTGTGGATGTCGTGGGTCCGCTGTGTACTCCGCTGGATGTGTTGGCTCGTGGAATACAGCTTCCGGTAGCCACGGTCGGTGATTTCGTCGGAGTGTTGCAGTCTGGGGCTTACGGGAGAACCGCCAGCCCCTTACATTTTTTGAGTCACCGTTCCCCTCCCGAAGTGTTGGTGAAAGAAGGTGAGGCTAAGCTCGTGCGACGGAGAGGGACCTATGAAGATTTGACCAGTGACTGTGTCTGAATCTGATAAGGTGTCTTGTTTTGTTGGCAGGCCATTCATAAACGTATATGGCCGTTAGGTCAAAAGGTTGTTAGGTTGTGTGTCATGGTCATGTACTCACGGGGTCATGCATCAAAGTCGAGTGGCTATCTAGATTATGATGGTGCTCTGACTTTCGATAATGAAATTTACACAGGAATGTATCGCTCAACGTCGTGCCTCACGGTATAACGCTACATAGGTCCGGAACATCGAAGAATGTGATGTGGCTTGCCTTGTTTATTGTTGCCGTGCGTACGGCCGCAGAGGGAAGTATTTGGCAAATGAGTGGATGATGATCGGCTGTATGGAATTTGTCGTATCAAGAGATCCTCGTTTACCGATCCACTATCTTTTCCCATCACGTTCTCGGAAAACTCAGCCTGATCCTGTTATTGGGAGGGCAACCTCGTATCATTTTTGGGCTCGAAACGCCCTCTTTCATGGCCTTGGAAGTCTTGGTCTGAATCCCGGCGATACAGTATTGGTTCCGGCGTTTCATTGTTCGACTGTGGTCGAGCCGATCCGTCATTATGGATGTGAGGTGATATTTTATAACGTGCATCGTGATGGGGTCGTTGACTTTGAAGACTTGGCACGGAAAGTCGATAGCCAGGTCAAGGCTGTCGTGGCCATTCATTATTTCGGCGTTCTACAGCCGTTACAGAAGATCAGAGAATTCTGTCATCACCATCACCTGTTTTTTATCGAAGATTGCGCCCATCTCTTCATGGGTGAGAGTCGCGAAGGACCAATTGGGAGTGTCGGAGATATCAGTATTTTCAGTTGGCGGAAGTTTTTGCCGATTTATGATGGAGGGATGTTGGTCTGTAATCATGCGCAATATCAACGTGCCGTTCCTTGGCAAGGGCTGAGCGGGTGGTTCCAGGTGAAGATTGTCAAAAATCTTTTAGAGAAATGTCTGTCGGACAGGGCAACCCCTAGGCTATCGATCGGCCCGAATCAACGTACTGAGTTTCCCGTGCAGGGTGCCGTATCGCATGATGGTGTGGGCGAACCGTTTCACGTGAACACGCATGTTCCTGAGTTTGATGCCTCGCAATTGAATTGGCCGATGAGTCGATGGTCTCGATACATTACCGAACACATAGATGTGTCGAAGATTATGCGGAAGCGTCAAGAGCATTCGAGTATTCTCTCCCAGGCATTAGGGGAGTTGCCGGGTATTCGTCCATGGTCGAAGGCAGGAGAGCATCGTGTCTGCGCATGGGCCTTTCCCATTGTGGTGGAGCATCGAACGGATCTTCATGTGGAGCTGAGAAAACGAGGAATTCAGGCATTTTCATGGAGCGGCGTGATTCATCCTACGCTTGACTTGGCTGCATTCAGCGACGCAAAGTTTTTGTATGAGCATGTAGTGCTGCTTCCCAATCACCAAAGTTTAACCCAGAGTGAGTTGCACTTTATGATTGATACGGTCAAAGGCGTGTTGTGATGCGATAACGTACGACTCTAATCCCCGTGCGTGCCGGGGTTCTGAGATGGAGTAGGTCTGTAGTATTACCCATGAAGAATATTTTGATGATTGCCTTTCATTATCCTCCATTTTCAGGAGGAAGTGGTGTGCATCGGACATTGAAATTTTCACGGTATCTCCCGCAGTATCGATGGCGACCGATCATGTTGACGCCTCATGTCCGAGCCTATCCGCAAACCAACACGCACCAGATAGATGAGATTCCTGCGGATGTACATATTAACCCAGCATTTGCATTAGACACGGCACGGCATTTATCGTTCAAAGGCAAATATCTCAATGCCTTGGCGTTGCCGGATCGATGGGTGACGTGGATGATCGGCGCCATTCCCTTGGGGCTTTGGCTTATCAGAAAGTATCAACCCCTAGCAATCTGGTCGACCTATCCTATTGCAACGGCGCACCTCATCGGGTTTGTGCTCAGTAAACTGACAGGGCTTCCTTGGGTTGCCGATTTTCGAGATTCCATGACCGAAGCAAATTATCCGCGCGATCAGACGACGAGGCAGTATTATCAATGGATTGAGCAAAAGACTTTTGCGCAGAGTACGAAAAATGTTTTTACTGCACCATCTACACAGCAGATGTATCTCGATCGATATCCAGGGTTAAGGCAAGAATCGTGTCTCGTGATTCCCAACGGATATGACGAACAGGATTTTCGAAGTCTACAACCTGAAGAAACCCATATCCTTGGGAATGGTCATCCCTTGCGATTGATCCATGCCGGAGTGGTCTATCCGGAAGAACGAGATCCCCGGCCATTCTTTCAGGCTTTGGCGCAATTAAAACACGAAAACCTGATCACGCCTCACATGTTACGAATTGAATTTCGTGGAGCCGGGTCGGAAGAGATGTACGCAACGATATTGCAAGAACTGGATATTGTCGACATTGTGCATCTTCTTCCCACGCTTCCTTACCGTCAATCGTTACAAGATTGCATGGCGGCAGACGGGTTACTCCTTCTTCAAGGATCAACCTGCAATCATCAAATCCCGGCCAAAGCCTATGAGTATCTTCGTTTACGCAAGCCTATTCTGGCGCTTACGGATGCCACGGGCGATACCGCCGCCCTCTTGAATGAATGTGGCGGTGCGACCGTTTGTGATCTGCACGATGCCCACGCTCTCTATACAGGAATTCGGGCCTTTCTGACTCAGATTAAATCAGGGCAGCATCCGACTCCTGACGAACAGAGGGTTGAGAAGTTTTCCCGGGCATGCCAAGCTGAAGTCCTAGCCACAACCTTACATCATCTCACTGATACTCAAGGGGATTACGTTACTCGTTCCTAAACAGCTATGAGAGATATTGCATTAGTTATTCTGGTCTTAGGATCTGCTGCCCTGGCCATTCGAAGGCCTGTGTACGGCATGCTCTTGTTTGTGGCCTTTGGCATTATCAATCCTCAGGGGTTTACCTGGGGGTTTGGCCGTTCATTCCCTATTGCCATGATCATGGCCGTAGCGACCATCATCGGCTACGTGCTCTCACCTGAGCCGAAGCGGTTTCCTCGTCAGCGGGAAGTTTGGATGCTGCTTGGATTATGGGGGTTATTTGTTGTGTCGACTGCGGTGGCCTATGTGCCACATCGAGGGTGGATGTCGGATGCAGCGTTAACTCAATTTACCCATGTGTCGAAAATTTTTGTCATGATCTTTCTGTCCATGTCTATCTTTTATTCGGCAGAACGTGTGCAGATGCTGATGAAAGTTGTGGCGCTCTCGATCGGACTGTTGGCGGTCAAAGGCGGAGTCTTTGCCATTCTCTCTGGTGGCAATGAACTGGTATGGGGACCGGAAGGGTCCTTTCTTTATGCGAATAATGCCATTGGCCTGGCCATGGCGATGAATGTTCCCTTGCTCTATTATCTGATTCAACTTGAACCTCGATCGTGGCTTCGCAAGATTATGTGGGTCATGTTGGGGCTGTCTGTACCGGCGATTGTGTGTACGTTTTCCCGAGGAGCATGGTTAGGACTCATGGCGGGTGTAGGACTCATTTTATTGAAGAGCAAGTATAAGGCATTGATTATAGGTGGCGGGGCTATGCTCGCTGTATCGGCAGTAGCATTCATTCCATTTCTGGCCACATTGGATCTCGTGCCTGAGCGTGTTCAGACACGCTTCGATGAACTGGTGAACTACGAAGAAGAAGGGTCGGCGGTGAGCCGTTTTTGGAATTGGGAAGCCTGTAAACGTGTGGGTTTTGCTAATCCTCTCACTGGAGAGGGCTTTGATTACTATGGGAAACATATTTATGTAAAGTATTTCCCCGAGTTCATAGCGGAATATGGACATGATAAGGTGTGGTCGTGTCATAGTATGTGGTTGACGGTCCTGGCCGAGCATGGCATTCTGGCCTTTCTCCTCTGGATTGCACTACTGGTATCCTGTTTTCTCAGCTTGCGAAAAATCCAACGATTTAGTAGCAGAGTGGATGATCTTCAATGGATGGGCTATTACGCGTCGATGGTGGAGATTAGTTTCGTGGTCTATATGATCGTGGGAACATTTCTCGATGTCGCATATTTCGATGTATTTTATCAATTTATTGTCGTGGTCATTCTATTGAAAGAATATATGTATTCAGTTGTGAGGTCTTGGCATCGGAGTGCAGAGGACGAGCGTTTTAGGCGGTCGCATGTTCGGGCATCGTTGGCTGGAACTCAGTGATCTTTTTTGATGCTTATCTGAGTTCAGCCTTTTGTTTCATGAGTATTTTTCTTGGGTGAGTGACGAATTAACGCGAAAATAGAGTATGATGAGTTCATCTGATGATGGAAGTCGATCAGGTTGGTGGGACCATGAGTCCGATGGTCTCACTAACGTGGTCTTTTCGTAAAACAGAACGGTACATGTATGAAACACATTAGTCTTGGTATCTCGGCCTATTACCATGATAGTGCCGCCTGTTTAGTCCATGACGGCGAAATCGTGGCTGCAGCACAGGAAGAACGGTTTACCCGAAAAAAGCATGATGCCGGGTTTCCGCGTGAAGCCGTCAAGTTTTGTCTCGAAGAGGGTGGGTATACGCTCTCCGATGTCAATGAAATAGTGTTCTATGATAAGCCCTTGCTCAAATTTGAACGATTGCTTGAGACCTATTTAAGCTTTGCGCCAAAGGGAATTTCCTCTTTTCTCGCGGCGATGCCGGTGTGGCTCAAAGAAAAACTCTTTCTGAAAGATCTCTTGCGCAAGGAATTCGTGCGAATTGGAGCATTGACGTCGCCAAAGGAGGTTCCGCAAATTCTCTTTGGCGAACATCATGAATCGCATGCCGCCGCCGCTTTTTTCCCCTCACCGTATCAGGATGCCGCTGTCTTGTGTATGGACGGGGTGGGAGAGTGGGCAACGACTTCGGCATGGGTCGGACGGGGCAATCAGTTAACACCGCTCTGGGAAATTCCATTTCCCCATTCAATGGGCTTACTCTATTCAGCGTTTACATATTACACCGGGTTTAAGGTGAATTCAGGGGAGTATAAAGTGATGGGATTGGCTCCCTATGGTCAGCCCACCTATGTGAAGGCCATCTATGAGCATTTGCTGGATGTCAAAGAAGATGGCACGTTTCGTTTAAATATGGAATATTTCGATTATTGTACTGGGCTGAAGATGACGAGCGCGAAGTTTGATGACATATTTGGTGGTCCTCCCCGAAAACCCGAATCGGAATTGACGCAACGGGAAATGGATCTGGCGCGGTCGGTTCAAGAGGTGACGGAAGAGGTGGTGTTACAGCTGGCAAAAGGGCTGCAAAAAGAAACGGGGCTCGAGGCTCTCTGTTTATCCGGTGGAGTGGCTCTTAACTGTGTGGGCAATGGTCGCCTGCTTCGAGAAGGACCCTTTAGGAGTCTGTGGATTCAGCCTGCAGCAGGAGATGCCGGCAGTGCCTTGGGGGCAGCCTTATCCGTTCATTATCAATATCACGGGAATTCCAGAACGACGAATGGCGAGTCTGATGCGATGCGGGGCAGTTATTTGGGGCCGGCCTTTTCGAATGACGATATTGAATCGCGCTTACAACAACTTGGGGCTCAGTATGAACGTGTGGATGATGAGACTCTCTCCAGTAGCGTCGCCCATGAGCTTGCGACTGAAAAAGTCATCGGATGGTTTCAGGGGAGAATGGAATTCGGTCCTCGTGCGTTAGGTGGCCGAAGCATTCTCGGTGATCCCCGAAGCGAGAAAATGCAGTCGATCATGAATCTGAAAATCAAATATCGAGAATCGTTTCGACCATTTGCCCCGTCCGTACTTCGAGAGCGCGTGTCCGATTATTTTGAAATGAATACCGAGAGTCCCTATATGTTGCTGGTGGCTCCAGTCTCAACGAGTCGACGCTTAGCCCTAACGGATGCCCATAAAGATTTATGGGGCATCGATTTGTTGAATGTGCCAAAATCGGATATTCCTGCCGTGACACACGTGGATTATTCGGCGAGAGTTCAGACGGTGACATCCCAGACAAACCCGCGCTATTATGCACTCCTGAAGGCGTTTGAAGCAGAAACGGGTTGTGGTGTTCTCATTAATACATCCTTTAACGTTCGGGGTGAGCCAATCGTGGGAACTCCGGAAGATGCCTATCGATGTTTTATGCGAACGGAAATGGATGTGTTGGTTCTTGAGAATTGTGTCTTGCGTAAAGAGGATCAGCCTCCAGTGGAAAAAGACAGTAGTTGGATGCAAGAGTTTGAACTTGATTAATGGGAGCCTCAATCCATGAGTTTTGATCCATCAACTGTGACAACAAAACAATTGCGGAATTTTGGCTGGCTCATGGCTGGCCTATTCTTGGTTATCGGGCTGTGGCCGCTTGTTATACATGGGACTGGACTTCGTAGCTGGAGCGCTGTGGTGGCCGGACTGTGGGGAGCCATGGCTCTGGCTTGGCCAAAGGGGTTAATGCCCGTGTTCCGTGGCTGGATGTGGTTTGCCGAAAAACTCGGGTGGTTCAATACACGGGTGTTGTTGAGCGTCATTTACTATGTGCTCCTGACACCAATTTCTCTGTTCATGAGAATGCTGGGCAAGAAGCCGTTGCAGTGTGACTTTGATCCTCAGAAGTCCAGCTATCGCGAAACGAAGGCGGTGCGGACGCCGGATCATGTCATGAAGCCATTTTAAGGAGGAGAAGAGTATGCAGGAATTTGTATCAGAATTATGGGCGTTTATGCGGGAGCGCAAGAAATTTTGGCTAGCGCCGATTCTGATAATGTTGTTGTTGCTCGGCGGATTGATTGTGTTAACTGAAGGCTCTGCCGTAGCCCCATTTATTTATACGCTGTTTTAACCCTCAACACTGTGTTCAACGTGAAGGGGGCTTCACTATTGTCGAATCGTCTGGTTCGAATAATAGACTGAAGGGCCCTTCGTGAGTTTGTTCCATGACCGTAAGCCAATACGCTGAAGGTGTACGGCGTGTTTACGCATGTTCAGAGCGGTCCAATTCATTCATTGTGTAGAGCACCGTATGAGCACGTGTCAGTTCGTGATTTCTTTATCCCACCGTTCGTTCATCATATCCATTTTTATGTGTATGTGTGTCGCCTAGCAGTCCTCTCGACATAAGCAGACAGTGCGGTGTATCAAAACCGATGACGCACATGCTCACACAATGAAATATGTCTTCCCGGTACGCGCTTGAATCTTCTTTTGTCTTTCTCCGTGGTGATTTGCCAGCGTTGTCCTCTGTGCCGTGTTGAGATGTGTATGATCAGAATGAGCTTTTGGGTAGGAAGTTGTCGTGAGTTGTAGTCAGTACCGTGAATCCTGAGTGGGTACGCTATGAACGTATCGTGGTTTGAACTGTTTAGCGGTGTGTGCGGATTGAATCACATTTTGAAAGAGTTGCGGATGCCTGAAGGGGGAGAAAATTGACGCCTGCAAAGCCATTGGCCGACATATTGTTAGGGGGGGTCGTATGGATGATGGCCATGCGCTGGGGTGTGAGGCTCATTGGCTTGCTGAGCACGGTGATCTTGGCTCGTCTCCTGATGCCGGCAGACTTCGGTATCGTGGCTATGGCCATGGTGTGCGTCGGCCTCATCAATCAATTGCTTGACTTCGGGCTTGAGTTTGGATTGATTCGGAACCCGAATGCCGAACGCAAGCATTATGATACGACGTGGACGATTCGATTGTTGCAAATGGGTGGCGTATCGATCGTGTTGGCCGCTGCAGCGCCAGTGATTGCTTCGCTCTACGAAGAGCCTCGAGTCATGCCCATTCTCTGGGTTATCGCGTTTGGGGCATTTGTCCGAGCGTGGGAGAATATCGGGACGATCGACTTTCGTAAGCATTTGCAGTTTGATCGGGATTTTAAGTTCAACGTGTATATAAAACTCGGTGGATTTCTGGTCACAATTGGGCTGGCCTTCTATCTACGGAACTACTGGGCTCTCGTCCTTGGAACGTTGTTTAATCATTGTGTCGCGGTGGGCGTGAGTTATGTTATGTCGCCGTATCGGCCGCGTTTTTCGTTGGAAGCTGTGGGGGAAGTGTTTTCATTCTCCCAGTGGATGCTGGTCCGCGGGTTTGCCAATTATATTTTTGGCCGCGGAGATGAAATGATCATCGGAAAGGTCTTTGGTTCGATTGGCTTAGGGTATTATGCGATGGCCAAGAATGTTTCGTCCATGGCTACGGCTGAGATTGTTCAGCCTGCATCACGCGCATTTGTTCCAGGGTTTTCGCAGTTTGAAAAGGAACCAAGCCGGTTGGCTTCTGCGTTTACGCGAGCCATTTCGGGGATGGCCATGGTTGTCGTGCCTGCTGGCCTTGGTCTGTCATGTGTCGCCTCGGAAGTTGTGCCGTTGTTATTGGGTGAGAAATGGATAGAGTCCATACCGCTCTTGCAACTCGTTCCCGTTGCTGAAGTCGTTATGGCGTTACATGGACTGGCTGGAAGTTTGGTTATTGTGATTGGGCGGGTGAAACTATTGGCGGGAATTGCCTGGTTGCGGGCCTTGGCCATGTTGGGTTGCGTCTATCTCGGATACCAATTTTTTGGATTGGTTGGAGTCGTCTATGGAATGATTGCCAGCGCAATGTTTTCTTTCGTCGCATTAAACAGTGCAGCGATCAGTGTCAGTGAGTTGGAGTGGGGTGGTATTCTTCGTGCTGTTGTCCGTCCGGTGATAGCTGGTGTGTGCATGATGGGGGTCGTCTATTGGGTGGAGACTCTTTGGGTCCTTCCCGTGTGGGTCTTATTAATTGCAAAAATATGTGTTGGGGCTGTGGTGTATGTGTCAGTAATCGCTATCTTGTGGAAAACTTTTGGTGGTGCAGATGCTGTCGAGACAGAACTTTTGACTATGGTTCGTCAGAAACTGAAATTGGGTTGATTCCAAAATACTTTGGACCACATTCTGAAAAATGCAATTTTGTCCTGCTTGAAAGAGTAAACATTTCGCAGAAAGATTATCGTGCCAACATCTTGCGTAGAAGATGAGCAAATCCACTGACTTCGGCTTCAAATACTATTTGTGGAGTTGTTTCTGAATCAAGAAACCGAGGCCAGGCCAACGGTGAGGTGTGTGGGGAAATCAATCCAGGTTCACACGTTGTTGCCGTGTGTATATCTTCCTTCTCCAACAGAGGCCAGAGTGTAGGAGTCCATTCCCCGCTTGGATAACATAAATGATGAAGGGACCGACCGGTAATGGTTTGTAAGACGGCTCGATTATCTGCAAGTTCGCGCCTCACTGCGGTGCTGTCTGGGGGAAGGTGATGGCGATGGGTGTGCAATTGAATATCAAAGTTTTGCTGTGAAAGGGTTGCCACTTCGTCTTCAGTCATGAGAGACAGTCGCCGAGAGGTCACGAGTTCATCGAAATCGAGATCAAGCCGGTTAGCGATCTTGCGTGCAAGGCCCACTCTACCGGGTTCGTCAAGAATTGTTTCTCCATGAGCGATGATGTGTTGTATGGTTTTTTCTCCCTCCAGGCCTTTTGTCGCTTCCATGGCATGTTGCCCATCGATGATATCATCGATCTGCACGAGTTCTCGTGATGTTTTCCAGAATAAATATTGAATGGCTAGACGAAAAATAGGGTTATGATGCGTGACGTAATAGGTTGTGACATAAATTGTCGCGGTAAATCCCATTTTCTGTAAGATCGGGATTGCAAGAGCGGAGACACTGTAGAACCCGTCGTCAATGGTAATGACAACTTCATTCCCTGTTAAATGACCCTGCTGCAACAGCGTCAGGGATTCATCCAGCGTCAGAGTACGAAACCCTGATTGCTTGAGCCACTGCATGCGTTGCTCAAATACCGTGGGACGTTGAAATAACTTCGGTCGAAAAAGATGCTCGTCTGTAAATGAAAATCCGTGAAAACACAGGATTCGTAGGTGTTGCTTGGTGAGACGATTGGAGAGTGTGAATAACTTCGTCTGCTTGGCTACAGCATACAGACTATTCTTGATCGACATGGCCATCATCTCCTGTTGATGAGTGAACGGGAGCGGTCAAATTTCAGGAATCACACCCTATGAGTTTGATGCGCGATGAGAACCAAATTGGTACCCTCGGATCGTGACGACAATCGATAGTACCACGTCATTCCCTCAAGACATAAAGCGGCGCAGGGAGTGAACCATCATTTTTATATATAATGCTCGATCTCCTGGAAAGTTGAGGTCGGAAAACATTTTAGGATTGATCCCAAGCATGCCAAACTCTAAGCATATGGATAGTTTTTTAACAATCGAAAAGGAAGGATCCTTCAGACAGGAAAAGACATATTCAACTTCACGGGGAAACGTCAGGCGACATTGAATAAGGGGATAATCGGTGACTGGTGGCTCGACATGCCCGAATATGGCATCGACTAAGAGCCGTGGAAAGTCAATGCCGGCAAATAACGCTAAATGGAGAGAACCCCAAAATCTGGAGTTGAATTCCATCAAAGAAAATGTATCACTGCCGGGGTTCCAGCGATATTCAAACATTCCCACCCCTTCCCAGCCGAGATGGGTGGCTCTCCTTTTCGCATCAGCCAAAATGGCCTGGTGTTTCCAGGCACTTCGCAACGAAGACACTCCCCCTGTATGCGGGACTTCGTGAACACGACGGTGCATAAATTCTCCTAACGTGTTTCCTTGCCATTGTGCGAAGAACACGCCCACTCCTGTGCCGGGTACATATCCTTGAATGAGAACCTTTTGGTAGCGTTGGCGTAGTGACTTGAGTTGTTCCCTGGCTATGCGACTGGTTTGACACTTGACGACATCTCCAGGACTCTCATCTCGGGCATACACGGCATCAACTTTCAGGAATAATGGCTCCCCAAGCAGGTGTAACTCGTCTTCGGATGGTAGGGCATCTTCTTCTCCAAGAAGAGCAAACGGTGGTAAATGTTCCTGGAATCCTCCCTCTATGGACGCTTGAAATAAGTCACATTTACTCAATGCCTGATAGACTAACCGTTGGCTTTTCGGGGTAGGGAGGATATGCTGGAAGTGCTGAAACCATGGTCGAATGACTAATAAAAAAGCCTCTGAAGGAATAACCACGTCTATATGTTCTTGCTTCAGAATCTTGTTCAGCCACGTGATGAACTCTTCAGGGTTATCATATGATGGTTGCTGATATGAAGCATGGCAATACGAAGAAGAAAACCCCAAGGCGTCTTCGAGCGGAGACGTTGCGATCACACGGTACCCTGCACGACCAAGAGAGCGTATGACCGCCAGGGACCCAATGGCATGAGCTTCGGTGACTAATATTGAATGGTTGTTTCTCCAATTTTCCTTCAATGCGGTTCTCTCACGGCTTTCAAGTTTTTAATTGTGGATACATCGTTGCAAGTGCCAAATCAATACGATGGAAGCAGTGTTCGAAATACGCATTGGACGACCCGTAGGGGTCGTGAAAGTACACAGCCCATGGTTGTGGAGACCATAGGCCGAGCAATGTGACCTGAATGTCATTTTGCTTATAATATCGTTCATAGAGTGCGTTGGCATGGGCTGGTTCGAACGCCACAAGCAAATCTCCGGAGTGCAGTGCCACCTCTTTGATATTTTGACTTCGATGAGTGGCCAGTTGAATGTTTCGATTGCGGGCTGTCTCTTGTGCGCAAGAATGCGCGAGGTTGCCTGATTTCGCGTTCAACCCGGCCGATATGGTGTGTCCGCCCAACTCACGATACTTGAATTCAGCATAGGGACTGCGGCAAATATTTCCATGACAGACAAAAATCACTCTTGACACTATCTGCCAGTTAATGTGTCGGTAGGTTGCATAGCCTCCTAGCATGGCTTTGACTGAAAAATAGCTATGTCGTAGAAATGCTTTCTTTCCGCCGTAGACTCGTGCGAGATAGTCTGTGTTCTGTTGAACGGGTGGCTGTGGATGTTGGGTATTGTTCATCATCCACTCCTACTGGAATACGTGAATGGCATATGGACGATAGTGCGCACATACTGACGCGTATGGTTGTGTCGTTTTCACGTTGTCGTGAGACTGTGAATGGGTATGGTGGTGTTGCAATAGGCGTTGCATGTCACACTCTTGATATGAGGTACTCAGGAGGTGACACGGAGTCTTGTGAGTCGTGCAGAACAGAAGTGTTGAGGCCCATTCGTGTCCTCAAGTTGTCGCCATGGTCTGTGGTGTGTGCGAACGTTTTATGCGAGCCGCTTTAAGATACTCGCAAATTCGGTATCATACCCTCTCATGGAATTATGCCATTTGATATAGGCTTGCATGCTCTCATGAAAGGTCACATCCGGAGTGTAATTCAAGTCTTTCTGTAAAAGATCACAGGAATGAAAAACTCCTCGCATCTGCGCCGAGCAAAATTGCCAATTGATGGGGGCTTCATGTGAGACTTTGGCAATTGACGTTGGCCCTTCCACAGTCAATCGAACTTTTTCTTCAAGATGCCCCGGTAATTTGGCCACAATTCTCCGAAAGAACATGTCGATCTTGCAGAGCATCGGATCCAAGCGCAACGCTTCGCGAACGTTGCTACCCACCAGGTGCTTTATGGATGCTAACGGATTGTAGGAAACTTTTGGGACTTGGGTATGGCGTTCTATGTCCTGCTTCCTGATTGATATGGCTTTCGTTTTACCGGTGAGGGGGAGAAGGTAGTCGGTGAGTTCGGCCCATGTGGTATTGTAGTTATCCGTCACAAAGTACCGAGTTCCGTCACCCTTTCCATTGAACAAGGCCAGTTCAATGGCTTTGGCGAGGTTGGCGACGTCGACTGTTGCGCATGCGGTGTTCCCCTCGTCCAGCAAGCCGAATTGGTCTTGTTTAATCATGTTGATCAGGCCTGAGAGCAAATACGAACTCGGGCCAATGATATTCGGAGGACAGAGAATAGTGCTTGGTAATCCGGCTCGGGCGGCGGCTTGTACGAACTGGTCCTGCTTGAGTTTCAGGATGCCGTAGGCATTCGTTTGCGGGTCGGTATGGGCGGTTTCATGCACAGAGTCCGGCGAAGGTTTATCGCCATAAATCAGCACGCTACTGATATGGACGAAATGCTGCACCCCGGCTTGTTTAGCCTCTTCTAACAGAATGCTCAACCCGTGGAGCATGACATTGTCTGTGCCTCGTGTGCAGTTGACCACGTGCGTGACGCCTTTGAGCGCGTCTCGTACTTGTTGACGGGAAATGATATCCACCTGTTGAAGGGTGATATCGAGCCGCCGGAATAAGCGCCAGGCACTTCCATCGGAATGAATAATGGCCAAGACTTCGACATCGTGTCTGGCAAGCAAGCGTTCGACAATGGCAGTACCGGCAAATCCTGATGCTCCAAAGACCGCAACTCGCCTCATTGGACCCTCCCATTTTTTTCATACCATGTATCTGGCAGGGCTTCTCGATGTTGATAGGCCTTTTCCAGCAATCGAAGAGATAAGAGCCCTTCTTCGGCGGAAACCATGGGTTTGCGGTTCAGTTGGCAACTCAAGACAAAGTCTTCAATTTGCTGTTGGAATTGAGAGGCTGGTGACGGTTTTCCGTTGATCCGGCTGAGATTAATGGCCAAATCAGGCTGGTCGTGCGGGTATAACACCAGATCTTTCATGTTATCAGGCAGTAACACATGGCCTTTTTCCGTGTCTAAGACTAATCCCGACGGCAAGGCTGTGGTTTTGGAGAAATGCACATATCCCAAAATGTGTTCGGCGCCTTGTCCAAACTTCATAAACATTCGTGCATTGGCTTCTGGTCCACCTAACGAATCATCTTTGAGCTGAATGTCGTCAGGGAATCCAAATAGATGGAGCATGCGGTCAAGAAAGTGCGTGCCGGTCACAACAAGCACTCCCCCGCCGATGTGTTGACGTTTCATAAGATAGTTGGAAAACGTCGCCCATCCTCCTGGAGTGCCAAATTGGTAAGCAAACTTTTTGACCGTGCCAAAATACCCTTCATCGAGCAAGTCCTTGAGCAATTGAAAGTTCGGATAAAACCGCGTGCAATACCCGACGGCTACACGTTTCCCAGATTGCTTCTCCATATCGATGATGTCAAGGCCTTCTTGTACGGTTGAGGCGAGAGGTTTCTCAATAAGAGCATGCATGCCGTTTTGTAAACATTCTATGGCCAAGGGGGCATGCAGGTGGTTGGGAGTGGCGATCAGTGCACCATCAACCTCGCCTTTCATGTCGGTGATCGATGATGCTATTTCAACGGAAAGACCGAATTCATTGGCAATCTGCTGCGCCCGGCCTGTTTCGGGGTCGACAAATCCGACAAGCTTTACTAGGGGTGAGGACAGCGCGGCTGGGATATGTGAACCGTAGGAAATCTTTCCAATGCCGATGATGGCGAGTTTAAATGGAGGAAGGGTCTTCTCAAATTGTTGTTGGTCGTTCTTCATAAGTATGTTAGCTGACGATAGTGGTTGCTGGCCTCTGGTCTATGGAAGACCTGGAGATCCATGTTATCCGGTCGTTGTTCCGGAGATTGAGTATGGGAACCCTGACGATGCAAGCGTTAGCGTTGATCATGTGAGTGAGCCGTCATGGCTGTCGAACAGCATGCTGTTTTACGAGTGATGAGCGTGTGAATGTACTGTTCGAATTTATCCACTCGGTTTTCCCAATCGTTTTGCCTGGCATATGTGATTCGTTCTTCACGCGTAGCCGTTGTGATGCCGGCAAGATTTCGTTGGATCGCGTCTACCCACTCTTCGGGTGTCCGGCAGATATCGATATATCCCTCAAAGTATTGCTTGATCGGAGCCGTGTGTGCCGACACCACGGGTTTGCCTGATGCGAGGTATTCATTAATTTTCAGTGGATAGGCGGCAAACATCCATGACTCTTTTGTGCCGAGGTACGGTGCAATCTGTATGTCCATCAAGTCCAAACAGAACGGAATGTGTTCTTTGGTAATTTGTCCGGCATGGGTTACATTGTCCCGTTGAAAAAAATCTTGGTAGGCTGTCCACTTTTGTGCATCGTCCTTGATCGTGTTGTTCATCATGCGTCCGAGAAACACAAAGTGACACGTAGGAAATTGTTTGGCCAAATGGTTGAGCAATACATAATCAAGCTTCCGATTAATTGTTCCTAGATACCCTATTCGAGGGCCCGGGATTTTTTCAATACGACTGGAGATGTCGGAGACCTGTCGATCCGTATCAAACGATGAAATGTCAACACCATTTTCAACGATATGTCGTTCTATGTCTGGATTTTTGATCATTTCATCCCACACGGTATGATTGACTGCTGTCACGAGATCGGCCATGTTGACAAGTTGTTCATGATATTGATTTTCCACCTCACCGATGAAATGATATGCATCAAACATATGATAGAGCAGGTAGGTGGGTCGTAACTCTTGAATGTACGGTAAAAATGAAGGATTAAAGCAAAAGGCGATAAATTCGTCATTCTGGCCTATGGACAAAATTTGCTTGAGTTTTTTGCAGTGATGTTTTATGGCCCACCGATCGGCAAGGGGAATCTTGTAGTTTCTTGGAAAAATTTTCCCAGGTTTATAGACGTGAACAGCATCCCTCTGTTCTTCATACCCAAAATATTGCGCCTTCGTGCATTGATGCGAGTATAAGGCTCCATTGGAATAGAGCACCGGCCAACCGCGCTTCCCTAACCGTGACAGGGTATGTTGCCGTCCTGCCCATTGGCCATCCCAGATCGTATGTGAAAAGGCAATAATGGGTAGATGTTTTTCTTCCCAGTTTCTGCTGAAGCAGCTCATGAGGATGGTGTATCCATCAGTCGCACATATTCAATCAAGGTAACGTACTGTTAGGGTCGTGCGAGTTCGTGTTTCTCTGGCGTTATCGGCCTCAACGCAAGAACGCTTGAGCGTTGCCGCCCAGCAGTGCGATTTCTTCTGTGATCGACATTTCGTTGCCTGCGTCTCGTCACACATGCCTGTTTCAAGGTGGAGCGACATGCCGTGTTACGTAGAGAGGCACAGTCTATACGTGGATCGCGAAGAGCTCAGGCTTCGTCCTTCGTGCACACACGCCGACGAGGAATTGAGCCTAAGAAAATCCCCACTTTTCTACGCAAAACCCGTATTGTTCCTGAAACAGACGCATGGGACGATGTAATTGGCTATGAATAATGGCTCGTTCTTCTTCAGAAAGCTGTTTTTGGGGACTTGCTCGAGCAACAGGTTTGTACAGCCCTTTGATCAGTTGTTTTGCCGAGGGAGGTAAGAGGCTTGTCACAGACTTCAGTCCAGGGTGCATATTCAGAAAAACTTGAGCTTGAGACAATTCACGTGTTTTATGCTTCACTTCATCAACGATGTTTATATCATTACTGTTCAGTTGTAAGCTGTCAAATAGCGACGTAAGAAGATGTTTTGGGTTTGAGACTAATTCATCAAAGTCAAGGACTTTAATGTTGTGTAATCCAAAATGTTCGCGGTATGGTTCGAGTTGTTCGAAATAGTTTGAAATACTGACATACCTGTCATCGGTTATTGGTATCCTTGGGTCAAACCATTCTTTATCTAATGAGAAATTATAATCTGATTCAATGCGTTTAAATGGGTCTCTGACGACATATAAAAAGGTTGGTGTGATTCCATAGGCTTGAATGTTTTTAGCCACATTGGGCTCAGAAGGGTATTTGGTGTATCCGGTGGAGGCCTCAAGCACATAGGCATGTCGCTCTGGATCGAAGTCCCATAGGTCTGCATACTGTTCCACACGGACACCATGCCCTTGATTTTCAGAGAAGTATTCTGGCTCTTTATGTTTGCAAGGGCAAATACGTGGATGTTGGATGAGGTGCCAATATAGGGTTGTCGTGCCGCTCTTCATGGCCCCAATGATCATGAGATAGGCATTATTGGGTATCATGGTTTTGGACATGCAAGAAGCTCAATTGGAGGACTCACGCTTGGAGGTTCTAGATTACACGATATTGACGAATAGAGATAGCACACAGGCATGGGGTGAGAGCAGAAACCTAGCAAAGAAGTTTTGTGGTGTCAATTTTGCTGCGGCAAGGCAATAAAGCCAAAACATAGATGTGCTTCTAGATCGGTATGGGAGCAGGATTCGCGCGGAATAACAGGGTGAAACGGAGTGGGTTTGTGTGTTCTATCCTGTTCTGTTGTGTTCATGCCGGACTATCGCGCGTTTATGCTGGTGTTTCTTGTGCAAAGCTCATGGAATTGTCTCGAACGGGCAGCAATCTGAAAGACGTGCCTGTTCATGTCTGATGGTATACGGATGCGGTCTTTTCCGTTATGATTGAAGCTGGTGTAGTTCACGGAAACGCTGGAGACCGGCTAAGGAAACATAGGGTTCTAGCCGATAGTGAGGACTTGGGAATTGATCTCTCTGGCTTTTGGGTTACGCCCTATCCGGACAATATTTTGAACCTGATTTCATCCATAACGAGGGAATGATGAACGTCAGTATTTTTGGCCTAGGCTATGTTGGTGCTGTGTCATTAGGGTGTTTGGCCCGGGATGGACATGTGGTGGTCGGTGTCGACTTGGATCAGACGAAACTGGAATTGATTCGTCAAGGTGCGACGCCCATCATTGAAGAAGGTATGGAAACGTTGATGCGCGATGCGGCCACAGGTGGACGCGTGGATGTGACCGATGATGCGATGGATGGCGTGCAACGCTCGGATGTGTCATTTGTGTGCGTGGGGACACCGGCGCGCTCGAATGGTAGTCAAGATTTAACGGCCATACGGCGTCTCAGTGAGCAGGTTGGCAAAGCGATGAAAGTCAAGACTGGGTACCATGTCTTTGTTATTCGTTCCACGGTGTTTCCGGGTACGGTGGAAGACAGCATTGTTCCGATTATTGAAGAGCATTCTGGTAAGAAAAATGGACAAGATTTCGATGTGTGTTTTCAGCCTGAATTTCTTCGAGAAGGGTCTTCGATCAAAGACTATGACAATCCGCCTCTAACGGTGGTGGGTACCGACTCAGTACGTGCGGAAAACGTTCTGCGTGATCTGTTTGGGCATTTACCCTGCGAATTTATTGTGACGTCTATTCGAACGGCCGAGATGGTCAAGTATGCCTGCAACATATTTCACGCGCTCAAAGCAACGTTTGCGAACGAGATTGGCCGCCTGTCACAAGCTATGTTGGTGGACTCGCATGCCGTTATGGATATGGTGTGTCGAGACACGCGTCTGAATATTTCTCCTGCTTATCTCCGGCCTGGATTCGCCTTTGGTGGGTCCTGCCTGCCAAAAGATCTGAAGGCGATGCTGTATGTGGCGAAGAACAAAGATGTGTCGGTGCCGATGCTGGCCAATGTTCTCACAAGCAATACAGTCCATATTGATCATGCGATCGAGACCGTGTTGAGTGCCGGGAAAAAGTCTATTGGATTGATCGGACTGAGCTTTAAAAGTGGGACGGACGATTTGCGAGAAAGTCCATTGGTTGTGATGGCGGAACGCTTTATCGGAAAAGGTCTAGATCTGCAGATATATGATCCTGAAGTCAATGTCGCAAGACTGATGGGGGCGAACCGTCGGTTTATCGAGGAGACGATTCCTCACATCGCTTCATTAATGACCAAAAGTTGTGAATCCCTTGTCGAAAAAGCGGACGTGCTCATCGTCGGACTCAATGATGCAGCGATCATGGAGGTCCTCGTTCAACAGTCACGGGATGACCAGATCATTCTGGATCTTGTGAATATTCCACAAAAGGATCGTCTCCGAGGGAATTACCAAGGGGTGTGTTGGTAATTCCATCTCTGTCGTTCATACTCAAAGTATGATAGCCGTCTTTCAGTCTTGCCTTGTCGTCTATGCCGCATTGGCCCTCTACTTCAGGTACTCTCGGGGTTCATGCTCCCCGGTCATACTCTTTAACACGCGACTTGGACTATTGCCATTGTCTCATCGATACAGATTCACCGTCACTGTGCTAAGTGCCATGTCGAAATTTTCGTGTTTCTCATGTTCTCGCGATGAATGGAGGAGAGCGGAAGATCAATCTGGTGACTGCACCCGTCGGAATTATGGTAGTGGATAGCGCAATGGAATGGGGCAGGTCATGCAGGAGGGTGTGCTGAGCGTGTGATTCGTGTGTCGGCTTGCCCGGATTATTATGAAAGTCATCGGGGCATGTGTTGCGATACTTCTCGTCTTTGAGGGAGTGATTCGTTTCCTCATCGGCGTTCCGCGAATGGAGTATCTGCCTTTACTTCGTGTTCAGCCAGACCCCAAGTTCGGATACGCACCGGTACCCGGGGATCAACATTACGGGTACGATGAGTTCATTACGTTGAATAGCTTGGGGCTGCGGGGAGCAGAGGTGAGCTCTAAGGGTCCCGACGAGTATCGCATGCTCGTATTTGGCGGCACGCAGGTATACGGGTTGGGAATTCCGGATGCAGGGCTGTTCACGAATGTTCTCGAAGATCATCTCAATCACGACGATCATGTTCGAACCTATCGTGTGATGAATTTTGGTGTCCGGGCCTTTAGCCTTCAGCAGCAACTCAATTTTCTAGAGATGGTTGGAGTCGCTGTTGAGCCGGATCATGTGATGGTGGTGCTAGATATGTACAGTATGGGTGAGATGGATATTGAGGCATTCTATATGCGGGTCAAGGCGCGTGACTGGTATATGTTGGATTTGGATGCGAAACCGGAAAGACGTGCGTTGGTGAAATGGTATATGGTTCAAGCCGCGCGTAAGAGTGCGCTTGTTGCATGGCTGCACAGTTTGCATAAGCACTGGACGCAACGGCAGGGGCTGACTGCGAAAGTGATGCGTGGAGAAAAGGATGCTAAGACGGAGAAATGGGTTCGGTTTGTTGCGCGGCAAGTCGAGGCCTTTGCAAGCATGGCAAAGACATATCGTTTTTCGCTGAGTTTTGCGTTGCTTCCGTTTCCTTCTGACGTGTCAGGTGAACAGCATACCCGTCGCTACCGCACTCAACTTCAAGACATTGTCACGTCTCGCGGATTCAGATTCTTCGATTTGCAAGAGCCCCTGCGAGCACTCTATGAGCAAGCCGGCCGTCTGCCGGTTGCGCCGTTTGACGGGCACTACAATGCGGCGGCACATGAGGCGATTGCGCTCTTTCTTTTAGAGTCGTTGCGAGAACCAAATACGTTGTCTGAAGGGTCATCGTAGAGCTATGTGCCAGATGTCTCTCATTGCAGAATGTGAGTGGACGATGGAGAGGTAATTTTCAATGTGTGGAATTTACGGACTTTTAAGTTTTTCAGGACAAGATCCCGGGCACCCCAGCGTCTTGACGCGTATGGGTGATGCCATGGCCCATCGCGGCCCGGATGATGATGGCGAGTATGTAGGCCGAGGCGTCTTTCTTGGTATGCGTCGCCTTGCCATCATTGATGTCGCTGGTGGGCATCAGCCGATTTCGAACGAAACTGGAACCATTTGGGTGGTGTGTAACGGCGAAATATATAACTTCCGGGCATTACGGGAAACACTTCGTGGATTAGGTCATACGTTTCAAACCGGGACGGACAGTGAAGTGGTGGTGCATGCCTATGAGCAGTATGGAGACGACTGTGTTTCCCATCTAGACGGTATGTATGGATTTGCACTGTGGGATGCGACGCGCCGACGATTACTGGTGGGTCGCGACCGACTGGGGATCAAGCCACTCTATTACGTCAACGACGGGTCCCGGTTGATTTTCGCGTCTGAGATCAAATCCATCTTAGAAGTTCCGGGAGTCAACGCCGAACTTGATCCGGTAGCGCTTCGAGAATATTTGACGCTTGGCTATACCCCTGCCCCGTATTCGATGTTGCGTGGTATTCGAAAATTGCCTCCGGCTTCGCTCATGATATGCGAAAATGGGCATTGCGATATTCGGAATTATTGGAAATTTTCTGACACGGTTGACTATTCCTTGAATGAGCAAGACTGGGCGGAGCAAGTGTTGGAAACCTTTGAGACGGCAGTCGTGTCACAAATGGTGAGTGATGTTCCGCTCGGGGCTTTTCTCAGTGGGGGAATTGATTCAAGTAGTGTCGTGGCGATGATGGCCAAACACAGTACGCAACCGGTGAAGACCTACGCGATTGGATTCGAAGGGTCCGACGGTGCTCAATACTATAATGAACTCCCTTTTGCTCGAAGAGTCGCTGAACTGTTTGGCACCGATCATAAAGAAATTCTGGTAAAGCCCGATGTCGCACAGCTGCTCCCCCGTCTGCTCTGGCACATGGATGAGCCTATGGCCGACGCCGCATTTATCACAACATATTTAGTTGCTGAATTTGCTCGGCGCGATGTCACTGTGATTCTTTCAGGTGTTGGTGGCGATGAATTGTTTGGCGGGTATCGTCGGTATCTTGGAGAGTATTACGCGCAATATTATAATCGGTTGCCCGGATGGATGCGCCGTCATGTACTGACTCCTTTGGCTCATCGTCTGCCAAGTGATCGTCATTCACCGCTGTTGAACTTGTCGCGATATGCGCGGAGTTTTATGCTCTCGAATGAGCTTTCGTTCGACGAGCGATATCGTACGTATGTTCAAGTGTTCAATCGACTTCAACGAAGCCGATTGCTCCAGGAATCGTGTGGTCATGACGTCGACGCATTGGGATCCGTGTTGTCGGAATCCGGCAATGGCGATGCGCTGCGGCGTCTCCTTCACGTGGATATCGCCACTCAATTACCCGATGACCTGTTGATGCTCACCGATAAAATGACCATGGCGACCTCTCTGGAATGCCGGGTTCCTATTTTGGATCAACGGCTGGTCGAACTTGCGGCTCGTATGCCATCTCGATATAAAATCCATGGACGACATCTGAAGCATATTCTAAAAGTTGCCTTTAAGGGTGTGCTGCCGGATGACATTCTGCATCGTAAAAAACGCGGGTTTGGTGCACCGATGGGGGCCTGGTTGAAAGGCGCCCTTGCCCCGCTCTTGAGATCCGTGCTTTCCCAGGAATCCGTACAACAACGCGGAGTATTTGATTGGAATGAAGTCGAACACACTATCGCACTTCATGAGGCAAACAAAGAGGACCATACCGATCACTTGCTGGCCTTGATGAATTTTGAGTTATGGAGCCGTATGTATTTGGATGGCCAGTTACCTGCTGATATTGCCCTGCAACTTCAAGATGAAGTAGTTCATTGAATATTTTTTACCTCTGTCATCGATTTCCGTATCCTCCTATTCGCGGAGGCAAAATCCGTCCATTCAATATGATTAAGCATTTGAGTGGAGAAGGGCACCATGTCACCGTGGCCTCTTTGACGCGTTCGAAGGAAGAGTCCGATGCGGTGCAAGGGATTCGCGACTATTGCGACGATTTTATGTTTGAGCAGGTGGATGCGTCTGCTGCCGTTCTCCGCATGATTGGCACGTTACCGACAGCGTCCCCGGCCAGCATGGGCTATTTTTATTCGCCTCGCCTCAAAAATCGAATTCGTGCTGTATTGGCTGAACGTCCGTTTGATCTTATTTTCGTGCACTGTTCTTCCGTTGCGCCCTATGTTGCAGATGTACAGTCGATTCCGAAGATTCTGGATTTTGGTGACATGGATTCACAGAAATGGTTCATATACTCGAAATTTCGCCGTTTTCCACTGTCACTCGGGTATCGTCTTGAAGGGGTGAAACTCCGGCAAGCTGAAGAGCATCTCGCAAAACAATTTACATGTTGTACCTGTACTACGAAGGCAGAACTGGACACACTGAACAGCTATGGCGTCTCCGTCCCAACCGATTGGTTTCCGAATGGAGTCGACACGACATATTTTTGTCCTACCACAGAACCCTACGATCCTGACGTCATTTCATTTATTGGGCGAATGGACTATTTCCCAAATCAACAATGTATGTTGTGGTTTTGCCACGATGTGATGCCGAAAATTCGCGAGAAGCGGCCTGCCACGAAACTCTGGATCGTAGGGGCCAATCCTTCAAGAGCCATACGTGCGTTGGGGCATCTGCCAAACGTGACCGTGACGGGATCTGTGGATGACGTCCGGCCATATATCTATCGTTCTGCGGTAAACGTGGCACCCCTAACTATCGCGCGAGGAACACAAAATAAGCTGCTTGAGGCTATGGCCATGGGGATTCCTGTCGTCACTAGTGAGCAGGCAGCAGGTGGGATTGACGCGGTTCCTGGTGAACATTTTCTCACGGCTTCAACCGTTGAAGAGTATCGAGATGCCGTCCTTCGTCTATTGGATAGTCCTCAAGACCGGGAGCGCTTTGCCTACAGTGGTCGAGCACGTGTACTCTCTCACCACAGTTGGGAGCATTCGATGAACAAGTTAGACTTGTTGATCGAGAAATGTCGAAACACCCCATAAGTGTCTCTCCATGTCGCTGTCGCGACATTTCCCATCATAACGATTGCCTTCTTTCATATTCCGGTATTGGGGTACTCACTCGTTGCTCCAATGAATTTGATATGGCTGTTCCTGATCTTTTTGCCCGCTCTGTGGTATAGATTATAGAGTGAAAAGGTTTGTTTGCTTCACTGGCATCGATCCTTCAGGTGGCGACAGGGCTTTATGTCAGATCTCTGTTCGTTCCTCCTGACTTCTGGCACGGCGGTCATCACGATTCATGGTCGTGTCATGTATTTTGCAGTGAATGAATTGGCTCTAACCTCCTTTTTCGCGCACATACATGTCCACTGTGTGTTTCCGGAAGAGATGATTGGCCTGTAGATGGTGTATTGCCGACATGAACGATAAGTCCAAACGTGGGAAGACAAAGCTGACGCTGATCATTGCCGCAGCTCTCGTGAGTATGCTGATGCTTGTTGCCGTGTTGGAGACGGCGGTACGTGTTCGGCAATGGGTCAAGTATGGAACGGCGACCACCTCGGTGCAAAGTTTTAGGGTCGATGAAGAGACGGGGCTTCGCGTTCCGATCCCGGGAAGCACGACTGGACGGATTCAGATCAATTCATTGGGGTTTAGGAGTCCGGAGTTGCAGATGCCGAAGCCGAATGGCACTGTTCGTCTGGCATTTCTCGGTGGGTCGACGACGTGGTGTGCGGAAGTGAGTGGAAATGAGATGACGTGGCCACATCTTGTCTGGAAAGAACTTCAGCAATCATACCCTGAAATTACGTTCGACTATCTCAATGCTGCTGTCCCTGGTTATTCGGTAGGGGAGTCACTCGTAACCTTAGAGCATCGTGTGAAATCACTCTCGCCAGATGTGATTGTGATTTATCATGCGACAAACGATTTAAGCTATATCACTCGAAAATTGGCTAGAGCTCAGGGTATTTTTTCCGGAAGAACTGAAGATACCAGTTGGCTTGCCCAATGGTCGCTTGCGTGGTTTTTGATCAAAAAAAATCTAGAATTGAATGAACGGCAACAGATGGCCAAAACCGGCAAGGCTCAGCTGGTCTTTCAGCCTCAGGAGATCGCCAGGGAATTTTCTGAACAACTTGAACCCCTTGTGCAGGCGAGTCGTTCCGTGGCACCGCTCGTCGCACTAGCGACGTTTTCCCATAAATTCAGGAAAGAGCAAACGGTGGAAGAACAGATTCAGGCGATGAATACGTCGATTTACTACATGCCGTATATGACTCCACAGGGGTTACTTGAGGCATTCGATGCGTATAACGGCGTGATTCGTGAAATCGCTCAAACACAAAATATTCTGTTGATAGGTGGCGAGAATCGCATCCCAGGCGATGATCAACATTTTAATGATTCGGTGCATTTCAAGGATGCTGGAAGTCAAGCCATGGCCACACGAGTCATGGACGCGCTAAAGAATTCACCTCAGTTTCAAGGGTTGCTCAAGGCAATTCCTCAAGGGTCTGCTTCTCGCTAAGTTGATAGCCCAGCACAATGTTTTACGCAGCGGAAGTTATTTGGAACGTCTATAGCCGTTTCAAATGACTTCTGCATGCTTGACGTGAGTAATCGCGCTGGGTTCGTTGATCGACCTCAGCTGAAACGTATTTGGATTCGCTATAATCGTGTAATGTCTATAGGGTAAGGTGCATGCGTCGGGTATGTGTGTCTACCCGACGCATGTCAAGACCAAGAGGTGTAGTGTAAGGGTAACGGGTATTGAGGACTCTTCTCAAGGATCAATCAGGGATTTTGGTATGACTGATGATGAGCTGATCGTACCAGACATACCCTACAGGGTGAGTTTGGTTTTTGTTTTTATTAGTTTGATACGGTAAGAACCAAAGTTTGCCATACCCCTTATTGTTACGGAGCTGTATAAGAAAATCGATGGCTAAGATACTGGGTTTCCCTTCATGCGAAACCCACAATCGTACACGACTCTTTTCTCCGGGCTGCCCATGCGTGAGGCCGATTTGAAAGGTCATCCATTCGTCCGGGACATATTCCACGCATGTCGGTGAATTTTCTGGCCAATCAGATCGAAGGCATGGTCCCGGGCCTCCAGGTTGGTAATCAAAATCATAGCGCCCCACCCTCGTGACAATTCCATCATTGAAGCCGCAGGCATGATACATGTTTGGGTATCCATGCTGATTCGTGTCAACAAGCACGATTTCATTGCTGGAACACGAGTATTCGTCGGCAGCCCCAATCATGCCCTGCTTCCATCCGGCGCCAGGGTCAAACTTTGTATTCAAAAAACTTGCTGAAAATCGTTGCTTCCACTGAATGAAGACTTCTTGCCCAGGACCAATGGATTGGCCATTCAAATAGTCGGCGAAGCGAACGTGATATTGTCCGGACCCTCCACTCCCACTATTTGACGGGACGATAAACTTTAAAGAACCGGCGTCAATCTCTGGACAACCCTTCGTGGGGTCACTTTTTAATGCCTCGCACCGTCCATCATTTGATGTGATGGCTTCACGTAGGTCGCCCTTGTCAGTCGGTAATGGATCATTGAAATCCTGACAGAAAATCGTGGTCGGTTGTTGGCACAGTGTGGCGAACGGACCGCTCGGTAATGGCGGTGCATTTGGTGTATCCTCATTCGGAGGCGGTGGACTTTCTTGGCCTATGACGACCAGTTGGGTCGGTGAGTTCGGTGGAACGTCATCGAGCAAGGCCTGATCTTCGGAGCCGGGGGTTGATTCGGATGTGGGAGGAGTCACGGGTGTCCCACCTTGTGCATGTTTGTACAGCCAGATTGTTGATTTATCACCAGCATAATCCCCGTACATGATTACGCCATATGTGTTAATTGGCACCACGAACCCATCGACGGTATTGGCTGAGGAACGATTGAGTGCGCTTGGTCTGGTTGCCTGATCGTCGATGACGCTCCACGTGTTTGTCTTAAAGTTAAACGCATAAAACTTCCCAACATTATTCAACACCAAGAGGTCACCCGTTACTGGATCGATGGTAATCAGTCCACCTTCTTTGGCGTGAGGGAGCTGTAAGATAGTTGGAGCATCTGGCAGTTTTGTAATGACTCCATTTGCGTCCATCTTGCACCAAGATTTTGACGTTGGAAATCCAGAGGCACTCGTATTGCCTCCACCGAAAACGATGGCATGAGTAATGGGATTATAGGACGCAAAATTGTGATACCATCCTTTTTGAGGTTGTCCTGGTCCTTGAAAACATTCATATTTTTTGGAGGCATACACGCTCCAGGTATCTGAATTGTAGTCATATTCTCGAACGGATCCGTTGGATCCATCAAAGACATACCATTTTTTCCGTTCGGGAAAATATTCAAGCGCATGCGCGATGCCGCCCCCATTGGGTCCCTGAACACCCTTTCTCCATGTTTTTTTTGTAATATCGTAATGATAGATATTGGTAAAGCTTGGTGTAATTTTCACAAATCCTAAGAGACGATGTTCGGGGGAAATCGTATTGTGATTATACCCATGTCCCAATGAAGATTTTTGACCCATGACAAGGAGATCTCGGGTCCAGGTATTCGATTCGTCCGAATAAATATGAAGTTGTGAAGAATTGTAATGTCCTGACCCGAGAAACAGAACTTGCTTGCCGATTGGATCCCACGTGCCTTCCCCCATGTATTGAGTCGACAGTGCATTGTTCCCGCCGGGATATTTTAAGTATTGAGGTGTAAACCCATTCGTTTTCAGTTCTGCCCAACTGCCTGCCGGCATGGAATTCGCGACGTCGCCAAGGACGCTCGCCCTCGTTGGTTCCGTTGAAAAACACATCAAGGTTGCGAGCAAGAGCAGGAGTGTACGTCGTTTGACTTTCAGTGTTTTCATAGTCTTCCTTTAAAGCAGAGTTCAAATTAAGCCTACTGCAACAAGTAAACGAATTCCTATCCAGAGCACCCTAGGGGAGGCCTAGGGTGCTGGTGTGATCATGATATAGTTTAAGATGACATGTTGGCTTTCCCGTTGCAAGTCAACGGTCAAGTTCCCATCCTTGACGGTGACTAGGAAATCGGTGATGGTGAGGAATTCATTGACTCGTGTTCGCACATTTGGAAACACGACCTTTCCTTCCACCTCGATGTGGTGTGGGCCCTGGGCATAGCTTGGATCACCACTGGCCAAAGAAACGAGATAGTTGCCGTTGGCGAGATTATATTGCCAGGTGGCTGTGTTGCCTTTATCAAAGTGAATAAAGGTATCCCGGGACTGATCGCTCAGGTAATATCGTTCACGAGTGTTGACCCGGGTCGACCAGCCATAGCCACGGCTGCTGGAATACGGGGACCCGTCATCTTTGAGGAAGCCTGACGGAACGGAGGCGCCCGAGGGTTGGAAGTTAATGGACACGGCTTTGCCACTGGGGGGTGGCGTGGTTGGCGGCGGTGTGGTGCTTCCGGCCAGTGTAATGCGTACGTAGTTCAAGATGGTCTTGCTTTTTCCTCCGCGGCGGGTGAGCTTAATGGTTAATTTTCCATCCGAGACGGTCACCGGGAAATTCGTAACAGATTTGAATTTTCCGCGTTGCGTAGTGACATTATTGATAACCGTCCGTCCTTCGACCATGACATGATGGGGCCCCTGCGGATAACTGGGATCGCCACTGACGAGAGAAACAAGGTAGCTGCCGTTGGCGAGATTATATTGCCAGGTGGCTGTGTTGCCTTTATCAAAGTGAATAAAGGTATCCCGGGACTGATCTTTGATGGCGTTGCGGTCACGAGTGTTGACCCGGGTCGACCAGCCATAGCCACGGCTGCTGGAATACGGGGACCCGTCATCTTTGAGGAAGCCTGACGGAACGGAGGCGCCCGAGGGTTGGAAGTTAATGGATACGGCTTCGCCACTGGGGGGTGGTGTGCTTGGTGGTTCTGAGACGGTCACGAATGTTGCAGTCACGGATTTTGCGGCATTCATGCTGACGACACATGAACCCGATCCCGAGCAGGCGCCACTCCATCGAGAGAATGTTGCGTGAGATTGTGGAGTGGCAGAGAGAGTGACAGATTGTCCTTCAGTGAATGATGCCTTGCAGGCGGTTGTGCAGCCAATGCCCGAAGGGGCACTTGAAACGGTTCCGTTTCCTGTAATCGAAACGGAAAGTGTATGGGTTGTCGTCGTTGGAGGTAATTCCTTAAATGATGCGGTCACGGATTTCGCGGCGCTCATCGTGACGGCGCAGGAACCCGATCCAGAGCATGCCCCTCCCCAGCTGGAAAACTCCCAATTGGCTTTGGGTGAGGCTGCGAGGGTGACGGATTGTCCCTCAGCAAAGGTGGCATTACAGGATGTGGTGCATCCAATGCCCACAGGTGAACTTGAAACGGTTCCGCTTCCCGTTATCGCAACGGAGAGCTTATGTGATGCGGACTCTGCTTCTGTGCTGACTTCTTTGGAGGGAGCGCTCTCATTTCCTGCATTATCATATGCGGTCACGGCAAAGTAATGCTTTTCTTCGGCGGTAAGGCCTTCTTTACGATAAGAGGTGTTCTTATCGGCATTGTCGGGGGGGCCATAGTGCCCAGATTGTGTGCCATGATAAACATTGTAGCCAGCTAAATCCTCTTCTTGGTTAGGAGCCCATTCTAACTCGACATCTTTGTCGGCGGCGGAAACAATAGAGGAATGTGAGAGTAGTAACCCAAAGGCAAGAACGAGAACGGGTATATTTCGGCTCCAAGTGAACATATGAGGCCCCTCCTTAAGTAGAAAAATCGAAGAAGGCCCCATTTCCGCGGGGTGCTGACTGAACATCTGCCCTTCCTTCGGTGGCCCGGCCATCAGAGTCTGAGTCAATCTGATCCGTGGCTTTGCGTCCCTACCTCACGGTAGGTTTGCCCTTATCGGGAAGGAGCCTTCCTAAGTTATAACGGTAGACGCTGTATTCTTTAGTTGAGCATGTGAATGATTGTCCCTATTTTTTGGTGCGTACATCTAGGTAAATCGTGAGCTCCACATGCATACCTATATCGGCCATCTTGCCCAACACTTAAATGACCTCGTTCCGTCCTTTTCTCAGCTCATATATTCGAATCGTATGAGTTAATGTCCATTACTGTTTCCTCTCTGAGAAAGAAAATCTTGATATTGGACTGTCGTCGTTAGTTGGGAGCGATCCGCACATAATTCAACATGGTTTTCGCCGTGCCGCTTTGACGGGTGAGGCGTATAGTGAGCTTTCCGTCGGCAACGGTCACCAGGCGATTAGTGACGGTGGCAAATTCATTGGCTTTGGTGGCCACATTGTTGATGACGGTAGTCCCTTCGACTTGCACATGATGGGGCCCCTGATGGTACGTGGGATCGCCACTGGCTAATGAGATCCGGTACTGGCCATTGGGGAGCGAATATTCCCAGGTGACACTCGTGCCATTGTCAAAATGGATGAGCGTATCGAGGGACTGATTACTCGAGCGATTCCGTTCGCGGGTATTGACGCGCGCCGACCAGCCGTAGCCACGGGAGGCTGTGAAGGGCGCACCATCGTCTTTGAGAAATCCCGCAGGCGTGCTGGCGGACGAGGGTTGGAAATTAATGGACACGTTGGCCCCTCCGGGCGGAGGTGGAGGAGCGGGAGGTCCTGGTGGAGGCGGTGGGGGAGGTGGAGTTGATCCTCCTGCTGATGCGATCCGGACATAATTCAAGATGGTATTGCTTCCAGTATTCCGGGTGAGGCGAATGGTAAGTTTTCCGTCGGCGACGGTCACCAGGCGATTGGTAACGGTGATAAATTTATTCGCCAAG
>BQIV01000009.1 GCA_021604005.1 Nitrospirales bacterium | reverse complement strand
GGAGTTGTTGGCAGTGCTGCAGTTGTGGCGGGCGAGCCAGCAGATTCTGTTCCGGTACGATGTGATTCCGGGCCCGAAAGTGTTTGAGACCCAGATCCACGGGAAGAAGTTTGAGATGTACAACGATACCGTGTTGGGCTTTAACAAGTCGGGCAAAGAGGCGGTGCGGCAGCAGGTGGAAGAGCCCATCTATGTCCGCCCGGCGGAACGGATCAACTGGCTGTAAGTCGTTCTGACGACACACCAGAGAGACCATCACCAGGCCTGGAGGGGAATTTCCCCTTCAGGCCTGATGCGTTTTAAGAGAAGGGTGTAAGGACTCGATACTGCCTACAAACGTTGATGTTTCACGCACGTATCATTATCTGATCTCTACCTAAGAAGTTTTGAGCTAAACTCTAGACGTTCCAACATACTTCCGTCTGTACGACGTGTACGGATTGTGTTGTAGGAGTGATGTGAATTCAGGACTGTTGGGTTTCGCCATCTATTATGTATACATCTGCAAGATACGGTGCTGAATATTTCAACGATGCTTCAAGCGTTGGAAGCTCTGAGTCGATAAGGTTTTTTGAATAAGTATATATATTTAATTGTAATGTTTTTTTAAATAAATATTTATGAGGTACATTATACGTTTCTCCCTTATACGAAATTTGGAGAGTTTGGGTTGTTGTCAGATTTGAACTATCTTTCGCTCGGCAATGAATATTTGAGAAATAAGGGGAAAGTGAATATGTGTAGTGATTAATCGAAATCTTACTCCCCAAGTTTTCTGAAAAACGGAAAATACAGGTAGATATTTTTAGGAATCAATGTTAATTTGAAAACAGGGTTGGCTTCATTCAAACTTATATGTAACGACTGTGGTGGAGGTGTCCGTTAACGCCGACATTCCTTTTGCAGCTCAGGCCGTTCGCTTTGACGAGATACTCAAATCTGGCACGATTCCGAAGGAATATCTTGTCAGCGACTATATCGCTCAGCAATGGGTTGAACGCTTGGTGCATTATATTCTTAGTGTTCCTGGAACAAGCTATTCAATGCCACAGCTTGCGGCGTTGTTAGAGCAGCTTGATCCTACCAATCAAGTGTTTTTCTTTAAGCGGCTTAAGGAAACAAGTCCAGACAGTTTGAAACACTTTGCACCGTTATATTATGGGTTTATGGCTGAGTTCCATCCTCTGTTATTTACATAAGGCATGAGTTCGATAAGCGCTATACCACAGGAATTCCTATAAACTATAGCGGTTCAGCAACAGCGCGGTTAACATACTTATCGGCAAGGTCGAGACATTCAGTGGAAATATGACGAAAGAAATCTGAGAGTTTATTATAAGGTGGGAGAACAGGAATGAATTCAACTTTACACAAGGCTGTTTCAAGTTTTTATAATCTTATTTATGAGGGGCAGGCATTTGCGAGTAGTATGGGCAGGATTGATGTTGCTGATCAGGAACGATATTTTGGGCGTGTCGAAGGGTTGAATTGGGTCCTTGATCGTTGTCAGGAAATAGAAGATGTTGATGTGAATTTGACCACCGCATCCCTTCAAAAACTTCTAGGAGATGTGAAGTCAGACCTCGAACATGAACTTTCCATTCAGCGGCGTGAAAAAGGGAGACGAGCCGATGGCCGGGAAGAAGCGCTTATTTTCGTGAGTGATTACCTTACCAGTCTAATCACGGCAACTGGGATAGAGTCGAACAAGAGTCCTGTCTAACCAGCGAAGTGTGTAGAGGGGGAGTGTCACCCATCTCCTTCTACCCTGAGCAGGATGATATGAAAATCGAGTCTGTATGGATGACGCAAAAAATAAAAGAGCCGTCCGAGAGTGGATTATTTTTGCGTTATGTCTTGGACTTGGGGCACATGTCACCTTGGGGCTTGTGATACATGATGCTGAAAATTGGCAACCTCAAACCTCTGGGATGTATGGGATCCTCATTAGCTTGGCCATTTATGTGATGGTACAAGTGGTGAGGTCTATTTGGTGGCTTGTCAAAGGCGAATCAACGGAAGAGCATTTCGATTGATGGTTGAGTTGGAGCTGATTCAAGAGATGTGTAAATGCCCAGGGGCAAGCGCGTTCCTCTCACGGTTCACTTTCTAACATTATCCCTTCCTCGATCAGCATAATAGGAATTTGGTCCCGAATTGGGTAGAGGATTTTTTTGTCTTCACGGATCAGACCGCCATCCAATGTTTCCTTGACCTGTTGTCCTGCCTTGTTCTGAATTTCTCCGCGTTGAATTCTTGAATTTACTTGTTCAATCAGTTGGTCTTCGGCCCTCAAGACCTTTAATTTTGTTTCTGGGCAACAAAGGATTGCCAAGAGCCCAGGATCTATGGATCCTTTATTGGCGTTGTCTAGTTGTTCTGTCATGGCACACTCCTTTATCGATTAGAGGCCTGTTGACCAACTCAATAAAATGTATCACCCTCCTTGCTAAGACACAAGCATTGTTGAGCGGAATGTGACCCCACTCCGTCCTTTCATGTGCTGATCGGATGTCTATTTCCTATGGCTGCATTTGCTGTGTACCGGCCTTGGTGTTATGACAGCCTTGGCGAGAAATAATGAATGAATCTGACAAATCTGATACAGTACACTCGAGGGCTGGCAGCATGTTTCAACATTTTTTATCACAAATCCAACGGTATTTTTGGACAGGATTATTCATAATCATTCCTGCCTGGGGGACATTTTTAATCCTCTATACGTTGTTTGATGCACTTGATCACATGACTGTGGACGTATTTCAGGCAACGTTGAATGTCAAGGTTCCTGGGTCAGGCATTGCGTCGTTTGCCATTCTTGTGTTGCTTGTTGGAGTGGGAATGACGCATTTTGTTGGGTATCGAATCCATACGCACATTGAAGAATCCGTTGAGAAAGTACCATTGGTTCGAAGTATCTATAATACGCTCAAAAGTATGGCGGATGTCATTAATTTTAAAGAACGTTTCGGACAAAGTAAGGTGGCTGCGTTTCCCTTTCCGCGAGATGGACTCTGGGGAATCGGGTTTATCATGGGCTATGCCCCGCGATGGCTCCAGGTTGCCCATGACGATGCGCTGGTCATGGTCTTTGTGCCAACGGCCATTCATCCCTTTACCGGCTATTTAGCCTTTATCCCGGAATATAAAATTCATCTCTTACAATTACGTCCTGAAGAGGCGATGAAGTTGGAGTTCTCTGCAGGCCTGTATCGTCCTTCGCCTGGGTGGCTTAACCCTCCGTCAAGTTCAGCGTAAGTGTCATGCACTCGTGTTAACTCTACGATGACTGTCCAACAACAAGAAAACATCCTGATCCGGGATGCTGTATTGTCGGATGTGGAATGTCTCGTGGAATTTAATGCCGCGCTCGCGTTAGAAACTGAAGGACGCAGCCTTGACCGATCCGTGCTGCAAGCCGGAGTTCAGGCCATATTTGAACAGCCTTCACGCGGATTTTATTTGATCGCAGAAGTTCATATAGAGCCATCGAAGCCGGTCGTGGTTGGCCAGCTGTTGATCACGTTTGAGTGGAGTGACTGGCGTAATGCAAATTTCTGGTGGATACAAAGTGTATATGTCCATCAAGATTGGCGACAGCAGGGAGTATTTCGTGCACTGTATCAATATGTCTACGATCAAGTTCACGCGCGTCACGATATTTGTGGGGTCAGGTTGTATGTTGAGCAAGAGAATGCCGCTGCGCGATCAGTGTATGCCAAGGTTGGGCTAGAGCTCACGCCGTATCGAATGTTGGAACGTGACTTTATGTCACCTCCAAAGCTTGGAGACTCGCAACATGTTCCGTAGCGAACGACGCCCGCTAGGTCTTCATGGACAAGCGAACTGCATGCTTGTTAGTCTTCGTATTTCCACCATATGAATGCACCCTGTGCGTTAGAGGGTGCGTTTCATAACCCAAGCGCAATTCCCATTATGAGTGGTTAAATGTGCAAGTGAATACCATGCAGTACCATGTTGCCATTTCCAAGGAAGCCAATGTCGAAAAAGCCGTTGAAGCCTTACAGGAATCGACTGCTCGGTCATTTGGGGAAAAGACTCCAGATTTAGCATTCCTTTTCTTTTCTTCTGTGTTTTCGGAAGAAGCGCATGCCTTACATGCATTCGTTCGAGAAAAGATTGCTCCGCAGTATTTAGTGGGCTGTATGAATCATGGGGTGATTGGTGACACGGAAGAATTCGAAGAACAACCGGCCATTATCCTATGGTCCGCAGTGCTCCCGGATGTGACGATGACACCAATTCGTTTGACGGCATATGAACGCGATGGACGTCTTGCTCTGAAAGGCTGGCCTCAAGATTTTCACACGCATACTCAGCGGCCATATTTTTTCCTTTTTGCCGATCCTTTTACGACTCCCATTGATGAGGTTTTTGCTTCCATCAATCACGACTCTCCAGGTTCATTAGCTATAGGAGGGATTGCAAGTGGTGGAACCGATAGTGGAGAGAATCGCCTTGTCCTTAATCAGGATGTTTTTGATAGTGGAGTCGTGGGGGTTGCCGTAAGTGGACGAATCGAAGTTCGAACCGTCGTTTCTCAGGGGTGTCAGCCAATTGGAGAACCCTACGTTGTGACGAAATCCGATCGGAACATTATCTATGAATTAGGTGGTTTGTCCATGCTAGACCGCTTAAAATCCACAATTCAGGGGGTACGTGACACGAGTCAGCACGTGGCGCAATCCATTCAAGTCGGTCTTGTGATGAATGAGTATCGCGGGAAATTTGAGCGAGGGGATTTTCTCATTCGGGACCTGATGGGAGCAGACGAAAAGTCCGGCGGCGTGGCCATTTCGGATATCGTGCACGAAGGGCAAACGCTGCAATTCCATCTTCGAGATGGTAATGCGGCTGACGAAGAGTTGCGAACGCTTTTAGAGAAAGATCATCGAACCCATCCCGATCGACCGGCGCAAGGGGCCTTGCTTTTTAGCTGCAACTGTCGAGGGACTCGCTTGTTCTCCGAACCTCATCATGATATCACCCTGTTGCGGGATCATATTGGGAACGTCCCCATTGCCGGATTTTTTGCCGGCGGAGAAATCGGACCGGTTGGCGGGAAAAACTATTTGCATGGGTATACCGCGAGTGTTGCCTTATTTTCTGATCCCTCTACAGCATCGTTGTAAACACACCACACGTTCACGTTGTAAACGAACAAAGGAGAAAGCCCATGTGTAGAAGATTACGTAAAAATAGCATCATGCTGTTTGTGATGAGTATGCTGTTGTGTGGCCTTGGCACGATGGTTCAGGCAGATGATGGAAACGTTGTGACGACGGCGTCCGGATTACAATATGTGGATGTGGTGCCTGGTGATGGTCAGGAAGCCAAAAAAGGCGACCTTGTGGTTGTGCACTACACCGGCACGTTGACCGATGGAACCAAATTCGACAGCTCCAAAGATCGAAATGATCCATTCTCCTTTCCTCTCGGTGCCGGGCAAGTTATCAAAGGATGGGATGAAGGCGTCGCCGGCATGAAGGTTGGAGGAACGCGTCAACTCATTATTCCGCCGGACTTGGGCTATGGAGCACGCGGAGCAGGCGGAGTTATTCCTCCAAACGCGACGTTAAAATTTGATGTGGAATTACTCGAAGTCCGATAAGGGTGTGAAGAGGGGAACTGTTGAAGAGCTGGTCTGACACATGAATACAACGCCTCTCTATGGAGCCCATCAAAGACATGGAGCCAAGCTTGTGGATTTTGCAGGCTGGTCGATGCCTCTGCAGTATTCAGGCGTCATTGATGAATATCATGCGGTCCGGCAACAGGCTGGTTTGTTCGATGTGAGTCACATGGGCCGTCTTCTGTTTTCCGGTGAAGGGGCACTCGACTTTTTGCAATGGGTCACCACGAACGATGTTGCCAAGTTGTCGGAGAGGCAGGCGCAGTATTCGATGGTCTGCAATCTAGAAGGCGGGATTAAAGACGATGTCTTTGTGTATCGTACCGGTTCGGACGCCTACCTTCTGTGTGTGAATGCCTCCAATCGAGAGAAAATTAGCCAATGGCTATCTGTGCAACAAGTTAAACGGCCAAATAGTTTTACGTTTGAAGATGTTTCAACACAGATGGCGCAACTCGCTCTTCAGGGTCCTTTATCGAAAACGATCTTAAGCGAAATCCTGAAAGATTCTTCGCTTGATGAACTCAAGCCGCGTTGGTGCCTGAATGCAACGGTATCAGATGGCAATGTTCTAATCACACGAACAGGCTATACCGGAGAGCTGGGATACGAGCTCTATCTCCCAGCTGTACGTGCTCCTGAACTGTGGCAACGTCTTCTCGAGGCGGGAACGCCGCATGGCTTAAAACCCGCTGGTTTAGGAGCGCGCGACCTACTGCGTCTTGATATGGGCTATTTTCTTTATGGGAATGATCTCACCGAGGAAACCACGCCGGTTGAAGCTGGGGCAGAATGGGTCGTCGGGTTTCAAAAGCCGGACTTTATTGGGTCCACTGTTTTGAAAAAACAAAAACAGGATGGTCCCACCCGGAGGCTGGTAGCGTTTGAGTTACTCGAAAAAGCTGTCCCACGACATGACATGGCCATTTATGCCAAAGACGAACGTATTGGACAAGTCAGTAGCGGGAATTTATCGCCTATTCTCCAAATGGGCATAGGTATGGGCTATGTAACGCCACAATATGCAAGCGAAGGGACACCACTTGATATCCAAGTACGTGGCAAGAAAGTCTCAGCTGTCGTGGTGAAACCTCCATTCTATAGACGAAAAACCTCGTCTTAACCTTTCTTTCCAGCTGTCCTTTACTTAATGAACGTCAAACACATCTATTCCGGAAAATTTCTCACGTACAATATTGATACCGTGACGCTTCCCAATGGAGCTACGGCGGAATTAGAAATGATTCGGCACCCCGGCGCGTCTGCCATTGTGCCGGTTAAGGACAACGGAACGGTCATCTTGATTCGACAATTCCGGCATGCAGCCGGCGGGTTTATCTATGAAATTCCAGCCGGGAAGTTGAACCCAAGTGAAGATCCGCGCGATTGTGCCAGTCGTGAATTGGAAGAAGAGATTGGGTATCGAGCTGAAAATCTGGAATTACTTACGAGCCTTTTCACGGCCCCTGGCTTCACCGATGAGGTGATCCATGTTTATAAAGGAACAGGGCTCGTCAAAGGCCAACAGCAACTGGATACCGACGAAGTCCTCGAAATTCTTGAATGGCCTTTGGAAAAAGCTATTGCTGAAATCAAAAAAGGCACCATCCGCGATGCCAAAACGATGGTGGGACTGCAGATGGTGTATATGGAAAAACTCTCATAAATTCACTTATTCTGTTTAATTAGTACCTTAAAGTCCTTCAACATCTCCGGCAAATAGTTCTGAGTAATATTCCACACAATAGAACGGTCGATCCCAAAATATTCATGCACGATTCTATTGCGAAAGCCTACTAACCTTTTCCAATCAATCTTTTTGTGTAGGTCCTTGAATTCTTTTGGGAAACGGTTTGACGCTTCGCCAATAATTTCAAAATTTCGAATCACGGCGTCCATGGTTTTTTCGTCACGGGCAAACGTTTCAAAGTTCATATCCTTGGTAAATTTCAGAATCTTGTTTGCAGCCTCGACAATGTCATCGATGAGTAGTTGAGGCTCTCGTTTAGACATAGGTTAAATCATCTTGTATGGCTTGATAATACGTTTGCTTGATTCCGTTACGAGAAACCAAATCTACTCGTATGTCCAATAAACTTTCTAAATAGTTAGCAAGGTCAACGAACTCAATTCCGACAGGACCATTGAAGTCCACAAGAATATCCACATCGCTTTCTCTTTTCTGCTCATTTCTTGCGTATGACCCGAAAATAGCCATTTGTTTCACATGGTACTTTAAAGAAAGCTCTTTCTTATGAGCAGCTAGGGTTTCCTGGATTTGGTGTAAATTTCTCATATTTGTATATTATAGCACTTGTTCCACCATTAAATTGATCTTAGGCCAAACTTCACCTCAATCTTGTATGCCAAGAAATATTTCATTCAATCCATTCTCCGTCAAGCCAGATGCTCGAGCCTCCTGATTGGCCTCACGCATAATCTCCTCTAGTGAGCGTGATGGTTGAGCTGTTTCACTCAATTTCAAGCTGAGTAAAGCATCAAGTTTATGGCGCTCCTGCTCTGAGGCTTCCTGGTATATGGTGGCAGCCTTAGGAGTCACGCGAATAGTAATTTCTTGGGTTTCCATATGCTTGCCCACCTTATCGAAGTATCCAAGATTGTTTCAAATTTTCTTCCGCATTTCGTTTTTTTGGATTAAATTAAACTGATTTTGCTGTCTCCCAATCAATGAATTGAGAACGTCCTTGGGCAAGTCGCTGCTGGCGTTCGTCTAGGATGTCCTTGTGCCAGGTGGGGGACTCAACAACCTCGGGAGTACGTGCGAGATCATCCCAAAGGGATTCCATTGCTGCCAACTTATCCCGAAGAGTCATGTCATTTAGCGGAAGGTCGTAAGGCATACTATTAGTATATCTCAGCGCCAAGCCCTTGAGTAGTCATGCTTCCAGGCTTTATGTCGGTAGGACCGAACACAACTGCACGGCCAAAGTTAAGATATCCTTTGTGATAGAGACCGAGGCATTCGAAGAGCACTTGATAAACTTCAATTGAGAATGATTTTTGACCTCGGTAGTCTCCGTTGCGCAGTCCGAAGCTATCTTTCACTACAGCGAGTTTAAGCACACAAAGCTGTCGATAAGTGAGTTGTTCGGCCTCTTTTATGATCTGATGGGCCATGTGCACACCTATTTTCTGATCAAAAGCTATACTGGAAAGCAGATGCCCCATATACTGAAGTTTCTTCTCCTCTGGCTCTCTTTGGCTCTTCAGTAATATACTTTCCACGACCTCTTCTGCGTCCGATCTACGAGTTTGCTTCATATCAAAAAAATCGTCGTTCCGGACACTTTCACCGTTTTCTATGCGCTGTCGAATTTCCCCTGCCGCAATTGCAAGCACAGCACCAATCCGCACTTCTTCGCGATGACCCAACAGGCGCTCTGAAACTTCTTGGCTAACGTGTTTCAAAGCCATTGCTGCTGCGGCGCCACCGGCGCCAAGAAGAGCGGCGCCAATCGGTCCTCCAGCAAGAAACCCCAACGCTCCACCTACGGCACCCCCAGCAATCTCTGCGCCTGTTTCGATTAGCGTCTGAATACCATCTTTCTTTTCTGTCTCTTTTTCAGAATTGTTAGACACGTAGAACCCTCAATTGGGAAAATGCCGACGAGTAAAATCATGCGACGCGTAGCCCGCAAATGTCATCTGAAGGACTGTCAAGCTATCAGTTAAGCTCAAACGGGCTGCCTGATAACGTTCCGGGGGAGTATAGCTACAGAAAAAGGTATCAATGTATACGTAATTATTGGCCATCACTCTTTATCCAAACAGCATTTCTTATATTTCTTGCCACTTCCGCAAGTGCAGGGTTCATTCCGAGCAGTTTTCTCTTTTTTTATTGCGAGTGTGGGATGCGACTTGCCTTTTGGCGATACTTCTCTGACAGACATTCCTCCAAAAATCTCTTTAGAATTATTTAGAGGTTTTTTTCATATCCTGGAACAAGCGTTTTCAAAGTTTCGTGTGCTATTTGTCTAATGGCAGCCTTCTCTGGACCCTCCATTGCGTTTTCACTATAGCCATCATTAGCTACCCAGTTAAGAGAGTTTTCTCTTGATAGTGCATAATATGATTCTTCTAAAGTTGGATCCACATGCGCCCCACCATCTTGGTCGGCAGTTGTCAGGATAAGTTTTTCCCTAGATAGTTGTCGCCGTTGCTTGTCTACAAAGACGGGTTTGTTCCACCAGTTCTCGAATTCAACCTCCTTTTTCACTGGATTCGGTGTATCATCTAGCATTGCAACATAGCGTGCGGTTGGTGGACCTGAGGCAATATACACGAGTCCTCCATGCGTCAAAATACTATCTGGATTCCAATCAAATGCAGTATCACAAAACTTAGTTCTCAATCTATTCAGTTGACCAAGCAAAGACTTAGAGGAATTAGTGTCATGAAACAGAATACGTAATGTAACGGCAAGACGTTTTGCCTCAGACTCAATACCCTCATCAAATAAATTGCATGAAGATTCAAGGAATTGAAGCTGTTCTCTTAAGTGTGATTCAAGTTCTTGAGTTGTTAGTTGTCTTTTCTTATTCATAAGTCTTTTTAGTCGACCCCGATAGAATTAGATCTGCCAAGATCCGCATTCCTCAATTGCATGGACTAGAAATATGTGAGACTTTAATGATTTTGTCAATTAGTTGCGACGAGAGGCTGCAAAAATATTTTTGAATAATGTCTCGTTTGAAGGAAATTCTAAACGGTAATAAAAGAACAAATAACTGAAGAAACCTCAACTGTCGCTCTTAGTGAGGCAAACATAGCCTTTATTTGCGAAGCGTAGCTGGTTTTTATATAAAATTCTCTACTCGTGATACGAGATACACTTCACGCTTGCGCACCGGAGCGCTACGGCGCGCAAGCATGAGCGACGAACCTTGAAAACACTTTTGTGGTTTCAAGGTTCGTCTTATGTAAGTCGTTTAGCTAATCGTTGTGCTACGCGGGTCATGGCGGTGGAGCGATCGGCGGGATCAAGAAAGACATTTAAGACGTAGATGTTTTTTTCATCGCCCATTGCGCTTTGCAAGCCTTTGACTAACTCACCGTATGTGCGGATGAGCAGACCAATTCCGCCTCCGATTAGGCCGCATATTTGTTCATAGCGCCATTCTTGTAGATCATTAAACGAACCTTCGAGAATTTCCCGTTCGGTAGTGTAGCCATGGTTATTGAGTACGATGACGATCGGCGTTTGTCCGTTCCGAGCACAGGAACTTAACTCGGTTCCGGTCATTTGGAAGGCGCCATCTCCAACGAGGACGACAATCCGTTTTGATGGATCGGCAAGGCCGGCGCCTAAGGCAGCAGGGACGCTAAATCCCATAGACGTGTAATAGGCTGGGGAGAGAAATTCGGCGCTTTGATGAACGTGAAGATCGGCAGAGGCAAAGAGCGATTCCCCCACATCGGCAATCACTAAATGGTTTTTTGTTAATAGACTATCGAGATGCCCAAATAAGCTACGTAGGGTGACTGGTGTTGAAGAAGATGGCTCTTCGAAGAGCCGCGGGTCTTGTTTGGGCAGCGGACGTGATGGAAATGCAGGGAGCGGCGTCGAAGACAGTGCTCGCACAAAGTCTTCAAACCGTACGCCGTCATAGCGATGATGTTTAATGATGATGGCATCAGCCGTCGCATGAATGGTGCGGCCCGACGCGAGCAATCGGGAATGGACTTTGACGTCATCGATATCCGTCAAGACGGTGCCCAAAGTTAAGAGGCAGTCCGCTTGATCCACGAAGGCCAGAACTTCTTCGCGGCCGACCAAGCCTCCATAAACTCCGATATACAACGGGTGATCTTCTTGAATGACGGATTTCCCTAACAGTGTTGTCGCGATCGGTGCATTCATGCGTTCGACCAGTTGCCGTAAGTCATGCTGGATGCCAAAGCGGTAGATTTCCGCGCCGGCTAAGATAACCGGACGTTCAGCATCGGCTAGAATAGCCCGTACTTCTGTCACAGCTTCTTTCAAGGCTGCTGGATCACTTAAACATTCCATTTCTTGTGCACTCGTGAGTGATTGGGGTTCAACGGGTGTCAGGACTTTATCGCGTGGGATTTCCAGGTAGATTGGGCGCTTATATCGCCGTAAGGCTTCGAGGGCCCGGTCAATCTCCTGTTCTGCCGTTACAGGGTCATCAAGGATGACCGAAGCGACGGTCACCTTGTCAAAAACTTCACGCTGTGTCGTGTGATCCCTGACCATATGGTGCAGAAAGGGGTTTTGAATCCGTTCTGCCGCTCCGGGCGACCCTGAAAGCACCACGACCGGTGAGCGCTCGGCGTAGGCACACGCCGTGGCATTCACAATATTTAAACCGCCCACGCAATAGGTGACACAGACCCCGCCAATCCCATGAACCCTGGCATAGGCATCGGCGGCAAAGCCCGCGCAATCTTCCCGAGTGGTACCGATATGCTGAATTGGCGATTCTTCGATCAACTTATAGAGGGTCAACACATAATCGCCTGGAATGCCAAAGATATGATGCAGGCTAAGGTTGTGCAGCCGTTTGAGGAGGAGCGAGCCGATCGTTTCAGGCATGGGCTTGTTTCCTTTGTTAACCATTTACTGAATTATACCGAAAAAGACTACTACGAGGAAAAAAATCGTCTATTCTGACGGCGTTATTCACATTGCGATGTCAGGGACGATGGGATTTTGCGCATGTTCAGCCCATATGATGCGCCGACATGACCGATGAGGAGAAGCTGGAATGACCGTTGATTCTGTGATGATTACAAAGATTGTCACCGTGGACATGGATGACAGCCTTGACTATGTGCGGTCCATTTTTCTCAAAGCCAGGTTTCATCACCTCTTAGTGTGTAGTGAAAACCGATTGGAAGGGGTGATTACTGAGAAAGACCTGTGGCAAGCCCTCAGTCCCTATGTTGGAACGCTGTCCGAGACCGACCGTGATTTAGCGACGTTACAGAAGCGCGCCCATCAGATCATGCGGCGGCATCACCCGACGGTGTCACGTGAAACAATGGTTGAGGACGCGGCACACCTCCTTCTCGATAAAGATATTTCCTGTCTGCCGGTAGTGACGCAAGGCGGAATGATCGAAGGCATCGTTACCTGGAAAGATATCTTTCGAGCCTTTCTTCGGCAGTTCCCTCATTAGGCAATTTTCTACACAGAAAACCGTTTCTTGTCAGAGTGACTGTGAGAGTTCGTATCACTTTTCATACGTTGTATATCCAAAGTCATACATCTTCCTGTCTGTAGTTGCCTTCCATGTTTGTCGCGGATCGGCTTCACGAACGTCACCTGTTCTTCGTTCGATGAAATAGAGCGCATCGAATTTTTCGGAAGCCCAACGTTCAAATTGGTGCGGACTTTGCTCACTATCTCTATCATGATGAACGAAGGATTGAGGGATGCAAGCTTCTCTACCTAAGGACAAATATGGGTCAGCAATTCTTCATGTGGTCGTCTTTATTGTTCAATTGAATGATCAAGGAGGGATGGCGTATGGCATGGGAATTTATCGGAGCTGGATTATATCTGTTGGGTGTTTTGACGGTATTTGTGATGACCCTGACAAGGTCTGAATGTCCGACCTCGAATGAAGATACCAAACCCCCTGAATCAAAATCGAAAGAGGTTGATTACAAAAAAGCGGCATAACCAAAGTGTATCTGTCTTTGTGTGCTCCAAAACGCGCATTTCTTGTGAAAGGTCTTGTTGAGACAACTGAGTTGTATTATGTGGAATACTTTTTGCTCAACTACGTGTTTGTAATGTGTATCAATTGTCAAATCCTGGGCTGGGTAGAGTCATTCGGAACTGCAATGACGGTTTCAGGAGCATCTGTTCGGAAACGGATGGAATGACCTATCCAGCAGGCCAGGGTTTCATTATCAGGATGTTTTCGGATGCCTGCTCAAACATATTTTCAATGATGCCTGTTGCACTATCATTCGTGTCGACTTGCCGAGGCATGATGAGAAAAATATTCAAATTAGGGAAATTTTCACACCTGAATACAACGAACGAATAGGAAAGGAAAACTTTTAACAGTCTACATATTCACGTCATATGGTGGGTCTATCATCCACGCTCAACACTTACCTTTCTAATCAGATGGACGGAGAAGGAGCCTGACGTATGAATTGGAAGGCCTATATTTATATCGTAGGTATAAATATCCGACGATACCGACGACAAAGATTTTTAGCATTTCATGTCCATTTTTAAAGGATTGATTTTTACACTGTCCTTCTTATGCTCACAAGTGGTAGGAAGATAGGACTCTATATATAACTACTGTATAGAGGGAGTGTCTTTATGTTTATGCCAGACTATTCTCACCCGACGTTGTACTCATAGAACGGCGCGCCATCTATCGCACTTGATTTCTCACAGACCCCTACGTACTCTTGCGTTTTGACCTTTACCGCTTCTTGATGGGGAGACGCTCTCCGAGGAGTGGCCAACAACTATTCTACACAGACAGGAAATGGAACAATGGCTGACAAAGAATTTGTATTGAATCTGGGGAAATTAATGGTTGCGGCGGCATGGGCAGACGGGAAACTGGAGGCGAAAGAAATCAATGCGTTGAAAGAGTTACTCTTTCTACTGCCGGAGATTTCCGGAGAAGAATGGATGAAGTTGGAACTATATATGGAATCATCTGTCAGTGAGGAAGAAATTCAGGAATTGTTGTCGCGTGTCTTGAGCGGTATCACCACCAAAGAAGATAAGGCGTTAGCTCTCTCAACATTAGAAAAACTCGTTCATATAGATGGAGAGAAAAAAGACGCCGAAGCGGCGGTAGTTGAAACGTTGCGGCAAGACATTGACGCAAAGAGTACGGGGCTGTTGGCCCATCTTGGCAATCCACTTCGGCGGGCGATCAGTTCTCGAACAGGTTCTTATGGAAATGATGGTGGTCGCGAGAGCCGACTTGAGGATTACATAAAAAATACGGTGTATTACCAGCTTGTCTCAGAAATGAAGGCACGGGGGCTGACATTTTCATTGCCAGATGAAGACATTCGGAAAGTCTGTTTGGCTGCAGGCATCATGGCGCGGGTCGCCTGGGTGGACAAGGCCTTTTGTGAACAAGAGCAGAATTCTATCAGTCGTGCGCTAGCGGAGGGCTGGCAATTGCCGGAAGAGGAAGCCCAGTTGATCATGGAAATTAGCCATCAGCGCATCATGAAAGGCCTAGATTTCGTGCAATTGTCGAAAGGGTTTTGTGCTTGTACGACTGTTTCCGAACGTAAGGCGTTTCTCAAGGGTCTGTTTTCCATCGCGAATGCCGCCGGAAAAACCTCAAGTGCCGAGATCGAAGAAATTCGCGCGATTGCCAAAGGGTTGGAACTTGGCCATCAAGAATTCATCGAGGCCAAACTCACCATCTCTCGTGAGGATCGAAGTGGGTTATAAACGTTAAGCTTTTTCTTGATTGCCCTCAGCCCTGTCAATGACGGCTGCCCCGACCGCATCGCTCCAGACGTTGATCGTCGTTCGGCAACGATCCAGAAACCAGTCAATGACTAAAATCAGCGAGACGCCTTCGATCGGGAGATCGACGGCTTTCAAAACTATCACCATCGTGACGAGTCCGGCTTCGGGAATACCCGCTGCGCCAATGGCCGAAAGTGTGGCCGTGAGCAACACGATGATGGTTTCTCCCAGCCCCAATTCAATCCCATAGCTTTGTGCGATAAAAACAGCGGCGACGGCCTCATACAGGGCAGTGCCATTCATATTAATGGTTGCGCCTAAGGGGATCACAAAGCTTACCGTTCGTCGAGAGATGTTGCCCTTTTCAATAAGGCTTTCGATGGTCAACGGCATAGTGGCTGAACTTGAGCTGGTGGAAAAAGCAGTCATCAGAGCGGCGCTCATGACTTTAGCGTAGTCTGGTACTGATTGTTTTCCTAGAAATCGAAGCGCTATGGGCAAGATGATGAGTCCGTGCAGAAGAAGTGCAAGAATCACGGTCCCGGCATAGGCCCCCAATGTTTGAAGTTGCGGCCAGAACCCCGCAAACCCTCCAGCTTCTCCCAACCGGCCGGCAATGAGCGTGCCAATTCCGATGGGGGCGACCCACATCAATAGGTGAACGATGCCCATGATGGCTTCGTTGATGCCTTCGAACAATCGAATGACAATATGCCCTTGTTCTCCGATTGTGGTCAGGATTCCTCCAAAGATGAGCGAAAAGACGATGAGCGGCAGCACGTCAGTATTCGCCATCGCGGCAAACAGGTTTTGCGGAACCATATTTGTGAGGATTGTTTTTAATAAATCTCCCAAGGTCGTGGGTTTATCTTCCATGCGTTCGGAAACGGTCTCTGAGGTTGCATGAGACGTGTCCATACTTTCTAAAGGGACCCCTGGATGGATTACGAGTACGAGAAGCAAGCCAATAGCGACGGCAATAGCCGTCGTGGTCATAAAAAACAGGATCGTTCTCCCGCCTAATTGTCCCAACTTTCTCACATCACCGAGGCTGCTGACACCCACGATCATGGAACTCATCACCAATGGCACAACCATGACAAACAGCGCGCGAAGGAACAATTCTCCAAGAAAAGCCACAGCCCTTCCGGTCTCAGGTAGGAACCCGCCAAGAACAATTCCGCTGAAGATTCCGATGATAATCAGCAGAAGAAGACGGTTTGAGGAATTTGAAGCCATGAATTTAAGGAAGTCTTACCCTGGCAAATGCTTCGGGGGGCAACCGCAAGCATTGTCGTGCTCTCACATACGTTGTGAGAGCGTGTGGATATCTGTTGGGTGCCTGAAGAAGGCGAATCCATTTTTGAGCCGGATTTAGGATTGAAAAATTTCCATGGGTGGGCAGGTGCAAATGAGGTGCCGGTCGCCATACGCGTTATCGATTCGCGAGACCGCAGGCCAAAATTTTCTGGTGCGCAGCCAAGGAAGTGGAAACGCCGCCTGTTCGCGTGAGTAGGGATGATCCCACTCAGACGAGGCAATCTGTTCGATGGTGTGAGGCGCATGTTTTAAAGGATTGTTGTCACGGGGGAGACGGCCGTCTTCGATCTCAGCAATTTCTTTTCTAATGGTGATGAGGGCTTCGCAGTAACGGTCTAGCTCGGCTTTTGATTCGCTTTCCGTCGGCTCGACCATCATGGTTCCAGGAACTGGCCAGGAGATGGTTGGTGCATGAAACCCGAAATCCATCAGCCGTTTGGCAATATCTTCCACTTCCACATCGGCGCTTTTTTTGAATGGGCGTAAGTCCAGGATAAATTCATGTGCCGAGAGCCCGTTTTTTCCGGTATAGAGCACGGAGTAATGTTTTTCTAAACGCTTGGCCATGTAGTTAGCGTTCAGGATGGCGACCTGGGTGGATTTGGTGAGACCGTCTGCACCCATCAGGGCAATGAAGGCCCAAGAAATGGGGAGAATGCTCGGACTGCCGTATGGTGCAGCGGCAATGGGGCCAATTGCCTGTTCGCCACTTGGGTTCTGCACGGGATGTCCTGGTAAAAATGGCGCAAGATGAGCGGCTGCGCCTATCGGTCCCATGCCTGGGCCTCCACCGCCATGCGGGATACAGAAGGTTTTGTGGAGATTTAAATGGCACACATCTGCACCAATATCACCGGGCCGGCAGAGTCCGACCATGGCATTCATGTTGGCTCCGTCCATGTAGACCTGTCCGCCATGTTCATGCACGACCTGACAGACGTCACGGATGGTTTCTTCAAAGACACCATGTGTTGACGGGTAGGTCACCATCAAGGCCGCCAGGGTGTCCTTGTGTTGCTTGGATTTGGCCTTGAGGTCAGCAAGATCTATATTACCTTGGTCGTCACAGGCCACGGGGACCACCTTCAGACCGGCAATGACGGCACTGGCCGGATTGGTGCCATGAGCGGAAACAGGAATGAGGCAGACATTTCGTTGCGTGTCCTTACGTTGTTCGTGGTAGGCCTTGATCACCATGAGTCCGGCAAATTCCCCTTGTGAGCCGGCATTGGGTTGAAGCGAGACGGCGGCAAACCCAGAAATTTCGGCTAACCATTTTTCAAGCTGTTGAAAGACCGTTTGGTACCCCTCCGTTTGGTCTTGCGGCGCAAAGGGATGGAGTCGCCCAAATTCTGGCCAAGTCACGGGAATCATTTCCGCCGTGGCATTCAATTTCATGGTGCAGGACCCTAACGGAATCATAGAGTGCACCAGCGAGAGGTCCCGATTCTGAAGGTGATACATGTATCGAAGCAATTCATGTTCTGCGTGGTACTGATTAAAGACCTCATGGGTGAGAAAAGATGTGGTCCGAGCATGAGGCGTTGGGATAGCAGAGTCGATGGTCTGTGAAAGTTCCTCCAGCGTAAATGGAAGCTGTTCTGTTTTCGAAAATATTCGGAAAAGCCGCTCGACTTCAGCAGGAGTCGTAGGTTCATCGAGCGATATCCCATAGGTCCCATCCGTAAACGTGCGAAGATTGACTTGGTGTTTCCGGCAATTTTCCTGAATCTGATCATGGGAAAGTGCCGTTGATTTGATATGAATCGTGTCAAAGAATAATTCGCTCTCCACTTGACAGTCGAGTTTTCGAAGGCCTTCTGCCATGCAGAGTGTGAGTGTTCGAATTCGTTGCGCAATCTGCCTGAGACCGGCCGGACCATGGTACACCGCGTACATGCTGGCGACATTGGCAAGAAGCGCTTGAGCCGTACAGATATTGCTGGTAGCACGGTCGCGTCGAATATGCTGTTCGCGTGTTTGAAGCGCAAGTCGATAAGCCACGTGACCCTGCGTATCCCGTGACACGCCAACCATTCGGCCCGGCATCTGCCGTTTGTATGCTTCTTTTGTCGAAAGGAACGCGGCATGGGGTCCACCGAATCCAAGCGGCACACCGAATCGTTGACTTGACCCTACGGCAATATCTGCTCCAAATTCCGCAGGCGATCGCAGGAGGGTGAGCGCCAAAAGGTCTGTCGCCACCACGACGAGTGCACCAGCTTCGTGCGCGTGTTGAGCTAGAGATTGATAATCGTGGACAAATCCTTGAGTGGTTGGGTAGTGCAACAGAATCCCGAAATACTGGGCTTCCTGCCAACGAATCTGCTCAGGATTTCCAATATCAATTGTAATACCGAGTGGCTTGGCTCGTGTCTCGATGACGGCAATTGTTTGTGGGTGGCAATCCTCAGAGATGAAAAATGCCATGTGGTCTGATTTGCATATGGCCCGGCACATCGTCATAGCTTCAGCGGATGCAGTCGCTTCATCTAATAATGAAGCATTGGCTAGAGGCAATCCCGTGAGATCGGTGACCATGGTTTGGAAGTTCAAGAGGGCTTCCAATCGGCCTTGCGAGATTTCAGCCTGATAGGGCGTGTATTGGGTATACCACGCGGGGTTTTCAAGGATATTTCTGAGAATCACGGGAGGGGTAATACAGTCGTAGTAGCCCATCCCGATAAATGATCGTGTAACGTGATTATGGCTAGCGATGCGACGTAATTCGTCAAGCACGTCCTGCTCGCTACGATGTGTATGAAGGGCGAGAGGGTGTTTTACCCCGATATCTTCCGGAACAGTGCTTTTTACTAAGGCCTCAAGGGATGAGACGCCGACAGCTCCAAGCATTTCTTGAATATCCGATTCTGTCGGTCCAATATGCCGGCGTGGAAACGTATCAAGCAGGGTGAAATCGCGAATATTTTGATTATGTAACATGGTACCCTAATAGAATGGTTGAGAGGGGAAAGGGTTCCTAGGCTGTCGTCCAGGGTTCTTTCCGAAACGTTACGATCTCGCGCACATGGTTATCTGAATTTGAGGCGTGTTATGTCTAAAGACACGGAGACGCGTACGAATACCGCATGCAATGTCAGCACATGTGACCCTCAAAGGAACAGGCAAAAAATCTCCTAAGAACTCTCGTGCTTGCCCCTTCGTTTCTATAGGTGACAGCGTATCATGATCGTATGGCTTCTGCAAAGAAAGTCGTGGCAGAGGGACTTGAAGCTGAGCGCGATGTCGATGGAGTTCGGGGCATGTTGGGCAAAAAAGACTCGACGCGCTCTGGCAAATTCGCATGGCTCCTATTGATTCGGTGAGAGAGGTTGCCAAGCGCTCGGCATTTGCGGTAGAGGAGAGAGGCAACGGGTGCATGATAGTGGATTATTCTCGCCCCCTCATGTAGAGGATTTTTTATGATTGTTCTTTCGAATATTCAAACATTATACGATGGGACGTCTGCAGCCCCGGACGCCGTTCAGCGGAACGTCGACGTGTGGATTGATGATGGAAAAATCGAAGCCGTTCAGCCCCATAATTTGAAGCGTCCTAAGGGGGCAATGGTCACGCGCATTGATTGCACTAGCTATACAGTGACGCCAGGCCTCATCGATTGTCATGGCCATGTGACGTTGTTTGGCGTGGGTCGAGAAGATATTGAACGTATGGGTGGGCCAGAAGGCTTGGTCTATTCAGAACGTATTTTGTATACGACGCTTGTGAATGGCGGGGTCACGACTATGCGTGATGTAGGAGGTGCGACCCATGTGCTCAAGCGTCTCGTCGATCAAGGCGTGATCATTGGTCCACGACTGAAGATTGCCATTTGCATGCTATCAACGACTGGCGGACATGCGGACTTTCTTGGTCCAGATCGCTGTTGCGGACAGGTTTCGGCCCTGTGGCCGCCAGGTCCAGGTAGACCTTCCAGTATTGTGGACGGACCCTGGGCTTGCCGGAAACGTGTCCGAGAAATTGCTGCCTGTGGAGGGGATCTTGTCAAGATTTGCGCAAGTCCAGGCGTAGTGTCGCCGTCGGATAAACTTGAGGATCGGGATTTCACGGCTGCCGAAATTGATGCGATTTGCGAAGAAGCTGCGGCGCGCGGCATGTATGTCGCCGCTCATGCCCATAGTCAGAATGGCATTGCCTTAGCCATCGAGCATGGGGTCAAAGACATACAACATATCTCGTTTATGGATGAAGCGCTTGCTGAACGGGCGTACGTGAAAGGGTGTACTGTGACCCCGACCTCATGGATTGGCCAAGCGCTGACCCAGGCCGAGGATCTCACGCCTTTTGTGAAGCAAAAGGTTCAACAGGTTACGGAAGTTCATACGCAGGCAGTTCAAGCTGCATATAAGACCGGTCTGAAGATGCTTGGTGGAACCGACCCCATTCTTCCCGGCATGCACGGTCGTAATTACATGGAATTGGTCTCGTTAATGAATGATGGGGTCCCTGCGTTATCGGCCTGGCATGGCATGACCGGGTTAGCCGGTGAGCTTGTCTGTGAGGGAAGAGCGGGAAAAGTGGCTTCGGGTTTTCCTGCGGACCTTTTGGTCTGTCAAGCGAATGTCGTTGATGACCCGCAACGTTTTGAAGACGGTGCGTTGCTCGAGGTGATTAAAGATGGGATGGCCTATCGCCGGGGATTGCCAAATTTTCCGAGCAAAACCTTTGAAGAATGTGTGAACGAAGCCTTAAAGGCGAAAGCATAAGAATGGTTACCGCGTCAGGTGAAGGAAGAAGTCAATGCCAATGATGTGGAGAAAATCTGTGGATGCTGCGAAGCAATCAGGCTTCTGCGGTCTGTTGCGTTGGTGAACCATCGGTTATTTCTTCGCTTGCCTCTTGCATGTCGACCACTAAATCACCTTTCGGCGAGAAAAACCCTTGACCATCAATTTGGACTATGCCATCGCAGTTTTCTTGGAAGAATTCAAGTATCCATCCATTGAAATCATAACCGTCGTCCGTGATGTCATCTTTGAGCATTTGAATGGTGGCGATAAATTGTGCTCGAGTCACAAACTCTCGAGCAATTTGTCCTTCCATATGATCGAATGGAGAGAGGCGATTTAAAAAGGTTATTTGCTCTTCTTCATATACCTCTTTATACGTTCCTTTGTTTCGTACACAAAAGAGTTGAAGCGGTTTTCGTTCTCGATGATAGCCAAGTGAGATATGCGTCCAATCCCAGTCATCCAAGGCCTCGGGGTCTAGAGTCGGGATGAGAGGCGTTTGATTTTTGGCTTTGAGAAAATCCAAGAGTAATTTCAACGGTGGAGTGTCTGCACGTTGGCAGAAAACTCGAGAGTATGCGATGTCTTGTTTGGCCGGTTCGTCTCCACTTTGGGGAGACGCGATAATGGGGAGCTCTTTCGCCATAATGAATATCTTATCTTTACAATTAGATGATAATAAATTATAACCTTCTTTAACAGTTCTATACTGTATACCGCAATGAGGGGGGTCTGCAAGAGACGCCTCAAGCCTACAAAGGATTCTGCATCGGTTCTCTGCCCCGCAATGAAATGACTATGACCCCTCAAAATATGATTTCGACTGTATTGACAGGGTATTATGCATCCGGTACACTTCCGCCCCGTTACCTGTCTAAAGGGCACACGCGTGTTTCATAGCATACGCATGTGTGGCTTTCGCCTCTTTATTCGTAGGGGAAAGGGGCTATCCTTCCATTGGTAATATCTTTACAAAGACACAAGCTGGCGGGTCACTGTTAATTCACAACTACTCTGAGGAGGAGGTCTGTATATGGGAAAAGCGATGACTAAGTCTCAGATTGCCGATCATGTAGCGAAGAAGGCAGACATTACAAAGAAGGTCGCTACGCAAATTCTTGATGACTTGGCAGAATTGTCCTACAAGGAAGCCAAAAACTCATTTACCTTACCGGGAATTGGAAAGCTGGTTCTTGCACATCGTAAGGCCAGAATTGGTCGAAATCCGCAAACGGGCGCGGCCATAAAAATTCCGGCGAAGAAGGTCTTAAAGTTCAGGGTTGCGAAAGCCGCTAAAGATAAAATTTTAGGCGTCAAGAAGTAACGAACGGCTCATTAGACTTTCCCCCTCCTAATGGCCCGTGTCCTCTCGATAGTTCTTTTAGGGCGCACACTATATTTCTACAATGCTCAAAAGGGGCAACGCCAGCTAAACGCGTTGTCCCTTTTGTTATCTGGCTTTGTGTCTGTTGAGTTGGATCGACTTACTGGTTGAATACTGAGGATGATGTTGGCGTCAATAGAGTGATGGCGTGAGCCCACTTCTTCCCATTCCATCATGTGCGACAAGGTTTACCTGATCTCCTTCGTTGACCTTCGTATCTTCACTGGCAATGCGTCTGTTCACCGTTACCATAATTTTTTTCTGTTTCAATAACTGAAAAACATCTCGAAGGGGTTTGCCCTGGTTTCGAATCAGTTGTTTGACTGACGTTGGTTCTGATATTTCACATCCAATTGTTCGCTCACCTTCCGTGGTCTGTAATTCTCCCATCAGTGCAATGGTTACCATTATGCGCTCCTGTTCAGATAATAAAACTGCTCAGTTTGAAAAAGTCCCGTAGCAACGTATACAGATATAGTTTTTTAACTTTTCATGAAGACCTATTTGTCTGGAAAATGCTATAGCCGTTTCCAATAACTTCCGCTGGTTCAATCGTTGTACCGTGCTGGGTTAGCTGTATTTTCCTGTTTTGAACGTATGTGGATTCGCTATAGTGGTAGAGGAGCTTTTGCTCAAGAATATGGCTTCTTCCCTCATTCATCACCTGCACTGCTTATCGTCCTCGATCTTTGTTCTCTGCCGGGGTTCGCCCCGGCAGCCGAGTGTATTGTTTGTCGCATCCCGAAGGGTGCACCCATTGTTGTGAAGGCAAAAGGACCCAAAACCATGAACGCCCAGGCCAGGCTCGTCGGATGAGATGAACCCCGGTTGGTGGGGCGGGCCAACTCGCTGCGCTCAAACAAGCCCGCCCAGTATGAGAGGCGTTCACTCAGCGGACTGGCCTGAAGGCGTCAGGTCATAGGTACTGAGAAAAAGTTAAAAGACTATAGCTGTTCAACTGCCTCTTCAGTGTCTGGTGCCATTCACTAGAGTTATCCGACTCTGAGTGGTCAAAAGTCAACATGCCTGACGTTCATTGTTTCATTAGCGGTGATCTTGGATGTTGGATAATTGCACATTATAACGAAACGAAAGACTTTCTGAATGGAGCAGGCTACGGCTCATGTCACTCTCTAGGTTCGCTTGGACTCAAGCGAACCGCCCAGCTATACTTCAAAGGGTGGGATGCTCCTCTTGCCGCTTGGGAGCGGGACCAAAGAGTTGATTCGTTTACCTCAGTACAGGAATCGCATGTATCGAATTATTGTCATTCTCCTTCTCCTCATTATCTTGTTTTACATGGTGCGCCGGGCCATCCGGGATTGGAATAAGCCTGAGGAGACTCAGGGTCTATTGGCAAAGGATGCGATGATTCAGGACCCGGTTTGCAAGGTCTATATTACGGCTGATTCTGCCATAACGAGAACGGTTGAAGACCGCACGTATTATTTCTGTAGCCAGGATTGTGCAAACAGTTTTCTTCAGAATCATCCCTCCTGAAGCTTGAAGAAAGAACGTGAAGCGTTGTTTGTGAAGGGTGAAGCGTAAGAGAAAAACTAGAAGATTCTTTTTACGAAATACGAACGACGAGATACAAGATACGTTCTTTATCTTCACACGAGATACGCTTCACTAGGAACGAGATACGGTTTTTTCTTCAGTGAGTGAACCCCCGCACGAGGATCCAGAACCTGCCGTACATCCATAGCAGTGAGTTCCTGTCACGATTGGTCGATGTTCGAGTGTCTGAATGTCAAAGTCGGCGATCGTGGTCGGTGAAGAGGGATGCGTGGTGAGGTTGAGCATTTGATTAAAGTCACAGTCATAGAGTATCCCGTCCCATCCGATACTGATCATGGATCGGCACATGAGGCCGGGTAGGGACGCTGGGTTAAAGCTGTTTGCCAGGAGTTCAAGGTACTGGTCGGTTTGCCCATTAGCTTCTAAATCATCGAGAAAGCGCCGAATCGGCATATTGGTAATGGTGTAGAGATTGTTAAACGAAATCCCAAAGCGTGTCAGCAGTTCTTGTTTGTAATCAATCTCAAGTTCTCTTTGTGACGGCGGCAGATTGGGGCCAAGAGGGTTATAGACCAGGTGGAGGTGGAGGCCGCTTCCCTCAAGGCCATAGCCCAGTGCGTTGAGTTGTTGCAGTGCCGAAATACTCCGATCGAACACGCCTTTCCCTCGCTGCTCGTCAACATTATTTTCTAGGTAGCATGGCAAGGATGCGACAATGTCAACGTGGTGTTCTGCAAGGAATTGCGGCAGGTGCCCTTTGCCTTTGACGAAGAATACCGTCAGATTGCACCGGTCGATGACCTGTCGATTGAGCTTTCGGCATTCCGTGACGAAATACTCAAAGTGCGGGTTCATCTCTGGGGCTCCCCCGGTAATATCAACCGTGGCGATTTGCGGATACCGTTTGAGGACGGAAAGCACCATATCCATTGTATCCACCGTCATAATTTCTATGCGTTGAGGGCCTGCGTCAACATGACAATGATGGCAGGTTTGGTTGCAAACCTTTCCAACATTGACTTGTAAACTCGTGATGGTGTTGGCCGTCAGGCATGACACCCCATGGTTCGCAATCGTCTTGTCAAAGGAAGCCATGTGAGTATTCTGTAACGGCACGGTCACCGGTTGCGAAAGAGGAACCTCCCGTATCATGGCAAGCGCTCCCGTCGTGTTGATGCGCCGAAGCAGAAAGCGAGCATAGAGTGTTTCCGTAATATCCTGTTCATGGTTAGCAGCATCCGTCAGTTGGGCCACAGGATGTTGTTGCTTGCGGTGTGACGGTTTCGCCTGCGCGGTTGATGATGGCGAAGTAAGGACGGTAGACCTCATTTCGTAGCACGTCAAGCGTTTTGGAACATATTTCCATCGGATGACCGCATGTAAAGGTGTGGTCATCGTCGTCACATGCTTCAACGAATGGTCCAGTCAGCAGCGCAAAATGTCCCTCCCACACGCACGGAACACTTTCGGGTCGTATCGATATCCAGCGCGGGTCTTCGCGTGTCAGTGCAATGGGACTATCTGTCAGCACAAAGTATTCCCGGTAGGGGGCACTGAGGAGCAATTGTTCGGTCGTGGCATCAATGGCTTGAGGGATTCCACGGGTAAATGTATGTCCTTGTTCGTCTGTGACACGACTGAAGGGACCGGTAAAGGTTGCGTAATGCGCTGTCGATTGAGCTGATGCAGAGGGCAGTTTGTACCCGGTCAAGGTTAACGATAAAAAATGAATCCCATCAATGACACGCCAGGGAATAAAGCCAACCTGGTGAATTCCGCCAAATCCTGCCTGCCGCAATCCACCCCAGTAGTCACCGAGTGTCAACGCTCCGGAGAGGCAATCGCCCCATTTTTCTTTGTCGTGAATCATGTAATTGGGAATAGGCTGATCAGCGACAATATCGGAAATGGTAAAACGGCCACCCGGCTTGAGGACACGATACATTTCGGAGAACACGTTTAATTTATCAGGGGCAAGGTTAATGACACAGTTGGAAACGATCAAGTCAACGCAGTGATCTTCGACGGGCATGGCATCGGCAAACCCTTTGCGAAAATCGACGTTGGATGTGGTGTAGCCTAGGTTTGTCGCGACAATGGGAGCCTGGCTGCGAGCAAGCGCGAGCATCTCATCGGTCATGTCAATGCCAATGACCTGGCCCGTGGGGCCAACGCGGCGCGAGGCCTCAAAGCAATCAATCCCGCCGCCTGATCCAATGTCCAATACGGTTTCGCCAGGTTGAACGGTGGTGAGGCCTACTGGTGTTCCGCAACCGTAGGAGACTTTTAAGACAGCCTCTGGAATGAATTTTCCTAATTCTTCATGGTTATACCCAGTTGGACAGCACATCTCTTCACCGGTTGTCACGGCTTTAGCGTACCGTTCACTAACCGCTTGTGTTATGGTCTCATTCTGCATAGTTCCTCATTGATTGAAAATTAGAAGTGAAGTATGGGCGACAGACGTTTTTCTAGATGCATGACTCTACTCTCCGGGTCATAGGTTGCTTGTAAAGTCTGGAAATTACCAGAAATGTTACAAAATATCTCTTGTTTGTCCTCCATTTAAGGTCTTTTTTTCAAGCGTTTGGAGTTATTCAGGAACATATACTGTACGAATAAGTCTCAATAAAATGATTTAGGCATTCAAGATGAAGGGGATTCCATCCACTTTTTTCCTGTTTTTTCACCGAATATGAAGGTGAGCTGGTATAACATATTGAATCGCGTCGTGTTTTTCCTAGTTCTCATACAGGTACTGACTTTGCTATATAATTAAGTACGTGTTTCCAGCCGTGCGTTCATACAATTTCTAGAGAGAATTGCGAGGACTACACCAATGCCGCTTGTCCAATGTCCCGAATGCCAGAAAGACGTTTCTTCAGAAGCTCTCTCCTGTCCCCAATGTGCATTTCCCTATCCTGGGAGAAAGGACCGTTTAAACGGGAAGTCTAGCGAGACGCTGCTTGCCTGCAAGGATTGTGGAAATCCGATATCCAAGTTTGCCCATGCGTGTCCGCATTGTGGTGCTCCGACGGCCAATCCTCAGGCAAAGGGTGAGGGTTCGGGGTCTTCTGAGTCTGTAGCCGATGTATCATCGGTCGGAGAAGAGCAGACATGGCTTTGTCCAAACTGCGGGGTGCCCTATACGCGCCGTATCAAAGGAACAAAAGGAGGAGCCGCCGATTCTTCTATTGCCAAGATCCCTTCGGCGAATCCGCGGTTAGAGGATTTTCAAGTAGAAGAGCTACAGGGGTTGGATGGACGGTCGACTGTTGACACGATGATTCTTCGAAAGGAACGAAAGCGTAGTCCTCTCTGGGAAGAAGCGAAGGCTATGTATGAAGACGAGTCGCAGTATTCTCGACCACGAAAAAAATGGAGTGTCACCGTTCTTGTCATTCTGGCTGTTCTTCTTGTCTTTGTGGTGTCATTTGCATTTTTCGGATTGAAAGGCCTCAATCCACTGGAAGCCCTTGTGTATTGGCAAATGTAATCTTAGGATTCGCCTGTGTTTACCTTCTCTTCTATCTACACAGGGTTCTGGTTTCTCTTATTAGGAATTCTCAGGTACGGTCGTTTAGTGTGTCGAGTGTAATTCATCGACATGCGACGTCGGCGTTTCACGACCGTTGGTATTTTAAACATAGGTGTCTGAGTCCAGAGCACGGTAGTTTTGTGTAGTTCAAGTGCTTGACATACATTCTGAGCTGAATTCCCGCACCATTTGCTATGTTGATTACAGGTGGCCTAGAACGCGATAGTTCTGCATGGTCCCGCAAAGCTGATAGGCAATCTACGTTGATGTCTGGCGCGCTCTGATGTCTCTATTACAGGCGTTCTAGAGCACGGTAGGTGTGAATTCCATAGCTACTGATGTGGAGCCTTTGTTGCCAGTCAGTTACGTTCTTGGAATGTGGATTACACGTGCTCTAGTAATCCAGATCCTCTTGGATGAAGCGGTCTGTTGGTTTTTTGCCTAACATGCGTTCCAGGACGTGGTTCATGGTGTAGGTGTCGTTATCAAATCCGCCATGAGATGTGCTGCGTGTTCTCCTGCCATCGATGCCATTTGAATAGATGAACTGCGGTTTCGATCTCACGGTCTTGACCAGTTTCTCAAAAATTTGCAGGCCGAGCAGTGGTTTTGCTTTGAGGTCTTCTGGCGGTGTGGCTGGTCGGCGTTCCAGCGCATTCGATACTAAATAGAGTAAAGACTTTCGATACACTCTTGCCACTTGGTCGTCCTGTTCTAGTTCGTCTTTCAAGTTGTAGATCGTGAGGTCTTTGATTTTTAATGTGGCTTTGCCTTGAAGGACTGGTAAATAATGGGAATGATACAAATCGACGGAGCAGGCCGGCGCGAGCAATGTGCAGGTTTCAACTTTGAACTGATAGCGTCTCAGCGTATGAAGCAGGTGGGCAATGACGATGGCTCCTGTGCTATGGCCGACAAGGTGGATTTTTTTGTTTTTGTCGATTTCTTTATGTGTTTGGTAAATCGATTGATGGCATCGGTTCCGGCTCCTTGCGGAGCAAAGGCATCATGCGCGTCCTGTTTCATTTCTTCCCACAGTAGCGTTCCCGGTCGTCGGACCACGCCTTCGATAAAGCGATCGGTCCAATCACTCAAGCCGCCGACCCGGTCAGAGGCTTTATTCTCTTTTCGAAAAATTAAGTCTTTGAGTTCCTCCACGAGGCCGGTGTCATACATAATGTGAAACGGATATACTCCATTACTCTTAAACCGTTCTTTTAAGGCGGCAATGCGTTTAGCGGAAGCCTTTGGTGAATTGAGGCTGCCGTGGGCATAAAACAGCAGATGTTGGTATTTCGTGCTCTTTCCCACCAATTCGGCCGTTTGTTCGACATCTTCAGGGGTACTCCAGTAGCGTCCTGACGTGCTGTAGTGTCCGTCATCAACATGAACAAAATGGCCGGCAATGTGTGAGCGCGGTGTTGGCGAGGCTTCGACCTTTTGTTCTTGCTTAGCCGTTAACATGGCAGCTTCTGGTTTCAGGTCAAATATTTGGGGTGTTGGAAGGGCAAGACGGAAACCCCATGCGTCCATGATATTCCTAATCCAGTCTTCGTAAGTCCAAAGCGCAATGCCGCCCTTACCCCATTTCGTGCCCCATGAGTTTTGCACCCAGAAGCCTTGGTCGTTGTAGCCGACGATGACGAAGGCATGTCCGCCCTCAGGTTTTTCATGGTCTGCAATGATTCCGGTTTTCGGATTATCCCATCCGCGATGAACCTTGGCTGATACGGCAATGATACCTGTCTCATTCAGTGCGGCATGGAAATGTGAGATTTTTGGCTGCACGCGGTAGTAAGCTCCAACTGTATTATTGCGCGCGTCTTTGGCGCGTTCGATGGTGAGGTCTCCTCGATTTTTTTTCCGACGCGGTAGGGCCAAAGTTCCTCCGAGCAGACTCCCATGTGTTTCCACCCCTGGATCGCTCCACGGATACTTGACCCATCGTATAGCTCTCCTGGCCATTCATCATGCCGTTTGGCCATTTCATAGAGCATGCGTGGACTGACACGGTAATGCCGGTTTTCGAATGGGTTCAAAAAGTTAATCGAGGCGGCAACAGCAAAGCCTGTGCAAGCGCCTTCGCTTTTCTGATCCAGAATATGGAGACCCTTAGGCGGATCAATCGACTGTTTGAACGGGATTAACGCGGGTTGATAGAGCCAGTCTCGGGCATCAGGAACATCCTGCAGAACATTCTTCAGTCGTTTGTAATTAGGCTAGAGACTCCATGGTGTAGAGGGGGTGAGGACATTCAAACATGAAGATGAGAGAGAATCAGGCATTAACACATCCAGTGCTCGTTTGGATCTTCTGTCAGATGGGAATGCAAAATAGATGTAACACCAACAGATCAATTGGTGGTCGTGAGTTTTTTGAGATTTTTGATGCGAAATCTGATCATTTTTGATAGGTTTCCGTCAATAGGTGAACGACTAACGTGTCCGGTGCATAGATCTTTCGGTTGATTATGTATCGGATAGGGTAATAAATGGTATCGAAAAAGATACAGACTATGAAGGCGCGTTCCCGTATATGAGGCTTGCGTGGTTTTCACCCTGCTGACTCACTATTATTTCAGTGAGTGATATATCATGAATAGTTTGTGCGACTGCGGCATTGGATGTGCTCCATAATCGTAGATACACCATGTTCGTGCATGAAGCAGATGTGCAAATTTTTCTCGTTACCAAAGTGAGGAACCTATGAAATTGGCGATTCGAATGATTATGGTTATCCTCTTGTTGGCCTTATCGGCCTGTGCGTCAAACAACATCCGCACATTAGGAAAAGGTGAGAATGACCTTGGTACGTGGGAACGTACCCCCATTTGGTTTCATTCAGCCCTCTACTATCCATCTGAAATTAGCCTTAATTTTCCTGGATATATCATAGGCATAGAAAAGAGTCCTAAGGGATTAATTTCGACAGATAGGGATGTAAATACGGTGGTCATCCCCAATGCAGGAAAAAGGATTGGGAAGCATATTGCCAGGATCGGCGAAGATGACAAATTGTTGTACATCTCCCATATTCTCGAAAATTTTGGTGATCAGCATGGGTTGAAGTCTTGCGTCCATTATAACGCCTATTATCGAGCGGACAATCCGCATACGTATATTCCATTTTGCCAACCACACGAAGCGCGAGAGGTTGATCCCAAGAAGGCCTATGTCGGAAGTTGGAATGCTCTTGATGTACTCAAACAGGATATTCACAACAAGATCCAAGACTATCCGTATACGCATATCGTTGTTGGCATGATGGGATGGAACACAAATCAGGAAGAAGCTGTTCGTAATTTTAATTCGGTTGCGAAAAATGTACGATTGGCGGCGGATGCTGCGGGAGCCGAGGACTTCAAGCCAATGTTCATCGGGATTACGTGGCCGAGTAAATGGGCCGCCGATTGGATTACGCCGATTATCACGTTGTTTAGCTATGGGAACAAAGCCGATGATGCCGATGAAATCGGGTTCGGGTGGCTTGGCGTCCTGTTGCACGATACCTTGCGGGAGTTACCAAAGGATATTCCTGTTGTCGTACTTGGCCATAGCTTTGGCGCGCGTGTCTCCAGTATGGGAGTCTGCATGGGGCCGGCAATTGTTAAAAAGCCGGGAGACGCGTTATTGCCTCGCAACACGATCCCACTCTTGATCAGTTTGCAAGGGGCCTATTCCATGAATCGCTATTATGAGGATAAAGGGAGAGAGGGAATTTTCTACCCGGAAAGCTGTAAGAATGCGCAGCATATCGTGTTGTCGGCTTCGAAATATGATGAAGCCATGGATAATAAATCGTACGTGCCGTTTGTCGGAAACGACACCACGTATGATACATACTGTGGAAAGAACGAGGAGGCGGACTTTGATTGCGTTAAGGCGTCGAGTGACGGAAACGTCACGCTGCCGGCAAGCCGCAAACACAAAACGTATATCAACGCGGATGATCTCATTAAGTACAACGCGTATGGTTCAGGTGGACTCGCCCATAGCGATATCTATCGTAAAGAAATGGGTGTGCTGTTGTGGAAGGTGATTTCGGAGAAAGCATCAACTACCCCTTAAGAAGAGCGTTGAATGTGTATCGTAAGTCTTATTAATGGAACTTTAGTATGGGATACATCGATACGACTATTACAATTGAACAAGACTTGCTGGAAAAGGCTGAAAAGCTAGCTCGAACTCTCAAAGTCCCACGAAGTCAGTTGTTTCGCAACGCGATACAAGAATACCTGCTTCGCAAGGGAGGCCACCAACTGTTGGATGACATCAATCAAGCTTATAAGAAATCGCCCACAGCTGCAGAGCGTGCTCATCTTTCCCGAATGAAGACGAAACTTCGTCGACGGGTTGTTGACAAGTGGTAATAAAGCAAGGAGATGTGTTTTGGGTGAATCCGGGTACTCCGTCAGGATCTGGGACTGGTTATCGGCATCCACACGTCGTGGTGCAGAATAATGTTTTTAATCGAAGTCGGATTCATACGGTTATTGTGTGCACTATTACATCAAATCTTAAACGAGCTACTTCACCAGGGAATGTATTACGCTCCAAAGGAGAAACCAACTTAACAAAGGAAAGTGTTATAAATGTGACTCAATTATTCACCATAGATAAGGAAGACTTAGAAGAAAGAATTGGTAAGCTCTCAACACAACGCCTGGAATCTGTACTCGAGGGAGTTCGATTAATACTCGAGCCACGTGACATCGAGTAAGATTTTCTCACTCCTCAAGCCATCGGCTTCTAAAAAACCTAAATTCATGGGCCAACCGGTGGTCGAACCTGCCTGTTATATTGATCCATGTCAAGCCGCTGACCGGCCGCATTGGGACGAACCTCACGTCGATGGTCGCTTCCATCCAAACCACCAAATTCAGGCTGTAAATAGAAGGGCAATTTCTCACTTTGCTTATTGAATATTTCGCCATACGGAACTTCAGTTATTGGCGGTTCAGATCCTTTGATTGTCGGAGGTGGTTGGGAGTCTGAAGATGTAGGGGATGCGTTAGAGTTGTTGACTTCTACCATGTGCAAAACGATGGGGTGCTTGGTCATATTGACGGTTTGGCCGGTGGCCAGAACGACATGTCCAGTAAGGAGCGCGAATAACAAAAAACTCGTCATGATCATGTTCTCGATCTATCCAGACCAGGGTGACGGATAGGTGACGCTTCCTTCGATGCACGATCTCGTTTCACACAATTATTATAGCACGGCTCAAGAAATACAAATTGGCGATTTTCCACAATGGAATGTCGGCGATGAAAAACGGGTAGTCTGAGTTGGTCCGTTGAAAAGTACATGCTTGCTTTTTGGGGAGTCGAGGAATTTTTCTATACCAATACAACAGAAGGCCTGTGCCTAAAAGAACCTTCATGGATAAGGAGCACTCTCCGCTTCCCATTCATGGGCAGGAAGGGTGGGCGACATCAAGTCATCGAGGATCGAGACCGTACCCATGAGTGCGTGTTGAGGAAATCTTTGAAGACAAGGGGCTGGGGGGATTAATTGAGCCACAGGTTTTCCGCGATTCAGAATCGTGACCGATTCACCATACTTGGCTACCTCATCTAAGATGGCTAGACATTTCGCTTTAAACTCAGAAGCCTGAATTTTCTTCATGTGAATAGTGTAACTGATTGGTCATTTATGGCCAAGTCATTGTACGGGTGAAGCCTTTATTGTTAAGAAAGCCACATTTCATGTCATATCCGACTATTCTGTATGACTCCTCTGTTGATCGCAATTGGCTGGCGTATAATCCTCACTACCCCAAAAACCTGGGTTGAGCAGAAATGACGTGATTTCTCGTCTTCTTATATCGGTAGGATGCCTGTCTTCTTTCTTCCACTCACGAATTAACGTGGAATGTGCGTTTTTTTCTAACCCTGCAGCTTTGTACTCATTGAAGCAGATTTCCCGATCATAGAATGATCCTGGTCGTATGCGATTAAAGACTTCATTCATGCGAATATGTTTTTCTCTGTTCGCGATCCCGTCGTATTGAAAGCGTACCCCATAGACATAAAAATCTTCATCTGAATCGATTCTTGTTAGGACTGAATCCCATTCGTCAAGAGAGAGGCCAAGGTCAAATGTATCTTCCTCCGTCCAGTCGGGAAGCGGCAAAGTCGGCTGGGCGAGAGCAACGGCATGTACGCTATCGTTGTCAAGTAGCGCTAAGGGAAGTGCGCCCGTGAGACACATCCCGATAATGCCAATCTTTTGCTCTGGATGAGCTTGTTCAATATCTTTAACGACATGTTGAAGCCATTTGGTGATTTGTCGGCTGCCGGTTAACTCATCGCGCTCCCACCATTCGCCGTTGAATACGTATGCCAATAATCCCAGGCCCGCATTGTCTTGATTTCGTGAACCAAACAGAAGCGGGACGTAAACGGTGTAGTGATGAGCAAGTGAGGTAGCCCATTCAATCGTGGCCGCATTCAGTCCAGGTAATTCGTGTAGCAACAATACTGGAGGCTTCTCGCGTGTCTCAGATTGCGAAAAGACATAGACGGTATGCGTGATCGAAATGTCAGGATGGGTGACTTCTCTCTGATGGGTCGTGAGTGTTTGGGCGCAACCAATGGAAATGCATAAGGAAAAAAGTAGAGGAAAGATGATCCTGAATCTTAATATAGCGATGATGTTTCTCCACGCATTGATGAACTGTGTGACGTAAGTGGTAAAAGGTTCTGTCGGGATGTTGGTTTTAATTTGGATGTATTGTAGATACCTTGGCAACTTTCGCTGGTGTTGTGGGTGACGGTTCAGTATAGCAAGCAAGGTCTGAAGACGGAATGGCTTTAAAGGCGTTGCTCAAAGGAGATTGGCAATTCTCTCCTTCCGCGCATTGAAAAAGGCTAAAATTCAGCACAAAGTTGAGCGTATGATCGCGCTTTTTCTGTTTCTCAGGTTTTGGAACTACACAGACGCGAGAGATGTTACGTGCAAGCACGTTGCTGATGTGAGTAAGCATATCGGTGCCGTACTTCGCCAAACCCCGTTGTTGCCAATATTGATAATAGGTTAAAGGTTCAGTTTTAAGGTCATAGAATTCTCCGGCAAGCAGACGGCGATTGAGAAGCATGCGATCCTTTCCCCCAAGGTCGTGGCCATCCGGTCTCCAGTCACGTTCAAAATGTCTTACCTCAGTCCACAATTTCAATGTGGTCTTATCCATCATAACTTCAGAGAACTCTTGGTACTTATGGAGGTTGTCTTCTTCAATGATCTGTTGGATCTCTTGAGATAATAATACTCGTGTTTCATTTATAAGGGTTGGATTGCTTGATTGTCGGATCTCTTGTAGTTGATTGATGAGACTTGGTTGAACGCGGCCTAAAAGAAATCCAGAAACCTTTCTATTTTCCTCGAACAAGTCTTCCACGAATGAGATAAATTTTTCATGTGCAAGGGGAAGGACATCATGGGCAATCCAATCTGTACTAATATCGTAAGGGTCATCTGATGCATGAAGATAGGCGGTGTCATGAAGTATTCCTCCAAACTCAGCATCCTCGAAAAAATCTTGAGTATGTTTGTTGTTGGTCCAGAGCGGATGTTGGATATTCCACACCGATATGTCTTTCGCAGAGTCGTCCAAAATTTTTTTCACTAATTGAGCCCATGTATCTTGGTGTAATGTGTAGCTGGTATTGATATCTAGGAGGTTGGCTATTGAGTCGAGATTTTGCAATGATCCAACTGTGGCTTCATGGAACAATTGGGTTTTATTAATTGAAATGGCCTGGTAGCCACTGTTGCTATAGACGATCTGATCATCCTCATTCCATTTTAGTATATCCTTAATGCACTGCAATTGTTGTTTTCCAACGATAACAGACACTCTTTTCATAGGAAAGTGAAGAAATAGTTCGTAGTAGGGGCCATGTGAATTGGTTGTTGCGCAATTGCTCAATGATGTGTTTTCAGATTCAGGATTGTCTGAGTGTTGTTGTGGGCGATCCGCGGAAAGAGGCGGAATGTGTTCAAGAGCAAATTGTGGAGAGGTGGCTGCGATTTGATTCGTATTGCTTTGGTCTGGGAGTGTGAAGTCATTGGTTTCAGTTGGTTGTGGATAGAGCGCGGCTTGATGGTCTTTTTGATCTTTACTCGATCCAATTAAAGCTGTGATCATTTTAGTTGGAAATGCCTCGTCTTGCTCTTGGATGATTAACTTGGCAAGAGTGTTCTGAATAATTCGATCTCGCAATTGGTGCGTATGACATATACTAGGTAAAGTTGAGCGTAGGTCATTATGTGAATGAGGAAAGCTGTTGAAAACATCACTCCCATTAAATGAATAAAAGACGTTTCTTGAGATCTTGAATGGAATGGAGGAGTCAGGTGGCAATTTTTCTCTGCTCAAGAGGCAAAAGGCATTTTTCTTTTGCTTTGAAGCCATTCCTAATTCCATGGAATATTGATTTGTCGTAGAAGGTTGAGCCAACAATTCTCCAAGTTGCCAACGGTGTCCAGGCCATGAGGTATTAAGTCCTGAAAAACCAAGAGCGGAGGTGGAAGATGACAGTAGCCGAGTAATCCACAACCCAGGTGCAGAGATGATGCCGGAAGTGAGGACATAACCTCCTTTGAGTATTTGAATAGGGAATTTCATTAGGGTCTCGAACCCTTCGTTACGTTCCAACGGAAGATCGAGAAACCTACGTTCCAGCAATGTTGCAGGTATAATATTCCTCTTCTGCTTTGGAAATAACCTCGCATTTTGTGCCCAGGCGTTGTTGATAATAAGTTGACTCAAACTAAATGGTACGAGATTCAATGTGTCGGAGCGGCTATAGACGATTGCTTTTCTTTCAATATGTTGGAGTAAGTCTTCAGTGTCACAATGCTTGTCGATTTCTTGGATACCATTCCGTATTCGTTGTCGGCAAGGGAAGAGGAACGTAGGCTCTCCCTCTGCCTGAAAATCCATTGTATCGTATAGGTAGTTCAGTTCTTGCATATGAAATGCTGGATTAAACAGTATGAGTGATTTGACTAAAGGTAGAGTTTTCTCTGAGTCCTCAGTTTGTAAAATAGAGGTAAACAGAGGATAGTTGTTCTGTGCAATTTGAAGTCTAATTTTTTGCTGTTCAGATTTTTTCTCTTCCTGGCAAATTGTCAAGGATTCTTTCGCGTACTTGATCGTTCCACGTGTTGCGGCTTTTTTGCTGCAATTTGCATACTTGCTATTGAAGGTGTCGAAGTCTACCTGAAATTCTTGTTTTATATACCATTGGCGTATTCCTTCTACTGCGGACAACATGGCAATCTTGGCTCCATAGCTATGACCTATCAAATGTAGGTTAAGTTGCCTCTCTGTCTTGTGAGGTATCGAAGAACCGATCTGATGAGGACGAATAATGGAAAGGAGGTCGTACACCAGAGATGATAATGGGACATCCTGTCCTATTCGATCCCGTAAACTTCCTGTTCCGTAAAATCTAGTCGCTTGGCTCTCGAATAGATATTCATTTGGCAATCGCACTCCAAGTGCAATTTTTGCTGCATTCATAGATTGTTTCCATGTTGTAGGTAAGAAAAAGGCAATTCTATCGAGAGTCAGACTGATTGGTTTTAAAGCATCGTCGAGTCCAAATGGTAAAATAGATGAAAATAGGCCTGTCACGGGTCTTGACGCAGAAGGCCAAGTGACAAAAATTAAATAAGGTTTGATTCGTTTTGAAATACCTGTGTCTAAATGGTGATGTTCTGCCATCGCAGATTGTTGACAGTTAAAATCGACCATTTTATCTTGGGTTTTCTGGAAATATTTTTTTAACTCGATATGCAGTTGATCTGCATATTGTTTGTAGTTCGTGATGCTTTCTTGAAGGTCATAGTTCCATCCATGGGCGATGATAAATACGTCAGTGAATCGATCTTTTGCGTTTTCGGCTAGGTTCTTATGGTATAAGAAATCTTCCAACGGATGACTAAGTAAGCGCCCCTGATCGTTGTAGACGGCATAGGTGTAGCAACGGTTTTGGATGATCGAATTCGATGATGGAATGACATATGAGGTTGTACACCCAAAGATTCCCAGCAATCCAAAGTACAGACCAATTCGAAAGATGTTATTCATCATCTGGACTCCTTAGAAATCGAAAAAGAGTGTCTTTCAGAGATATTTCCTCACGATTCCTATCAAAAAACCGATAATCTTATATTAAATCTAGTAAAAACAATTTTTCTTTCTTTCATTCTTGAATTTTTCTTCAGGCGTGTTTCCATCCGGCACTTTCCAACATTGTTCTTTCCAAAATCGAAACCGGCTCGAGAAGTCACTGTGGTTTTCTGGAATACCGTCGCGGGTGCCGCCTTTGCTGCTGCCTCCGCCTGGAAATCGCTTGATTGAAATATATTCCCGAATGGCATCAGGTGTTGTGTGGAGGGAAAGCATGAAATTTGTGAAACGGCCTGATGTCCGATCCAACGGTGTTTTGGGAGTTGAGAGAAAGTTATCGATCCAGACCAGCAGTGAACCGGTAGGTGGAAGGTTCCAGTAGTTGGTTTCACTGGTTTCAGCGAGTTCATGAAGCATGAGATGATAGACTTTTGGTATAGCTGTACCTTGTTTTTGATATTCCTTGTGGCGCTGCTCCAAAAATGGGAACACGCTGTCTTTGTAATCGTTCGTTGTCGATGCGGCGGCCATAAAGACGACATTATCGATGGGGAGACATGCGCCAAAATCACGAATCATATGATTTACGATGATGGCTCCCATGCTGTGCCCAACCAACGTAACCGACCATTGTGAATAATCATCTTGAAGGATTACTTCGGCTAATTTTCTTAGAAAAATCGATAGGGCCCCTCCTGCCTTAACTTGAGGTAATCCTGCCTTTTGTTCAACAAGTGCTGTACACGCTTCAATTCTCGATGAAAATTCTGTCGGATGAAGACCAGATATCGTAACGGGACTGGAATGAGGTGACATGGCCGCTTGAATCATTTTGGATTGAGCCGGATCCGTCTGAAACTCGTTTTCTGTATGAAAGAGGAGGTCGGTTCGGCGAAGCATTGTGTCCCATGCGCTTTTTCCTAACGCATCGATCCATGGTGACGAAAAAAATTTAATGGGATAGGTGAGCGCGGTACTAAACGATCCCCATACTTGATCACTCAATAACAACGGTTCTACTTGGCGTCCGAGCCAAAATGGAAATCTCTGAGTGCTTAACGTCTTGGCGATGGTATTGGCGTCACGTTCGGCTTTCGCTAAGTCGAAAAAATTGAAGAACCAATTGTCTTTGTTCGATGGCCAAGAGGTTAAATCATTAGCGATGAGTGACCACCAAACCATGGGCGCGCGAAAGACGCCTCGACCAAGATCTGTGGCAAGATATGTTGGTGAGGAGACCCAGGCCCAACGGTCTGTTTTTCCCTGCCGAACGCTTGTGAGATGTTCTCCGTAGCTACTGAATAACGCCGAATCCCAATTGACAAAGATTGGGTAATAGTCACCTTGGGTGTCGTTCAAAATATGTTCAACAAGTTTGCCGGCTCGTTCATTGCTGCTTTCCTGTCTATTGAGGCCGCCATGAACATATAGAAGGATCTTGCGTGATTTATTTGATGTGAAATGGCGGTTGATTGATCCGATGAGTTGATCGACATATTGCTCATAGGCATTGGTTAAATAGGTCTCGTCTTCATGCGTGGACCAGTTTCTGGAATCCTCACAAGAGGTCGATGCGATAGGCTGGCAAGTGGAGGGTTCGATGGGCAGAAATGGCGTCCCCGCTTTATCCACGATAATGGCGTGCTGTTCAAGGATTCCAGAGTGACGGAGTGTTTCACTGCAGGCTGTCATTTGAAAAATCAGGAATAAGAGCAATACGGTGAATAACCGATCTTTCGTGAGGTTCAATGCCGGGGTGGTGATGGTGTTGAACGGCCAGTGCCTAAAGGTGCCCATTTCTTAATCTCCTTGGCATCAAAAATTTAGACAATACGCGTTGCATTAAAAACTAAAGCCAATGCTTGGGCCGGCGAGAATAAACCATTCACCCGCATCTGGCCCTGATAAGTTGTACCCCACTCCCATGGAGATAAAATCATTCAAGATTCCAATCGTAAGGGCGGGTTGAACTGTCAGCATGCTGTCGTCTTTGTCCTGTGAGACAAAGATGGTTGGAGCAACCGAAAAGAGGGGGGCGATCTTGGGTAACCCTTTTTCCGGATTGAAGTAGTCGACGATATCTCTGGTCGTCGCGCGGCAGGCGGCTGGGACATCGGAGATTTTCGTCGTATTGGCTTTCGCTAGTTGAGCTTCCGTGTACCATCGTAGCGCAAGGCCGAAGCCTGCCGCTTGATCGTTAAAGGAAGACTTCTTGTCGGCCAAGTTGTATCGCAACAACGAATAGGTGGTGATGTTGCCTGCTGAAGCTTGATCTAATCCCAAAATGCTGTCACCGATGTTTTCCCCTTCCTTGTTTGGGTTTTTTCGGTACGACACGCAGATATCTGTTTCCTGGGTTTTAAGGATAATTTGTTTCTCTCCTTCGATAAGCAATCTATTCAGATGAGTTTTTTCTTCGTTAGACGGAGCTTTAGCCCCAGGCGTCGTGTAGGCTTTCCAAAGCTCATACGCTAAGGTCCCGTCCGAAGGAGTGATCGAAAATTTGTCAGGCGTTCCTCCTGCCGCAGCGGGGGGAATGGTAACCTCTTCCCAGAGGGGAACGGCGGGGTCTAATGCTTGATTTAACAGCTGAACGATATCGCTTTTGAGTTCATCGACGGTGACTCCTCCTGGGGGGGAAAAGCCATTGATTTTCGCATCGAGTTTAACCGATCCACCACCGCCTGGAGCTAGGCTGTCGATGTGTTTAGATTTTTCCTTGAGGTATTCATCCAATTTTGTTGTAGGGGTTTTGAGGTCCTTGATGAGTTGGAGGTAATTGTCAATGTCCGGCACTGAAAAATCATGCTTTGAGGATGCTGACGATGTACTAGATAGAAAGATGAGTGTCAGAGCACAACAGGAAATTAAGGACATTTTTATCATGCAATCCTCCTTTGTGTGTTGTCGGGGTATGTGGATTGGCGTTTGCCGGTTATTCATTGGTCATCCTTGAACGAAAATAATTCAAGGTGAAATATTGTTGTGTTGTCATGATGTATTCGTCATGTGAATCGATTCATGTCGTTTCGTAATTCTCTCGTGCTTGATCAGCTTCTTTGAGAAACAGTTTGAAGGTGACTGGGGCCATGCTGACGCGAAACTGATACATTGACTGTTTATTGGTTGGACAGTAAGTGCCTAAATCCAAGATAAATTTGTATGCGTCATATCCGATTCGAAAGGCATCCACGTAGATGACCGGTATGTCATTTCCTTGGACAGATTCTTCTTCGTTATTGGGCATAACCAGCCATCGTGTGTTATCGCATGGGCCACGTATCTTTTTATGAATGCGGTATTTCTAATGAGGCAGATGGTGCAAGATTGGTGTGTAAAAGAACGAGAAAGTTTTCTTTAGATAGAAGTGCTTGAATGGATTCAGGTTCTTAGAACTTTTGCTGTACGTTGCTTGGAAAGATACAGGGAAGATGTAACAGGAGTTGTGACGAGTGTTTTGCATGTTGGTATACGACACGTGCGCTAGCCTTGCGACCAAGTATATGTAGAAAACCATCGACGATTATTTCAATTGCGCTATCTGTGGTGCTTTTGAGCCTTCAGGTGGTTGAAGAGGTGGGTTGTGAAATAGTCGTCCTGAATGGGTAAAGATGTGTAACAAAATTTGTGACAGAATTTTGTCATTTTGTTACGAATTGTTACATGAGGTTGGTATGATCTGGGTTTGAGTGAATATAAATGAAAGATTTTAGAGATATTCACCATTTTGGCGTGCGAGCAATTACGCCAAAAGCATTACTGGAGGAACTGGGATGAGTGCCTTGAATCTGCGATTACCTGATTCGATTCATCGGCATAATATAGCGAATTCAAATAAGTTCCAATCAGGAGAATATCACGAACTCCGCGCGGTACCATGTTTCAACGAGCGAAAGTTAATTGAAACGGCTATAAAGAAGTGGCCAAACGAGAAGGTGTGTCGATCAATCAGTTCATTTCTTCGGCGGGCACCGAGAAAATCTCGGCCATCATGACGGAAGATTATTTAAAGAGCCGGGCAACACGAGGGAAGAGAAAAGATTTCAAAAAGATCCTGGCCAACGTACCAGATCGTCGTCCGCTTCCTGGAGATGAACGGTGAATCGCTCTCCACGGTGAGATGTTGGTTCTTTAGGCAGTCCCGTGATCAAGGCTCACGTGTTTCTACTGTCTTCCAGTCACGACTTTGTCGTTTCATAATCTTGTGTTTCACCATCTTCCGATAGAGCGTCATGCGGGACCATTGGAGTTTCTTGGCAGCTTTGGTTCGGCTCCACTTAGTACTCAGAAGCGCTGACAAAATACGGTCGCGTTCATTCTGAGGAAGTGATGCGCATTCTTTAGCTTTCATTCGAAATTGGGGCGGAAGGTCCATGCGCCTTGTAGTTGGCGTTGGTAGATGGATGAATGATGCTTCAATGAGATTTCGTAGTTCTCTGATGTTACCAGGCCATGAATACTGCAGCAGTGTCGTGAGTGCGTCTTCTGTCAATCCTTGGACTTCCCTGTGAAATTTCGGATTGAATTCTCGAATGAAGTGTTCGGTCAGAACGGGTATATCTTCTTTCCTTTCACGGAGAGGCGGTAAATGAATTCTGGCCACGTTCAGCCGGTAGAACAGGTCGGATCGAAACTGTTTGAGTTTCATGGCTTGTTCTAAGTCCTGGTTGGTGGCCGCGAGAAGACGGATATTGAGATGGTGCGTATTCCGTCCGCCAAGTCGCTGCATTTGCCGCTCTTCAATCACACGTAGGATTTTGGTTTGCGCCGAGGGGGCCATCTCCCCGATTTCATCAAACAGAATCGTGCCGTCTTGGGCTTGCTCGAGTTTCCCTTGATTGCTGCGAGTCGCTCCGGTAAACGCGCCGTGTTCGTGCCCGAAGAGTTCGCTTTCCAGCAAGGTTTCCGGAATGGCGGCGCAGTTGACGCTCACAAAGTTTCCATGGCGGCGATCACTGTTCCGGTGAATGGCTCGCGCCACGACTTCTTTCCCTGTTCCAGTCTCCCCCGTGATCAGCACATTACTCTGTGTGCAAGCAATTTTTGCGATGTCGGCACGGACAGCATGAATGATAGCCGATGTCCCGACAAGAATGTGGCTCAGTGTGTCGGTGTTCTGCGGTTGTGTGTCCGGCTTTACAAGGTAGTGAATGGAACCGTGATTGAGCCAATACGTGATGCGTTCTGAGAATTCTTCGTGAGTGAACGGCTCTTTAATGTAATCGTTAATGCCTATTCGTAGTGCAGCCAGTGCAAGATCTTCTGAACTTTCTCGTGTGATGAGCAACAGTGGGATAGTCTGGTCGTATGCACGGAGTTCTTTGCCAAGTTCAAGGCCGCGCATCGCTCGTGTGTGTGAGACATCAATAACGACCAAATCAGGCCGGCTGCCGTTATGAAGCAAGCCGTGACGTACTACCTGATGGAGGTTATGAGAAATTGTGATGTTGTAGCGCTGCGACTCGTGTTTCAGATGTCGATGAAGTTGTTTGTTCTGTTCCAGGATAAGCAACTGAGGGTTCGGTCGGTCATAGGTTTCTGTCTGGGGGGTACGCACTCATCACCTTCCTTGGTTGATACAGAAACATGAAAAGCAAGTATGAGACCGCAGAAGTCTGTTGTGAGCAGTAAGGAAGATTCCTTGAACGTATTAACACATGTGTGACGTATCTGCATGTGGTAGCTTGAGGAGTCCAAAGAATATAGCGAATCCAAATACGTTCCAGCTGAGGTCGATCAACTAACCCTGCGCGGGACAACGTGAACACAAGGAAGGTTATGCCCGCCTGGATGACCTGCAGGCGATTGATGGTTCAATCACGAAGGGCTAATCAGCATTCAGTACGACGACATATAGATTCGGCATAACTGAAACGGCTATATACCTCAAACGGCACGTATCGAAATGGATACACTTTGTATCTATTTCGATACGCTGAAAGTTGTCCCGTATGTCAGAAATGGTGTGTGTTTTGCGAATGTGGCGCACAGAGTCTGACGGTTGGGCTATGTGTTGGTGAGCATATTACTCTAATGAGGAGGACGAAGCGGTCGGGTCACTCACTTTTCCTAAAAACAGGATGATGCCTGTTTGATTCTCCCGGATGACGAAGAAGAATGGATGATCGGCTCGGAAGACGACGGGTTGAGGAGCTTGGAGGCTTCGGCCTTCCATGACGACTCCAGTTGATCCTGCGGCTTCGGTACCTTCTTCGTTGACTTCTAAGAAGCTTTGATGGAACACGGCAGCAAGATGTACATCCTCAGAGTCGCTCAGTCCAGAAAAGTCGGCTTGCTGATCGAAGGCGAGCGGCATCCCGAGCAAGGAAAGCGTCTGACGAAGATCGACCCCAACACTCAGATGAAGTCGAGGAATGGAGGCTTTGACGTTTTGTGGTTTCAGTGATGCAATCAATTGTTCAAACTTGGAATTTGTGAATGGGTTTTCTTGCCTCGACAGGCCTTCGCCCTGTTTGGGGAGAAAGAAGATCATTGAAAGACGATTGCCAACGTAGGGGAGTTCAAGTACTTGCATCGTGTGTGTGTCAGCGTAGGGGAATTGATGTTGCTGGGTCATAAAGGAAACGCTGGTTGACTGTGTGGAATAAAGCCAGAATTGAGATTGTTGGGTCTTACTTTTTTGAAACGGACTTGCCCAGAGGCCTTGATAATGGGTTGCCGTGACAAGTAGCACGCGGGTCAGGGCGTTCAAACTTCCGGGAGGAATGAGGGCAGGTATTGTGCCATTGGTTTCCTGCTCGACCCATTGATTAATGGTGCGGCGTGCGGTGTCCGTGCTCTTCTGGAAATCCACGGAATTGAGGGAAGTCGCGTAATATTTCTTCGACTGTTCAATGAAATCTTCAAGAAGGCGAAGGGAATCATCAACCCAGATTCCGCTGGCAATGTTCAATTCAATCCCTTCAATCGTGTTGAGGGTACGGAGGTTTTTTCGAAGGTCAAGCATGCCCTGTGATGCGCTTTTTGGATCAAGCAGCCATCCGAAAACCTGTGATATTTGTTTGCGGGTCTTCCCTCTAGATCCGATATACGCCATGGCCAGTGCGGATGAAGTGCTATAGGGAGTAAGAATGATATTATCCGATTGGATCTTGGAAATTTCATTGAATAACTCAAATGCAAAGGTATTATGGGTATTCACGATGTCCTGACGTCCATTCAATGGGGCAGCGTTAGCGGGTTGGGGTGCCCCGAACGTACACGTTGATAGGCATATGATGAGGAAAGATTTCTGCCATTCATGCATGGCGCGGCGACTTTCATGACTCTGCCCCAACTTCGCAATGGCAGATATGTGCTGAAAACTACCATGACCTCCGAGAGACTTCTCTCAGAGGTCATGATCGATCATGCCTCGAAATCAACGAGACCGTTATTCGTTGGATTGCACAAAAATCTTGTAGTCACCGACTTGAGTATTGTGATAGAGCTTGATTCGAACATGATAGGTGCCTGGTAAGAGTTCTGTGGTAATCCGTGAATCGCGTGTATTGGCATCAATATCGTCGTTCTCTTGGACGAGGGTAGTCTGACTATCCGGTCCAAAAAGGGACATGACGGTATCGACCGATGCCGTCTCTCCTCGTGTTTCTATGGTGTAGGATCCGGCCTTCTCAACAGTGAAATCAAACATGTTCTCGGTTCCTGGAGTTGTGATCGAACCTTGAGTGAACGGAGGACTGATAGGAATCGTGTTTGAATCTGGTTCCGGCATGGGCCCATTGCCGATATGGCCATCAATCCAGCTAATGAAATTCGATACGCGCGTATAGACACCGGGAAATTCCGGTCTGGCGCATCCAATGCCAAAACTCACCACGCCGGCTAAGCGATCCGTATCTTCCGCACTGTCCACAACCATGCCCGGTCCTCCGCTATCGCCTTGGCAGGAATCTTTGTTGAGCTCGGCGGCGCACAACATATTTTCCGTAATCGTCACCCCTGTGCCATCATATTGGGCTTGGCAATTTGCATTGGATACGATAGGCAACGTGACTTCCATGAGGTCGTCAGACGCCATGCCTCCCTCTTCGAGCAGGCCCCATCCGACAACCGTGTAGGGCTTTCCAGGCGCTGCTAGGTCGCCGTTTTCACCAATCAACGAAATCGGCGTTTGTGCAGAAGGGTTATCAAGTTTAACTAAGGCAATGTCGGAATCACTGGTGTTTGAATCATAATCTGCATGATTAATCACTTGAACCACATCATGCACTTCTCCACCGCTTTCTTGAAGATTCAGACGTCCCAGGATGACTTTGTGGCCGACCTGCACGGTACAGTGAGCGGCGGTTAGGACCCATTCAGGGGTAATTAATGATCCACCGCAAAAACTGAACAACGAACCATTTTGTCGTACTAGGGCAATCGAAGCTGCCCATGGATAATCTCCACGCTCTGCCGGTTCCCCACCCACGATTCTGGGTTCCAGTCCGGTTCTGGGTTTGGGTGCGCCTAGTTGACGTTGAAACGCCTTTGCTCGCTCACGAATGCGTTGGATGCGCTGTGTGTCGGCTTGAGTCAAACCCTCAACCGATGGTTCGGCAGTCCAGCCCAACCGTTCAGTGCCTACGGTCATACATGAGATGGCTAATCCGATAGCTGCGGCCAGTGACGTACATTTAGAAAAGGTATTCATGCGTTTCATACTATGGCGTCCTTTTTACAGGTGAAAAAAAGCACAAAGGCCTGACCTGTTTCATGCCTTTGTCAAAATACTACATAAGTCTATGGTCGTAACCTCGTTAGACAAGCTCAAGGTGATACATCCTCAACGTTTCTGCGCAAGCTTGACAGCTTTCTGTGCGTTGGCTCTGCCATAGCCATACCAGCGACTATGGCCGGAAGCATCATAGTGCCCATGAGCCTGATCGATTTTGTCGCTTGAATCTTTGATTACATCCTTCACGTCTTTCCATGTCAGATGTGGATTCACCGATAACACTAACGCCGCGATTCCTGCCACGCCTGGGCACGAACTTGATGTTCCCCCAAAGCGATTGGTATAGGATCCCAGCCGATCCCCCAACCGACTCCGGCCTGGATTATAGCCCGCAGGTCCTGAGCGATCCGTCGTCCAGATTCCTCGCGTCCGTGCTGTCGATGCATAGTCCTTACTGGGGAAACAACACCAGATCGCCTTGCCAAAATCGCTGTAGACACTGCGTGTACTGTGATCATTGCACGCGGCAATGGCCATGACACGTTCGTTGCTGGCATAGCCGTCTTTATCCACGCTTTCGTTTCCATTGCCGGCGGCCCATGTGACGACACATCCTTTTCCCCCGCGGCCTTTTTGGGTGACATATTCAAGTGCGAGCCGAGTGGAGTCGGGAAGCAAGTGTTCTGTTTTTCGCTTTGGATCTTCCGCGTTTCGCCAATCGGCGTCTCCCGGACCCCAGCTACACGAAATGATATCGGCTCCGTGATCAGCGGCCCAGACTAAGGCCTCAGCTTCGTCCTGAGATCCTGAACCGGAGTCGAGTCGAATGGGCATAAGTCTCGCTTGAGGCGCGACACCGGAGGCTCCATGCTGGCCATTGGCGCAGGCGACTCCAGCGCATGGTGTCCCATGATTGTCTCGTGACCCAGGTCTCGGATCTTCAACCTTTCTCGTCGCGTCCCAAGGATGGACAATTTTATATCGACCGGAGAATTCTTCATGTGTGAGATCAAATCCGTCGTCAATCACGGCAATGGTGATGCCTTTTCCTTCCGTGATCTGCCAGGCTTTCGCAATGTGCGAATGAGCGCTGATGCGGTGTCCGCTGATGGTTGTTGGTTTCAAGTGCCATTGCTCTGGAAACGCACCGCGACGTTGAACTTGCCGAATTAACTCTGGATGGCAGTACTCCACAGCGTCTTCCTGTAAGAGTTCTTCGGCAATGGAGAAAACGTTTTGCCCACAACCCTTCGGCGCAGAGACAAAGTAGCCATTATCCGTATAGGAGACTTTTCGTTTGATGGAGAGTTCATAGTTGCGTAAGAGTCGTATGCATGATCGCTGGCTTTGATCGGCACGGAACGTCACGAAAAGATTTTCTGTGTAGATAACAGGAACTTTAGACTTTCGATCCACTAATACACGTCCGGCAAATTCGATGTCGGTTTGCGTCTTAAATGCATTCCTCACTTGGGTACAGATTTTTTTGATTCCTCGTTTTGCACGAATGTGATGTACTTCAACTCCCGATCCAGGAAGTTGGAAATTCAGTTCAAGTTTGTCTAATAGGCTCCAGGCTTTTTTTGATAGCATGTTCGGGTCTAGTCTTCCCCGGTCTTGTGTCCGAAGGATGACATGCCGGGCGCTCTCGGTTAAGGAACATTTCTTTCCCTTCTTTCCTCCATATCGAAAACTAGGCATAGTCGAACGCTCTCCTTTCTTTTTGAAAGCTGCAAAAAAAAGACCAGTGTATGAATAGAGCGAACCCAAATATGTTCCAAGCAGGAAAATACAACTATAACCGAAGTAATTAGAAACGGCTTGTACCGCTGAGGTTGATTGAAAACTCTGAGTATGCCGAAAATTAGCGTAAAAAAGAATTCACACGACAAGGAATGTAAATCTCCATTGAGTCATGTGTATCGAAAGAGATAACAACTGTATCTTCTTGAAGGGCGAAGGTGCATAGGTTTTTAATCTTTCATTGGCCCCTATTTGTCTGGGAAGCGTTATGTTAGGTAGACAGCCAATCCAAGAGTATTGCCCACTATACGGATCATATAATGCTCTTCTCTCGTCCAGCATTCTTGTGATCTGCCGGGGTTCGTTCCGGCGGTTGAGGACCTTGTGTTTCGGCAGAAGGTCCAAAAACCAGTCACGCCCAGGCCAGACTCATTATGATGAGACGAACACCGTTTGGTGGGGCAGGCCAACTCGCTTTCCTCAAACAAGCCCCGCCCTCTCTTAGAGGTATTCGCTCAGCGGACTCTAGCGAAACCTTATCCTTTCTCACGGATTGCACATGCCCAATCGAATGCAAAAACACACGTCAACCAGATGAAAGAGTCGTGGCACGGCTAGAGCCAGCAGGCGTCAAGACAAAATGTACTGAGAAGAAATTAACCCTTAGTCGCCGAACCTTATTTGAACGTGTTGAGTTGAACTGGTGCGAAGTTTTTAGAGCGAATATTGATGAAATTTATGAAAAGGTAGGATAGGGCAGGGAAGAGAAAAGAAATGTTGAAGTTGAATGTGCTAGCCGCCTAGAAGGCTAGAATGCGCGGCTGTTGCGGGTGGGGCAATCTTGGAGAACATTAACGTTGCTGAAACGGCCCAGTCAATGAACGCTTTGGGGTAAATGCCTAAGAGCAAGGTTCCGGCAACGCAGACATAGACGACGGTTTTGATCGGCAATGATACGGTGACCGGAGTTGAGTCAACGGGCTCGTTGATATACATCTTTTTGACGACGATCAGGTAATAATACATGGAAATGACGATGTTGATGAGCCCGACGATCAAGAGCGTATAGAGTTCTTCTTCGATGGCGGCTACGAATAAGTAGAGCTTTCCAATGAATCCTGCAAGCGGCGGGACGCCGGCTAGTGAAAGTAAAAATAGGAACATGGCTGCGGCTAAAAATGGTGAGCGGCGATTAAGTCCATTGTAGTCTTCAATCTCATCGCTGTTGATGAAATTATTCACGGCGATGACCACGGCAAATGCACCAATGTTGGCGAATAGGTAGGTGAGTAAGTAAAACAAGATGGCGTCGCTGCCTTGTTTGGTTCCCGCGGCCAACCCGACCATGATGGTTCCGATTTGGGCGATGCCTGAATAGGCCAAGAGGCGTTTAATATTTTTCTGCGCAATGGCAACAACGTTTCCATACGTCATGGAAATAATTGAGGCACAGACAAACAGCAGAACCCACATGGGTTTGAACGATGCCAGGCCCACATAGAACATGCGAATTAAAATAGCGATGGCTGCGGCTTTGGGGGCAATGGAGAGAAAGGCGGTGACGGGAGTCGGGGCGCCTTGATAGGTGTCGGGAATCCATGAGTGAAACGGTACGGCACCGATTTTAAACCCGAGTGCGGCAAAAATAAGCAGAAACCCTATCGCGAGTCCGTAACTCCCAGGATTTCCAGCCATTTGTGAGAATATGAGCGTTCCGGTTTCACCATAGACCAGGCTGATTCCGTAAGCTAAGAGTCCTGCCGCAAAAACACCCAAGATGAAAAACTTCAAGCCGGCTTCACTCGACCGGATGTCGTCCCGAAGATAGGCCACAAGCACGTAGAACCCGAACGTCGAAAACTCAAGCGTGACAAAGACGGAAATTAAATCATTTGCCGAAGCCATGAACATCATGCCGAGACCTGACATCATGACCATGAAGTAGTATTCGCCTTTGAAAAATCGAAAGCCTTTGACGTAATCGATTGAGATAAAGATTACCATCGCGGTGGCAAGCAATATCAGTATTTTAAAAAAGATAGAGAGGTGGTCGACCACATACATGTTTTTAAACAGGGAACCGATAATGCCGGCTTGGTCAAACCAAATGAGGATGAAGACGGTGGCAAGGAGACCGCCAATACTGAGATAGGCCAAGGTCTCGTGTTCGACCTTACGCATGGAAAAGTCGACCGACAACACGGTGCACAGCCAAAGAGTCAAGAAAATTTCAGGCAGGACCAGAAGGAGGTCGGAACCTGTGAGTGTGAGATCAAATGTCATCATAACGTGTCACGAACAGCATGAGGGGTCTATATCATATGGTTACGGTAATAATCCTTGTGAATGTTGGCTGACTTGACTGACAACAGGGGCGACTTGATTGATCCGGTCGAGCATGGGTTCTACCGTTGAACGGACCACTTCATAGAAATGCCCTGGGAAAATTCCCAGCGAGACACTGCAGACAATCAGCAGAATCAGTGGCATGCGATCAACAAATGTTCTGGCATCTTGCGCATGGGCATATTCGGGTGAGAGTTCTCCATAGAACAGCCCACGCATCATCTTAAATAAGTAGGCGAGTGTCAGCACAATGCCGAGTACCGCCACGATGACCTGGAAGGGATACTTCTCCCAACTCCCCACAATAATCATGACTTCAGCAATAAAGTTGACGGTTCCGGGCATACCAATAGACGCCATACAGGCAACAATAAATGCTCCAGAGATGAAGGGCATCTTCTGCATCAGGCCTCCAAGCGAGGGAATATCTCTGGTATGAGTTTGGTCATACACCCATCCGGCCATCGCAAACAACATGCTGGTGGCTAATGCATGGGCAAACATATAAATGACCGCGCCCGTCAAGCTGATGTAGTCCAGTGCCGCCATACCTAAAAAGATATACCCCATATGCGAAGAACTGGAATATCCGATGATGTATTTGGTGTCTTTTGCAAAGTATGAGACTAGTCCGCCATAGATAATGCTGAACACACAGAGAATGGCGGCAACCCAAATCCACTCCCTCGTGGTTTCGGGAAGAATTTCATAGCCCACCCGGATAATCGAAAAATGTCCAAGCTTCATCAGCACGCCGGCATGCAGCATGCTGGTGGCCGCCGGCGCTGCGGCATGTCCGACCGGGGACCAGGAATGTAATGGCCAGATAGGTGCGATCGAGGCAAACCCGAAAAACACCAGGAACCAAATAATGATCGCCAGTGTACTATTTTCTTGGATGCCCGTTTGTTCTCTAAGGGCCACGATATCAAAGGTCTGCAATCCGGAAAAATGATAAATCAGCAAAATGCCCATGAGTGCCACGACGGCTCCAGCAGAGAGGAAGAGCGTGAGTTTCATGGCCGCGTACTCTTTGCTGTTCGACCCAAAATTGAAAATAAACCCGACAGAGTCGCGCAGCTTGAGTCCTTCGGGATCGGTCATGGAGAGATAGCCTTTCGTGTGGCTCCCCCACATGCCTAATAGGACGTACATGGGCAACACGGACATCTCATAGAAGAAGTACAGGAAGAACAGGTCCAGCGACATGAAGACGCCAATAGTCGCTGCGGCCAGGATCAACAGGAAAATATAGAATTCTTTTGTGCGGTCTTGGATATGCCAGGAGACAAAGACACCGGCGAACAACAGTATGGCCGAAGCAAAGACGAGCGGGCCGCCGATGCCATCCACTCCGACATAAAAGGCAATGCCGAGTTCTTCGGACCAGGGAAACCGTTGCACAAATTGATAGCCGGCCTTTTCCGTGTCATAGGCGAAGAAAATATAAAACGAGGCAAGCAAGCAGATACCGGATGAGACCGCCGCGATCATGCGCGTAAGCAGCTCTTCTTTTCTGGGCACAAAGATCAATCCGATTGCACCAAGAAATGGGGCAAAGAGAATAATCAGGAGAGAATATTCACCCATAGTCTTAATCCTGTACCACTTGGCTAAGCACGTGAGAGGCTGGTGTTGTCACTGCCGCACTACCGGAATTGAGTCGATCCACAACTTCCTGTACCGATCCATTCATCATGCGCAAGAATGGCGACGGGTAAAGACCGATCCAAAAAATCATCACGCATAGCGCAATCCCGATTCCCCATTCCCGCGTATTAAGGTCCTTGAGAGCCGCAGGAAGACCGTCCTTGAGCGGGCCGAAAATCGCCCGTTCGTAAAACCATAAGAAGTACGCGGCGGCAAAGATCACTCCGGTCACGGCAATGGCTCCGTAGACCCAATAGGCTTGAAAAGCACCGAGCAGAATCAAGAATTCACCCACGAATCCGTTGGTTCCAGGAAGGCCAATTGAGGCCATGCCGATGATGAGGAAGAAGGTCGCCAGTAGAGGCATCTTTTTGGCGAGCCCACTACATTCATGAACATTGGTGTGTCCCAGCCGTTCATAGACAAATCCAGCGAGAAAGAATAAGCCTGCGGTACTGAATCCAAGGTTGATCATCGTTAAGAGGCTGCCTTGAATACCTTGAAAATTCAATGCAAACAGACCGATCACGACAAACCCCAAATGGCTGATACTGCTGAAGACCAACAGGCGCCGGAAGTCCGGTTGGATGATGGCAACGATTGCGCCATAGACAATGGCAATGAGGCCAAGCGTCATAACAATGGCGACGACGGTCTGATCGCGTGAGGCATCGGGAAGTAGTGGAAAACTAAATCGCAGGAAGCCATAGGTACCCATTTTAATGCCGGCCAGCAGAACGGATGTGGGGATAGGGCCTTGGGTTAAGGCATCGGGCAGCCAGCTGTGAAACGGAAAGACCGGCGCTTTAAATGCGAATCCCATAAAAATAAGCCAGAAAATCAATATTTGCTGGCCGACTGGAACGGGAACCGACAGGAGGTCCACGAGGTCAAAGCTATAGGTCTGTTTTACGGAGTAATAATTCAAATCAAGCAGGCAGAAGCCGACTAACATGAAGACGCTGCCTAATAGGGTGTACAGGACGTACTTTAAGGCGGCATATTGGCATTGGGACCCAAGCCCCCATAGCTTGATCATGAAGTAACTGGGAATCAGCATGAGTTCCCAGAACACAAAGAACAAAATGAGGTCGATGGAGACAAAAATTCCCATGATGGTGGCTTCAAGCGCCAAAAGACTCATGAAGAAGGCTTTGGGATGGATCTTGACGGTATCCCAGGCATAGAGCACCAAGAGCACTGTCAGGAACGCGGTGAGGCCAACGAAGAGAATACTGATGCCATCAACCGCCATGTGATAGCTGATGCCAAGTTGCGGAATCCAACTGTAGCGCTCGGAAAATTGCATGGCAGCCGTATCCGGAACGAAGCCCATCAACAGCCAAGCCGAGACGACGAGTTCCAACACGGCAATGCCAAGGGCAGACTTCTTAATTAAATCCTGATCCTTCATGGCCCAGATGATCATGGCACCAAGAAGCGGAAAGAACGTGAGAAACGTCAGGATGGGAAATCCGGCTTGTAATTCTTCTTGCATCGTTTCGTAGTACTTTATAGCCGTTTCAATGAACCTGTAATGCTTAACATGTGTACCCGCGCGAAGTTAATGAAAATGGTTATCTGGTCCTTCTTCGGATTCGCTATAAATTATTGTCCAAATGCTGTGGCACTGGTAAACCACAAGAACGCCACATGGACCAGTATGGCTAACCCGATAATAATAATAGCGGCGTAATGATGAACCATGCCGCTTTGGAGTTTTCTCCAGGCCCAGGCCGCGATGTGATGTCCATATCCAATAATATTGAGTCCGGCGTACATCACATGTTTTTCGGTCCAGGTAATCCCTGCGGCACTCACATCGGTCATGTTGCCGATGCCAATGATAAAGCGATCGATAATGTGTCGATCAATCCAATCCCATATTTCTCCAAGCCGCTTGCACGGCTCGACAATGATCTTGTCATAGAATTCGTCGACATAATATTTGTTGAGTAAGGTCGCATACGCCCCGGAAGCTTTGTGCATCCATTCGTCAGCGAGGCCAGGCTTGGTGATATACATATGACGTGCTAAGGCCCATCCCGACACGGCAATGAGGGTGGCGAACGTCGCTAACCCAATCAGCAGACCTACATTGACTTCATGGGCTGTTGCGCCGAGTGGTGTGGCGACATCATGGAGAAATCCGTGAAGTAAGCCATGTTCTGGCGGGAATCCTAGGAACAATCCTCCGACAACCGACAACCCAGCAAGAATCATCAAGGGCACGGTCATGATTTTGGGTGATTCGTGAATGTGAGATTCGACTTTCGGATCGACTCGAGAAGTCCCATAGAATGTCAGATTGGTTAACCGGAACATATAAAAACTCGTGAGAAATGCTCCAATGGCTGCAAGCACATATAAAAAATAATGGTGATGGATGAAGGCATGCGCCATGATTTCATCCTTACTCCAGAATCCGGCTAACGGTGGAATACCTGCGATAGCGATGGTACCGATCAGAAAGACCTTATAGGTGATGGGTATTTTAGTATGCAGGTCGCCCATTTTCCGGATGTCCTGTTCGCCTTCCAGTGAGTGAATGACTGCACCGGCGGAAAGGAACAGGAGGGCTTTGAAAAACGCGTGCGTCACTACATGAAAAATGGCTGCAGTGTACGCACCGACGCCACAGGCCAAGAACATGTACCCCAATTGGCTGACGGTTGAGTAGGCCAAGACGCGCTTGATGTCGTTTTGTACGAGTCCGATCGTGGCGGCAAACAAGGCGGTGATACCGCCGACAATGCCGACGGTGGTCAACGCGACGGGAGCCATGTCGAAAATTGCGTGATTTCGAACAATCATATAGACCCCGGCGGTCACCATGGTTGCCGCATGAATGAGCGCGCTGACAGGAGTCGGACCCTCCATAGCGTCAGGGAGCCATGTATACAAGGGAAGCTGGGCGGATTTTCCGACCGCACCAATGAGCAAACACAAGGCGATGGCCGTGGCCATTCCGGTAGAGAGCTGCGGGGCTTGTTCAAGAACCTTTACATAGTCAAGCGTTCGGAATTCGACGAAAATTAAAAAGACCGCCAGCAGAAATCCTGCATCGCCAATGCGGTTGACCACAAAGGCTTTGGTGGCGGCTTTTCCAGCGGATATTTTTTCGTAGTAGTATCCGATCAGCAGATAGGAACAGAGGCCGACGCCTTCCCAGCCGATAAACAAGACCAGATAATTGTTCCCCATGACCAAGAGCAGCATGGAGACCATGAACAAATTCATATAGGTGAAGAAGCGGGTAAAGCCCTCTTCTCCGTGCATATATCCGATGGAATAGATATGAATCAGGAGCCCAACGCCCGTAATGACCATCAAAAAGACTGTGGTGAGCGGATCAATCAGGAAGGCCAGGTCTATGGAAAGGTCCCCTCCAAAAATCCAGGAGTAGGCGACGACTTCTTGTGGCGTGGGATCGGAGATGACATGGCCTAAGACGCCGAGTGTACACAGGAACGAGAGGCCCACGGAGCCAAACGCTAACCGCCCAGCCAGTTCGGTGGGATACCGAGACCCAAATATTCCGTTTGCGATGACGGCCAGAAGCGGAAAGATGGGGATGAGCAGAACTAAAAGATCAAACACGTTACCACTTTAAAATATTAATTTCGTCGACATTGGTGGCAATCTTGCCCCGGAAGACGACGATAATAATGGCAAGCCCGATCGCCGCTTCGCCAGCAGCAATGGCAATATTAAATAAGGCGGCCATTTGACCGGCCATCGATTCGAGATAATGAGAAAACGCCACTAGATTAATATTGGCGGCATTCAGCATGATTTCGACACACATGAGGACGACGATAAAATTTCGCCGAACCAACACGCCAACTAGTCCGGTCATAAACAGGATGGCGCTGACGGCTACATAGGCTTCAAGAGGTATCATTATAAAAATCTATGAAATGAGGGTTCTTTTCTTACTCACTCAGGTTTTTCCTCGATGGTCGACGGCGTTTTCGCCAGCACAATAGCGCCGATAATGGCGCCGAGCAGGAATACGCCGACGATCTCAAATAAGAGTAAATAGTCGCTGAACATGGTAATTCCGATGGCCTGACTTGGTCCTGTTTCAAGCAGCACTTGTGGAGAGGCGGTGCCTTTGACCCCACCGTAGGGCGACTGCAAGAGGAGGAATAAGAGTTCACAGAATATTCCGACAGACGCAAAGAGGACAAGCGCATATTTGCGATGCAGATGCTGTTCTTCGGTTTTAAGGTTGAGCAACATTAAGACAAAAAGATACAGGACGAGAATAGCCCCGGCGTAGACGATGATTTGAACGGCAAAGAGAAATTCGGAATTCAGGAGAACAAACAGCCCGGCGACATGGAGCAGAAGCGTCAGCAGCGCGAGGCCGCAGTGCACGGGATTTCTGAAGGCCACAGTCATGACCCCGGCCACGATACTAATCGTGGAAAAGTACGCAAAAAGCAACCACATCATCGTGACGTCTTACGAATCCTGAGATTTTTCAACAGGAACAGGGAAATGGTAGCGGTAGGCGATACTCTCTTCCCCCTCTTTTTCTTGGTTATGCGCATAGAGATATTTTTTGGCGTCGTCTAAATATCGTTCGCCAATATCGTACAGCCGCTCTTTGTCGAAGAGGAGAGTCCGTTTATCGTGTGTGGAGAATTCATACAACTTTGTCATGGCCAGCGCATTGACCGGACAGGCTTCAACGCAATACCCACAAAACACACACTTGGTAATATCAATGTAGAATTCGGTCGCATACCGTTGAAGTGGGAGCGACTTATCTTCTTCGCTAATCACCTTGATGCACCGGGACGGACAGGCTGCTTCGCAAAGATCGCAGCCGACGCAGCGTTCTTTCCCGTCATCGTAACGTAGTAGGCCGAGTGCACCACGGTGGGCGTCAGGAATGGTTCGTTTTTCTCTTGGATATTCAAAGGTCATGGGGCGATGAAACATGTGCTTAAACGTGACTTTCATTGCATCCCAAATTTCGCGAAAAAAAACCGCATCGAAGATTTTTTTAGACAAATTATTGGACTGAGTTGCCATCAATTGTTCCTTCGTCAGATCACGTTTTTTCGATCGTCACGTGCGCGAGCTTGAAATAGGGCACGTGTGTGTGCGGATCAACCTGGACCGACATCAAGTCTTTTACCGGAGGATCATTGAAATGTTCAGGGAATCCACAGCTTCCAGGCATGATAGCCAAATCCGGTTTGATGCCGAGTTCTACACTCATGGCATCTGATGTAACACAAACGTGGTCGTGAGGAGAAAGGCCGAGTTGCTCGATATCTTGTGGATGCATATGCAACTTTTTCGTATTCGGGGAAATCGCCAAGAGTCCGGACGCTTGAGTCGAAAGTTTTCCTGAATGATACAGCAATTGAATCATCTTTAAGGCAAACGGTCGTGGCGCTTGAGTAGCGTGAGACGATTGCTCATAGCGAGAGCCGACTTCAGTGGCAAATCCATTGCGTAAGTAGCCTTCAGGATTGACCTCTACTTTTGGCGGTTGGCCAAGATTGTAATATCCTGGCATGATCTTCATGATTTCCCGTTGAATGTCGTGTGTTGTCTCAAAGTCGAGTGAAGCTCCGAGCCCGTTCGCAATTCCCGCCATGATATGCCAATCAATGGCGCTTTCACCCAAAGGATCGAACACCGGTCGAAGAAATTGCACTTTACCTTCTTGATTGGTGATAGTGCCATCTTTTTCGGCAAACGTTGTAGCCGGAAACACGACATGAGCCAGTGCGCTGGTTTCAGTCATAAAGGGATCTTGGCAGATCAACACTTCAAGATTCTTGAGTGCGGCTTCAACGTCACATGATGCCGGAAGCGTTCCCAACGGATTTTCTCCGACCACGTAGAGCGCTTTGATTTCACCACTCCGGCATCGTTTGATGATGTCGAGGAGCGCATCGCCTTGTCCAGCTGGTGGAAGTTCCGTTAGCCATGCATTCGAGAACGTTTCCCGTGCTTCCGGGTTGTCGTAGGCGAGTCCGCCGGGGAGAAATTCAGGGCCGACTCCCATGTCTAACGCCCCTTGTTCATTGGCTTCTTCGGTTAAGGTGTTGATCCCGCAACCTGGTCGTCCAATTTTCCCAGTCACCCATAACAGATCAATTAAATTGAGGACGTGATGATAGCCCTTGGTCTGTCGAACGATGCCTTCGCCGCAGAGAATAATTGAGCGAGGCGCCTCTGCGAAAATTTTCGTGACTTCGTTGATGTGCGATACCGACGTTCCGGTCTGTTCTGCGATCTGATCGAGTGTCAGGGAGTTCACGGCTTGCTGTAATGCCGCATAGGCCTCTGGGGATTGTTTTACCACATCTTCATCAATGAGATCTTGCTGGATTGCCGATTTGACCAGCCCTTGCACAAATAGGCCTTCGGTTCCCGGTTTCACCATCGTCGGATGTGACGCCAGGGCTGCGATGTTCGTTTGTGCAGAATCGACAACGATCACATGGGCTTTATAGACGCCTAGCGCCGCTTTGACCCGAAGACTCGCGACGGGATTGGTTTCCGTAATATTGGATCCAACAAGCAGAATTGCTTGAGCCCGTGTGATTTCTTCAGAGGTATTGGTCATGCGCGTGGCGCCGAGTGCATGCTGTGCCGCGCGAACAAAATTGACATGTCCGTACCGTGCACTACTATCGATGTGATTTGTCCCGATGACCGTACGCATGAACTTTTGAAAGACATACAGGTCTTCATTCGTGCATCGAGCCGTAATGAGCCCGGCGATGGCTTGTTCTCCATAGGTCTTTTTGATATACGCCAAACGACCGGCAGCAATATCAAGGGCGTCAATCCAAGGCGTTTCCGTGAAGCCGGCCTCGGTGCGTACCAGGGGAGATTTCAAGCGGGTTTTGCTGTCGATAAACTGAAACCCGAATCGACCCCGGACACACAATCCACCGTGTCCATTCACCGTATCGCCACGATCACCCCATTTGTTTTTCCAGGATAAGGGAGAAGTGACCCGTGTGACTTCCGTATCTTTAGTTTCGACATACATCTGGCATCCGTCACCACAGTAATTACAGGTGGTCGTGGTTTTTTTCAGTTGCCAGGGTTTATAGGCATACTTGGAAAATTTGTTCGTAATTGCACCGACAGGACAGACGGCCAGGCAATCTCCGCAAAATTCGCAATCCAGGGCTTGATCGCCTTTGGCAACAACCTGGGTAAATCCACCTTTTTTCATAAATTGCAAGGCATCGATGCGTTGGACGTCTTTGCAAATATTGATGCATTCGCCGCAGGCAATGCAGCGGTTCATATTGAAGTCGAGGACGAGACTGCGTGTGTCTTCAGGGATATTTTTCTGCTTCGCGTTTGCGAGGTCCGTCACGCCATGTTCAAACGCCATATCTTGGAGTTCGCAGTGGCCATCAGCATCACATACCGGACAATCAAGAGGATGGACCGATAAATGCTTTTCTACGCCTTTCTTTCGAGCAGCAAAGAGGTCGTCGCCTTCCGTTCGAATCACCATGCCGGCCGTTGCCTTCGCTGTGCAGGAACGGACAGGCGCTTTTTTCCCTTCTTGCATGACCAGGCACATTCCGCACGATCCAAAGGGATCGAACGTGTAGTGATAGCACATAGCCGGGACGATTTTGCCGGTGCTCGAAATGACATCGTAGAGCGAAACGCCCTCTTTGGCGGTGACAACCTCTCCGTCGAGCGTCAACTCAATCGTGGTGGCTTCTGTATCCGGTGATGTAACAGGTTTGAGACCCATAATTCCTACCTCTTAAAAAGAATGCAAAAGTAAAATTTCAAAATGCAAAGTTTTTAATTTTGCATTTTCCATTTTTCACTTTGCATTATATTTTTCACCGATCACATTCTCCCATTACAATATCATAGGTTCCGAAGATGGTGATGGCATCAGATATCATATAGCCGCGGGCCATGTTATCGAATGCGCCCATATGAATAAACGACGGTGAGCGAATCTTCATGCGATAGGGGTTTCCACCGCCTGTACTTACAATATAAAACCCGAGTTCGCCTTTATGGGCTTCGGTACCGCAGTAAATTTCTCCGACCGGTGCATCAAACCCCTGTGAAAAGAGCTTGAACTGCTGAATCATGGATTCCAGATTTTTAAAGACTCGATCTTTCGGAGGCAATGTCACACTTGGGACATCGGCCATCACGGGCCCTGGTTCCATTTGATCCATACATTGTTGAATAATCTTGATGCTTTCCCGCATTTCTTCAATTCGAATCCAATAGCGATCGTACGTGTCGCCATTTTTCCCAACGGGGATACTAAACTCACATTTGGGATAGGCCCCATATTGTTCATACTTTCGCAGATCATAATCCACGCCGGATCCTCGAAGCGAGGGACCGCTAAGTCCAAAACTCAGAGCATCTTCGGCTGAAATAGTTGCGACGCCAACGGTGCGGGCTAGCCAAATACGGTTTTTGTCCAGAAATACCACATATTCATCAATCTTCGGGGGAAAGTAGTCCAAGAAGTCACGAACCTTTTTGATCAATGAATCGTTAAAGTCCCGTTCCACGCCTCCAATCCGGTACCAACTCGTGGTCAACCGCGCTCCACAGAGTTCGTCAAACCAGTCGAGTAAAATCTCTCGGTCACGAAATGTATAAAAGAAGACGGTCATGGCTCCAATATCGAGAGCCTGCGTTCCTAACCAAAATAAGTGCCCAATGATTCGTTGAATTTCAGCAACGATTGTTCGAAGATATTCCGCACGGTCGGGAATCGTCATGTCCATCAATTTCTCAACGGCTCGGCAGTAGGCGAAGTTGTTGTACATGGCACAGACATAATCCAGCCGGTCCGTATGCGGGATGAATTGATGGTAGGTTCCAGCTTCCGCTAGCTTTTCCACGCCACGATGTAAATAGCCCATCACCGGGGTGGATTTGACGATACGCTCACCTTCAAGCTCCAAGATGACCTTCAATACGCCGTGTGTGCTCGGGTGTTGAGGCCCCATATTCAGAAGAAGCTCTTCGGTCCGAAGGGTCGGGAGCGACTCTGTTTCAGGATGTTCGGGATCGACCTTATAGATCGTTTCCCGTTGGTCTTCCATGCGGTGTGCCATATCTTAACTCGTTGCTCGTGATTCGTTTCTCGTCGATTGTACTCTATGAAAAAATTAACGAATGCTTTCTTTTTATGCGAAATACGAGAGACGATTCACGAGAGACATTTTTACTCCTATGCCGGATCATCCAGGAAATCAAAGGTGTCACGCCAGCCTTTTCCTTGGAGAGGGAAATCCTTGCGAAGCGGGTAGCCTTCCGGATAGTCATCAGGCATGAGAATTCGACGAAGATCAGGATGGTTTGCGAAACGAATGCCCATCATATCGAAGACCTCCCGTTCCATAAACTCAGCGCCTTTCCATAAATCTACCATTGAGTCGACGATGCAGTCGTGTTCAGGGACTCTCGCTTTGATTCGAACGCGGTGCCGCTTTCGAATAGATTGGACTTCATAGACGACTTCAAATCGTTCGTCTTCGTCGGGCCAGTCCACGGAACTGACATGAACCATGTAATCGCAATCCATGGCTGGATCTTCGCGAAGAAACTGGCAGACGTCGTGTAGCGCTTCGCGTGTAACCGTAATAGCCAAGTCTCCCCGCCACTCGTCAGCTTTGACAAAGCCATTCGGGAATTTCGCTTGTATGTGTTCGGCTATTGCGTGCATGACAATCTCATGTGATCTAACGTCGTGCGTATACTGTTCCGAAGACACGAATGTTGGGCGTCATTCCTGTATTTTGATGTTTTGCACTTTTCACTTTGCCTTTTTCACTCTAACTTCTAGACTTTGACCTGATCCGGCTGTTTGGTGAACACGCGTTTTTGCATGATGCGGTCTTGAAGTTTCAAAATGCCATCAAATAAGGCTTCTGGAGTTGGAGGACAACCTGGGACATAGATGTCCACAGGCACAAAGCGATCAACGCCTTGCACCACACTATAACTGTCGTAAATGTTGCCGGAGGTGGCACACGATCCCATGGAAATGACATATTTGGGTTCGGGCATTTGGTCATAGACCTTTCGGATCACCGGTGCCATGCGACGACAGACGGTGCCTGAGACAATCATCAGGTCAGACTGTCGTGGTGAGCCACGAAATACCCCGGCGCCATACCGGTCAATATCGTATCGGGCCGACACGGCCGCGATCATCTCGATTGCACAGCAGGCAAGGCCAAAGGTCATGGGCCACAAAGAGCCTTTTCGAGCCCAATTCACGGCTTTTTCTAACGTTAAGGTGACGATACCGAGATCACCGTCTTTATCCGGCTTTCCTATTTGTACTAATCCCATTCCAGTGCCCCTTTTCTCCAGGCATAGACGTAGGCTACGACAAACAGCCCGATGAAAATCATCATTTCAATAAACCCAATCAACCCGGTTTGATTAAATGTTATTGCCCAGGGATAGAGGAAAATAACCTCGATGTCAAAAATCACGAAGAGCATGGCAATAACATAATAACGAACGGGAAACGGCATGCGAGAGTCAGAAAAGGGTTCGCTGCCGCATTCATAGGTGCTGAGTTTTTCCGTTTCCGGGTATTTGGGCTGGACCAAATAGGACAAGACAAGGGTCACGACGCCAAAGCCAAGGGCAATGACAATAAAAATCAGAACTGCGGAGTAACTGTCTAGGTATTCGATGAATAGGTCAAAGCCAGCCAAAACAAGGACCTCCGAAAGCAAAAAGTCCGTATTTTCTCACGAATCGTGCATCGTAGCACCTAAAAATTTTGCTAATCAATGGAACAAAAGACCTAAGCCTAGCAAGAAAGGCCCAATATAACTGATTCGTGAGAGTTTTTCATGCTACAGAGATGTGAAGGAATAACAGATTGTGAGTATTGCGAAATGGGGGGGCTGCTGCGTCATCAGGGGAATTTTGAAAAAATCCGCCGCCTACTCTGGTTTCGTTGCTTGTTGCTCGTATTTCGTGGGAAACGTACTTCAGGTTTTTGTGAGATACGAACGACGATTCATACATGTAGTCTTGCTGGCTTGGCTCGCATTTGTTGTCGTCATGGATCATGGAGCCTTCCCTCGGAGGTGGCAGCCTTTGGCCAAATTGAGGAAATGGCAGATGAGCCAAGGCTCAGATCCGCACTTGGCCTTGCCCCTTTAGATTGACGCGTAGACGAGAGCACGACAGGCTAAAGATGAGCTAAGACTATTTTCCCCTATCACTACTATATCAGGATGCGAGTCTACAGACGACAATTTATGAGTGATCGGCATGAAAAATTAACAGCCCTATAGTTTTTTTAACTTTTTTCAGTACCTATGCTTTGACGCTTGCAGGCCAGTCCGTTGAGTGAACACCTCTCATACCGGGCGGGCTTGTTTGAGCGCAGCGAGTTAGCCCGCCCCACCAACCGGGGTTCAGCTCATCCGATGAGCCTGGCCTGGGCGTTCATGGTTTTGGGTCCTTTTGCCGAAACAAAAGGGCCTTGGCCGCCGGGACGAACCCCGGCAGGGAGTCAAAACTGAGACGACAAAGACAATAGGCAATGAACGGTGGAGTGAGCCGTGGGCTCGAGCAACATGTCCTCTGACGCAATCGCCTCCCCAAAGGCTATCGCGGAATCACATAGCTTCCAGCCAAACCACCCCCACTCACACAGCGCGAGGACACACTTCGTACAGACGGAAGGGCATGGCACGGCTATACGTCTTAATGAAAAGTTAAAGCTATATCAAGTAAAACAGTGAAAATCTAGAAATATGGCCGATTGTCTCTATTTTTTAGAAAATATGTCTTTTAGCCTTCAGTGAACTCAGACACGAAGGGGGCGTGGTCGGCTTCTGGATATTTCGTATCGAACCTGAATGGCAAGCTTTCGTCATGAAGATTCTCATTATAGATCATGGCTCGCGTAAAATACGGTAGCAGTGACTGTGAGATCACCATATGATCCAAAAGGTTGCCCTGTCCATGATGATAATGGCTAAAACGAATTGACTCAGGGATCGAGAGGCTACAGGGAATTAAGACTTTTGCTCGTAGATCCGGATTGTCGGTGTTTTCGACCTTTCCACAGATGGCTTCGACCGGGACTTCCCCAGGCTCGCCATTGAAATCTCCGCATACGACGATTTTTGCCTCAGGATCGCTATCAAGCAGATCATCAATCACCACCCGCGTTTCAAGGGCCTGTCCGACCCGTTTAATCGATGAAAGAAAACTGCCTTCGGCCCAGCCGCCTGCACTATTCCAGGAAAATCCGTCTTTTTGTCCAGGAACGGGTGTGCCCAGCCTTGACTTGAGGTGAAGATTGAGCACGTGGATTGTGCCAAGTTGAGGATGTTGAATCTCGGCATGCAAGATTGGACGTTCCCATCCCACCTTTTTCGCCTCTGCCTCGTGGGGAATGGCGGTGACTCGGCGATAGAGCAGTTCATCGATGCGCGTGTTTCGGTATTGAGCTGATGCGGTAATGGGATATCGAGACAAGATAACCAGGTTTCGTTCGTTGTAGGCCTCTCCACCAGCGGTCACGGTATGGACCCGGTGAAACGTTTCGTATTCGGTACCTTGCAGTACCGCCTCCAATGCGGTTAAGGCTCGCTTCGGATTATTGCTCGTATGTTCCGGGAGTTCTTGTCCATGAACTTCTTGCAAGCACAAAATATCCGCATTGATGCGCCGAAGCGTGGCTTGAAGTATCGGAGTCCGAACCTCCAATGATGGGTTCCTCTCATCTGCCTTGTCATCCAGATTTTCAATATTAAATGTGGCCACTCGTAACATTTTCACCTCCTTGTGCTATTTACCCTATCGCGTTCTCCGTATGCATACAGGGATACTGTCTTCCCTGCATCATACCCTACCGCAAGAAATGGTCCAGCAACAAAGGGGTGCCGAACACATTATAGCCGTTTCAAATAACTTCCGCTGATTCAAACGTTGTACCGCGCGGAGTTCGTTGTATTTTTCCGTTTGAAACGTATTTGGATTCGCTATAATTGTATTGAATTTTCTGAAATGCAGAATGCGAGGAAGGTGGGAATGTTATCGAAAGAGATACAGGTGTGTATCTCTTTAATAAAGATGATCATCGAATTTGCGTGACAATCATTATGGTTCTTTAGATTCTTTAGAGCCGTCCTGGCCAGTTTTCTTCATGTTCGAGGATGGCATGCGGAGTTGTTTGGGCGGGGCTGACGATGAGGAGTCTTCCCATTCATCAGAGAGAGGATACACGGCTTTAGCTTTGCTGCGCCGATGAATTTGCGTGTTGATTCGTTTTTTCGGTTCAGAAGAGCCAGGGGATGTGCCGTTGTTAGATTGTTCTTGATCGTTCATGTCGTGTCCTATTGACCGGCATCAGGTGTCGGGGCCGACCATAGTGGAACCTCTGCCGGAGCTTGCTGCAGATCGCTGTTGTCGTAGGGCTTTTCATTGCCAGTCAATCCGTCTTCATAGGAGTCGACCCATATTTCACCTAACTCTTGTTCAAACCGTCCATTGTTATTCAGATCGATCCAATAGAACAATGGGTCTGCGACCGTAATCACCGAGGGCGTACCATAGTCATCAAGCCACACTTTATACGTGCGTCTGGCTGTCATGTAATCCACGGCTCCTGTCCCGGTCATATCAAAGCGACGGAAAAACATATCATTCCGCCAGTCGTAAAATGCTTCGATTTCTCGATCATCAAACTCGTCGGGCTCTTCCGGCAGTTGGCTTTCCGGTTTCCGGTCCGGTTGCATATGTGGAAAAGGAGATGGCGTGACAACGGGAATGAGCAAAGGTTCACTGAACGGTGGACTCATAGGGGACAGGGCGTTCGGATGAGCCCATAGGGTTGATGATCCCCACACCAGAATCGTAATGACACACAACAGGTTAAAGAGTCTTTTCTTCAAAAAACTCTGACTGCTAGTTCGTCTTGAATAGAAATGAACGACCATTCTGTTATTGCCGTAATAGCCTCTGCTGTAAATTGGAGCAATAAGTCTGTTACCTAAACACAATCAGGAATATTCAACCTTTCGTAGAGCTGTAACATTTCGGTTGAGTCTGAGTGCATCCAATTGGCGCTTTTTGAACTTATGGTGAATGACCGTCATTTCCGATGTCGCGGCCATCCTGATAGACGGAGACAGAATTTGCCAAAAGACTAAATCAAAATTACGGCTAGACGCTCCAAGTCGGTTCAGTTTCGTCATAGTGACTTGATGTAGTTTTATGCGGACCAGCTTCTAAATATTATTATAACTAAATTTTTGGTGACTGTGTACGCCATCTCGTTTTCTCAATGCATATCTGATGGATGGCAGTTCATTAGTGGGATCAAACGTACTTGTTTACCGAGGCATTTCCTTGTTTTGCCATTGGAGGAATATCAGTAACCTTTCATGTATTAGACTAAAAAAGAACATCACATATTTACTGTCTTTATACGGATAAACATACTCTTGTTCAAATCCCTAACATTTGGACGCTCAGTTTTAAACCCGTCTTGATTGCCTTTGATGTGCATAGTTACTTTTTCGTCGTCGACCTTAAGCAGTGGTTTGCTGGGTTTGCCACCAAAAAATAATAGAACGGACCAAGTTCTAATGTATTCTTAAGAGAAAGGTTAAGGTGATTTTTGTTATTTATGCCAGGAGCCAGTGTCTCTGCAAGTGCACGGTATGACTGAACAAAAAAATTTTGAGGTGTTATGCAAAATGCTTGACAAAAATATCTAACTATATAAACTGGCCCGAGTACTTAAATAAGGTTAGATGCGAATTAATGCCAAGGAGGGGTAGTTATGAAATCGACAATTCGCACTCTCATTTTTATTGCATCACTTCTTTCCCCAATGTCTGCTTTTGCTGTTTCTGTAAATGGAATCTATAGTGGAACGTTTATCAATCCTGTCCCTCCTAGTCCTCCCTCTGTAACTACTGGTTTCGGTACGAGCACTATTACTTGGGGGGTTCCTTGCGACGGTGTAACGAATTGCTTTTTGGGCCCAGGAGGGGCGATTACTCCGCCCAGTAGTTTTGCCTTTACACCTATATCTTTTACTACAGAGATTGACCAACCCTTTGTTCTGGGAGAGATAGAGTTTTTCAACGGAACAATATTCCCAGGAACAGAAATCTCCAGCGCAACCTTAGCGTTAGATAGTTTTCAAATTACCCCTACTCAGTTTGCTGGATCGGACATTCGGGTGATTAGTATTGTGAATACACCTAACTCTTCCGATCCGATAGCTAGTGCGGACAGGGCTACTATTCCAATGGCCACTTTTCCTGCAGCCAATGTTTTTGGAGTTTTAGAATCACAAAGTGCCACGGCAACACTTCTGGGAAAATTTACTGAAGTTTCACCTAACTCACTCGATCTGAATATATTAGGTTTTTCGGAGCCAACGAGCCATAACGGGTTTTTAGAAGATTTTGCGGATCCTCCCGGAGGAGGTAATCCAATCCCTGAACCATCAACGATAGTACTATTAGGGTCAGGGTTGGGAACCTTAGGGTTATGGAGAATGCGACAACAACGTAAATAGAGAGAACTCCATGGTATATTGTTTACGTTATTGAACTGGTTTGTTCGATATTCTGGTAGATAACAGCATAAATCTTAAGGGCATTGGTAAGGCATGGCTTAACTCTACAGAAGCGAGAATCTGTAAAATATCTGATGTTAACTGAATTGTTAGTAAGCCTCACCCAAATGACTAGGATAATCGATTATTGCCAATCTTTTTGCTCATCCAGCAGTTTCATGAAATTGCGTTTGGGTTTATGAGCCAGACGAAGCGTCTGGATGTATTTGATGAATTGTTGCTGTTGGTTGGTTGCATGCATGAGACGGTGAATCTGTTTCAGATAGGTGATCGTTTCTTGATAGGCGTCGTTATTCTTACGCGCGAGCGTCGGCTCGACCTGATTCTGGTAGATCCCAAGTGCGTCCTCCGGATAGTCGTTTTCTCGCTTGGCCGCCAACTTCAACCACAGGATAGAGCTGCAGCCTCCGGCTTTGGCTTCCTTCCAGGCTGCCTCGACATCCTGTTCCCAGAGAAAAATCATGACGAGATCCGAGTGGTCCGCAGTAGCCTCCCAACTCCATCGTCGTGCTTGTTCTTTCCCTTTTGCCTCACTTAGTCTTGTTCGCACGAGGGCTAATGCCCTTTCGCGCCAGCTTGGCCATTGCTGTGTCTTGTCGGCATGAGTTTTGAGCAGTTTGTAACGATCGAGATGCAGAAAATCGGAAAACTCATCCCATATCAACGAGAGGGCATCGTCATGGCGATCACGCCGGTGGTATTCTTGAGCCAGAAATGCACGCAACCGCGAATCTGTCCTATCTGGAAACGCTCGGACTCCACGTTCAGCCCACTCCAACGCGAGGTCATGTTGGCGGGCTTGTTGATAGAGTTCCGCGATCTGCAAAAAATTGTAGGCATGTGAAAGATCTTTGGCCTTGATCGCTCGGGATCGCCGGGTTTGAGTGGTGAGACGTGTGCCCAGTGTTCGTCCGCAAGCATCCGATACCGTGCCAGCCCTTTCTTCCCCAGAACATCTCCATAGATTTTGGCCGCTCCGTAAAATGTATCCCAATCGGTTCGGAGTTCCCACTCAAACAGCCGCGTAGCAAGCGTTTCAGGATCAGGTTGAGCGACCTGACAAGCCTGATGGTGAAGCTCTTGTAATCGATCGAGAATGTCACCCATATAGCCGTCGGAATCATCAATCGCGTGGAGCGATTCCTCCACCGCGCGAAGGGCATATTCCGACACCTCGATGACTTCAGTGCCCAGTCCTTCTTGAAGAAGCTCGGCAATGGAATCCACGACATCATCAATCCCTTGGGCATAGTCATAGGTGGAATGGTAGTCGACGAATCCACCACCATCGACCGCACGATCGATTGAGCGGCGAAACGCGTGGACATTCAGCCCCTTCTTCCCTTGCTTTGCAACCTTGATGAACAACCGTTCTCGCAATCGGTCATCCTCGTCAACCCGCTCCATGATGAGGTCAATTAAGGTAGATTTTTTCTTGCTGCCCAGATAGGTTCGCACATCATCGAGCGTGATCTTCTGTGTGCCCGATTGTTTCGATTGGGAGCTTGTCGCTTGGTTCGCAGTCTGCTTGTCCTCCCAAGCGAGTCCCACGGCCACGCAGTGTTTGCATAGCTCTCCGTCCGCTCCTACGGGGCATGTGCAACGATAGCCCAGAGCACTTTGCTCTTCCCAAAGTTTGACCGTATAGGGTTTAGACCCATGCACCGAGGCGTGAATCACCCCATTAGACTCGGTCAACCGAGCCACCTGACCATGCTCGAAGTAGTCTTGCCCTCGTTCAAAAAACCGGTCTTCTGCTAACGTTCGAAGGTGTTTGGCCGTTAAAATGGTGGCGAGTGAGTTCTTACTCATGGCGTCTCAAACGATGACCATATGCGCTGAGTTATAAGATGAGGTTTCTGACTCAGGTTCATCCTGCTGATGGATTGTGTTGGCTGTCCGGTACTGGCTCTGGGAGTTTATGCTAGATATTTGCTGAGATAATTTCAAGTTTGCGTACAGACAGTGATAGAGCTAGCACATGTAGATTTAGAATAGAATAGATCTTTCTGGCTGTGTGACCAATTATCATGTTCTGATAGGTTGGGAAAGGATTGGTCTAGCCAGAACAAAATTTAGCAAAGCTATCCTACAGAAATTCTTCTTGAATTCACCCAGTTGAAAAATTCTTGCTATAACTAAGGGATCATGTTTGCTGATATAGTCTTTCCTCAACGCCGTTATCGAGTCTTTACCTATCGCATTCCTGCGCGTCTTACAGGTCGGGTTCAGGTGGGGAGTCGCGTGCTGGTTCCGCTTGGGCGTTCGTCTGCACAAGGACTCGTGTTTAAATTATTTCAGGATTTCGCTGACCAATCGCTGAGAGAAGGGTTGTCTCGGTATGACCTTCGCGAAGTTACTGCGATCGTTGATGAGCCATCGGATTCGTCCCTGAGCCCGGTGTTGCTGCAATTAGCCAATCAAGTCGAGACCTATTATCTTGCACCTCCAGGTTCTGGCCTTCGACTCGTTCTCCCGCCAGTAGCCTCGAATCGTGTCGCGAAGCGCATCGTGCTTACAGAAGAAGGAGCGCTGGCGAGGGGACATTCACGACTCTCACCAGATCAATCTATCGTTCTTACTCGTTTAGCAAAGACACCAAAAGGGTTAACACGAGCAACTCTTCTTAAGGCCATCGAGGGGAACAGTTCCGCCATTGCGGGGCTCAAGCGTCGGAAGTTTATTCAGGACATTGAATGGGTACGGGACGCTCCAGAGAAAACCACGGCGTCTTCGATTATTCAGCCTACAACTTTTCGTTTCTTGCCAGATTCGAGAACGGTGGTAGGGGAAAGATCATTATTATTTGCTCATGACACGAGTTCTGAATGTGAGTCTCCGTGGTTAACGTATGTGCGTAAAGCCCTTTCCGCTCAACGATACAATGAAATGCTATTAGACGCCTCTCGGTCTATCCGGGAAAGCTATCTCATCAATGTTATTCAGGAAACGCTTGAACGCCAACGAACAGTATTGGTGTTGTGTCCGGAAGTGCAGCAGGTGTCTTGTCTGGTTGATGGGTTGCGATCAGTGATGGGAGCGCGCGTTGCAGAATATCATGGGGATCTTTCTCCGCAGGTCCGGTCTCAGGTGTGGCAGGATATCCATGATGGTGGATATGACGTTGTTGTTGGAACGCGACTGGCCATTTTTTTACCGCTTCAGTCCATCGGGGTCATCTGGGTAGAACAAGAAGAGGATGCTTCGTTTCAAGATGAACAAAGTCCGTATTATCACGCACGAGATGTCGCTAGAATGCGTGCCCGATTGGAGTCGGCCACGCTTGTGCTGGGATCTTCCCACCCTTCGCTAGAAACGTTTCACCAATTGGGGCATGTTGATGAGGCAAATGGGGGCCAGGATCAGAATCTTCGAAAGCCTGTAAATATTGACGTCGTGAATTTGCGTGACGTTGAATATGGAACCATCTTGTCCAGGAGAATGGTGGACGGCATACAACAGGCCTTGGAAGGTAAGGGGCGAGTTGTCATATTTTTGAACCGTAAAGGGTTTTCTCGTTCACTGACATGTAAAGACTGTGGTCATGTGCCGCACTGTACAAAGTGCGGCGTGGTGTTGATCCTCTATCAAAAGCCGGCTCGTCTACGATGTTCGTATTGTGGGGCGGCTCACGTTCCGCCAATGGTATGTCCGAAGTGTCAGTCAGTGCGGATTGAAGCTTCAGGGTATGGAACTGAACAACTTGAGGCTCTGATTCAGAAAAAGTTTCCCGATGCCTGTGTCGCCCGGTTTGATCGAGAAACAATCAAAACGTCCCTGCAAGAGAAAACGGTTCTTGAGGATTTTCATAACAAAAACATCAGTATCCTTATTGGGACGGAGTTGTTGTTTCATGTTGAGACATTCCCACCCGTGCAATTTGTAGGGATTCCCAATGCCGACGCCGGTTTGCACTTTCCGGATTTTCGATCGGCTGAGCGAACCTATCATCGACTATTGGATGCTGTGGGATTACTCGATGAAGCGAGTGCTTCATCTGAAATTATCCTTCAGACTTTGCTCCCTACCCACTACGTGATTCAATCCGTGACGCAACAAAATCCATCTATTTTTTATGAAGAAGAGCTCCGCACCCGCCTTGCCTTGAACTATCCCCCGTATGCAATCCTTGTCCACCTCGCTCTATCCGGAAGACATTCTGAGTCTGTACTGCAAATAGCCATGACCTGCCGGGAACAACTGTCAGCGATTGATGATGGAAGCGGCAAAAAGTCTGGGAAACAGACAGGGCCTTCTGCTGTAAAGACCGACAATATCTTAGGCCCGTTGCTTTCGCCCCATACAACAAGTCCTGGTTTGACTCGCTATGTGTTGATTATAAAAGAGTCGGATCCTACACGTTCGCATGAATTGGTGAAACGTCTGCAAAAAGATCTCGCAAACAGACTCAAGCAAGAACGAGTCACGCTGGAGATAAAAGTGAACCCTATCAACTTGCAATAGGGGTGTTCCTCGTCGCCTTATAAGCGTATCTCGTATCTGGTCGCTCGTATTGAGTGAGGAAATTCCTGCAGTTTTTTACGAGATACGAACGACGATTCACGAGATACGTTTTTGTCTCTCCACGAGATACGAATTACTGTTTTCGTTTTGACTTTTTCCGTTTTTTCCCGGTTGCAGGTTGATTGGTTGATTCAGGTAAAGGCGGTTCGCCTTTGGTTCGCTTATAAATTCCATATGCAAAGGTCATCCAGAAGACTCCGGAAAACAGACCGAACATCACGGCTGTAAAAATTCGTTGAAGATCTTCCAGCGGGGGTTCCGGGCCAAGTTTTTGAAGGTCCACCATTTGAATGACGGGCCAGGCCAAACTCTCGATCCCTAAGATCAATGTCGTCACGATCCATACATGTCCGATGCTTGGACATTTCCATGCTAGCAGACCTGCGACGCCTAGGGCGATGACGACTCCCAGCGGAAGCGCTAATGTCCCAAGTAACATCCAAAGCCCAATCGTCACGACCAGACTTCCGAGGACGGCATTAAGGTTCAGCCAAAGGGTTTTATCCATCGTTGTACTCACTTCAAATGACCAAACTCGTGAGGCCTCATTGCCCCGTATCTCGTCGCTCGTATGTAGTTGGGGAAAGTCCTAAAGTTTTTTACGAGAGACGAACAACGACTCACGCTTGCGCGCCAAAGCGCTTCAGCGCGCAAGCACGAGCTACGAGACAGAAGGGAAAGGCGGTACGATACCATATGCAAGGCGAGGGAGTAATCCATTGATTATGGATATTCGTTGAATGAGGTGTGGATGCGAGGAAATGATCTGAGCCGCTTAGTTTTCAGAAAAGGATTGTTTGGCCAGAGAAACTTCCCCTGGATGGAGCAGAAGCAGTGAATCGGCTTCAAGCGGATCCTTATGAAAGAGCGCGTAGATCAGGAACAGTTGCGGTGTGGGTTCAGGCGGGAACGAGAGCAGGACCGGAACCTCCACAAAGGCGGCTGGCGTCTCAAGGCCGGCCAGTCGCAAGCGAACGGCAATCAAAACATCACGAATACGGTTGTGTAACTCTTCGTCTGACAAATCAGTCGAAGGGCAAATTCCTTGATTCCATAGGGGTTTTGTCATGCCTACAGCGAGTTCGAGGCCGATATTCTTTGCTTCTTCGGAGACGTCCATCAAATATCCAGCTTCGATAGCTTCGCGTCGTGAGTGAATTTGTTGTACGGATTGTTCATCGATGAGTTCGATATCGGTTTTGACGTGCTCTCCGGTGGTCACATCCACTTCATTCATTGGTACAGGAACCAGTTCTCTTGATTCTTCTGGTGTTTCAGTGGAGAGATCCGTATCGGCAGAAGTCGTTGACGATTTATCTAATGTGGCCATAATCCCATCGTATACGGCTTTTGCCGACTGAGACCATTTGGGATTAAATGGCAGTCCCCGGAATGCCGCTTCCGAAGCCTTCTTTTCATCATGTGTGAGAGGCCGAGGTTGTGTCATGCCTTACAGTTAATCACTCTTTGGCTAGTTGTCAAGTTTCAAAAAACACATAAAACATCGTTTTCTTATGAAGAGTATATCATGATTGCCACAAATATTTCATGGCCAACTTGAAATCAACGCCATCTGTGGCGAGATGGTGGCCATATGCTCGACGAGATTCGTCACACTTGCATCCATCATTTCCATTAAGGGGCTGGGGTATAGCCCAATCCACAATACCAGGATGGCTAGTGGAATGACAGTCATCAATTCCCGCTTCGAGAGGTCGGGCAAGACCGCTGCAGCTTTTGTATTGGGTTCGCCCAATGCAACCTTTTGTAGCATCCATAGCATGTAGGCTGCCGCTAAGACGATGCCGCCCATGGACAGAAGGACCATCGCGAAACTTGTGGAAGATGTCCCGACAAGCACCAGAAATTCTCCAATAAAATTACAGGTGCCGGGGAGGCCGAACGCCGCAACCGAAAACAGAAAGAAAAATGTGACAAATCTCGGCATGGGTTTATGCAAGCCCCCATAGTCATCGATGGCCCGGCTGTGAGTCCGGTCGTATAATTGTCCGACGGAAATAAATAAGGCTCCCGTTGTGAGTCCGTGATTGAACATTTGCAGGATGGCGCCTTGAATGCCTTGACTGTTGAACACAAAAATTCCCAGCGTGACGAAGCCCATATGTGACACGGATGAGTAGGCAATCAATTTTTTCAGATCCGATTGTGCCAACGCCATGTACCCGCCGTAGACAATAGCAAAGACGGATAACCAGAGAATGTAGGGAGCAAACATCGCCGAAGCATCGGGAAACATCGGCAGACAAAATCGCAAAAACCCATAACCGCCCATTTTTAAGAGTATGCCTGCGAGAATGACGCTCCCGGCGGTTGGCGCTTCGGAATGGGCATCTGGTAGCCATGTATGGAATGGGACCATCGGCATTTTGATGGCAAAGGCGAGGAACAGGGCTAAGAACAACCAAAACTGGACGGTTGGGGAATAGGTGTGTTGGCTCAACACGAGCAGGTCATAGGTGTGGCCGCCTTCGAGGTACAGACCCAATATGCCGACGAGTAATAATAAACTTCCCGTGAGACTGTATAGGACAAATTTAATTCCGGCTGCGCTTCGATTGGGACCTCCCCAGAGAATAATCATGAAATACATGGGAATCATCGTGAGTTCCCACAACATGAAAAAGAGAAAGAGGTCGAGGGCCGTAAAGACGACGATCATGGCCCCTTCAACCAGCAGAATCAGCGACATAAACGCGCGGACACGAGTTGTGATGGAATTCCAAGAGCATAGGACACACAAAGGACAGAGAAGTGTTGTCAAGAGCACGAGTAGAATGCTGATGCCGTCAACTCCAACAGCATATTGAATGTGAAACGTAGGCATCCAGGCTACTCGCTCGACAAATTGCAAGCCCTGTTGGGTGAAGTCAAAATTGAGACATAAGATGAGACTCAATCCAAATTCGGTGATTGACGTTCCCAAGGTAATTCGCCGAATCCACTCTTGATCGCGAACAAGCGCGAGCAGAACAATTCCCACAAAGGGTATTGCTACCATCCAACTGATCATATGATCCGCGAAAATCGCCATCTTGGACGTTCCCTATCTTTTTAGAAATATCTTCCTTGTCGATCCTGACGTGATTTCGTCGCTCGTGAAGCGTATCTCGTGGAAGAAAAGAATATGTTGTGCCCCTTGCCTCGCAGGTCTTGGCCTTACGGTCTTTGCCTTTTACGAAGTACGAGATACGCTTCACGAGCGACGAGCGACGTTCTCTTTTTCCACGAGATACGAAATACGAGCGACAAAATCACGAATATGTCAGATCAAGAGGTACAATATTCCGGTCGCGAGAACAAGCCAAAACACCATGACGAGTAATTGATGTTGAATTGTGCGTGATTCAACTTCTTGCAGCAATTCTCCTGCTGCATCGGCGCGTTTCCCCATTTCGCTCATATTGTGATCCAACCACCGAACGTCTACGACTCGCCATAGCCAACGACTCAGTCCAATACTGTGTTGTCCAATGCCGATCACGGCACGATCAATGCCTTGCACATCGATGACTCTCCAAAGCCATCGAGCAAAAAGGAGAGAAGATGTTGCGATCATATGAATGGCTGCATCAATCCCGCGAACATCAACAATCCGCCAGAGCCAGTTGGCGAATCGAAGCGTTGGCTGAACAATATACAATTCGTATAGCTCGTCGAAATACCCTTTGTTTAAGAATGTGACATACAGTGTTTGCATGAATTTTGATTGTTTAGCCGACGGGTGACTCGATCGCCGGTATCTCGACAACGCGTAGGCCCATCCTCCGATTGCCGCGAAAAGAGGGAGAATAATCCAAGGACCGAATCCTGGAGAAGTTTCTTCGAAGGCTTCCATGGCACGTGGCGTGGTTACGGAAAAGGCCGGCGTAAGAAATTGTGCAAACCACGTCCATGCGGCCAAGAGGACCATGGCCATGAACCCTCCCCCAATACAGATCCCTAACAGGTGAGCAGGCGAAAATATTTGAGGCTGTGCGGCTTTTGATAATGGATTTGTTGGATCAGGTTTGACCGGTGCATGTTGAAAAATCGATATAATTCCTTGAAACAGATACATGGCGGTAAAAAATACTGTTGTAAGACCGATTATCCAAAACCCGATCTTGGCGGACACAAAATTCTGTGCAATCCATACGGACTCATAGGGACCGGAGAAAATAATAAAGGGTGGAAGGCAGGCCAAGATGAACGCTCCGGCATAGAGCGATGTTGGTGCCTGCGAAGGTGTTCCGTGTTGTGTGTCGACATGTGAATGGTGGGATGAGGCCGTACGAAGGGTATTGCCGGTCGATAAAAATAAAAACGCTTTCAAACAGCCATGGGCAAGCAAATGAAATGTCGCTGCCACGAATGCCCCAATTCCGCATGTCATGATCATAAACCCAATGTGACTCATGGTTGAATAGGCTAGGACCTTCTTTATGTCGCTTTGAGTTAAAGAGACAATAGCGGCAAACAGTGCGGTTACGGCTCCGACCACGGCGATGATCGTCATGGCGAAGGGGGAGAGGACGATTAAGGGACTTAATCGAATCAGAAGAAACGGGCCGGCATTCACCATGGTGGCCGCATGAATCAACGCGGAAACGGGTGTGGGGGCTTCCATGGCAAATGGCAGCCAGACATGAAACGGCATTTGTGCGGATTTTCCCATTGCCCCTATCAATATACAGATTGGAATGATGGTCAGTGAATACACGTGAAGATCAAGACCGGCCCATTCGAGGACATTAATCGTTTGTTCTTGCATGCTCTGTGTTTGAGACACAATATGTTGAATGTCGAGTGTTCCAAATGTGAAAAAGGTCAGAATGATACCAAATCCTAAGCCGACATCGGCGACAGCGTTGACTAAAAACGCTTTTGTCGCTGCCCGGCATGCGGATGGCCGTTCTGACCAATGGGAGATCAAAAGGTACGAGCACATGCCCATGATTTCCCAACAGATAAACAACATGAGCAGGTTGGTGCTGCTGACTAGCATCAACATGGAAAAGGTAAACAACGCGATGACGGCAAAAAATCGGTTATACCGGGGATCACCAATCATATAGTTGGACGAATAGACATGCACCACGCCGCTGACTCCCGTCACCAACAAGAGGAGCAATACGGTGAGTTGATCGATGTACATTCCTAAGTCAATGATAAGCGACCCGGATTGAAAGAGGCGGTATAGGGAGATAGAGATAGGGCCATGTTGTATCACCTCGACACATGCCCAGACAGACAATGCGAAGGAAAGGCCAATAGCAGGAATTCCGACACGGTGCCCGTGTTCTCTCCATCGCGCCCCCCCGAGCACCAGCGCAAGCGAGGCGAAAAGCGGGAGAAGTGGGATGAGCGCAAACATAGACATCGTATTCCTCACAGTCCCGGAGGAAGCGCGTGGTTGAGTATGAGGCCAACAATAGGATCGCTTCCCAAGCCGAGAATGAGGATGGCCGCTGAGGTCACCAAGACACTGAACTGGAAGGCGACGGGCGTTTCAACAGCCTGTGGATTCGTAACGGTGGCGGGTGTCCGAAACAGGTGCTCGAAGATTTTGACGAAATAGGCCAACGTGAGCAATGTTGAAAGCAAAATGGCTCCAACGGCAACATAGTTGTCGGCTTCGAGCGCACCTAAAATGATGTACCACTTTCCAAAAAAACCGCCGGTAGGCGGAAGGCCGATCATCCCCATTGCCATGATGACAAGGGATCCGATCAGCCAAGGAGCCTGCTTGCCCATCTGACCAAGATCCTCAACATGGCGAATGCCATATTGGAAAATGACGATTCCGATAAAGAAAAACAAGGCGGCTTGCATGACGGCATCATTTAATAAGTAGAAGATGCCGCCGGCAAATCCTGTTTGATTTCCCTGACTCACGCCAATGAGAATAATGCCGATATGGGAGATTCCTCCGTAGGCAAACATGCGTTTGATCTCATGCTGTGTGAATGCGAGCACGGCACCGATGACAGTTGCAAGTGCGCCTAGCACGCCAATCAGTAACAGGACTGGAATGTCTTGAAGCACCGCTTGCGCACCCAAGACCCAAAAGATGATTCTCACCCATCCGAGGAGTGCCACCTTTGTGACGAGCGACGCTAAAATAGGCGAAACGGATTCCGGTGCACTGGAATACGCATCTGGAAGCCACGCATGAAAGGGAACGAGAGCCATTTTGATGCCCAGTCCGATAAACATAAACAAGAGGCCGCCGACAACCGCCCTTGATATCAGTAGGTGGGGAAGCTTGTCGGCCATATCCGCCATGTTGAGCGTGCCGCTTGCCGCATAGAAGTAACTGACACCCAGTAAATACAGGGACGCTCCCAATGTGCCTAAGATGAGATAGCGAAAGGCGGCGAACAAGGCCCGTCCACCGGCGACACCCACGAGGGCGTAGCTGGAGAGCGCGGCCACTTCAAGGAACACAAACAGGTTAAATAAATCTCCAGCAAAGACAATTCCGGTGAGAGCCGAAATAAGCAGTAGGATTAATACATAGAAATGAACGATTCGACCGCCAAGGTTTTTAGGTTCTCCCGCTCCAGCGAATATCAACGCCACGAAACCTAAAAAGCTTAATGCCACGAGAATGAGGCTGGCTAACGGGTCAGCGACCCACTCAATGCCGAGAGGCGCCGCCCATCCACTAAAGTCGTAGTGGATGGCTCCGTGTTCCAACACGAAAGACAGATTCACGAGCGAAAGCCCGATCATGGTGCCAAGCACGCTGATGGCAAGCGGGCGGCTCCATTCTCGGTGTTTCAAGCAGGCCATTGGCATTGAAATGGCTGCAAACAACGGAAGTAGAAAGAGGAGAGCTGGAATGTGTCGACTCATTCTAGTCTTTTCAAAATGTCTTCTTCGTCAAGACTCCCGTACGTTCGATAGATGGCCGAACACAAGGCTAAGGCGACGCCAAGGGTTGCCACTCCCACCACAATTGCGGTCAAGGTCAAGACGTGCGGCAACGGATTGCTGTAGTCGATGGCATTGACCGTGTCTGTGGTTGACCGCAAGATCGGCACCGTCGCCCCTTTCTTGGCGCTGATCGATACGAGAAAAAAGATGACGCTGGTTTGCACGAGATACATGCCGACAAGTTTTTTGACCAGGTTGTAGCGCGTGACCATGATGTAAAGTCCCCAAAGAAATATAATGACAAAAATCAGAAAATTTGGGCGTTGAAAGAGGGCCGACATGACATCAACCATTTGTTGAATCCTCAATGATTTCTTCGGCGGATAAGCTGAAGACGATGGATATGGCCGTCACGGCGACATCGATGGCAACGCCAATTTGCGTCAATACGATGCCGAGTGACCGGCGGGCGGCGATTTCAAGGCCTGGAATGTGTAAATGGGCATAATTGAGAAATTCCCCACCTCCGATCAAACACAGTCCGCCGACACCTGCAAAAATCAGCATGCCAAGGCCGTCTCCGTGCAAGGCTTTCTTTGATAATTGGCTTCGTGATGCATCATGACCGAAGACGAGAATGGCCAGGACCATGCTGGTGCCTAAAATGACGCCGCCGACAAACCCTCCTCCCGGCCCATACTGTCCAAAAAATAGGACATAGAGGCCAAAGAGTTGAATGACGGGAATGAGAAATCTCCCCAACGATTGCACGATGATGCTGTCATGTGGCCGAATCATGAGGCTTTTCTCCGCAATAAGAGTACGCAGGCAATACCGGCGGTAAAAATCACAACGGTCTCGACCATCGTATCCAGCGATCGATAGTCCATGAGGACAGACGTGACGACATTCGGGGTGTGTGTATCGTGAAAGCTCTGTTCGAGATAGGTAGGAGAAATATGAGAATTCGCCGGAGAATTCGGATCACCAAATTGGGGGAGGTCCTTTGCGGCATACAGTAATAAAATTCCCAGTAGGGGGAGCCCAATCAGCGCAGCCATGGGCGGCGGAGGGCGGCGAAGGCGACTGTCTTTCGGCGCTGTTCCGAACAGTGTCAAGAGAAATAAGACCGTGGCAAGGCCTGCGCCCACGACGGCCTCGACGAAGGCGACATCCACGGCTCCCAGCCATGCCCAGACAAGCGATAAGAAAAAACTGTAACAGCCTAACAGTAATATGGCGCTCATGAGGTCTTTGACTAAAATGGCTCCAGCGGCTGTCAGCAGTAAGAGAATGAGCAGTGGAATTTCAAATGAAAATATCATGTCGATTCTCTTTGCCAGGGTTTCAACCCTGCACGAAGGGCTGCGCGAACGGTCGCATGGGCAATCACCGGATTTTGAAGGTAGAGTAAAGCCAAGACGGCCAAAATTTTGAGGACGTTTAAGCTGAAGCCTTCATGGATGGCAATGCCTATAAGCATCAAAAAGGCTCCAAGAGAATCCGTGATCGAGACCGCATGCGAGCGCGTAAATACATCAGGGAGCCGTATAACCCCAATGGCCGCCACAACCAGAAAAAAGAGTCCGGCGAGAATAAAGATGACCGCGAGCACATCCATGTTACGGAAGTCCCTTTTGCTCGAGGTATTTGGCGACGGCCAAGGCCCCGACGAGATTCAAGAGTGCATAGCCGGTTGAGATATCGATGAACATGTCGACCCGTTCATGCACGCTCCCAATCAGTATGAGTAAAATAATCGCTTTTGTGGATATGCCATTGAGGCCCAACACGCGATCAAAAATCGTCGGTCCCTGAAGCACGCGATATAAATACGCTCCGATTAATACCGCAAGCGTGAGTAACACAAAGAGGAAGAAGGTATTCATGGACTGGTATCTCCATTCCCAAAGACCGACGCAATTTTGCCTTCTAACCGGCCACTTCTGACGTCCTCGCTTGACACGTCATCAAGGGTATGAACAATGAGCGTGGAATCATCAACTTCAGCCGTGATCGTTCCTGGGGTCAACGTAATGGAATTTCCCAGCAGAACCACGGCTGCTCGATTGCGTAAATTCGTTTTCACATGAAGGAGCTTGGGAGAAATGGGGAGCTTGGGATTGAGGATTAGTTTTGTCACATGTAGTGTGCTGTGGACAATTCGCGAAAAAAGCCAGGGAAGAAACAGGATCGTCTTTCCCCAGATGCGAAAATTTGGAACAAAGGGCGAATGCCCAGAATTGATCCAAGCGATCAATAATGAAGCTGTGGCGCCTAATAGCAGATGAATCCAATTAAAACTGCCGGACAACATTATCCATAACACGAACAATGCCGTTGCCTTCAGCAATAAAAATTGAGAGGAGACGGGCCTCATGTTATCTCTTTCATGTTGCGTGTGCCATGTGTATGGGGATGGCTTACCTGTCGCCTCACTCTGTCGCGTCCGCTTCCTGCATGTATGTCGTCTGTGTGTAATCGCACGATGCACGGGTATTGCGTTGTGCCACGTGTGGTTGTATCTGGGTATCCACGATCACCGTGATGTTGACGATTGTTCTTGAGCGTTGTCATGAAAAAAGCCAATCGGATACCCTTCGACTTGTGTATTCGAAAAGCCTCAGATTGGCTTGTACTGTAACAGTTAGGTGTCACCCTACCTGTTATAAGTATGTGTGCACGAATGGATCATGGCTCCCATGAACTCAGTCAGAATTTGACAAAGATTCGGGTAGTATTCAGGAAAAATTACTTGAAAGTCGTTATGGTCTTATACCAGTGATCCATTCCTTGCTCAACAGATGAGCATGAGATGACAGACCAGTGTTCATAACGATGGCTCTCCGTGAATGACTTCCCATGTCGCATCCGGATTGTACCGATGTCGTTCACACGTTTTCGGGTCTAGGGCAACAAGGTTCATCCATTGGTTATGAAAGAGTTGCTGTAAAATGTCATGTTTATGAATAATCGACGAGATGATGTGTGGAGATGCTTCAATAATGGCTAGCAATCGCATTGGTTCGTGGTAATGGGTTTCGCCATCATTCACAGTCTGTAAGGGAAACCCCATTTGTAAATCACTTTGGCTTCCCAACATCACGCCCACGCCTGAGACTACATTATGTAGTACTTTGCTGCCACTTCCATAGTGCCATGGGTCAACGCCGGAAAAGTAGTACCCCGTGTTAATCCATTCGCCCACGATTAATGGTGCGGTCATAATTTTTTCGAGGATGGCGCCTTCGTTGTCTGATAGAGGGTCATAGGAATGCAAAAAGACTCGGCCTCCTAAATCATGCCCTTTCGTGAGCGTTCGCCTGCCTATTAAGAAGACGGCATTGCCAGCGAGTCCCCATTCAGGTCGAGGGTTTGCCCAGTCGAAACTTCGCCTCTCAACATGGGTAAAGGCTTGTTCAGGAGAAAGACTGGTTGGCGTTTGAGGGATGCGTTGACAGCGTTCCAGTGCTTGATTCATGCCCGCATATTCGAGACCTTTCTGTAGTTCCCGTAAATCCGTCACATGACTCATAGGTAACTCTTCGATATCATAAAAGATCACTCGATCCGTCGTTGTATTATGTTTTCCGGGGAGGAACCAGGTGTCATCGGGAATGGCGAGTCCATTCTCGTGCAAGATTTTCCTGACGGCTGGGTTGTTGGCCATGGTGGCAAACACACGCGCATTGACATCGCCGGGATTGCCTCCGCATGCTCCACAATCCAATGCGCCATAATACGGATTATTGTCTGTTTCGCTCCCATGGCCACAGAGTACGACAAAGCGGCCAAAATTCTTCGTCAGTCCCATCGCGCGAAGTCCGTTTTCGATAAATGTGGCCTGCTCCGTGAGTGTGAAGCCGTGTGCCAGCTCAGGGGGGAGGGCTTTAGCCTTGCTGTCTTGCTGTTCTGGATGTTGACTGTCGGCAGGGGGTGAGACTGAAATTTGCGTCGGAACCGGGGTTCGTACCCATCGTTGCATTGCTGAGATGAATGCATGAAACGGTTTTTGGACGAGTGTCTTGCCTACCAATCCGACACTAAAGAATACGCCTAAGAGATCAATGAGCATCAATGATCCGACAGGATTATGTTTAAGATCGTGAAATAGCCGATGTCCTAATTGTTGCCATCGGGTGCCGGAAGAATATTTCTGTAATGCTTCATGTTCTCCTGATCGAGGCTGTTCCGACACCGCGTGATTGGGAGAGAGTAAGACGGGACACAGAATTGCCCGTTCCTCACTGTCAAAGGCTTGATGGCTAATCGGAATGCCAAAAAACCCAGCAAACCCGAACGTCTCATATGGACCTTGGGCTTCAATGTGGCGGCGGAACGACTCCGATCGTACATCGATGCAGAACACGAGTTGTGCCTGTGGGCGAATATGTTCTGTTGAGTCTCCCCCTTGATGGGAAGCAAGTTTTTGAAGAAAGTCTCTGCGGAAATTTTCTTCATAGGCTTCGAGCCATACCGGTCCATGCCGATCTGACGGAAAGACATCGAGCCAATCGAGTAAGTGTTGAGCATCAGAGAGTGGCAGGTCTTGTACGTCTATGGGAGAGAGTTCAAAAAATTGAGCAAGATGAAATAATCGCCACGCATCATGACAGATCGCCTGTTGTAGCGGGGGAACGGCCTGTCCCCCATTCGACATTTTATTCTGGTAGTCATCCATGTGACTCTGCCAATACGCGCAGAGGGCTGACAGTGTTCCGTCAATGTCCCATGCTTGCTGGCAGGTAACGTGCGTCAATTCCACTTCGTAAAACAGACGTACGGCAAGGTACTGCGTGGTATCGATGGGATGTTGTCGCTGCGCATGATACGTGGGGTGTTCTCCAAGCCAACGTACGTATCTGGCCCAGCCTGGTAATTGTGATAACTGACGTGAGAGATAGTCTCGCCAGCGCTCCTGTGGAATGCCAAGACGATGGAGATTGTCAGCCAGCGCGTCTTCGGGGTCTGATGGGAGATCGGAGATTTTTTTGTTAAACCCGTGAATGCCCAGAAATTTTGCCGAATGATCATGTTGTGCCAGTTCCTGCCATGCTCGATAAAACCCTTCCCGCCGTTGCGGCATTTCCCATGCCGCTAGCCCTTCGTCCACAAATGTCGAAATCCATTTAATCAGTTGGTTGTTGATCTGCTCAACGAGGCGACTGCCGGCTAAGCTATCGACCCAATCGCTCATTGTCCGTTGCGCTGGCAGGGTAATCTCAATGGATGGTGGTGGGCTGTCCGATGCGTGAGTCTTGGCTCCAACTGCTTGATGATTGTCAGAACGAGGATGATCAAGCGCCAACGAGGCTAATGTGCATTTCCAGAGATTCGTGAGGTAGGCTTCCTCTGGATATTCTCGACAATGTTCACACTCTTTGATTGTTTGCTCGATAATTCGTTTTTGAGATGCTTCTGGAAGGTCATGGCGAAATCGCTTAGTCGCTTCGCCGTTGCTGAATTCCCACTGCTGGAGTACGGGATCTAAGGCTTCACATCCAAACACAATATGGAATTGCCATACGTCTTTGGCCGTAATCTGGCGGCTTCCTATGTCGAGGGAAGCCTGTTGGTCGTATCGAGGCCCGGCTCTCGCGAATGCTTGCGTAAGACTCGCGGAAGTGATGCGTCCCTGGTGATACAGTTGGCGATACTCGTGATTCGGTAGATACCCATGGCCTCCAAGCAGCTGACGCCCCTTTTGCACGGCTTCATCAAAAGGGAGATATTCCAAGCCATGAATGGGGTTTTGCGCAACCATGGTCTTCATTGGCCAAAACGGGGCGATGGGTTCGCTGGCCTCTTGAATGACCTGACGCAGGTACTCGCGTGTTTCAGAAGAGAGCGTATTGGTGTGATCTCTTGTCGTTTCGGATATCATCGTGATTCGTTTACTTTACAATGTTCGTTTGGATCTTATCGCAAGGACTAGCCTAGTCTTGCTTTCTTCCGTCCGGCTTCCGGATGGTTTGACAGAGGTTGATGATATTCTAATCCTGTAATGTACAGCGTCGCATCTCGCTCCTTAAAGGTTTTTTCCATTTCCTGGAGTTTGCCCATTGTTGTATGGTCGACAAGATATGTTTCAGACAAATCCAATGTCACGCGTGGTTCTTCAGGAAATTGCTCCAGCGTTTTCTTGAGCGCAATCCATGTACTGAAAATCGCCGAGTCTTTGACTTTGACGGTGACGCCTGTTTTCCCATCTCGTTGGACGCTGATTTGTGGTTTAAAAAGGGACGAAGCCGGTGCGCCATTTTTCAAATGCAGAAGGATATTCACGAAAATGCCAATAGCAATACCCATCAATAAATCGGTGGCTAGCACGCCAACGACTGTCGAGACAAAAATAATGAATTGTTCTTTCCCCACCTGATATGTGTGAATGAATTCTTGAGGAGACGCGAGGCGAAATCCGGTAAAAACCAGCATTGCTCCAAGTGCGGCAAGGGGGATTTGATTGATTACGCCAGGCAGCAATGCCACAAAGAAGAGGAGGAATAACCCATGGAATGCGTTTGAAAATCGAGTGCGTGCTCCGTTGTCGATATTGGCCTTGCTCCTCACAATTTCTGAAATCATCGGAAGTCCGCCAATGAACGCGGCGATGGTATTGCCGACGCCAACGGCTAACATGTCTTGATCGTGGTTGGTCTTTCGTTTCCATGGATCAACGCTATCGATCGCCTTCGCGCTCAACAAGGATTCAATACTGCCAATCAGTGCAAACATGAGCACGTATTTCCAGCCGGTGGTGGTTGTTAGTCCAGAAAAATCGGGAAGCGTGATTGCGCCGAACATGCTCTCCGGCACGGCAACGAGAAAGCTTTTGCCCAGGGGGTAGTCTTGCCCATTAAATGTGTAGGTTTGTTCCTGGCTGAAATCAAAGAATATGGCAAGCGGGACTGTGACGAACAGGACCATCATGGGAGCCGGAATAACTTTCAGTTTAGGATTGTTGATAAACAGGTAGCCAAACATAATGATCAGGCTGATGAGCCCAATCAGTCCGACAAGTGGATTCATTTCCAACACGAATTGTGGAATTTTAGCGATTATCTCGAGAGGCTTGCCCTCTGGACTCACTCCCAGTGCAATGGGAAATTGTTTGGCCATGATAATGATGCCAATGGCTGCGAGAAGACCGTGGACTGCCGATGATGGAAAAAATTCTCCCAAAATTCCGGCGCGAAACATGCCAAAGAAAATTTGAAATATTCCGGCGGCGACGCCGACTCCCAGCGCCAGTCTGTAGGCTTGATAGTCAAGGTCTGGATCTTTTCCACCGGTGAAGCCAAATTCGGTGACGCATCCAATGGCGATGACAATGAGGCCTGCGGCGGGTCCCTTGATCGTCAGTTCAGAGTTGCTAAAGAATGTGGCAATCGTTCCGCCGACAATTGCGGTAAAGATGCCGGCGATGGCAGGGTACCCACATGCTAATGCAATGCCCAAGCATAGGGGTAGGGCAATCAGGAAGACCAGAAAGCCTGAAATCAAGTCAGCTTTCCAGTTCTTGGGAAATTCTGAAAGTGTTCCCCTAGGAATTGATGGAGTTTCTGAAATCATGAGGCTGTTCGACTCTTGTGATATTCAGAGGACGTTGTGCTAGAAATGTGGTTTCGAGTCGTGGTGTTCTGCCGATGTGTGGTTTGGTCTGACCACGTGGCTTAAATGTTGAACAATCCGATTGAGTTGTAAGACGAGCAGGCGCCTTGAAGGACCAGAGGCTTTCGAGAAGTAGCTGCTTACTTAAGCCCATTTCAAGTTTTTTGGCAGAAATATTATGACGAATTGAGGGACGTCTTGTCGCCGACTCGTGGTAGAAATTGACATTGACCATAGAGATGTTACGGTGTTCAGTGGGCGATAGTGTTCTGGATACTAGCTGTTTGGCAAATGATCGGTGATCGTCGATATGTTTATGAAGACCTTGATATTGCTAAGTATTTTATGGGCCATGCCATCCTCTTCCTTTGAACTTTGTCAAAAAAAAACCAGCCAGGTTCATGAGAGAAACCACGTGAACATGTGACTGGTGGATACAGGCTCTTAGCTTAGATCCAAAAACCGCCCTGATAACCTTATATGTATCGGACTTTATAGTGATAGCGTGGCTATCGATATGAAGTCTAAGCAAGGCTGGCCGGCTGAGGCCTTATGTAAAGCCTAAACCTATTACGTTATACCAAAGAGTTTGGGTGCTGTACAGTAGAGAAATGCTCGGCGCGAAAAATCAGCGAAAATGGAGAATTGAAGAGATGATGTGAGGTGTTATCGTATAGATTTTTTGAAATACAGGGTTGCGTCAGCCGTAAATGTTAAACATTACAAGAACTGAGACAATCCCGATAACAGCTAAGTCTAGTAATGGTTCCATATTGCTACCGCCTCTCTTTTGTTCTTGTACGCTGACTTGAAGAGTAACCTGTCTTGTATTAATGAATAAGCAAAATTCGATCCAAATTTACCTTTATGGATATATTTATACAAATAATTGAATTAATTTATTTTTTTAATTTTAAAGCAAAAGAGATGTAGAGATGTTAGCCTTTTGTGTGCAAATTCGCACTTTAAAATCAGTGCGATTTTGCACGTTTTAGTTGATTGACTTGCTTGTATGGTTATGGAGGAAGAATGCAGAGATCAGTGGCGAGAGGACGCATGAAGCGGTTCTTTTAATCGGAAGGCGGATCAGCGAGGTCTTTTATTTGGCAATCGCAATCTTGGAGCGTGTAAAAACGGGTAAAAAGTGCATGAGTCTGTATTCCATTTTCTCCATCTTCTTCCCCTATCTAGTGGTGGGGTCGTGGCGGCCATCGTTTTTTTCTCTGCTTGAGGCTGATTTGGAAATGTGACGATTTGTCATTATCCTCTGCATCCTCGCTGTGCGGATGTTTATGGATTTTTGCCTGTATATGTTGAGCCAATACGCAGGAGTGGTCTGATCGGTTAGCGAGAAGGGAATGTTCTGTGTTTATGCAATGTTAGGGAAGAAGGGTGAGGCGATACATGTGTTGAATAGTTACGAACGCTATTTTCGAATGCATTGTACGATTTTTTTGTAATTTTTATTGCATGATGGTGCCCATCTGGTATACCTTAGATGGTTTTTCAATCCCCCCAATACAATCTAAGGATGTCAGACGATCAAAATCATTTTGACAAGAATCGCCAAACTTCCCTGGGTTGTTGTCTCCTGAGGACTCAAGATTCCCAAGTCTGAGAAAGGATCGATACACGCATGTCTGAAGTCCGACACATCATCAAGAGGTTTTGGAATGCTTTAAGGCGCTGGTTCGATACTCAATTCGTGGAAGGAGTGACTTCTAATCACGATAGCCGTGCCATGGATCTAATGCGTGCGCTTCCGTTTATCGCACTCCATGTTTCTGTCTTAACGGTATTTTGGGTAGGGTGGAGTCCTGTGGCTGTGTTGATGGCCGTGCTGTTATATGGGATTCGCATGTTTGCAATTACAGGGTTTTATCACCGTTACTTTTCGCATCGATCATATCGCACGTCCCGGTTTATGCAGTTTGTCTTTGCTATCGTTGGAGCTAGCGCGGCGCAACGAGGGCCATTGTGGTGGGCGTCAAATCATCGCATTCATCATGCTCGTTCTGATCAGCCGTCTGACGTTCATTCGCCCGTCCAGCATGGTCTTTGGTGGAGCCACATGGGTTGGTTTTTATCCTATCAGCAGCTTTCTGCCCAGCATCAGCGAATCAAAGATTTTGCCCGGTTTCCGGAATTACGCTTTCTTGATCGCTTTGATGTGCTCGTGCCTTTTCTCTTAGCGGTCGGTTTGTTTTCCTTTGGGGAATGGTTAGGTGCTATGTCTCCAGGCCTTGAAACCAATGGATGGCAGATGTTGGTATGGGGGTTTGTCATCTCCACGCTGGCCTTGTATCACGGAACTTTTACGATCAACTCGCTTTCCCATCGCTTTGGCACTCGGCGCTATCCCACCACAGACAATAGCCGGAATAATCCGCTGCTTGCAATTATCACGTTAGGTGAGGGGTGGCATAACAATCATCACTGGTATGCCAGCTCGGCAAGGCAGGGATTTCGATGGTGGGAAATTGATATTACCTACTATCTCTTGCTGGTATTTGAAAAGTGTGGGTTGATTTGGGATGTTCGACCTGTTCCGGCTTGGGTGCTCAATCAGCAGAGTCGAAATTCGATGGGTCAAGGTGCTGATACTAAAAAGATTGCGGTTTAATTCCTGACTAGTTCACAGAGGAATTGTCGACAGCGTCTTTCGATGTTGTGGGATATGTGGCGAAATATCTGTTTTCTGTTTTGACATACCTCTTTCTATACCCGCCAGATTGAATGTAGTTCACAAGTCAGTAGTTTCGCTAAAATCCGTTGCACAATCCCTAGCTGCGTACAAGTCCAATTGGGGGTTATGTGTATTGTTGTGTGCAATGGAAAAGAATGCGCATGCTCGTCGGCTGCTAGTCGTCATCCTCCTTGTCATTTGAATCTGAAAACGTATTCTTGTCCAGTACGAGTGCTCTGGCGTTTATCGATTGGGTTGGTCGATTGTTCCCGTGGATGGGACAACAGGAATTGTCAAAGACCGCAATGAGCTGATTAATCTGTTCGCGCGATAGTTCGATGGGGATTCGAAGGACATGCCATTTTACTTTTTCGGTACATGGAGGGGTTGTGAGTGAGCCCATGTAGCCAAAGTATCGTTGATCTTTGGGGAGAAGATCGGCAATGTTGACTTCTTCGGTTCCAACAAAATGATCTCCTTTGTTCATGACGGCATCCAAGTGATCGAAGACTGGCTTGAGGGCCACATTTTCTTGGCCTTCTTTGACTAGTAATGCGACCACTGCAAGTTGCGATGGATCGTCTTGCCGGTTGTGCACGATGTGAATTTCCACATCAAAGAGCGCGCCGTGTTCAAACGAATGTTCAGAAGGACTATGAAAGTGAAATTGCCGTACATCAAATACCGAGCCGAACTTTTCTAGCCGTAACGTACTTCCTGGTTCATACTCAACTTCTACTGTATGTCCGTTGTTGAAAATTTCAAGAGGTGTTTCATGGTATGAGAACTTCAGATTTCTCTGATCTCGCAGTCTGACTCGTTCCTGACGGGGAGTGAGTTTTGACTGGCTAAGATCAACCGGCGATTGTTCTTTCCCGTTCCCGCAGAGGGGAGCGAGTGTATTCCACTGATCAGGTGTCACATCCGGCGCATCATAGCCAAACTCCATCCCTTCCTCGGCTTCAAGCGCTTCCATGGCATGAACTGTTGGCGATGTGTCGAGCCCAGCAAGTAGGGTCAACCCAAGTCCTAGGGTAATTCCAGCGCGTAACATTCCTCTTTGCATAACATGCCTCCTCATATAAGTATAAATGGGGAAAAATGCAATAGCCGTTTCACATCACTTTCAGCGGTTATTTCGCTCTGTGAATTGGAATTATGGATTGGAAATTCTTTGGATTCGCTGTTGTGTCATGGCTATCGGTATCTGTGTTTTGTAACATTAAGCAACATAATTTATGGAACACTATAAGACGAGTATTCATCAAGGCGCAGTTATACGTCTCAGTATTGTCCGGTTGAATGTATTTCGGCTATGTGGTGTCTGTGGAGAATTGACTCCACAAAAGATAGATGTCGAGGTTAGTTATTAGCCCTCTACATTTTTGGGGTGAGGCGGGTGCCTGTAAACTGTACGGACTTGATCCAAAATTGCGTGTTGCGCATTGCTGTGAAGCCTGTCAGGCATGGGGTGCCTCCTTTTGGGTGAATGATGAAAAATACTTGAATGATTATTGTAGGAATGTATGAAGAAACGTGACCAAAAGTGAGCAAGGGTTATGCCTTTCTCAGGCAATTTTTAATTCGCTTGTATATTCAAGGGCTTACACGTCATCGTCGACAAGTGGCTTGAGCACAGCCTTGTTGAGAGTGGAGGATTTTTCAGACACTTTATTCTGCCTATTAAAAGAAACCCTACACATGAAACCCAAGAGCGGATGGATTGAAGAGGAAAAGCCGGAAGCAATGAGTGAGAAAAGGTTGCAGTGCAACAAGACATAATAGTTGTACCTTAGTATTCCCTGAACACGCGACGACTTATCTCTTGCAATTCGTACCTTCTGTTCTTCCTGCCAATTGCCTTTGCCTTCTATGCTGCCGTGCTGTGAATCCAAGTTTGGATTGCGAACCTTAATGCAGGCTGAAATGCATTTTCAGCGTAGTCTCATGCTGCAATAAGTATGATGCCGACAGAGTCAACAATCTTTAACCACAACGGAGGCATCATGAATGATTCAAGCACTCTCAGGACGTAACCGTGCGGGTATGCTGTAGGTCAATGATTCGTGGATGGTAACACTGGTCGTATCGAATTATTGCCACGCAGTCTAAGGCTAAGACCCAGTGGGAGACGAACATGGATATTCGCTGGGTCGCTCAGATGTTCATTTCAATTCAATCAAGGAGAATTCTCATGACTACACGCATTTTGTTTTTAATTGTTGGGTGTATTGTATTGAGTGCGCTTACTGTTTCGGCGCAATTTCGGGGAGCCGGGAGTGCAGATGTTCGAACTGTGTCAGCTGCTCAGGAGGCTGTTGATGATTCTTGGGTTTCGCTCACTGGGAGTATTGTTCGCCAAGTATCCGCAGAGCGATATCTTTTTCAAGATGCCACTGGGACGATGATTGTTGAGATCGATCATGAGAAGTGGAGAAATGTGCAAGCGAATCCGCAAACGACATTACGCATTTCAGGCGAAATCGACAAAGAGTGGACGACGACCGAACTGGAAGTAGAAACAGTCGAGGTGGTCAATGCCTCAGATCAAGGTCCCAGTCAAACTCAACAGCCATAAAGAGGAAATAATTGTCAAAATTTCATGTCCTTCATCAATGTGGTGAAGGACATGAAATCAAATTTTTTCAGAAATGAATTGTGCGTCCTAAGCGAGAGTCATGCTCAAGCGCGATGTATTCTTATTCTTAGGAAATTTCGGATTGTTTTTCTTGGAGGAATGGCTTGACATCCCTCGATTTACGAATCAGGTTCATCGACAGCAGGCCATTCAAGGCTGGCCCTCACACCGCCCAGCGAAGACTGGTGTAATTGCAGTGTTCCACCGTATAGGGCGACGATATCATGTACGATATTGAGGCCTAACCCATGCCCAGGAGTCGTTTCGTCAAGGCGGCGTCCTCGCTGCAGGGCTAAAGTCAATTGTTCTTCTGAGATCCCAACGCCATCATCTTCTACAATCAACTTCCATTGCCCATTATTTCGTTCCCCATGGACTTCAACCCGCGTTTGAGCCCATTTACATGCGTTGTCTAGTAAATTGCCGAGCATTTCCTCCAAGTCATATCGATCGCCTTGAAACGAACAGTCTTCTAATCCGCTAAAGTGGATGTAGAGGTTCTTGTCTTTGTAGAGATGATTCATGGAAAAACGCAAGTCCTCTGCTAATGGTGCCACGTCGATGCGAGTTCGTAACAGCCCCCCGGCTCCGGCCGCTCTGGCTTTGGATAAGTATCGATGGATGGAGTCCGTCATACTTGTGAGCTGGTCTTGGAGAATTTGCCGGCTTTCCCCCTGAATTTCTCGTGTTTCATTATTGAGGACTGTTAACGGGTTCTTCAGTGCGTGAGCCAGATTGGCTGTCTGTGTGCGTGCTCGCTCTAGCAATGCGGCATTGTGATCAAGCAGGGCATTCAGTTCGGATACCACTGGTTGGATTTCGCTAGGAAAACTCTCGGGTAGCCGAGCTGTGTGTCCTGACCGGGTTTCCGTTAACGCAACCTTTAACTGCCGCAATGGTCGTAATCCAAATCGAATTTGCAGTAGGACGGCACCGAGTAACCCGATGCCTAAGGCGGTCAGTGTAATCAGTAACATTTTAGAAAATTGCTGAACATCGAGATCAATATTCGATATGGGACCTGCCACAACAAAGGTAAAGTAGGCATCGGAATCCGGAAGTGTCACCTTTTCGCTCAACGCTCGTAATTGCCCTCCGGCAGGGCCAAGGATGTTCTGATACTGTAAGCCGCTAGCAATATCTGGGTCGTTGGTTTGAATACGTTTATCCCAGAGCGAGCGAGATTTGGCCACCAGTTTTCCATCGTTGAGAATTTGCCAATACCATCCTGAGAGTGGGCGATGAAAGCGAAGATTGGAGGGGCTCCATGTCATTCGTAAGCGTCCGTCTTGTGGAGATATTTCACTGGCGGCAATATTTCCCTGAAGTTGATCAAAAAGAAATGCATCAAACCGCAGTTCGATGTGTGAGCGAAATAATTGGACTAAGAGGATGTCGGTAGCGACGAGGGTTAAAATAACCCAGATACTCGATGTGAGAAGAAGGCGGAGTGTGAGGGTGTTACGTGTGTTCATCAAAGGTTGTGAGCTGATACCCTTTTCCTCGGTGTGTGGTGATAAATGACGCTCCAAGTTTTTTTCGTAACCGGTTCACGAGGACCTCAATAACATTGGAATCGAGGTCAAAGTCTTGGTTGTAAATATGTTCAGTCAACCGTGTTTTAGAGATGATGGCATTCGGATGGTGAAGAAAATAGGATAATGTTCTGAACTCCAGTGCTGTCAATTCAAGAGGTACATTGTTAAACGACACTTGTTGACTGCTTGTGTCGAGTTGAACCGGCCCCCAGGTGATGAGGGGATTCACGTGTCCCGTTGCACGTCGGATTAAGGCTTCTACTCGTGCAACCACCTCTTCCATTTCAAAGGGCTTGGTTAGATAATCATCTGCTCCTGCTCTCAAGCCCGTAACTTTTTCCCGCCAAGTATCACGTGCGGTTAGCACAAGGACCGGCATCATCCGATTTTCTTCTCGCCAGTGTTGCAAGATCGTTAATCCTTCCTTTTTGGGAAGGCCAAGATCAAGAATAACGGCATCGTACGATTCGGTCTGACCGAAGTATTCTCCATCCTCACCATTATGCGCAACATCCACGGCATATGCCATTTTACTCAGGGCCTTTGCCAACTGTCTTGCGACGTGGTGATCGTCTTCAACGACAAGCACTCTCATAACTCGAAGACCTTTTCAGGACGGGTTTGGGGTATCTCGTCGTCCATTGACATTGAGACGGTCCATGCTCTTGGCATCATACTCTACCTCAAGTACGTTCCCTTGAGGTGTGAGGAGTTTGACTTCATAGATCCACTGAGCGTCGTCCTCTTCTAATTCAATTTCAAGGATAATGCCGTCGAAATCTTGATTGATCCGGGTCAAGAGTTGCTGAATTGGTGCAAATTCCGTTTTTAATTGGTCGTAGGGTAATGTCTCGTCTTCTGCGTGAGCAGGGAGAACGGACCATCCGAGTCCCACCGCTAAGACAATCGCCCATGTTATGAGTGTTAAGATTATGGCCCATGTAACAAAGGATCTGTCTGAGTGTGTGCTAGGCTTCTGTTGATATGTTCTCATATGTCCCTCCCTTCCATAAGATCTCATCATATTTTAGATCTTATCAGAGAGAACCTTAAGCCAAGCTGAAAGATCACTTCAGCGTGTCTTGAAGCTCTGTGGAGTATGCTGTGCTCATGAACATTGTCATCATACTTCAACCAAGGAGGCACTATGAGAACGGAATTTCATGAATGGGGAAGACAGCCTTGGCATTCTCCAGGGGAAGTCGTTGAGGACTTACAGCGACAGCAGTATCATGTGTATGCCATTGAATGTGAAGATCATTGGTATGCGGTGAATGCCTATGATTCACAGGGGGCACAGGTCGAGTTAAAGGTGAATCCAAAAACGAGAGTGGTCTGTAGTTGGATCATACGAAGTCCCAACATGAAGAATCAGACATTCGAACAACAATCACGGCTAAAGGAAGAAACTGTGTCGATGTCCGAAACAACGGTTACGATCTCGCAAGAGCTTGTTTGTTTATGAGAGACTCAATGAGTTGCCGGGAATGACAACGAGCACGTCTGTGTGTGTAGAGAAGAATGAAGAACCTGGACGACGTGAAAACGCTACAATATTCATATCTCATGTTCTTTGAGAAGCTGTTGTGAGACTACGGCAAGCAATGTTCCACTGTACAAGCGTATCATGCAAGTGTATTGAATCTGGCAGAACGTTGTCTCAGAAATACGTCATGCCTTAACATTTGTTTTGACTAGATAGCTCGTCTAGAAATCTTCTTCGAATTGTCATTGAATTCTTCTGCAAAATCGGCCAAGGGGCTTTGTGTGTTCGATGCATATGTCGATGAATTACTGGTACACCGACAGATACACGGTGTCTGATTTTTTCTTGTCCCATGGAAATCGATACAGGGTTCGAATCTGGCTGGAATATTGTCCAATGTTGGCTCGTTGCCAAAGCCCTTGCTCATAGTAGGGTTCATTGTCCGTATCATTGAGGAAGCCTGCGTATTTTTCCTCTGTAAAAAAACTCACAGCCCAACTGTTTGTCCACATCGGTTGACAGTGTTGGATATAGTCATCGACTTGATAGAGGAGCGCTTGGACTTGTTGTACGTTGTCCATTATTGCTTCAGTGGTACGAAGGAACAGGACGTCATGATCTTGAGGAATGCGAATGAGCTGGATGGTACGTGCGCGTGCACGACATGCCGTCTTGTCGATGGGGGTGTGATCGGGTTCTCCTGCATCCCTTTTGGGTATCGTGATGTTGTTGGGTGCATGGGCGTCACAGACAAACTTTAATGAAGGTGGAGGGCAGTCCCAATTCAATTGTATCCCGAATCTTTTAATGTCGGACAGCAGAGAAGGTATCCGAGGGTTTAATGCGATGGTGTCCTGGATTGATTCACCGGGAAGAAGCCGAACCTCCTGTGAGCCGACATCCCAGCGTACCGTGTGTTGGGTGAGTGGGCTGTTGTGCACATCCAGTCGAAACGCGTTAAGCCACTTTGAGTCATTTGGTGGATTCCAGGGCAGATCATGCACATCGACCGTGATGGGATTTTGGCTGATATTCGTCAAATGGATATGCAGGTCATACTGTTGTGGTTTGGGTTTTTTTACGAGAACCGTCATGGCTAGCGGCAACCGAGGTTCGTCTTCCGACGCTGCGGCTGCGCTGGATGTGGGAAGCGGAGTGACCAGTAGTAGCCAAAGGCAGAAAACTAGCATGTGAGATACCCATTCTTTCATTGAAACATTTCCGTATGTATGCATGACGTTAATTTCCGACATCAAACCCGATTCCAAAAATCAATGCTTCATCCAGTTTTTTATTGTTAAATAAGGGACGGCTGTTGAATCGAATATCATATTCGAAGGTGACATACATATATTTATTCAATTTTACCCGCAACCCTTGCCTTGAGTTGATACGAATTGCGGTACTTTGTTCCCCGAAGTCTTGAAAGCCTTGATGGTTCAAGAATACTTCTACGCCATTGGAGATGAGCCAGTATTTCCAGTCGACAGCCCACAGTCCCGTTGGATTCTGTATGGTTTTCCTGGATTTGAAATCCTGAAGTACATACCCTGGTCCGACAACGGCAGACAATGAATGCTCTTCGTCGTCGAAGAATTGATAGCCTAAGCCGACGGTGGTTGAACTTCTCACGGTTAAATCTTGGAATGAGTCTTGTTCGAACAGTTCATCAACATTCAAAAAGATTTTTTCTGAGACAAAGTAATCGTAATTGAGGTTCCCTCTGGAATTTCTGGCCGTGACGATGTCGTTTGCCTCGCCGTAGTTATATTGACCTCCGAACCCGGCACGGTGGGCTTTGCGAAAGCGAAAGGTCCAATCGGCAGACGCATTCACCGCTTGTGTAGACGAGTTCCCGGCCGTTCGGTTTCCGCCTAACGACGTATTCCCATTATACCGAAATACGGGAAGTGGATTGATTGAGGAGATCATCGCCATAGATATCTTACGAAGCTGAACTTTCTCTTCTCTGGGGGTGACGATTTCTTCTGGGGCAACCATAATGACTTCTTCCGGGTCTGATGTGACCACGCTTCCCCGCAATCGCGTACCATCAACAAGTTCAATCGTTAAGGGGTTTGCCGAAGACAACCCTTCAATAACGCTCCAGTCAAGGCTAAACTCACCGCCATAGGTTGTTCTGAAAATCAGAGCACCTTCTTCCATTCGCACAATGGTGCCGGTGATGCGATCGCCGTTGACAAACTGAACTTCATCCGCCCAGCTGACGTGTAGAGATCCGAGCAGGATTGCGAACAGAAGCAAGAGCGACCAAAGTGGCCTGGAACGTAACGCCATCATCATGCGAACGGATTATTGTGCAGGGGTGAGTGATGCCTGTGCGTTTGGAACATAATCAATGAATGACTGAGGACCCGGTGATCTCGGACCATTATTTGGGCACCTCTAAAAACCGTCCTTTTCCGTGATAGCAGCGTCAGCCGCGTGCTCAAACCCTCATGTCTTGGCTACCTACGATCACAATAGCAAGAGCTCGTTCCCCTCACACAATGGAGGGTTCATCAGTGTTGTGAGGGTCGTCCCACTATCGTAGCCAAGGTTCAGGGTAGTGGCCTTGGGCACGATGGACCAGAGGGCAGATGGTACTGCCATCTTTCCTGTGTTGGGATGGCTTCTCCTTTCCGCGAGAACGATCACAGGTGCCCAAGTTCCGCGCGCGGCTTCCTTGCTCTTACACAAAAATCCTGGTTTTTAGAGGTGCCCATTTGTCTATTGCTGAGTTGCCTGTCTTCTGCGTGTGGCATACGAGAAAAGAACGAAATGTTATGTTTGGGCATATGGAGTGACCTTGATGTGCCGTGTGTGTTTTCGTATCTCAGTGGCGTCATACCATGCTTGCATTTTCAGTAACTTGTTCATATTGAGGTGAAAGGCCATTTCCAATCGTAGCGCCATTTCCGGCGACAGGGCGGCTTTTTGGTTAAGCAAATCCGACAGGGTGGCACGCCGCACGTCCAAGACCTCAGCGGCTTTCGTCACACTTAACCCCAGTTTGTCGATTATTTTCGTCTTTATGACGGCGCCCGGATGAACCGGGTCCGCAACATTTTTTGTCCCTGTCTTCTTCATGCAAATTGTCCTCTACCTATAGATGTACTGTAGAACCGTACATATTGCAAGTGATTGTTCAAATTGGTTTTCCAAATCATGTAAAAATATCTACCGTAGGCTTTCGCGTTTTATGAGTTCCGATCTCAGGGGCAGAGCGTGAAGCTCTATCATGCAAGCTTGTGTGTATCTACGGTATTGGTTTGTGGTAACAGTGAGTCAGAAAGTTTTCAGGCAATTCATCGTCGAGATTGGAAATAATTAATAAAGGCAAAGAGGAAACTTTTGGATGTTTAATGAGCCTGTCAGAAACATGACGCAGAATGAAAGTGAATGTATTAAATTTGCTATTCCCCATAGCTCTTGCTACGGGGTTACCGCTTAAGTCCCCCTTTAGAAAAGAGGGTTAGGGGGATTTCCTAATCATTGTCCCTCTGAATACCCCGTAGTCTTACTGCGGGGATCTTTTATTAAAAATGCCAATTTTTCTAGCTTTTCTGTGCCCGAGACCTTCTCTCAAGTAAGGTGTGCCCAAATTGGTAGGTTGGCTGTGCATATCCAAACTTCTTGACACTCGCGAAAGACTTATGATCCTAGAAACAGCAGTTGGATCACGAAAGTCTGCACATCTGGCCACCTGCAATCCAAAGAGTGGGCCGCAACGAGACGTTCACCCAAGGCTGCCCTCTTAGATAGCATGGAACACGAAACGATCGTGGCTAGGCTTTCCATTGCAGATCTTCATGCACCGAGTAAATGTAAAAATCTCTCATCACCCACAAGGTGACCACGAGATTTGCACATTTCCTCTGCACGCAAATAGTTTGCACAACTTTTTCGCGCTCAACTGCCGTTTTTAGGATGATTGAAGGAAACCGAATATTAACCTTTGGCCAGCACCTTAAGGGATTCGCGAATGATGAATTCGAGGCTTGGGTTATCGCCCAATTTTTCTCGACTTCGTTTAATGGCTTTCTGGACATCGGCTGTGCGATAGCCGAGGTTGGTCAATGCCGATTCGGCATCGGTTTGTAAGGAATCTTCGGCGGGGAGTTGTTCGCCGGGTAATGCATCAGCGGAAATATATTTGGCGACTTTGTCTTTGAGTTCCAAGACGATACGGCTTGCGGACTTCTTCCCGATTCCCGGGGTGGAGGATAACTTCTCCACGTCGTTGCTTTGAATCGCCGCAAGAATGTCATTCACGTTCAACGTTGAGAGCGCACTTAGTGCTAATTTCGGGCCAATTCCGCTAATGCCAGTCAGTAAGGTAAAGGTCTCTTTTTCCGACGGTGTTAGAAATCCAAAGAGTTGAATGGTGTCATTTCGTATGTGTGTAGAGATAGCGAGTGTGACTGAGTCTTTCAAATGGGGAAGGGCAAAGTAGGTGCTGAGGGCAATAGAGATTTCATAGCCCACGCCTTGCACATCAAGAATGACCGTCGATGGGGATTTGGAAAGCAGTTGGCCGGTGAGTCGTGCGATCATGATGTATCCACCTCCAAGATATCTGTATTGCAAGGAATGTTCAGCTTATCGCTAAGGGTGGGGAAGGTCTATGGAATGTGATGCGGTGACCATCGGAGATTTTCGTGATCAGCCTGAAGCGAGAAGGGGGAAGATTTTACCCTATACGGCTGAGGCAAGCTTTTCCATAATCTCATCTGAGATATCGAAATTGGCATGGACTTTTTGAATGTCGTCATGATCGTCCATGATTTCGACAAGCTTCAAGGCCTGCTCTGCGGCTTTTTCGTCAAGTTGAATATGGTTCTGAGGCAAGAAGGTGACTTCCGCGAAGGTCGACGGTATGTCGGCGTCTGCCAGCGCCGCTTTTACCGATTCGAATTCAGTAGGCGAAGTGATGACTTCAAACGATGACGAACTCTGTTTGACGTCCTCTGCCCCAGCTTCCAATGCAAGGGTGAAGAGCCGATCTTCATCTACTTTATCCTGTTCGATAATCAGCAACCCTTTTTTTTCAAACTGCCAGGCGACGGCGCCAGCTTCAGCCATGTTACCGTTGTTTTTGGTAAACATGCTGCGGATTTCGGCCACGGTGCGGTTTCGATTGTCCGTCATCACTTCTAGGAGAATTGCTGTGCCGCCGGGCCCATAACCTTCCAGCATAAATTCTTCGACTTCCATGCCTGGTAATTCGCCTGTGCCGCGTTGAATGGCCCGTTTAACCGTATCCGCCGGCATGTTGACTTCTTTGGACTTTGCGATGGCCTGCCGGAGGGCGGGGTTGCCATCGGGATCCCCTCCGCTTCGAGCGGCGATTGAGATTTCTCGAATGACGCGAGTAAAAATCTTGCCACGTTTGGCGTCTTGCGCGCCTTTGTGACGCTTGATTGTCGACCAATGACTATGACCACCCATGATCTTTTACCTTAATCTCGAAGCGAAAGCCCTATCAGTTATAATATTTGTACCGTTGGCCATCTGCGTTGAAGTACTCGCATCTAGGAAAAAATTTGTATCATAGGGTTCAAGAAGGAGTCAATGTGAATGATAAGTGTAAATACATATGTTTTTTGGCTGCGGGGGCTCTGAAGCGTGGCTTGTTGGTGTTGCTCTAGAGAACATAGGAATTTAGGCGTGGCAAGCGCCGTTCATTGATTCATGGAAATGGAACTGGTAAGGAATGGCCATGCGTGTAATTTTTATGGGGACACCGGATTTTTCTGTGCCGACCTTGGCTGCGCTTCTCGATTCAGAGTACCCGGTAATCGGGGCTGTGACGCAGCCGGACCGTCCGCGAGGCCGTGGAAAAACCGTGACCCCTTCACCAGTGAAGGAATTAGCGCTCACACATGATGTTCCGGTCCTACAACCGGAAAAAATGAAACATCCTGACTTTCTGTCAGCTTTGCAAGTGTTGCAACCCGATGTCTTGGTCGTTGCCGCATTTGGCAGAATTTTACCAAAGGTCATTCTGGATCTTCCTCCACGCGGGTGCCTGAATGTTCATTCTTCATTATTGCCGAAATATCGCGGAGCCGGGCCGATTCAATGGGCCTTGATGAATGGTGAAGCGGAGACGGGGATCACGACGATGCTCATGGATGAAGGCATGGATACCGGACCGATTTTGTTGCAGGAAACGGTGTCGATTGAACCTGAAGATACCGCCCAAGAACTGTCCGACCGGTTGGCTCAGGTTGGAGGGCAGCTTTTGCTAAAAACTCTTCGTTTGTGGGAATCCAACGACATAACTCCGACCATCCAGGATAGCGCCAACGCCACCATGGCTCCAATGCTGCGTAAAGAAGATGGGGCAATTACATGGGGTCAACCGGCAACCATGATCCATAATCGGATTCGAGGGCTCTCGCCGTGGCCGGGAGGCTATACATTTTGCCGGCAAGACCGGCTTTCCATTTGGAAGACGGTTCCGTATAACGATGATTCAGATGTGGCAACGTCATCAGATGAGCCTGGAACTATTGTCAAAGTGGGAAAACACGAGATCCTTGTAAAGGCTGGAAGAGGAATGCTTGGGATTACGGAACTGCAAATGGCCAATCGAAAGCGTATGAATGTTTCGCAATTTTTAGCTGGCTATCCGTTAACACCCGGCATGCGTTTCGCTGTACATCCCGAGGACCGCATTCAATGAAGTGCTGTTGCGTTCTTTTTTATGGTGATACGTAATCGATGATTTCTAGGTGTTCGGAGTTTTTTTGTAAGGAGAGTGATCATGACTGAGCGTGAACAGGCAGCGATTGATTTTATTCAACTGAAACTCAAAGAACTTGAGCAGATTCACGCGAAAGCGTTGGAGGCGTTAAACGCGGTCCAAGGCCGAGATCAGGTGGTGAAGTGGAAAAAAGAGGCCTTAGATTCACTGAGAGGGAAAATCAGTGAGGCAGACGAACGGCAATTAGCGAAAGATTGGCTTGAAACGTCGTATATTGTTGGAGATTTATTTGATGAGTTATCCGATGATGTCGATATGTGCCGTCGACATCTCAAGAAATTACTTAAAGACATTCAGGCGCATGGATTGCCGGAGGAGGGGGGAGTCAGCTAGTTTCAACGTGGCATGGCCCTGAAACGTGATGAATCAACGTGAAGATTTAATTGCCACGCACAATGCGAGAGTTGCGGAGATTATTCTTCAAGCTCATGAACAGTCCCCGTGGCATTATCACACCAAACTGACGGAGTCTGTGTTTTGCTTGCACGGACACATTGAGGTTCAGTGTGGACATCCTGCCTCAACAATCCGTTTATCGCCTGGTGAGCGTTACGACCTCAAGCCCAAGGTTGAACATCGGGTGCGCAATCCCACCGCTGCTGATGCGTCGTACCTCCTGGTTCAAAACGGCAGCCATGACTTTATAGAAATTGACAGGCTTTCTCCTGTGATGTGTTGAATTTGATTCAAGGTATTCCACCGTCAGGGTAGGCGGGTGCTTTTTTCGGCAAGAAGCTTGTCTCTCATGTCTTCCTCTGTTCCTCCTTACCCCCGAAAGCGATTTGGGCAAAATTTTCTTGTCGATCACAATATTGTCAAGAAAATTGTGGCCCGTGCAGCTCTTTCTCCCCATGAGACCGTCTTGGAAATAGGGCCTGGTCGAGGTGCATTGACGAGAGTTCTGTGTCAAGTCGCCACGCGTGTCTTGGCTGTTGAAATCGATGAGGATCTGTTTCGCAATCTCCAGGACGAACTCAAGGCACATGTCAACCTTGAATTATCGTTCGGCGATGCCTTGGCCTATCCATATACGACGCTTCCTCCACACACGGTGGTCGTCGCCAATCTTCCTTACAATATTTCTACTCCACTGCTCTTTAAACTCTTCGATGCGCGGGCTTCGGTTGACCGGATGATTCTGATGCTTCAGCTCGAGGTTGCGAAACGGTTGGCTGCAAAAGCAGGGACACGTGAGTATGGCGTGCTGTCAGTTTTGGCTCAGTATTTTGCCGATGTCGATGTCGCGTTTACCGTCTCAAGGACCTGTTTTCGGCCAAGGCCTGATGTGGAGTCCGCTATTGTGGAGTTACGTCTGAAACCTCCATGCGAGATGGATCGTCCGGAGGACATTCAGCAGTTTGTTCGAGTCGTGAAAGCGGCATTCAGTCATCGACGGAAAACATTGTTGAATGCGATGCGTGATGCAGGAATGGCCTCCGATGCGTTAAAGGTCGCGTTTGAAGGGACGGGGATTCATGGGGGGCGCCGTGCCGAGACGTTGACGGTTCACGATTTTCAGCGACTGGCTCGCATGCTGGCACTCGCCTAATCTTTCTCTTGCCTTCTTTCATGAATTGCTAACGGAATGCCGCTGAAACGATTGGAGCTTGGAAAAGGTGGAACGCCTTTCCGTCTATGGTTTGTTTGCTAAAGAGAAACACCTATGCTAGGATTTATGATATGAGTATCTTCCCTAGTACGACCCGTTCAGGAAAGAAGGGCCAAAAGCCTGAAAATTCGCCGTTAACGGCGCAAATCATCGGGATTCTCTTAACGACGTTTGGGGTCTTGTCATTCCTGGGGGTTGTCTCGTTTCATCCCCATGATCCCCACCTATTTATTCAGCAAGATCCGTTTAGTGATCCGAATACGAACGTCGGGTTTCATAATTGGATTGGGAAAGTAGGATCCACGTTAGCCTTTGCGCTCATTGGCATAATTGGTGGGGCGGCCTACCTGGCGCCTGTTTTGCTTGTCATTTTAGGCATTCGTGCCTGGGTGAATCAGGATGTTCAGGTAAAGGTTCATCATGTGCTCGGTGCCGTGTTAGCGATAGTGTCGCTGAGTGCGCTCTTTCAGCTTCGGTTTCCTGCGGTTCCGCTGCTCAGTGATGTGGCTGTTGGCGTGGGGATGGCCGGAGGGATCAGCGGCTATTGGCTCACGTTCATGTTAGAGCAAAATTTTGCGTACCTTGGCAGCCATATTTTGCTGGCGGCCGCATTGGTGGTCTCGCTGGTTTTGCTTTCGCCGACGTCTATCCCCGGAACCGCTCGCCGTCTCACGCAATGGAGCGGTTCAGCGAAAGGCGCCGTGCAGGAACGAATGGCACGGCGGGCTATTGAGCGCGAACAGAACAAATCCGTGAAACCCAATAAAGCTGTGAAAATCAATCGTTCCACACCGATTCGTGGAGGGATTGGAGGGTTACTGCATTTCAAAAAGACAGAAGAATCATCTGTCGAACGTCCAGAAAAATCTGAGGATGCGCCGATTGCTCATGACTCCGATGATGCTCTGGACTCTTCTCCTCGACGCCCAGCCGTTCCCGTGTACGGTTCAGTATCAAAAACCTATCGGCCGCCCTCTCCTGAAGATTTGCTCACGACTGTGCCGGGGCGTTCGTCCCGTCAGACCGATCAGGTGTTGGAAACGCAATCTCAAGTTTTGACCCAGACGTTGGAAAATTTTGGCATCGAAGGAAAAGTGACTGAGGTGCACCCAGGTCCGGTTATTACCATGTATGAGTTTGCGCCAGGGCCGGGCATTAAAGTTTCTCGGATTGTCAATTTAGCCGATGATTTAGCCATGGCACTCAAGGCACTGAAAGTTCGCGTGGTCGCACCGCTTCCTGGAAAATCGACGGTTGGCATCGAGGTGCCAAATCCAATTAGGGAGACCGTGTCGTTGAAAGATATGCTGACCAGTCCTGCCTTTGTGCGGTCGCAGGCAAGACTCGCACTTGCGTTGGGGAAGGATATCTATGGGCATCCAGTGGTTTCCGATCTACGGACCATGCCACATCTTCTTGTTGCCGGGGCCACGGGGGCCGGGAAAAGTGTTGGGCTCAATTGCATGTTGCTCAATATCCTTTTTACGGCGCACCCTGATGAAGTCAAACTGCTGCTCATTGATCCCAAGGTGCTAGAGCTTCAAGTCTATGATGGAGTTCCACATCTCATTCGGCCGGTAATTACCGATCCAAAGTCAGCGGCGCGTGGATTGACGTGGGTGGTGCAGGAGATGGAGCGCCGCTATCGAATGCTGGCTGAACATGGGGTGCGAAGCATCGATGCCTATAATCGGAAGGTTGCCGAACAGCAGCAGGCGCCACGTTCGGTAAAGCCTGTGAAGAAGAAGGCCCAATCATCAGAACCGGAAGATGTTGCGGCAACGTCCGATGATTCCAGTGATGAGCCGTTGACGCATCTCCCGTATATCGTGGTTGTCATTGATGAATTTGCTGACCTGATGATGGTCGCCCCCAAGGAAGTTGAAGACCGGATTGCACGATTGGCTCAAATGGCGAGAGCTTCAGGCATTCACCTTATTTTAGCGACCCAACGGCCGTCAGTTGATGTAGTGACCGGGCTGATCAAGGCGAATTTTCCGGTGAGAATTGCCTATCAAGTGTCTTCCAAAATCGATTCACGCACGATTCTGGATGCCAATGGGGCCGAGACGTTACTTGGAAAAGGCGACATGCTGTATATGGCGTCCGGTTCTGGTCGTATTACTCGACTGCATGGCCCGTTTGTCTCAGATGACGAGGTACGAGAAGTGGTAGAATGGGTGAAACAACAGGCTGCGCCGGTGTATGAAGATGAAGAATTTTTCTCGAGTCAGGAGACCGCTCAAGACGATGAAGAACGCGATGAAACCTATGAACGCGCCCGGGAGGTTGTGATGGAGTCCGGGCACGCATCTGCGTCGTTTATCCAACGACGGCTTCGAGTTGGGTATCCACGAGCGGCTCGGATGATTGAACAGATGGAGGAGGAGGGTTTAGTGAGTGCGCCTGGTCGGGATGGGCGCCGGGAGTTGTTGGCTCGTCAGGCTGCAATTGGAGAAGCCGGATGAAACATCTTTTCTGCCTCATCTTGCTCGTGGTTCTTGGGAGTGGTCAGACGATCGTGTTGGCATCTCTCGCCGATGTTCAGGCTCTCGTCAAACAAGTCGATGCCCGCTATCTCGACACTCAAGACTTGCAAGCGGAGTTTTCGCAGGAAACGCAAATCGAAGGCTTTGACAGTCGGCTGACATCGTCGGGCCGAGTGTTGTTGAAAAAACCGGGATTGCTTCGCTGGGATTACCAGAAGCCTAATGTTGAGCACATACTTGTCGATGGCGATCACGTGATGTGGTACGTGCCGGAGCATCAACAGGTGGTCAAGGGGAATCTGACGCAAATGGCCGCCTCCAAAGCTCCACTCACGTTGTTACAGGGAGTGGGAAAGCTTGGAGAGCAATTTGATATTGCGACGTCCGCTAATCAGGACAAGAGTGCCGGGGAACTTCCTCTTGTCGTTCTCGTTCCGAAACGTGAGGATCAACCAACCTCAACCGTGACTCGCATCGAACTCACCATCGATCCCACGTCTTACCTTATCCGTCAGATTGTCTTGCATGAGAAGACGGGAAATATCTCGACCTTACAGTTTTCGAATATCCGTACTAATCAAGGACTTGACGCGAACGTGTTACACCTAACGATGCCTGATGATGTTGTTGTCGTCGATGCGCCAACAATGTAATCATGGACGCAATGCCCTATGCGGGGAAGATGATTGACCATGGCTGAGCGAGTCTTAGTCGTTGATGATGATCCAGGCGTCCGAGAGGCTCTGGCCGAATATCTTGAAACCCTTGAGTATTCGGTCGCGATAGCCGAAAATGGCGTGGATGCGTTGAACAAATATCAACAAGATGACGTCGAAATCATTTTAGCTGACTTGATTATGCCGGACATGGACGGCATGGAATTGTTAAAACGGATTCGTGAAGTCAATGACGACATTATTTTTCTGATGATTACGGGACATCCATCTATTAGTACGGCCGTGGGTTCCATCAGTCTTGGCGCCGATGACTATATCACGAAACCGTTTCATCTCGAGGAGGTGAAAACGCGAGTGGCCAAGGCTGTTGAAAAGCGGAAGTTGAAGAGTCGATTAAAGACCTCTCAGGGGCTCGTGTGGGGTCTCATGCTTTCCATTCCATTATGGCTCCTCCTTGGCATTATCCTGGTTATTCTGTTGAAAGGATAATGACCCCTTCCCGTGTGTGTTTGCCTGTTGTGGTGTTCATCCGCCAGATTTCCCATGAAACGGTTCCTTCGCTTGGTCCAAGTCATGCTTGTGGGCTTGGTGGTTCTCTGGGGTTCCATCGAAACGTCGGCCTTTTCCGGCGACATAAAAAACGATCCGAGCCGATTCCTTGAAAAGTACTTGTCATTGGATAAACGCGGAGCACGACTTGAGGTCGATTCCCAGGAGGTGCTAGCTCCTTTTGTGTCATGGACCGAGGAGCCGGCGTGGGGGCGGGTTGTGGTGATCTCCGAATTTCAGGTCATCGAAGATGTCGGCCAATGGGAAATACTCTCCAGCACGGAGATGCTCATTCCCGTCACCTTCGAAGTCGTCGGGACGATGTATTGGGAGACGGCCACGTTTTTGCCGGAGCCGCAGAAGTATCTTGAGTATTATCATGTCAAGGCCATTCATGAGCGTTGGCGGATCGTTGGGCCTCAGTTGCCCCCCCATGTGGGAAAGAAACGGCTAGTGAATTTTATTCGCTTAGCGCAGTTACAGGAACCTGACGATATGCGAAAAAAGAAATTTCAACAGCTTCGTGAACAGTTAACGCAGGCGCCAAAATGATGAAGGAAGAATTTGATGGCAGGCAAGTGGAATTAGTTCTTTTTGATTTAGACGGAACGCTGATTGACTCGAAGGTGGATATCGCCAATTCCGTGAATTTTACGCTTGAAGATTTGAGCCTGCCGCAACGTACGCGTGAGGAAATATTCGGGTTTGTCGGCGATGGGGTAAAGCAGCTCTTGCGGCTCTCTGTCGGCGAGGGGAATGTAAGCCGGTACGAGGAGGCTTTACGTATCTTTCGTCTGCATTATCTCGAACATTGCTTGGATAACACGGAATTCTATCCGAACATTACCGATGTGCTTTCTCATCTAAATGGCCGACATTGTGCCGTGGTGACCAACAAAACGCTGGAATATACGTTGCAGATTATTCAAGGCCTCGGTGCGGCCGGGACCTTTGCTGCCATAGAAAGTCCGCGGGATAGTTCAGAGTTAAAGCCAGACCCTGGCATGTTGCTCAGGGTGCTTGAGGCATTCGATGTTTCTCCTGAGAAAACCCTGATGATTGGAGATAGTACCAATGATGTCAGGGCTGCTCAAGCCAGTGGCGTGAAGGTGTGTGCTGTGGGGTATGGCTATGGAAATCAGGACAAAGTGAAGGCCTTGCGCCCGGATTTCTACTGTGAAACTCCTAAAGATTTGTTGACGATGATTGTTGGACGCTCATAACCTCGCTTGCCTCGCTGTTGGCATGACCTTGTCATAGCCTACATATTTCCCCTTCGCGATAAGTGAAAGTACTTGAGTTATAGCCGATGCTATGAACTTCTGTGCCCTTGACGTGTGTGCTATCGCGTTGACATTCCGTATGGTTTTACTCGTACGTATTGGGGTTCGCTATAATAGTGGGAGACCATCTATTGGTTGCGTGAGGAGGCGGGTGTTTCCTGTTGTAACATGGAGCGCTTTTCTTTATGATGGCCAGAAATTTACAGGGTCTGTACTGAGCATCACTGAAAATCAAAGGAAGGTCTATGACACATCCGCTTGTTACATGTCTTGATATGGAAGGGGTGGTGGCTCCGGAAATATGGCTTGCCGTAGCTGATCATTTTAACGTTCAAGATCTAAAAATGACGACCCGGGATATTCCCGATTATGATGAACTCATGCAGAAGCGGTTACTTGTATTGCGAGAGCATGGGATTACGTTAGAGCAGATTAAGCGTATTGTCGAGGGGCTCTCACCGTTAGAGGGTGCGGTGCCGTTCCTTGCGTGGTTGCGTGAGCGCTGTCAGGTCATAATCCTTTCTGACACCTACTATGAATTTGTGTCGCCGCTGATGAAGCAATTGAACTATCCAACAATTTTCTGTCATTCGTTGGAAGTGGATGAACAGGGGTTTATCAGTCACTATCATCTTCGCATGCCCGATCAAAAACGCCATGCCGTTCAGGCATTGAAAAATATCGGATTTCGGGTTATTGCCGCTGGCGACTCGTACAATGATATCTCGATGTTGAAAGAAGCGGATGCGGGAATCTTTTTCTGTCCTCCAGAATCTATCAAAGATGAGTTTCCTCAATTTCCCGTTACTCGGACATATGAGGAGTTTCAAGCCCGCCTCGCGCATGCCGGAGGGTTTGCCGTGTAGATGTTCGTATGCACCTCTCATGTTGATGTGGTGTGTGTGTTTGCCGCCATTCCTGAAGGAGCGTGAAGAGTATTTTGTGAAGGCTGACGACAAATCTGTGGCTGTATTGGTGTTTTCATGTATGTGCTGAATTTAGCTTGTAGGCCTATCCGCTCCATTCACGGATCCTGGCACCTAGGAAGGCTTGGTGGTACTTGTCAATTCAGGAAAATGGCCCTCCCGGACATCAACTTCTTGAGGATGGTTGATCGTGTCGTTCCTCTCCCTCGCATATCAGTGGGCGTATTCATATCATAATAACGGATCCACATACGTACCAATTGAGCCATGAGAACTGTCAATGCGGCATTACGCGCTTCAAGGGGACGCAAATTAATTAAATCGGTTATGACAAACTCAGGCCTTCCCGAAAGTCTCTGAAGAGGCCGTCTTATCATGAAATTCTATCGTTCCCTATTCAGGTTAGAAAGGAGAATATGAATGAACTCTTCTCTCGCAAGTCTGTGTCGTGGTTTGAGTATTGTGCTGAGTGTTAGCCTGCTTGCCGGGTGTTTGGGCAACCGAAATTGGGAGTATCCGCCAGCTTCAACGGGAGCATATCTTGATGTGAAGGCGAAAACTCCGCTTTCCGCCAAAGCGGTGGTGTTGCCCTTTGAAGATCTTCGAGGGAGAGATATGGAGGAAGAATATTGGAAGGCATCAATTCCTTTAGTGCGGTATGGCGAAACAACGTATGATCGGCCGGAAGAAGCGGCTAACCCCGAAGAGGTGGATGTTGTGAACTTTGATCCGCCAAATGACTTTGCAAAGGCTACTGTCGCGGAATTACAAGAAGCTGGACTCTTTTCGTCGGTCACATTTGCTGAAAATGAGAACGCGGGTCCGGCAGATTTAGTGTTTCGGGGGCGTTTGCAATCGACGGAGTGGAAACGTCGCCTTGATACCTACTTTTTAGGGCCGATTGGCGTGGTGTTTTGGTTTTTAGGGGCACCAATGGGTGAAACGGAAACGGCGGTTGAGTTGGATTTACGATTAACGCCAGCGTCTGACCCCTCAAAGGTGTTATGGAGCATGGCAATGGAGTATGAAGGCGAAAAATACGACAGCCCTTATTATAATCTGGAAGATGCTGTCCAGAGTTACCCTGGAGCCTTGCAAGAGGCGTTACGTCCTGCGATTATTGACTTAGTCCAACTTGCGGATGAAGACCCCAGTCGTCTGCATGCTGGGCAGTAAGTGCGAATGAGACGTTCATAGGAACCGACGAGCGTTTTGGGGTGAATATCATGGGCTGTTGATCGTTTGTGTGAGGTGGGTGTGCTGATTGGTCGCCTGGCAGTTTGGTACCGTTATCGGTTCTTGCTGTATATTCAAGGCTTTAGGAATCACAAGAATCGACCGATATATCCTATGTAGGAAAGCTGCGATGTGCTGTAAGCCCTTGGTCGTATGGCTTATGTACGTCATAGATTGGAGTTATGGCTGGAGAAATTGTCGTCTTGGTGACTACGGCATCTGAAGCTGAGGCCAAGGCCATTGCGACGCGAATTGTCCAGGATCGGCTTGTCGCATGTGTGAATATCGTGCCAGCGATCCAGTCGGTGTTTGAGTGGGAGGGGCAGGTATCGGAAGAGCAGGAGTCTCTCCTCATCATCAAGACAACAGTTGAAATGTTTGCTATGTTGGAGTCGGCCGTTAAGATGCACCATAGTTATCGTGTTCCTGAAATTATCGCATTTCCCATCCAGATGGGGTCTGCGGACTACTTGGATTGGCTCAGGCACGCCGTGAACCCTACGATTGCAAACGAGTGATGCCAATCGTTAATTTTTTTTGAAAGGGTAGAATTTTTATCACCGTATTGTTAGTCTACAGCTAGGTCAAATACAAAACTTCTTGTGACGGATTTACATAATAAAAAGTATAAAAGGTAAGCAATGAAAGGTTCTGAAGAAAGCTACTCAATCATTGTTTTTCGCGGGGCTCGTTCGAATCCATTGCGCATCAAGTTGCGGAAGTCCACCGTGCGCTATTCGCTGATTGCCGGACTGTGTTTGCTTGTTCTGCAAAGCGGAATTTTAACTCACTATATATACCAACGAAGTCAATTAGCTGAATTGGATGGGCTTCGAAAGGAGCTGGCAACTTCACGTGAACGGACCGGAGTGTTCGGCGTTGAGGTTGATAGCATGAAAAAGCGAATGGTGTCGTTAGAGCACCTCAATCGCAAACTTCAGACAATGTTTGGCTTGGAGCCTGATGAAATTGAAGGCGTTCCGAACTCTGTGCCAGGACAGGGGGGAGAAGAGTTCCCGTATGATAGCCAGGCTGTGAGTTTGGAGAAAGGCCATCAGGTTTCAGATGCGAATAGCTATCTGACTTCTACGGGCAAAGACGCAACGGAGCATGAAAGAATTCGAGACATAGAGGTTGGGCTTCGCTGGATCGACGCCCAGTCAAAAGTCGAGAAAAATATCCTTGATACCTTGCTGAATACCGCAAATCTTCGTGCTGAACGGTGGGCGTCCACTCCATCTATTTGGCCGGTCAAGGGACCAATCACATCGAAATTTGGCCCACGGGTTTCTCCGTTCACTGGGAAAAAGGCGTTGCACGCTGGCATTGATATTGGTTCGCCCCGGGGGACTGAGGTGCGAGCGCCTTCTGCGGGTAAGGTTGTCGTTGCAGCTTATGATGCCAGGATGGGGAAATTTATTCGCATTGATCATGGTTTTGGGATCGAGACCACCTATGGTCACCTCTCTAAAATGCATGTGAAATATGGACAAAAAGTCAAGCGTGGTATGTTGATAGGGCTTGTCGGCAGCACCGGAAAGTTTTCAACAGGGCCACATCTGCATTATCAAGTCGCGGTCAATGACCGTGTGGTTGACCCGGTCCAATATATACTCGATTAGACCGGCGTTTATTGTTCTAATCGTGTTTTGTTTGTTTGATCTGTCAGTCTCCTTAGATCCTCCTGATATCCACTGTTCCTTACATGAGGTGTTTCAGATTGGCGCTAGGCCTAACTGAAGCGTAGGATATTCTCTCGTCTGGCAAGCTAATTCAAATGCAGCAGGGGCCTTCACGTCATGACAATGTTTGAGTGAGTATGACATGTTCACGATTGTTCGTTCATAATTAGACAGACTTCCTCTGCCCCAAAGGCCTAAAGGTTTTACCGCTTAGGTAGGCCTTCTTTTTGGCCTAGTGGGTCTTCTTTGGAGTTGAATAGGAAGCGGAACAGGTTTATCATGAGTTCAATTATCGTTCTAAAGTGAGTAAGGTGAAGTATGATTATTTGACATCATTTGAATCTCTTTGCTAGGTTTCTTTTTTGGTATGGGTGAATCTACCTAATTTTATGTGTCGTAAATATTTAGAAGTTATAGGAAAGCTTGTCATGTTTCTCAAAGGTTTTTATTTAAAACACGAAGAAAGAAGGAGGAGCGAGATATGAGCCTCGATTATGTGAAATTTACCCCAGGTTTTGATCGATGGATGCCCAAAGAGTATCGCGATATGGTAGATCATGGTCCTTTTGGAAAAAAGACCTCTGTCTCGCAAGTTGGAACGTTCAAGGAAATTCTTGAAGAACATCCAATGTGTGCCGGATGTGCCATGACATTATTCATTCGCTTAGCCATGATTGCATTCCCGAATCCTGAAGATACCATCACCGTAGGAACGGCAGGTTGTGGCCGTCTTGCGATCTCTCAAGCGGCCATTCCTTTTGTCTATGGCAATTATGGGGATCAAAACGGTGTGGCGAGTGGCTTGACCAGAGGTCTTAAGCTTAGATTTGGCGATAAGCCAAAAGATGTTGTTGTGATGGCTGGCGATGGTGGCATGGCTGACATCGGTTTTGCGCAAACTCTTCACTCATGGTTTAGAAAAGAAAAATTCACCACAATCATGTTGGATAATGAAGTCTACGGAAACACTGGTGGACAGGAAAGCGGCATGACGAATAAGGGGCAAGTGTTGAAGATGGCCCCCGTGGGCAAGAAGTTTGAAAAGATGGATATGTTAGGAATGGCAAAAGTTTCTGGCTGTGCGTATGTCGCGACGGTTGTTCCCAATAATCCACGCCGGGTCGAGAGTGTGATCAAAAAGGCAGTATTAGTCGCCAGAGAAGTTGGCCCAACCTACATTCAAGCCTATACCTCTTGTAATATTGAATACGCCATTCCTACCGACAAAGTGATGGAAGATGCAAAGGACGTTGAAAACGATCGTTATAAGTTCTCTGAATATCTGACAGACGATGCTAAGCAAGCCCTTGGTGAGCTATATGGATATAAAGAATATCTTCCAAAGCCGGCCAAGACTGTGACGGCTGGATAAGTCTTAGGACGTTGTTATTCATTTGCTCGTAGAACTTGTACGTTTCTTGATTGGACCTACGGAAGAACTAAGGAGGCAATAAAATGGCTATTCGATACAACATTCGCATGGCTGGTGTTGGGGGGCAGGGTGTCGTCACAGCCTCTCACATTTTTAGTACGGGTGTCATTAATGCGGGTGGGGAAAGTACGATTGTTCCCTTTTATGGTTCAGAGAAACGTATGGCGCCGGTGGAAAGTTATGTGAGGGTTTCAGATCAGCCGATTTATGAAATTGGCGAGATTACCTTTCCTCATATTATTATGATTTTTCATCCACAAGTGATCACGCATGGAAAAAGTTACACAAACCCATTCTATTTCGGACTGAAGAAAAACGGAGTGGCCTTGATTAATCATGATACACCCATGAAGCTTGAGCCTGACCAAGAGCGGGAATTAGAAGAACTCAACGCAAAGATCTACTATATTCCTGCAACAACATTGTCGCTAGAAGTTGCAGGGATCGATCTGGCAACCAATATGGCAATGAATGGAGCCATTGGCGCAATTACCGGCTTAACAAATATGGATGCGCTTGGCCAGGCCGTAAAAGATCGATTCCTGGGTAAGGGATTTGTCGTGTCTGGTGGGACCGCGGCATTAGATAGTGTGGTCGAAAGAAAGTTTAAGAAAAAGCAAGAATTGATTGATAAGAATCTTGCCGTGGTCAAGGCGGCCTGGGACTATGCAGTTGAACATGGTTGGGAAGCTCCTAAGGCGAAGCCTGCTGCCGCAACGGCATAAATATTTATCTAAGAACATGAGGATTCAATGTATTTAATTGCCTATATAGATACTGAAATTTGTGCGGCAACGAGTTGTAAGTTATGTACGCAGTATTGTCCTGAAGCCAACACCATTCTTTATAATAATGATGCTGGAAAAGAAAAGGGCTTAAAGTATGGCTCGGCATATGTGGCCGTTGATCGATGTAAAGGATGTGCGCAGTGTGTCTGGGTCTGCGACAATATGGCCAAACATAATGCGATTAAAATGGAAATGATCGATCAGGTTGGCGATTCAGCATTGACTGAGAATATTACGTATGGTGAGAAGAATACAACGGCAAAGCTGGCGAATCCTATTCGAGGGTAGTTTTACAAATTGCAAGTCTATAAGTTTTCTTCATCGAGAAAACTTTAAATTTATGGGGTGATCAATTGGAAGCAACTCAAGATGCAGAAGAAAGAATAGTTGAACCAGGGCCAGCTGGATTTCATCCACCGTCCGCCGCTGAGTTAGGTGTTCTTCCTCCGAAAACGGGGTTTGGCTTACGGTTTGGAAATGTCGTTCAAGAAGAAACCGCTATGGAGGAAATGGCTCGGTCCATGTTGACTCGGAAGAATGCCACCATCTTCCCCGGTCCTCTCGTGCTCTGGAATTGGAATGATCATGCCGCGGACAAGGCCAAAGCCGTCTTGGAATTAGCCGCGCAATTACCTGAAGTCATGATTATCCCCATGCCGGATTATCGGCCGAAATACCCTAAAATTGAACCGGAAGAAATGATTAACCCCAACCATCCGAATCTGACGATCTGGGGAAATAAAATCGAAGCCTGTATTTTCATTGGTGTGCACTGTCATTATGCGAATCTCACGTTGAAAATGATTCGAGCCGGAACCAACTGTTGGACCTCTGCGATTTGTGCTGAGCAAGGTCATGAAGATGCGATGTTTACGGTCAGAGATTCTGATGCAGACAAAATTCGACGTATAGCCAAGGTCTTTAAACGAGTTCGAGAAGAAATGGGCATTACCATTCCAGAGAATGGAGAAAACGTTCGGTTTACAGGACTCCAATCTCAAGTGCATAGTGGAAAGACCCACACGAATCCATTACATATTCCACTTGGTGAGCCTGGTGGAGCCAGTGCTGCCGCTTTTGGCCATCGACCTGAAGATATGCAGCGTGAAGGATAAGAGCAGTACATCCTTTATCCTGAAGAATCATGCGTTTTTAATGAGTCAACCATAGCATTTATGATACGTAGAGCCATCAACTGTTATAAAGGGGTGATCCCATGAGCGAAGCACTGGAACCTGAAGTCAAAACAAATCCGCAAGGCGACCCTATTACCGCAGCTCCTGCGCCTCCTTCATCCCAAGCTGGGAAAAAAGATCCGCATGCCGAGGCCAAACGGCAAAGAGTTGTGACGCCTGAATATATGTTTAATGAAGCTCCGCGGGAACGAGAGTTTATTACAGGAAGTGAAGCTGCGAAAGAAGCTGTGCGCCGTTCAAATGTGGACCTTTCTATTGCGTATCCGATTACCCCGCAAAGTGAAACAATGCAGTTGATTGGTGTGCTCTATGGTGAAGGGTATGTCAAAGAGTATTATCGTGGTGAAGAAGAGTATGGAGTTATGTCGGCAATTGCCGGTGGCTCGCGTGCGGGTGTCAGATGTTTTACGGCAACTGCCGGTCCTGGTACGCTTCGTGGACTGGAACCCATTGCCTCATGGCCTGGTCATCGTCTTCCAGCCGTCGCTATGTTTACGTGTCGGGTTGTTAATGCTCCATTAGCTATTCAGCCAGACAATATTGAAATTGCTTATTTATTGCATTGCGGGATGATTGTTTTTCATGCTGAAAATCAACAAGATTTGTTTGATTATATTATGAAGGGTTTCATTATTAGTGAGAAAAATGATGTGACGCTTCCTGTCGGAGTCTGTTGCGATGGCTTCTTTGTGACGCATGCTCGAGGATATTGTTCTATGCAAGATAAAGGATTGAAACTGCCAGAACGTGAAGCGTGGAGAGGTGCGGTTCCGGTGTTGGATGCCGAGAATCCCCCAGCCAGATTGTCGCGGGATGCCCCGGTACAAAAATCGAATTTTATGGCCTATAACATTCATGCCGTCTGGCAGCAAGAAGTGTGGGCGGCCGTAGAGCGGTCTAGAAAGTATATTGATCAGTACATGGACGGATTGGTGGAAACCCAAAATGTGGAAGATGCGGATGTTCTGCTTATCGCCTCTGGGAGCGCCGCCGCACAATGCCGTGAAGCCGTTCGCGAATGTACGGAAAAAGGCATACAGGCCGGATTGATCAAAATTAAGTCCCTACGGCCATTCCCAACAGCAGAGCTTCGTAAGCTTTGTGCAAAGGCCAAATTAATCGTTGTACCAGAGTTTAACTTTGTTGGATGGCTGGCGAAAGACGTGGCGACTGCCATTTATGGTTATTCAAATGCTAAAATTGTCGCTGGCCCGCATGTCTATGGTGGAATGTCGATGCCCGTTGAGATGATTGTTGATGAAGTGGTCTGTGGACTTTCTGGAAAGAAATCCAGCACTGTTCCATCTTCTGCAATTATGGGTAAGGTAGATCCTGATGCCGTTGCCCATTTCATGCAAAACATTTAACGAACATTCGTCTCTTCAGCATCTTCGCATTGACGAAATTTTAAAAACCCGTCTCAATCCGAGGCGGGTTTTTTTCTGCGTAAACCAGACGGTCCCACAGGTACCAATGCTGCGAAAACATTCCCCTCAATGGATGGAAATTATTTGAAACGGCTGTAAGATAATATACAACGAGCAATGCCGACTAATTTTTTTCCGTCATCTTCCCCGAGATCAAAATATCATCCCTCGACAATTATTCGTGCGCTTTACGAATGGGTCATTCATTGGGCAACCACACCCCATGCAAAAGTCGCATTGTTATTGATTGCCTTTGCGGAGTCATCTTTTTTCCCTGTTCCTCCTGATGTCTTGTTGGTCGCTATGGGCGTGGGAGCTCCATCGCGTGCCTTAGGGTTTGCCGGCATATGTTTGGCAGGTTCTGTTTTCGGTGGAATGGTTGGGTATGCAATCGGAATGGGGATGTGGGCCATCATTGCCGAGTGGTTTTATGCATATGTGCCAGGTTTTACGCCAGAAGTGTTTGAAAAAGTATCAACGTTGTATAGCGATAATGCGTTTTGGGCAGTCTTTGCAGCAGGATTTTCTCCTATTCCTTACAAAGTATTCACTCTGGCAGCTGGAGCCTCGCACATTGACTTTATGACCTTCGTCATCGCTTCGGTATTGAGTCGTGGCTTGAGATTTTTCTTGCTCGGCGGAGCCTTACGCCTATTCGGTCCGTCAGTGAAACTCATCTTAGAAAAGTACTTTGATCTGTTTTCGATTCTGTTCCTTGTCTTATTGGTGGGAGGATTTACTCTTGTTAAACTATTGTTGTAGCCATCTAGGTTCATGTCTACTGTATAGCGAGATAGGTAGTGAACTCACTTGCATGCGCGTAAGGCGAATGTTGTCCTCATAAGTTGTTGAACGTCTGTCTGTAGCCGTTTCAAATAACTTCCACATGCTTGAAGTGAGTAATCGCGCGGGGTTAGTTGATCGACTTCAGCTGGAACGTATTTGGTTTCGCTATATTTACGTAAAATCGCTATGACTACGTTGCTGACATTATGAATATTTTTAATACATTGACCAGAAAAAAAGAACGATTTGTCGCTCTTCAGGATAACCATGTCCGGATGTATGTCTGTGGTGTGACGGTGTATGACGATTGTCATGTGGGGCATGCTCGAAGTGCGGTAGTCTTTGATGTGTTGTCTCGATATCTCCAGCACAAGGGGTACGCGGTTACCTATGTTCGAAACTTTACGGACGTGGATGACAAAATACTCAAAAAGGCACTGGAAGAAAAAGTCGTATGGACGGAGATCGTGGCAACATATATCGACGCGTATTACCGTGATATGAATCGCCTTCGAGTCAGGATTCCGGATGTCGAGCCGCGCGCCACTCAGCATATGCCGGAAATTATTGACATGATCGCAGGCTTGATCCAAAAGGGGTTTGCCTATCAAGTTGAAAACGATGTGTATTATGACGTCAGTGCGTATGAAGCCTATGGGCGTCTCTCCGGCCGTAAGAAGGATGAAATGTTGGCTGGGGCGAGAGTTGAGGTGGATGTACGGAAAAAGGATCCGATGGACTTCGCCTTATGGAAAGGCGCAAAGGCAGGCGAGCCTGGCTGGGAGAGTCCGTGGGGACTTGGGAGGCCAGGGTGGCACATTGAATGTTCGGTCATGTCTATCAAGCATCTTGGTGAGATATTCGACATTCATGGAGGGGGAAAAGACTTGGTTTTTCCGCACCATGAAAATGAAATGGCCCAATCATGTGCATACACGGGACAAGAATTTTCTCGCTATTGGGTCCACAACGGATTTGTCACCATTGATGAAGAGAAGATGTCAAAATCTTTGGGAAACTTCTTTACGATTCAGGAAATATTTCAGAAGTCTCCTTGGAAGAAGGATGAACAAGGAAAAGAAGATGACGTGACGGCAGAAGTCTTGAGGTATTTTCTGCTTTCGACCCACTATAGAAGCGATCTGAATTTTTCCGATAAAGCTCTCTCTGAAGCCAAGTCGGCTTTGGATAATATCTATAGTTTGTTTGAGCGCTTGGAAGAGTCTGGACAAGAAGATCAAATAGAAAACAGTCGCCTTCTAGAAAAAGCTCTTGCTGAATTTTCACAACAATTTGAGCAAGTCATGGATGATGATCTCAATACCCCTAAGGCGTTGGCAGAGTTTCAGCGGTTTCGTGGTGAGATCAATAAATGGTTGGCATCGGGAGGATTGACGTCTGAGGCGAAAACTCAGGCTCTCGAGAGTTTTCGGCAGTTTGGTGTTCCACTCGGTCTTTTTCAACTTTCCAGTAAGGATTGGAGCTTTAGCCGTACCTTTGATGAGTCAGTGACTTTTGGAGCGATCGCGAATGTTTCACCTTCTTCCGTAGTTGATAGTAATTGGATCGAGCAACAAATAGAAAACCGTCTACAGGCAAGAAAAAGGAAAGACTTTGCCACGGCCGACAAAATTCGCCAAGACCTGGCGTCCCAAGGCATCACTCTCGAAGACCGACCGGACGGCACAACCCGCTGGAAACGATAACGGGCAAGAGTTCGTCTACGGTCTTCATGCACTTCGAGAAGTTCTCCGGGCAGGGACCCGTTCTTTGCTACGCCTTCATGTGATTCGTGACGATGCACAGTATGCTGAAATTGTTCGGCTTGCTCGTTCGCAAGAGGTTCCGATTTCGGTTGAACCTCGTGATCGAATCAATCGACTCGTACCGCAAGGAAATCATCAGGGTATTGTCGGTCTCGTTACCGCTAAGTCCTATGTGGATGAAGATGAATTGCTAGACCAAGTCACCCGGCAACACTCTCCTGCATTTGTCATCGTGTTAGATAACGTACAAGACCCTCAAAATCTTGGCGCCATTCTTCGAACGGCGGATGCCGCCGGAATCCAAGGTATCTTTATCCCTAAACATCGCTCAGTAGGGCTAACGAGCGGAGTCGCTCGAGCGTCTGCCGGTGCTGTTGAATATATGCGGGTCGCACGCGCCAGCAATACCAACCGGCTTGTAGAAAAACTTCAATCTGCCGAAGTGATGACCTGTGCCCTCGATCCATCGGCAGATATTCCGTATACGGACGTAGATTTCACGGGACCAACGGCATTGGTGTTCGGGGCGGAAGGACAAGGAATTCGCCCTGGGGTATTGAAAAAGTGCGACTACCGTGCATCGATACCGATGCTCGGGCGAATTGATTCACTGAATTTGTCCGTGAGTGTTGCGATTGTGTTGTTTGAAGCCATGCGGCAGCGACGTCTGGCTGATGAACCGGGAGACAGTTCTACTTTACCTGGATGAGACCTTCCTGAATGGCCGCATTCAGGAGTTGGGCGGCATTCGACACGCGTACCTTCTTCATCATATTTGCCCTATGGGCTTCGACGGTCTTCACGCTAATCTTGAGGCGTTGGGCGATTTCTTTGTTCTTGAGTCCCGACCAAATGAGCTGCAAAATTTCTTGCTCTCGATCCGTTAAGGCTTCTGGTCGTTTACGCTTGACTGGAGGAAGATCCCGTTTTTTCACTTCATGAATTCCTAGCATGTATGCATCAAAGTATTGCGACTAAGTAGGGGATCGTAGCAGGCCACTTTCTGAAAGTAAACTCATGATTTTACGTAGATTCGACTAATATCAAAAGTGAATGGGAGATGACCATGGTACCGCTGATGTTGGAATATGGATCGGTATTTTTCTTTGGGTTAATTATCGGAAGTTTTTTGACCGTCTGTATACATCGTGTGCCCCAAGACCTCTCCATTGTATTTCCACGTTCTGCCTGCGTACATTGCAAGCAGACGATTTGCTGGTATGACAATATCCCCGTCGTGAGTTTTCTTCTTCTGCGAGGACGATGCCGGCAGTGTCATGCATCGATTCCCCCACGATATCCCATCATCGAATTATCCAATGGGTTGGGATATATGGCCATTCTTTGGCGCTTTGAGTGGGGGTGGGAGTCGGTGATCTATGCGGTCATATTTTCTGCGCTCTTGGCGATTACGTGGATTGATTGGGATCACCAAATTATTCCAGATGTTATTTCATTACCGGGAATTGTCCTCGGGATTGTTGCGGCATCAACGGTGCTGCCCACCGGGTTTGTAAATTCCATGATTGGGGTGCTGGTGGGTGGAGGGATCTTGTTAGGGATAGCCTGGATTAGTCCCTACCTATTCGGCAAAGAAGGTATTGGCGGAGGTGATATTAAACTCTTGGCTATGGTCGGGGCGTTTCTCGGCTGGAAGGCGGCGTTGCTGACACTCATGGTCGCCTCGATTGTTGGATCCATGATCGGTGTGATTCTCCTGGCGTTTAAAGTTTTACAAAGAGGGCAGTATATTCCATTTGGCCCGTATCTATCCCTTGGAGCCGTGTTGACCTTGTTTTTCGGGACAGACATGCTGAATTGGTATTTTGGACGATTTCTATGAATCCTGGTCTGTCTCAACTGCAAGCACGGGGTGGGTATAGTCTCATTGAGTTAGTGACGGTAGTCGGGTTGTTGGCCATCATCTTGTTATTGAGTCAATCGTGGCTTTCGTCTCAGTTGCCAAAGTGGCGGTTGAATGGCGCAGTGCGGCAAGTGGCGTCGGACTTCATGGCGGCGAAGACGAAAGCCGTGACGCAAGGCAACAAGCAACGTATTACTTTTCTTGATGCGCACCGGTATTCCATATTGGATGACGATAACAATAATGGGAGACCAGACCCATTGGAGCTTCTGAACATACGTGATATTCGTGTGGATTATGAAGATGTCATGCTTACCAGTACGAATCATCCAATTTTTCATCCACGTGGGACTGCGTCCAATCTCGCGACCGTGACCCTTTCCAATACAGCAGGGACGAAACGTGTCACGGTTGGCATTACAGGTCGCGTGACGATTCAATCATGAACACCAACATATTCATCGTATATGTTCGAAATGCGTTGTCGAAAATGGCGACGAATCGCGGAAGCAGCTTGTTAGAAGTTTTGATGGCGATGGCGCTGATCTCTGTTGCGATCACCGGTATTTCTGGCTTCTCCACTGCATCCATTACTGGCATGTCAGTGAGTCAGAAAATGACAAAGGCTGTTACCTTGGCACAAGATCAAATCGAAGAAGTCCTTCGAATGGGGTATCGCCGGTCACTATCTGGGGTCACAACGAGTACGGAACCCTACGGTTCAATGATAGACGCACCATTATTCAAACGGACAGTGGTTGTTGAAGCTGGGACCCCTGCCCCTGGCATGCAGACAGTGACTGTGACCGTGGCCTGGGATGCTGATGCACATGCGACGTCGCTGTCGACTCTCTTGACGGAATAGGACAGGGTGAAGGTGAGAAACGATCACGGGTTTACGCTGTTAGAGGTTGTCGTCTCCATCGCATTGGGCGTTGTGACGCTCGGCACGATTTATTCGGTGTATGCAGGGCAAGTCCGCGCTCAAGTGGTGCGAGACGATACGCTAGATATGCAACAACATGCTCGAGCTGCCATGGATGTCATTCTTCGTGAACTGAGAATGGCTGGTTATGATCCACGTCATGTCAATCTCGATGGCAGTGCCATGAATGACTTTGACGGTATTGTCTATCACCCCACGCAGCTTCATATCAAAGCCGATCTCAATGGCAATGGAAGTCCCACGGATGCCAATGAATCCATTCGCTATTCGCATGATCGGGATACGATGACTTTGCGTCGTGATACAGGAGGCGGGCGACAACCGGTGGCTGAACATATCGAAAGCTTTTCTATTCACTATTTTAATCGACATGGACTTCCAACGATCGATTCACAACAGATTCGGCAAGTCGCTGTGACGATCAAAGCCAGAACCGCAACTCCTGACCAGCGCTATCCACTCAACCATGGGTATCGGACCTTTACGTTACATTCACGAATGTCTATCCGGAATATTGGGTTGTCATAGAGAAAGTCTAAGCGTGCGATGACCCTAGTCGATATCAGAACACGTTCTCCCGCGAGCACGAAAGGCGTGGCGTTAATCGCCGCCCTCATGCTGATGGCCGTCTTAAGTGTCATGGGAGCAACTGTGCTCACTGCGACGTCAACAGAAATTACGATCAGTGGCAATTATCGGCGTGGGGTCGAAAATGTTTATCTTGCCGAAGCGGGAATCGCTGAAGGGCGGGCGCGATTGCGTGGAGATGTGCTCAGCAATCCACAACTGATTGTGGATCTCACGAAAACCTACGATCCTCGGTGGACTGCGTATATTCTCACCTCCGCCAACTGGAGCTCATCAAACGATACGACCTTTTACAAAGGTCATACGAACTATTTTCCCATCGGTGGAAATCAAATGAATGCAATGATGCAGCCGAATAGTCTTCAACGGGATTTACCTTACTGGGTGAAGGTGAAGCACAAGACCGAGTACGATGCCGAGCGGGATGGGCATCGATCCGACTCTCCTCATTATGTCGACAGTGATGGAAGTCTCAAAAAGCATACGCGAGCGAATTCTGGCAACGTCATTCTGTATGGCTATCCAACGGCAAACGCCTTCACACCATTGGAATTCACAAGCCAAGTGCCGATAGAGGGATCGTATCCAGTTGAACGAATCGTATCGTCAGCCGGTGGAATCGGCGGAGCGGCGACGATTGAGGTCGATGTTGTTCATCCTCCAATCCCGCATGTCCTTGCAGCCCTCTATGCAAAAGAGGGTGCATCATTTGCCGGTCCATTGAACGCGGTGAGTGGGCATGATCAATGTGGGATGGCTCCTTCCAAGCCACCGGTGTATACCGGGAGCACATCTTCAGCAACAGGGCCAGCTGTGTTTTCTGGTGTTCCGTCATCTCCGCAACAGGGGATGCTGGAGATTCCATTGTTGCAAGCGATTCATTCGTTACAGCCCGGGGTACCATCACTCGTGACCACCCATCAGTCTGGGGTCACCTGGGGGGATACGTCATCTTCGCAAACGGTATTGGTAGATGCTTCGTCAATGTCTGGTGGCCTCTCAATAAAAAATATGCGAGGTTCCGGTCTGCTTCTTCTCGTTGGTGATGTCCTGCTTGAAGGGCCTGTGCAATGGCAGGGAGGCATTATCAGTGCAGGCACCATCCGTGTGAATGGTGCGCCGGGACCAGTACAGATTCAAGGGGGAGTGTGGACAAATCAACTGGTTGATCTGGCTGGGTCATTCACTGTGGTATACGATAGTTGCGCTATCAGGGCTTCCGTTCTTCGTCAACCATTAATTGTCAGAAAATGGAAGCAGCTATTGTAACGCCTCGTCATAAGCAAGCAGGGTTTCTTGGGCTATAGAGCGAAACCGCAACATGTCCAAGAGGTACCTGGAGCACGAACGTACAGCAACTCCCTCCCTCCAGATATGCATTATGAACATGTGTACTGCTCCCCTGAATTCAAGCCACCCGTTCATGTTGTTCGTGCCGAAATTGGTGCGGGCTCCGGTAACCTAACGCTTGATGCGGACGCTCCTCGTTGTACCACCGCATCCACCGAGTAATTCTCTGTCGAGCTTCCTC
>BQIV01000008.1 GCA_021604005.1 Nitrospirales bacterium | reverse complement strand
GTGTAAGTCGATGCGATTATTCAGGAGCCGCCGCTTCACCGTCAAATGCGCGCGTTGCGCGTCTAACGTTCCGCGAAAACTATCCAGCAGCGTGAGAATGGTGGTAAAGCCATGACGGTAGGCATAGACCGCCAAACGCTGTTCGCTTCCGCATGCCGCACGGCATCGGCTAGTGCCTGTTCCTGCGCGGTCAACCGTTCTTCGGTGGCCAACGTTTGCTCGACTTCCCTAAATGCTTCGAGTGCGGTTTGATGAAAACGCTCGATGGCTTCCGTGACGGTGGCTTCTTGCCGCGCAATTTCGCCATGCAGACGGTCTCCGGCAAAGATGGGTTGCAGCAGTCCGGCGCCCACGTTCCATACGAACGCCTCTGGACGAATCACGTCTTTGAGTGAATTGCTGCGAATGCCACCCGAAGCGGTTAACGTAATGTTCGGGAGTAAGGCCATATTGGCGCTGACTACCCGTTGGTCTTGTGCCTGTACCCGTCGCATGGCCGCGATCATATTCCGATTTGCCAGAGCGCATCGATGCGGTCGTGCTTAGCCATACGCATTGCGACCATGTTTCCCTGGAGGCGCTCCTTCAATTGAGGCATCGGGTGGGCGTGGTGGTCGTGCCGAGTGGCTCCGCGGGATCTCTCACCGATCCCAGTTTGGAAACCATGCTACGAGTACTCGGTTTTCCGGAGGTGACGTCGCTCGCCGAGCTGGAAACGCGCGAGCTGGGCGACGCTCTCACAGTGACCTCCATTCCGTTCCTCGGTGAGCATGTGGATCTCGACGTGCGCACCAAGATGATTCCGCTGGTCGAGCTCTCCGGGCGCCGATTCATGTTTGCCACCGACGTGCCCCTCGTCGAGCCGGCGCTGTTCGAGCGGCTCGGAGACGCGGTGAACCGCATCGACGCACTGTTCGTAGGCATGGAGTGCATGGGTGCGCCGCTGACCTGGCTCTATGGACCACTGCTTGATCAACGGCCCACCCGTGAGCACGATCAGAGTCGACGTTTGAATGGCTCAGACGCCGCGATGGCGAACGAGCTGGCACGCATCGTTGGTGCACGACGAATCTATGCCTATGCAATGGGCTACGAGCCCTGGTTCCGGCACCTAACTGGGTCCGATTACGATGTTGACTCGGAGCAATATCGGCAAGTGGGGCTCCTCGTGAAGCCCGCCGACGCGCGAAGCATTCCCACCGAGCTCCTTCATCTATCCGGCGAGCGGATCTGGTCTACCGAAAATCAAGCAAGCAACAACAGATGACCACCAAGGACCGATTGGATAGCATTCACGCGCACTCGCCCGAGAATGCGGGCCGGCGCGAAGATCGAGCTGAAGAACCTTACCGAATAATTATCAACAGCTCCAGGTGTTGACGGCTTCCAACAGAGAAGAAGCAGCGCAATACTGGGACCGGTAGCGAACATAAAGCAGCCCCATGTGTGAGCGAGCCCTTATTATCTCTCGGTTTAGTGTCTGATTTGTGCCCGTACAGTCTACAACGAGGCAAGCAAACCAACCTACATGTTTTTAGAAGTGAGCCAACATTTACCAATTACGTCTCAAGGTGCTACGAATACACCTGCTTAACTAGTCATGCCCCTTCGTCTTTCCTCAGAAGGAGGAGTGTGCCACGGCTCTGAGTTTCTGGAACAAGAAAGAACGGCAATGCATGTCAGATCGCTGATGACTCGTCAAAAGTGGTTGCTCGTCCATCGCTATATCGGACTGGTGATGACCAGTTTCCTCCTAGTTTCCGGTCTGACCGGTTGCTTGCTCGCCTTTTATGACGAGCTGGATACGGCAATCAATGCAGACGCCATGACTGTCGCACCGCCATCTCCTGACGCCCAACCCTTAGATCCGCGAATCCTGCGCGAACAACTTCTCGTGCGTTACCCAAACGCTCGGATCCACTGGGTGAACCTCACGTTCAACCCCGGTCGTGCATGGACCTATTTTCTCGATCCAGCCACTGATCCCGTTTCGGGAAGGTAGCTAGAGCTAGAGCATGACACGCTGTTCGTCAATCCCTTTACCGGTGATGTGCTGGGCGCACGGACATGGGGAGACATCAGCCAGGGCATGACCAACCTCTTGCCCTTTATTTACCGGCTACACTATGCCCTGGCATTGGGCACCGTCGGCGAATACATCTTTGGCGTCATAGCCTTGCTGTGGGCAGTGGACTGTTTTATCGGAGCCTACCTGACTTTTCCTGCTTCAGGGCGTACGCACTCGTCTGCGAAGCCGCTTGCTTCACACGGGGCTCGCCGACAACCACCCTGGATCGTCAGGTGGTGGCCGTCGTGGGTCGTCCGGTGGAAGAAAGGGTCGTACAAGGTCAACTTCGACCTGCACCGCTCCGCGGTCCTCTGGCCGTGGGCCATGCTCTTGGTGCTGGCGTGGTCTTCCGTGGGATTCAATTTGCAGGAAATCTATAAGCCCATCATGGGACTGTTCTTCACCGGACAGTCGAGGGTAGAACACGTACTCAAGCACGCCAAGCCGCAACCCGAACCGGGCATTCCCTGGGCTCAGGCCTTGGAGATCGGCCAAGACCTGATGGCGAACGAAGCGGCCAGCAAGACATTCAACGTGAACGAAGCCTGGAGTTTATCATACGACCCTGAGAAGGGCCTGTATCGTTACAACGTCAATAGTAGCCGGGATCTTGCCGAGTGGGGCAGCACCTCGGTGTGGTTCGATGCCAATACCGGCATGCAACATGCCGTGTATCTTCCGACCGGGGAGGCGAGTGGTGATACCGTCAGCACCTGGCTGTTTGTTCTTCATATGGCTGCAATCTGGGGATTGCCATTTCAGATGTTCATCGGTCTCATGGGTGTGACCGTGGCGATGCGGTCGATTACCGGTGTCGTCATTTGGAGGAAAAAACAGGTCGCCCGTCAAGGCAGAAGACTGCGTGAGACTGAAACTTCTCGCCCAGTTGGCTCCACTGAACTCGCGGACGTACCTGCAATGACTCCTAGAAGAACACTGCGCCACGGTCCGCACCTTAATTCACTCTGAATGCTTATTTTCTGCACAGAACGGTGTTGCACGGAATAATCGTTTCATCTGCATCAAATGTGCGATGCAACATAAAAAGTTCGAAATTCAGATTGTGAGTCCTGGTTGGTTTCCAATGTGTTTCTGAATTCCTTGCCTCTGCCAGCTCCCTTCTTGATATAGCCTGAAGGAACTATCGAAAGGAATGTGTTAGGAGTTCGGTAGGTAACAACCTCGACTAGACCGAAAGGCCAAGGTGCGGCTCAATTGCCTGAACCCGTTGCTCTAAGTGCTGGACTTTTTGGTGAAGTTGCTTGTAAGAAAGTTGCAACAAAGACGGAGTTTCTTGTGACTCTCGTTCAAGTTCAGAGTGAACACCCTGAACTTGTTGGCGAATGAATTGCTGTCCTTCCACTATCAGGTCAAGTTTGTGATGAAGATCTTCGACGAGCACACCTGTGTGTCTCTGTACTGCTGTTAAAGACCCTTGAGTTTCCTCGCGGAATCCTTGTGTTGTTTCAGTAATAATTTGACTAATTTGAGCAAGCGATTTGATGACGTTGAATAATCGAATCAACCACCCTCCCACCTTTCGAGGACCCACATCAGAGACATACCCCCAAGGACTCACAGAACTATCGACCGGACAGGTCTCAATAGTGGAGGGACTCCGTTCCCTTTTTCGCACTCGTAGAATCCGTGTTCGACGAGCCGCGAAGCGTTACTTCTTCAAGATGATAGACGTAATGCCAGATGAAGGCATATCCATTTCGCCAAAATCCGACTCACCCCGAAAACTCCCGGCAATGCCCAAAGGAAATTTCCCGGTTTTGCCATTGTGCAAGTGGATGGTGAGTTCCGGCTCCTTGCCATTGGAACTGATATGAATTTTTTTAATATTGGCAAACTGCACTTGAATGGTCGATGCGCCTTTTTTGACGGGCATGTAGCGAAGTTCATGCGAAACAAAGGGCGTGTCGTTCAATTGTTCCTCATAGTAAAAGCGAAAATTTTTCATGTGACTCTTGTCACCATTGGTATCGATCACCGTGGCATCAAACTTCTGCGCGCCTTCCACGATGGGCGGCAGATTGAACAAACCACAGACCATCACCAAAGTTCCGATGACCATTTTGCTTGACTTGGACAGATGGACAATCGTGTTTCTCATGCTGTTCCTCCTTTTGTGTGGTAACGACGAGGCTGGTTGGGTTAGAAATTAATTCAAGGCGTATTTCAGTGGCAGATCAACCATGACGAGCGGGCTGCCTAGCGGATGATTTAACGTCAGCGGTGAGGCCATTTTCACCGTCTTGAGCGCCTCTCGATCCAGCGTTTCATGACCAGAGCTTTCTATAATGCGCACATCCTCGATTTTACCATCAGCGCGAATCGACACACGTAACGCCACCGTCCCCTCCCAGTTTCTGCGTTTGGCAAGCGGCGGGTAACGTTTTAACTGTTGGACCTTGCCTAAGAGTGTGTTGGCCACCCATCCATAATCCATACTGGGTGTAGGATACTGTTGCACCTCACGCGTCACGACGGTCGCTTGATCCTTCGTGATGACCGGGCGCTGAATCACTCGTCGTTGAGGGACGGTCACGGAACGTTTCTGGCTCCGTGCGGATACCACAGGGCGTGCTGCAAGAACTGTTTGAGCCGGCGACTGTTGCACCCTGGGCATCTCGCGACTGATCGAGCCCGTGACGATGGCTGGCACACGTTCGATCGTGGGCTTGACAGATTCAACCACATATTCCGTGGGCTTCGTCCCATTGTGATACCGTCGCCACATGCTGAATGGCTGACCGAGTTTCTGGTTGACGATTGGCCACTGAGGTGGGTTGCGTTCGAGCGGAAACCTCCTGCTGAACAGCGGTTGGCTTTGACTGCGTGGCACTCGCTTGCCGCACGGGCTGCTGCTGAGTCTTGGCTGTTGTCCTCACAGGCTGCGTGATCGGGGCAGGTTCTTGCACCACCGCCTGACGGATAGACCGGTTCGCAGATACGGGTTTTGAGTTCGAAACGGCGGAAGCTGTCCGTTGAACAGGCCGAGACGCCATGGTCTGACGGCGCGGGATTGAAGTCACAACCTTTTGGAGTCTCGGCTTGACCTGTTTGACCTGTGGCGTAAGGCGTGGTGTGGTCTGTGGCCGCGCTTTGACCGTTTCTTGCTGCACCGGAGGTTGTTGAGACACCATGGGACGTTTGACTGGTGACCGTTCGGTCTTCGTCTTTCGAATAGGCTGAGGTGGTCTGACAGGTCGAGGTGGAGGCTTGACGAATGTCATGTTTAACCTGAATGGCTCCGGTTTGGGGATGGCCAAGACATTCGTCATCATGAACACGGCTGCGGTCGCCAATAGGCCATGGAGCAGCAGAGAGATCCACCACCCATGAACCACGTCACGACTCTGTTCCCAAAAGGCGCGACCGTTTTGCGTCATAACCTCGCGACCTCGAGGCTGACCTGGTGGTATCCCTCCCCACGCACGTCATCGACGACCTCGACAACCTCGACAAATCGTTCGAGAACGAGCATGCGATCGGCTCGCACCACGATGGTCGTTGTCCGAGGATGCTTCGCAAGGAGGGGATGAGCTGCTCCTTCGTACAGGGTTGATCGTTGAGGAATAACGTCCCATCTTGTTTCAGCGTGATCACGACCGGCGTCTCCTGACGATCGCCCGCCTCTTTTGCCTTGGCCAAATCGACAGGAATCTGTCCGGTGGTGATAAACGTGGCCGTCGTCAGCACGATGACCAGAAGCACGAGCATCACATCCACCAAGGGAATATTGACATGTTTAATTACGCGGGGGGAGTTTCTATTCAGCGCAAGCGTGAAGCCGATTCGGTATAACGGAATCGGCTATAAGCAGTCAACTCCTGTTCACTCGACGATATGTTCAGGAGGTGTGATGAGAATGGCAGGCGCAAGATTGGATCAGTCGTCGATTCAGCATGCCAGCCCAAATCATGATCCCTGTGCCAACGAATGTGATGACGGTTTCAATGACTGAATGTTCAAGTGGGCCTAATCGGCTAAACAGCAAGATACAAAATCCGATGCCTAAGATGATCACTGGCTTCCATTGTTTATGTGAAGTAAATGTCAACGCGACTCCACTAAAAGCAAAAAGTCCCACGAACCCAATCATGACCCATTCCAGGAAGTGAGCTGGCTCCGAAGGTTCCATTCCCGCATGCCATTGGGCACCTCCTGTGACAAACGGGAGGGCCATGAAAATAAACGGTGTGATGGCGCATTCGATTGCGCACAAGGTAGAGGCAACAACTCCTGTATTCGCCAGTTTGACCCGTAAAGATTTCATTTCGCCTCTAATTTAGCAGTCCGTAAGGAAGGATTCAGCCGTACCTGACGTAATTGAAGCCCAAAGTGGATGAGCATGAAAGCAAGGACGGCCAGCCCAAATGCAGGCCTCACAATCGAAAGAAATATGAGAAGGGCAATAAGAAGACTTGAGTTCATCTTGCGAAAACACCTGGATTGGTAACGTGTGACTATTCATAAATGTCGGAAGAAAAGGAAAAAAGCTTAAGTTGCAAGAAGAGAAAGAATCTTGAAAGCCATTCGTTGGTGAATAATGTCAATTCATCTGAATAAAATAACTGTTCCCGAGAGATCTCTTGAAGACACTTTCCTCCTCCCCGTAAGTTACAACCCTCACTTGTGAGATGTTGACAGGCACACAGCCAGCTTGAACGCCAGGGCAATCATTTTTTGCGCACCCGAGTGGGTGTGCTCCCAGATCAACTAGGCTTGTCCCAGATATATGCAGCTGTACCAGGCAGAAGTACTTGTTGTAATCAGGTGCCGAGTGCCTTACTATTGAGGGTTTTTTGCAAAATAACAGGGACATACAGAAGAGGCTCAACGGTTTTACAAAGGGACGACCGTCCTTAGTATCAATCTCAATAATATGGGTTACTAGCGGTGCCCTTAACCAAGGGTTCGATGGCTAATTCCCCTTCCTTTCCGCTTGAGTCTACTCCTTTTTTGAACAATATCCCAACCGAATAAGGCTCTGTTCTTTAATGATTTTCCTATTTGTGAATGTTTGTCTTGAAGATCTATGGAGGGCTGCGTGAAAAATTCAACAGCCCTCATTCGAGTTCAACCATGGTCCTGAGTTAGCCATGCAGTCTTATTTGCTCGCTGGTCTCGCGGCCACCGTCACATTGGTTGCAGGGTTTCTGGCGTTGCAGGTACGGGCACACAAGTCCCTCCTCTTGGCATTTTGCTCTGGTGTCTTAATCGCTGGTGCGTTATTGAATGTGTTTCCCGATGTGTTGGTAATGCTGGAAACCGACACCAGTCATTGGCATCACCACCATTTATTCTTTTCATGTATCGCCGGGTTTTTAGGTTTTTATTTTTTAGAATACGCGACACCGCATAACGAACCACATGAAGGTCCCACGCATTATCGCCATCGTCATCAGACGGGAATCTGGGGAAGTGTCGGGGTCGGACTGCACAGTTATTTTGATGGATTTGTCCTCGGGCAAGCGTTTCAGGCTGGAGAAAAAACAGGAATGGTCATCGCTATGGCTGTTCTCCTGCATAAATTAGTCGATGGCATCAGCGCTGTAGGAATAATGGTGAGTACGAACCATTCGGTGTCCTCAACGCGCACGGTTCTTATTCTCATCGCCGTAGCCCCCCTGGTTGGAGTGATCACTCAAGAGTTTTTCGTGTTGACCAAACCGTTGCTCGCACTGTTGCTGGCCTGGTTTGCCGGAGGTTTTCTCTATCTTGGGGCCTGCAGCCTTCTGCCGGCTGCCCACGAAGGCCATCAGCCTCAATGGCTACCTCTGGTTACGTTACTCGGTAGCCTGTTTATTTACGGCATTCATTTGTTGGCTGATTGATCGACATCACATTCAAGGATTGCCATTCTTTTTTCTGTTGATGCTAAGAGAAGAAGAGATTGGGGGCTTGAACCCCACCGCCTGATTTCTGGATAAGATCTTTGGACTGGCAACCTACTGTTATCTCACCTTGGCGTCGGCCAGCGGAATTTAATCAATCCCCTAAAAGAACTGTCAATTTCGATTATTTCAACGGCTATTTCTGACTACTGAATAGCAAATAATAGCTATTCGTTAATATTTCCGTGCAGATGACAAAAAATATTACTAGTATTTACATGAAACCCGATACGCATAGTAGGGGCTCTCGATATGAGGCTTCACCAATGCCAACACCAGTAAAATACAGACAACAGTTGCGGGATTTTGGATACCGTTGCACGAAGCCTCGTGAAGCAGTCCTACATACGCTCCTTGAGGCTGATCATCCAATGACTGCTTCTGAGGTATTTGAACGACTTCAGCAGAATTGTACGAAAATCGACTTAGCCACGGTGTACCGAAACCTGCACATGTTATCGGATCTCGGATTAGTGGTACAGATAGGTTTTGCTCATGAAGGTCAGTTCCGATATGCCTGGTCTGAGGGACGCGCCCAGGCTCAGTATATGCGATGCGAACAATGTGGTGACATCATCTCCTTGCCAGTGCCTTCCTTAAAACGCCTGAAACATTTCATATAAGACAAGACCGGATTTTTGGTTAACCTCCAATCTTTCGAACTCAGCGGATTATGCCCAGACTGCCAGTAAGTCTATGAACACACTTGGCAATCGCTTATCGCAAGTGGGGTCTTGTGCATCATTGGCGTGTGCCATACATTGTGCACTCACTCCAATAGTGATCTTGGCCTTACCGGTTCTTACGACACATGTTTCGTCGAAATGGTATGCCGTTTTGAGTTCAATCCTGGGGGAGACCACTGAGTGGTTGCTTCTCGGGGTAATTTGTTTGTTTGGAGGGTTTGGTCTGCTGACTACATATTCAATCCATCAAGATAAACGTCCCGGTTATCTTTCTGCACTTGGGTTGCTCTTGTTGCTACTTGCCAGATTAACGACGAATCATTTCAGCACAGAAGAAATCACTCTTGATGTACTAGGTGCGAGTCTCATTGCCTGGGCGGGCTTCTGGAATCGTCGCTTATGCCAATGCTCCAATTGCAAGGGTAATATAAAATTCAAGCTACAAGACCCTTGTCTATAGAGTCTCCTTTCTTTTGCTAAATGGGTTATCGTTGCTTATCTACTGTAGATCCCTCAATCCGACGTACACTGTCCAAACGACTGAAACCGTTTGCCTTTTGTTGAGAAACTGAAGGGTGCTCACGTTGACTCAGTGAATGCTTCATATCTTTTTTTAACTATGGAAAAACCGAGGGTTAGCTGAGCTGTGTCAAGTCTGGGCAACGCCCAGTCCAGGCCAAGCCTGGCTTAGAGAAGAAACGCATCAAAGAACACATTCCTTGTTCGTCATCTGAGGGCTTAATTTCTGCACCAAGTCCAGCAATCGAAATGCTGGTTGTGATCCATGAACCGAAATAATGATCGAGAGGTTTCCAAAAAGATTCCCCGAATAGAGGACGGCTGAGTCTAGGACATTCTGCTACCTGACGAGAAAATCTAGAAAACGGCCTTGGATATTGAGTCTCATTATGCATATGGTACGGGCAATGGGGTTTAAACCAACTCCGTCGTCTGCTCAGCCCTGAGACCTACTTCACAGACTCCCGCTGAAGTGGCCAGCCCTTAGGCTCCTTGCGAAGGAGACACATCCCCTTTGAAACCTCTGGTCGTGATTCAAAACAAAGACAACAAAAAATTTGGCATGGAATTCACTATTCGATTGTGCAGGAAATATTGGAGCGGGCGATGGGATTTGAACCCACGACAGCTTGCTTGGGAAGCAAGAACTCTACCGCTGAGCTACGCCCGCTCTCTAGAAGTATTCACATTCTATGCGTGTGCTGAAACTTAGTCAAGGAAATAAGAAAGGGACAAAGACGATATTAGTCTTTCTTGAATTCCAATAGGGCAAACTTCCGTTTACCAATTTTCATATGATATTGTCGGTGTACTTCAAACGCGATATGTCCATTAGGATCAGTCAGTTTTTGCCCATCAAGTTGAATCGCATTTTGCGCGAGAAGACGACGAGCTTCGGCCTTACTAGGAAGAAGGCCCGTTCGCATGAGCACATCAACAACACCAAGCCCCGGCGCATCAGCACTGTCTACGTCTAACGACGTGAGGACAACATGGGCATCAGGCTCATCAGGAAAGTCTTTGGACTGAAACCGTTGTTGAAAGTCAGCTTTGGCTTGTTCGGCGCCTGCTTCACCATGATATTGAAAGACAATACGTTCAGCCAATGCTTTCTTCGCTTCCATCGGATGTTGGGCAGCGATGATCGATAAGTCTTCGGTCGTCAGCAGTTCATAATACCGGCGCATTAGAGTATCACTAATCGACATAATTTTGCCGTACATGTCCCCTGGCTTATCCTCAAGCGCAATGTAGTTGCCAAAACTTTTACTCATCTTTCGAACGCCATCGGTTCCTTCGAGCAACGGCATTGTGATCACGGTCTGGGGCTTTTGCCCGTAATCCCGCTGCAAATCTCGCCCGACCAGCAAGTTAAACTTCTGATCCGTCCCTCCCAACTCCACATCAGCCTTGAGTGCGACAGAATCATACCCCTGAACCAGCGGATACAGAAACTCATGTACACTGATGGGCTTTTGCTCGCGATAACGGTTCGCAAAATCGTCACGCTCCAGCATGCGGGCCACACTGTAATGCGAGCATAACTGCACCATATCCTCCGCATGCATCTCACTCATCCAGCGGCTATTAAATTCAATGCGTGTTTTTTGCGGATCGAGCGTTTTAAAGATCTGCTTTTCGTAGGTTTTGGCATTGTCTAATACCTGCTCTTTTGTCAGCGCTACACGCGTTTCCGATACACCCGTCGGATCGCCAATCATTCCGGTAAAATCACCAATCAGAAAAATCACATCATGTCCGAGATCCTGAAAATGCTTCAGCTTTTGAATGAGAACCGTATGACCGAGATGCAAATCTGGCGCAGTGGGATCAAACCCAGCTTTTATTCGAAGCGGTCTGTTTTCTTTGAGTGACGTGGTAAGTTTGTCCTTCAACTCATCGAACTGAATGACCTCCACCGTTCCACGAAGAATAAGCTCTAACTGATGCTGAAATTTTTTGTCTGACATATCAGAATATTTGATGACAAATTGAATAGAGGCTGATCACGATCCTAATGGCCTTCCGTGTCGTTCTTCTTGCGTCACTGTGACGAGCGGACGAAGCCGTTCAATCCGCACATCTCCAATACCTGTCACGGCTTTCAGATCATCCACCGTATGAAACGGTCCGTGCGTCTTACGATACTCGACTATTCTTTGAGCCAGCACACCGCCAATGCCTGGAAGCTTACGCAAGGCTGCAACCTGTACTTGATTCATATCAACCCGAAGACTGTCTACTTCAACAGTACGTGCAGGGACATGGACCGAACGAGGTTTCGTCAGATGACCCGAGATAGATAATGCGGCAAACGAAGATGGACGTTCAACAGAGGTTCGAATATCTGAACCTGGCCATCCAATGAATGCCACACATACAATACCAACACCCAGAATTCCCGCCTTTGTCAAGACGGAGGATCGCACTGAACTCTGCATAGACATCACAAGCGCTTTTTCGCCTGATGAATTGCGAGTCCATCAACATCTTCAGCAGCTTCCATCAGACCTTCGGCAAGTGTGGGATGGGCATGGATCATCGAAGCCAGCCTTTCAATGGTCGAACCGGTTTCCATGGCCATCGCAGCCTCATGAATGAGATCGGCGGCATGTGCTCCTATAATATGCGCACCCAAGAGACGACCGGACTCTGCATCGGCAATGACTTTAAACAGTCCCATTATCTCACCGACACTCTGCGCCTTCCCCAACCCACTATATCGAAAGCGTCCAATTTTTGTTTCTATGCCCCGTTCGCGTGCCTGCTGTTCTGTCAGTCCGACTCGTCCTATTTCCGGTAGCGTAAAAATTCCTGCGGGAATCACATCGTAATTGATTGCGTGGGAACGACCGATAATATTTTCAACTGCGACTTTTCCTTGTGCTGATGCCACATGAGCCAGCATGGCTTTACCCACGACATCTCCGATTGCATAGACTCCTAAAATATTCGTCTCCATTCGATCATTAACCAGAATCTCCCCGCGCTCTCCCAGTGTGATACCGACGTGTTCTAATCCAATCTCTTGTGTATTGAACCCACGCCCGATTGAGACCAACACCACATCCGTTTTGAGTTCTTCACCCGAGCTGAGTGTTACCGAAACATCTGAGTCCTCAAGCTGACAGGTTTCCACCTTTGTCCCGATATATTGTTTGATCTGACGTTTTTTAAACTCACGGGCCATCAAGAATGAGAGTTCTTCATCTTCTTCAGGGAGGAGAGACGGCATCATTTCGACAACCGACACGTCAGAACCCAATCCGTTGTACAGCGAGGCAAATTCACACCCCTCCACGCCTCCTCCGACAATCAACAGGCGCCGAGGAATAGACTTCAATTCAAGAGCGTCTTTACTTGTGATTATTCGAGTTCCATCAATGGGAAAGAGTGGAAGATTCGGCCAAGACGAACCCGTGGCGATAATGATGGCATCGGCCTGAACCGTTGTGTCAGATCTATCCACCATGGAGACGTGAATCGTCCGGTCATCGACAAGGGCCCCAGTTCCTTGCACATGACTCACGCCTCCGCCTTTCAACAGCATGCCAATGCCCTTTACCAAATTCGTCACAACCTGATTTTTTCGTTTGACCATTTGAACCACGTCATACTGCACAGGCCCTTCAACCTGAAGACCCAGTTCCCCAGCTTTCTTCACCTTCTCGCCTAATTCGACAACCGAAAGAAGCGCTTTACTTGGAATACAGCCCCAATTGAGACAGACTCCACCCAAGGCCTGATTTTCTATCAGCGTTACCTTTGCGCCCAACTGTGCAGCACGAATCGCCGCCACGTATCCACCAGGCCCGGCTCCGATGATTGCGATATGCTTTTGAGAATTCATAAAAGTTTCAGGTTCAAAGTTTCAGGATATAAATTCGTATCTCGTTGCTCGTATCTCGTTGCTCGTATCTCGTCGCTCGGTTTTTTCCATTTTTCAATTTGCACTTTGCCTTTTGCATTTTCCTTTCTTTTCCTTCTTACTTTTCCCGTTTCCCGTCTCAGGCTTGCGACTTCAGAAATTCATCATATTGTTCAGCCGTCATTAATTGCTCTATTTCGGAAGGTGCTGTTAACTCAAGAACAGCAATCCACCCTTGCCCATACGGATCTTTATTTATCAGCTCTGGATGTTCATCAAGCTCTTCGTTTACTTGAAGGACTTTTCCGCTCACGGGCGTATAAATGGTCGACGTGGCCTTGGTGGATTCGATTTCTCCCAGTTCTTGCTCCACTTCAAAGACAGTCCCAACTTTTGGGACTTCAATGAAGACCACATCACCAAGGGCATCTTGTGCAAACTGACTAATGCCAATCGTGGCTTGCTGACCATCAACTCGAACCCATTCATGTTCTTTGTGAAACCGCAGATTACTCGGCTCCATGCAGTCCTCCATAGTTGTAAGAAAAAGAAAAGGGAATGTTCAATAAGACCGTCCAATAAGGCTAAGTTGATGAAACGTCGTTCGTAGAAGAAAAAACGTATCTCGTCCTTCGTATTTTACAAGAAAAGTCTTCGCTATTCTTTCACGCTTCACAAAATACGCTTCACGCTTTCGCGCCGGAGCGCCACAGCGCGCAGGCATGAGCGACGACTCAGAAGAACGCAACGGGCAAACTTTCTCAGCGTTGACTGAATGTATCAGGAAAACGGCCGTAAATCATAGACCAATCCAATGCCCTGCGGCACATTGGCATCTCCCGTCAGCTCTTTTAACGAGTCTGAAGTCCAGGCTTTCATCCCAAGCTTTCTTGGGACCGTTAACCAGAGCCGATGAGGATCTTTGAAGATCTCCAAAAACTGCTTAGCGATTTTGGAAAGCGACTGTTGCTGCGAACGGCTGCGTACCCCCTTAGCACGTTTCTTCATGCGGAGTGGGCCATCGACATCAACCACCAAAAACGAAAAATCAAGTTTATGGCTCTCAAGAACATCCTCATTGAATTGCAAGAGTGTTTGGAGCGGATCGTGAATCCCACCGGCATAAACCTCAAGTGCTACTTGAATATTTTGATTAGCCTGCTTGATATGACCCATGAGATTCTCCAGGACCTTCAACTGCGTCCGAGCTCTCCAGCCAATCCATCTCCAAAACTCAGACTCTTTCGGAGGTGCAATGCGCCGTCGAAGCTTTCGCTTTACAGCCTTATCCGAAAAAACCTTTTGCGGCTGAAAGGACAACCCAAACTCTTCTTGAAATTTCTTCAACGCAATAGGCGTCACGCCATCAAACATGCCCATGGGTGCATCGCCGAGAAAAACAAGGCCGTCGATTCCAGAACTGGCAAGCTGTACAAGTATATTCTCAAGAAAATTTTGATATTCCCGATTAAAGACATCGAAATACTTTGTCGAACGAAGCCCTTTCGAATGTTGATCATAGGCACGATCCGCCCAACGCGTGCCGGAGTCGACATCTAAACGCCCGAGACACCGTACATTTACTCCAAGAAATATCGTGAGCCCATATTCATGAGCTTGTTTAACAAAAGAGACAAAACGCTTCGGATCCCTCGCGCCATCGACGACTTTGCTCAAAGGCGATTCAACTAGCCCCGCAACGTCTTTTCTCAGCATCCCACACTCAAGGTTGATTAGTTGCGTCGTCACGCCACGACTGGACATATTTTTAAGCCGTGTATTCCAATCATGCCCTTCACGCCATTGCCTGAACGTCATTTGCAAGGCAAAGACGTCGGCAGACGGACGAACACGTGGAAGAGAAGGGTGAGGCAGAGTAGGACGTGTAGGTTGACTCGCAGGCGGAGGCGGCGGCGGAGTTAACCGCGCATGAAGTTCCTCCATATACTGTTGCGCTTCTTGGTGATGTTCGGCAGCTTGCTCTTGATCCACCACCTGCCGGTACTGCTTCAACGCCGCCTTGATATTTCCAGATTTATGGTATGAGCGAGCCAGCAACCATATCACCTCGGCTTTATAATTCGAACGCGGATAGGTGGATAAAAAACGCTGAAGCCGCTGAATAGCCTGGGAGTACCGCGCTTCGAGAAAGTCCGACTTTGCCGAATGAAAGAGCCGCTCTTGCGAGCGCATCTGTAGATCTTGAACCTGAACCGGCTTCTCAATTGGAACGGCTTTTCCGCAAGCCGAAAACATGACCGACACAAGCAGGAGCGCAAACCAAACCGCTACTCCGGCCATTTCCTGAAGCCCAGCATCGTTTCTTGTTCGCGTCGCCACCATTCAGATGCCCTCGCTGTGCGAACCCAGTAGACGCAACCTGTCCGCTCGGCTCTCTTTAGCTTCTAACGCTCATGACTGCAGTTCTGGAAAAAAGAATGCGATTTCAACCTGTGCAGTCTCCGACGCATCCGACCCATGCACCGCATTGGCTTCAATCGACGCCCCATGTGCCGCACGAATAGTTCCGGCCTCGGCCTTGGTTGGATCGGTGGCTCCCATCAAATCACGATTCACTTTAATGGCATTCTCTCCTTCCAGCGCTAAGACTACGACAGGACCAGACGCCATATACGTCGTGAGATCATGAAAAAAGGGACGCTCTTTATGCACAGCATAAAACCCTTCAGCTTGTTCTTTCGAGAGGGTCATCATTTTTAGGGTAATGGGTGGAATTCCCGCCTCTTCATATCGCCGAATAATGTCCCCAATCACATGTTTTTTCACGGCATCCGGCTTAATAATCGCAAGCGTACGCTCCTTCATACACGTCAATCCTTTCTTGAACTTTCAGTGAATTGTAAAAAAGAAGAAAAAATGCCGAAATTATGTATACTCTCAAGCCCGCAGACGCATTCTATGAGACCACCATATACATTTCAACTCACAGCGTCTGTCAACGAGATACGAACGACGAACGACAGGATACGAATTACGTGCACACGTCTGGTGGTCGGGTATCTCGGCCCACCCCTTTGGTGATTTCAATTCTTGCCACATGCTTCACATTGGCACACAAATCGCCAAGGCCGGGTGTTACCAAACGGAAAGAGCCCCCCTTCTCTGGAGAAAGTTGATTACCATCGACTTCGTAGATGAGAATACCGAACTCTCGTGCCTGTGCAATGGTCAGCGTGGCGGCAAATTGACCATCTTGCGAATGAAACGTGACGTGATCGGCCTCAGCCTGTAACGTGGCAACGTCCAGCAGACCACTCATTCGCACGCCACGTCCGTTCATCTTCGGCATCACGACACTGATATCCGGCACCTGCGCTTCATCCGAGAGCTGACGTAGACTTTTTCGATCGAATGAAAGACGCTGAAGGACCAGACCTTCAATTGAAAATGTATCCTTAGTTGTTGGATTGTGTTCAGTCATCACCTTCACCATTGCAGTTAACGATTCATTCACGGGCGTCGGCACGCCAAATTCCTTACCTTTTCTAACAATATACCCATTCAGATCATCAATTTCGGTTGGACGTCCAGCCTTCCAATCATCATACATCGACGTATGAATATCTCGAAGCTCTTTGGACGATTGTACGACTTTCTCAGCCATAGCCTCACCAAGTGACACACCATGTCCCATGGCAACGGCCACCACTTCTTGAACGATTGTCGAAATGACCGATGACATTTCAGGGTGATCCAAGGCTTTCGACACGCAATCGTTCAGGAGAACCGTGAGAGGATTAAATACACAATTCCAGCACATCTTCTCCCACTTAGCCCGACGGATATCGGAACTGATTTGACACGTGATACCCACGTCGGTCAGCCATGCTGCGATCTGAGTGACGCGTGGCGTCGTTCGTCCATCCAACTCCCCAATCTTGAGTGCCCCACGCTTATAATGTTCAATCACGCCTGGCCGAATGATTTTGGAATAGATGAAGGCCACCCCTCCAACGATACGTTCCCTCCCAAACCGCTCCGCGAGCGTCTCCTCTATAGTCACTCCATTTTGTAGGGTCAACAGGATCGTCTCGTGTCGCAGAACTGGTTCAATCTGACGACAGACCTCATCAAGGTCGTACGCTTTGACTCCTAGAATAATGAGATCTGGAGCAGGTAACTCAGTCGGGTCGGAAGCCAGATAGTGCGGACAAACAGAAAAGGTCCCGAAAGACTGACTGCGTATCGTCAAGCCATTCGCCTTCACGGCTTCAAGCGTCTTCGGCCGAAGCAAAAACGACACGTCAGGATCCTTGCGGGCAAGCTGGGCGCCAAAGAACCCACTCACCGACCCAGCTCCAACGATCATGATTTGCATCATCAAGTTCCCTCGCTTGAATGATTTTCACTGAGCAACCCCCTCTCGCCTGTCTGCATCAACACCGCACGGACCGGTGAGGCTTCGGCTCCAGCCAAGCGCAGAGGAAATCCTGAAAACAGGTATTCGCCAGCAGGGACGTCGAGTAAATTCAGACACACGTAGGTTGGAATTCCAGCTCGCGCAAAAACCATATGCGCCAGATGCCCACCTTCTACGTGATACGGATCGAGGCTGTAATAGTCAAACCCAACGGACAGAGGTTGAAGGGCACGCAGCCATTCAGCAACGGTCGGAGAAACTGTACAATATGTGGACGAAAACGCATCACGTTGAAGCAATGCTGAATTCTTGGTTTTGAGCAAAATATGCTGGCGCTCAGGAATAGACACATTCTGTATGTCGTCTTGTGTAATGACATCGCGATCGAGAAATTCATAGACCACAGCCGGCCCATGGAATCGATTGAGACTCAATTCATCTAACGTTTCCCCATCTCCCAAGAAATGAGCCGGCGCATCAACATGCGTGCCGATATGGCAATTCATGGAAAGCTGGGAAGCGGTTAGTCGATCGCCTTTTTCAATGTCAGAAGTATTGGTCAGACGTGGAGAAGAATCACCCGGGTACACGATCGTCTTCGAAGAGATAGGCAGGGAAATATCCCAGACGGTATGAGTGTACTTAGATTGCATGGCATATAAAAACAAAGGTACTTTGATCACGAGCCTATCTGAAACCATACGATAACCTCAATGGAAATCAGCCGGCCCTGAGCAGGAATCTCTATTGTATTCGAGCAACAATGCCATCCTTTGATAGTTACAAACCAATTGAAACGCTTGAATGGCGAAGAAAACTTCGTATTCGAGAAAGGAGGTAAATCGAGACAAGCTCAAGACTTCACAACAGTCATTGGAAACAACGGGGCTACCGACGAGGCTAAGATGAGGAAAGAAGTTAACCTGAGCACAAAAAGAATATAAACAACCTGGGGTGTCTAGAGGTCGATCCCAATAGCGGGTGTGCATTTGAGGAAAGTGCTGAGCCCGAAGAGGAATCCTACGACTCGCCTCAAACATAGAACAGTCGCACATCAGATGTCGAACCTCCCACCTGATGTGGCAGCAAAGGTTAAGTCGGCGATCAAATCTGTAACGATGACCATCTGACGTCAGCAGAAACGTTGGCAAAACTCCCCGTGTCTCTGACGTACACGGAGAGCAGGTCAAGGAATTGATCTTACCTAATCCTATATATTGTAAAAAACTAAAATGTCCCTTGTGGATGTAGAAATTTGAAATTGAGGGTGCATCCTAATTTAACGCTTTGGAAACATAGCAATAGTATATGACCAAGAAACTCCCTTAAACTACCTTACTTGATTTAAGACCGAGAGATTACCCGCGTTAAGTCTTTATGTTGCTTGATTGAACAGGTCGTCAGCAGAGGAAAATGAGTGGGTAGCCCGGGTTACTTGATCAAAATCGTGATCGAAGAGAATTGCGGGGATATGGTATCCGGACTCGAAAGGGAGATCATTCTCGGGACCCGACATTGGTGAAAAAGATAAAAGCTGGGTTAATGTTTAGCCGATCGTGGCCAAAGACGGGTTACCAAAGAAGAATGGTACAGTTGCACTGCATGCTCCTGAGACGTTACGCATCCTATAAACGTAGAGAACGAAGAAGAGCCAAGAAGAAGATAACTCTATCAAGAAAATCTTTTCTCATGTCGAAACATTTGGTCGCGTTATTGCCAGAAGCATCAATCCAAAGCAAGAGTCGGTGCTCATTTTGAGTAGCTAATGAGGTGTGTATCGAGCGACGTATGCTGCAGAAAGTCCTGTAAGATGTTGATCGCGTCATCGGGTTGACCATCGTAATCCGTACCCAGAGCCATCACCGCACTACCACTACCGTACGCTTCTCCAAATAGGCGAGCTTTCGCCTGAAGTAGTTTGGCCACGTACGGATTTGACGTAAACTCCCCTGCGACCCAATACCAACTCCACACCACGCGGGTTCGCTGCGCGGCGCGTATGTGGCTTTCATGCACGTGGAGCGAACGGCCATCGACCACCACTTCTCGATCTCTTTCGGTCAACAAGGCCCAGCGTTCTCCATCGACTAGTAAATTCATTCGGCTAATTAACTCGGCACCTTGTCGGGAATTAGCATAGTACGCCAAATAGAGGTGTACTTGCTGCGCATCGTGACGATAACTGTGGGTCAGCTCCGCATCAGCCCCACGAAACTGAGGGACCCAATTACCGACATACTGCGCCACAGCTTCCCAGGGCAACAACACCGATGGGGCTGTTGGATTGAGCGCAACCGACACCACCGGTTGGTGCGAGAGAGCCTTCACCGAGAGCGGCGCCAGGGCCAGCAGCAAGACCCCGCCGATCGCCATCGGCCCCAGGCGGGTAAGGGAGGGCACAGAGCCGCGTCTCGTCTTCTCCTCCGCGGTGCCGGCCTCCGCAGAGGGGGGAGCTGAGTGACCACGCTTGCCCGAGGCTGCATCGGCCGTGTCACGCCACTTTAGACCCAGCCAGAAGACCACGAACATCACCACACCAAACCCCAGCCATCCTGAAATGAAATGCTCCACGCCTTTGCCGAAGGTGTTGTTGGTCAGATGAGCCAGCAGAACCGAGCCAAACGCTCTGAACCCATTCGCCAGAATGGGCACGAAAAAAGAGACCAGCACGAAGGTGCAACGCCGAAACCAGCTCTGGTACACCGCCCCAGCAAACAGAAATCCCAAGGTGACTGATGGAATGACGTACCGCACGCCCGCACAGGCTTCAGCCACGTGCCACGTCCCAGTGGGGATGGTAAAAAAGCGACCTTCCCAAAAGACCGGAATCCCAGAAAGCTGCAACGCGGTAACCGTAAAGTACGCCGTGAAATCTTGAAGTGGCGACACTAGCTCATCGCCCATGGGCACCGCAAACACAAGAAAGGCCAACGGAAAAATTAGGGCACGCAAGACACCTGTCCCTAACACCGTCCAGACTAGCCCAGGCAACATACCCACGACGGCAAACTGCTGGACGACCCGCACATTCATTAACTCGCCCAGGAACCACCCAACGCTCAAGCCCACGAGCAGCAACAATCCCCACAGATTAGGGCTTGGTCGAACCGCCGTAATTCGATGCCGACGGGCCCACATTAAATACAGGCTGATCGGCAAAATCACGAACCCATGGGCAAAGGTGTCGGAGTTGGACCAGACGTGCACCATTGACGTTGCCGTGTCCCAGAAGAGGAATACAACAACAACCCAGGCCGCAGCCATGAGCAGTCCCGCTCTCTTCCATAGAGAACGTGTTAAAGGGTCATCATTGCGGATGATTGAGAGACGCTTACGATGGCTATTATCTGTGGCACTCAAACCTGCCAAGTGAGAGCCCTGGCCGGTTTGAGTCACTGCGTAGGTGAAATTGGGCTTGGCTTCACACATGCTACATAAACTCGTGAATCGTTCCAAGGGTGCCAGAAACCAGATTGCAGTGAATAGAGAGCACCACGGACTTTCATCAGAGATCTACCGTAACGATGTTTTTCTGACGACACCAGCCAGCACCGCCAAGCCGAGGAGAAGTAATGGAAGACTTGACGGCACAGGAACCTGTTCTCCAACCAAGATTCTGCCTGGGCTTATGGTGGAAGTCAGTAGTGGATTTCCCATGGAATCACCCAATGCAATGACGCCTAGTTGCAACGGGCTATTGCCAACGGATAGCCCTTCAAAGGACAATGTCCCGATATTAAAGGCGGCCGCCTGCATGGTGGCGAGGACGTCTACAGGTGCAAGGGGTGGAACGGGTGCAAATGAAACCTCGAATAGGTTGATGTTGGAATCTAAGGGGGACGTCTGCCCTGTGGAACTGGTCAAACTACCAAAGAAAGTACACGTGCTTGGGAGCCCAGGACACGCAAGTTGATCGTTGAAGTTAAAGTCGGAGTCACCAAACGTGACGCCAGCAAAACGTAGGATACTCGGATTAAACCCAACAAGCAGATCAAAGGTACCTAGGGAAGTACCGGCCAGACCCTCGATCCTAAGCTGCACCTCTACTAACTCTCCGACATCCGCCACTTGAGGTGTCGGGCGAAAGCTAAATTCAATCGCTTGGGAAGTAAGGGGCATAAGACAAAGCAGCGAGACCGCAAGAACAGCTGAACAAGTCGTTTTCATTTTTTACCTCCTGTAAGTGATTGTCTATGTAGCTACGATTAGTCACACCTAGTCTCGAGTGCTGGATTCCGTAACATGGTGTTGGACTGAGCTTTTAATATTTATCTCTATGCTTTAACGACACGGCGTCCCGCTAGGATTAGTGAAGAGCGTCACCAGCCTACGCGCGTCCAACACCGTAATCTGACCGTCGCCATCCAGATCACACGCCACCCCACAGTTACTGTCGCCTACCCCGTTATTGCGATCGGCGAACACCACACTCACATCACGTTGATCCACACACCCATCACCATTGAGGTCGGGAGTCAGCACCACTACTTCGGAAATCATGCCCAATGCGGCGTGATGAAAAATATGGCAGTGAAACAGCCAACGGCCAGCCGCGCCTCTAGACGTTGAATTGGAGCAAGCATATGGGAAAATGACATCATCACAAATCACGGCCCGATCATCAAACCGGACCCGAAAAACAAGCTGCTGGCCATCATGGATATCAAAGTTGTCCACAAATTCGTTGTGTGTGAAGGTAAACAGCGTGGCTCCAGCATTGTTTAAGATTTTCACAGGCTGAAATGACGCACCATGTAAATGGAATGGATGATGGGCCTGAGTTTCGTTTTTGATGGTGAGCTCGAGGACCTCTCCGGCGACGGCATAGCGCGTGGACGCGGCATGAGCCACCGCGGTGAAATTAATACCACTGTCTTCAAAACGGCCAAGGATTGTATCTATCCTTGGGCCTATGACCTTGCCCTCCGTGGGGATATTTGTAAAAATGTCTTGAGTCGTAAATCTGATGGTTTCGTCCATCGACCCAGGTTGACCAGCTGGCACTGGCTGGAAATGGTGAGTGATCACGCGAGCCTTGAGGTTCTCTATTGCTCCGGAACCAAGAACTTTGTCACCCTCGGCAACGCTATATGCAGGAGTCTCAACTCCTTGAATCTCAACAAATAACACATCGAACGGTTCTGTTACTGTGGCACCTCCCCCTCCAGGTTTAGGCCTATGATCAAAAAATGAACTGACAATCTTAATTATGTCTCCATTCTTTCCACGAGGCACCAACACAACATCAGCCCGATCAGCGGGCGCCAAGACGACTTCGCCTTTCTCGTAGCCAGTATTCCACCGACCCAGCACTCCGCCCTCTAAGCGCACGCTTTCCAGTAAGCCACCTTCACCGCCGATGCGATACAAATTGGAGTCTGGATTGCCATTTGTGTCTGTATTGCCAACGAGTTTCAGTCGAAAATATCGCGTAATGGAAGGATTAATCAGACGTAGCCGAATGCCTTCGCCGGATTTCGCGACGATCGTGTGCGTGGATGCTCTTACCACCCCCCCATTCACCAACACCGTATCACCGGAAAGAATCCTACACCCTGTATTGGGGTCAATAAGGGCACCACGGCTGAGTTCCTCTGCACAGAACTCGACGATCGCGTCCACGGTTTTAAAGTTTCCTATCCCGCCCCCGTCCTGAAATCCGACAACACCGATGTGAGATTCCAGGCGAGGGTCACGTTGCACATCCGTCCTGTCAACGAACTCAATATCACTCAGGATGATGGTACGGACGTTCTTTGGGATCCTTCCCCTTTCTTCAAGGTCATCCTCGCGGGAATCTTTGACGATGAGGGCACCGTACATGCCTGCGAATTCTTGGCCCGTTGGCTTCATATGCGGGTGATACCAAAAAATGCCTGGACGAGTAACGGTGAATCGATACACGTAGGTATCACCATGACGAAGCTGATCTTGGGTGACCGCCGTACCGTCGCTGTTGTTGTCAAGCTCGATCCCGTGCCAGTGAATGCTCGTCTTTTCGTTAACGAGAAAGTTCTCCTGAAAAATACCGTCGAGCTCGTTTCTCAAATGAATAATGAGCTTGTCACCGACGGTCACGACGATCATGGGGGCAGGGATGCCTGCGGGTGCGCCCCCACCACCAGGGGGATCATCGCGGTAGACCAGCGCATGCACGGTGGTGCCATCGATCATCACATCCTGTTCATCAGCCGTAAGATAGGCTTCAAAGATATTCGGGTCGGGATTGACATCTGTAGCGGACACCAGGCTCAGACTCGCGTGAGCAGCTTGCACGAAGAGGACTCCCATCACCATACCCAGAATATTGAAAACAATAGAGCGCTTTTTCATCATATTTCTCCCTCTTAAGTAGAGCACTGGGGGAGGGTGAGAACAGGGGGGCATGGCCAAGAAATAGAGTCATTGGTTGATATGACACATGAGAATAAACCCACTGGTACCCAAATATGTTCACCATCACGTGCAATAGAAATCCCTTTTTTGTTTCGTCTCATCTTCTCCTATGCCTTCGGTTCTCACAGGTTGTCTCTCCTCCACAGTGTAAACTCCACAAGGAGCCACAAAACACAAAAGCCCTTGGGGCACATACGACCCCAAGGGCTTTTTCGAGATTCTTCTTCGTCGAACAACTGATCCCATGCCGAATCCCTCCCGGACCGGCCTTGGCTAGGGAATGAGTGTGAACTGTTTCGTTAAAAATGTCAACCCATGCAGTCTTTGGAGTCTTTGATTGGAGGGAATAGTGTGGATAAAGTCTGTTATCCAAGTGGATACGCTTCGCTTTCCGCCCGCAACCTCCTCCACGTATTCACCCGCCTACGCGCTCGCCGTTGAGCCGACGCTGGACGTTGAAGAGCTAACTTTTCCATTTTGGATGGAGCTCTCGAGGTCGATCCTAATTGCGGGTGTGCGTTTGAAGTACGCGCTGAGACGGAAGAGGAAGTGTGCGACTCGCCTCCGAGCATGGAAAGATCGCACACCGCATGTCGAACCTCCCACCTGATATGGCTGCGAAAGTCAAGTCGGCAATCAAATCCGTAACAGTGGACGTCTGACGTCAGCAGACATGTAAGCTGCTCCCCGTGTAACCCATGTACACGGGGAGCAGCTCAAGGAATCGACTTCGCGTCATCTAACATGGTGCGAAAAAGTAGAATGTCTCCTATTGCAGCAAGACACAGATACGGGCATCCTTCACCGTAATTAATCCATCACCGTCAGCATCACGAGGGTCACCAGAAACAGCTGGAGTATTGCGCGACTCAAAGATGGCACGGATGTCAGTCTGGTCGACATCTCCATTACCGTCAATATCACAAAGCGAAGCCACAGGATCCGGCCAGTGACGAGCTGAAACCAGGCTCACCGGGGTCGGGGCATCATTCTCGTCAAGGAGCTCAGTGATCCCCCCAGGCTTGGTGTATGAATCACCCTCGGCAGGGGGTTTAGTCCTAATCATAGTCTCTAACCGAAGCGGAGCGTCATTATGGAATAGCTGTCCGGCAACGTCGATTTCGAAGAACACATCGAAGAAGCTATCCGCTGCTCCGCCAGCGGGATCAAAGGGCGGAACGTCCAGCCGCCCCGCCTGGACGTCCATTTCCTCCTCGATTTCACCTGTCGACCGCTGGAAGGGCGACTTGGCAGGGTCGCGGAGCCTGAGGATCACGGGACCTAGTAGAGTACTGGTACCAGTGAGCTCCAACTGAACCATCGTGGTCTTAACCTGCTCCCGGCTATTACCGTCAGCATCCGCGATAGTGAGGATGTCAACAATGATCGTTGTCGGCCCTGCAAGAATGACGGTGTCCGACCCGGACGGGGTCTCTATCCCTATCAGCGCACGGGAGTCCGGGAAGAAGTCCACCTCTACCCTCTCAAAGAAAACGTCCGGATCTGGCTGGACCCCAGGACTGGAAGGATCGCCATCATTCCGGTTGTCGCCCCAAACCATGAAAAAATCGCTGTTCCCCAGCCCTGGCGCCGGCGCCGTGATGGAGTTATAGTCGCCCATGTAACAGGCGCTGCCGAAAACGGAATCGAAGTTGGGGTTAGTGATCGGCCGGTCGAAGGAGACATCCGTGACTCGGGTGGGGGCACTAAAGGTCATGCCGCCATCGCTGGAAACCGCGATGAAGGTGTCGATCAGGCGATCAGGGGGCGAGTTGTTTTGGGTAGAATAGTACATGATCGTCATGACACCGTCGGTGTTGACGGCGATTGAGGGGAAGAACTGCTGGCCCGTCGTAATGCTGTTGATGCGCGTTGGCGTGTTCCAGGTTGCACCGCCGTCGGTGGAGCGGCTAAAGGCAATGTCGGCCCCGGTCCCCCCCAGCAGTCCACCATTGTGCCAGACTACGTAGATGTGGCCGTTGGTGGGATTGACTGCCATGCTAGGGAAGGGCCGAGAGCGGATGGCGCGGTCCTCAGGGTCGGGGTCGCTGTCCAAAAACACAGGACGTCCGCAAGCGCTGCCATTCTCACCACCAATGAAGGGAGGACCAATGTGGTTCTCCGGTGTAAAGGTCACGCCGAAGTCATCCGAGCGACGGAACCGGATCTGGTTGGGACTGCTAAGGTCCAGCCAGGCGACATAGACCTGGCCATTTTTCGGATTCACCGCGACTACGCATCCCAGACCGTTATTGTTTGAAGAGAGGTTCGCTGGCATTTGCGTGAAAGTGGCGCCGCCGTCGGTGGAGCGCGAGAACTGGACGCCACCCCCACCACCAAATCGCGTCCAGCAGACGTACACATTCCCTGCCCCAGTCCCGGAGGCACGGGTGTCCACCGCTATCCACTCCTTGTCCTGGTCGTCAGTTGGGGTAGCCAGTGGGCTGGCGTTGGCCGGCGTCCAGGTCACGCCGCCGTCAATAGTCTTCCAGACGCTGACAATCGAATCCGGGGCGATCGGGCATGAACCTCCCGGCCCTGGGACCTTGCCAAGGACCGCGTAGTAGAAGACGCCGGTCTGGCCCAGCGCTCGAATCCGATCCGCCACGATCACGGGATCATCTCCAGAGATGCAGAAATTGCCACGCTGCGTAGGGAGCGTGCCGATACCTACCTCGGACCAGGTTGCCCCACCGTCGGTAGAACGTGAGTAGCCGGTTCTTTGGAAGCCGGACCCGAACCTGGAGTCATTGTAGCCCACCAGGATCTGGTTATTGAAAACGGCCACGGTGGGCTCGCTCTGGGTGATGACCGGAAATGTGTCGGTAGTCCTGTCATTAACCAGGAACTCCGCGAGGGCTCCAGATGCTGGTAAGAGGACGGCCAAGATAGCCGAAACCAGAGCGGAACGATTGATGTGTCTTTGTCCCAACATAGGAATCTCTCCTCTTGCTATTGTTGGTTTTTGCTCAACACCCCATACCGATATTCTTTTTAATCCTGAGCACTATAGTGGTTGAACTTTCAAATGAGCTTGTCTCTTCGCCCTAACTGTTTTCCCCAAAGGGGCGAGGGCAATTTACGGAGATTGGCCATTTTCCTCGGCTTCATCAGTCCACTCAAACACCTGACTAGTCCCGGTCGCTGTTATTTGCTCACGTTTATGACAGCACAGTGTGTTTTCAACGGTCCTTCTCCAGGAAGAACTCTTGGCCTTAGCCGGGAACATACCTTGGGGTGCGATGCAGGCCTTTCTCACGTGTCTTGATTTTGTCGATCCACCATCGCTATAGCTACCACCCAATGAAAAAGCGCAATCAAATATCCCCCTTGAGGGAGAGACACCGATTGCGCTTCCAAGATCTAGGACCATCCTGGCCCTCCCGCACCTAAAGATCCTTGCGACTCTTACAGAGTTTACGGTCCGTTAACAGTACATAGGTACCTTGAGCGCATCTCACTCTTTGCCAATTCTCGACCGTTTCCACCGCCATCCTAAGAGGCCAGCAAGGCCTGACCCAAAAAGCAGAACCGTGCCGGGTTCAGGGACCACATTCACAAACCGCGGCCCCGTCGGCGTAGTGATCGGCTCAAGGGGACCTTGGTTGCCAAAAGAATCACCCAAAGCCCGGACACCTGGAAGAGGCCCCGGTCCTTCGATGCGAAACGGGGATTGACCATTTTCCTCGGCAATAAAGCTCAATCGTGCTAGCGTGAAGGCTCCTGGTTGCATGGTGTTCAGAATGGCCGCTGGGTCTAGCGAGATCTCAGCAAGATTTACGAAACCGGTCAGGTTTACGATATTCGTGGCGGTCGTTGAAGTAATCGCACCGAACCCAGAGATGTCCAACTGATCACCAAGGATGGGATCCCCATAGCCCACATCAACAAATCTCAATACGTCCTTTTCAAAACTTACAAACAGATCAAAAGCGCCGAGTGAAGGAGCGGTGAAATTCCCCAGGCCCGAAATCGTCAGATCTACCGTAAATCTCTCGCCGACCAAGACTGATTGCCCAGGCGTTTTAAAATCTAGGCTTACAGCCTGGGCTTGCCCGACACTGAACACCATCACTACGCTAAACACAAAGCTGAGCAATCTCTTACTCGTGTTCATTTTTCTACCTCCGTTGACTGATTGTGTGGTGTGGATTACCTCGCACAACTATCCTTGTCACTGAAGAGAACTAGTTTTCTGGCATCGCGAACCGTAATCGTCCCATCATCATCAAGGTCTCGGGGATCATCGGGCCCTATGGCCGGCGAATTCCGAGCGAGAAGGAAAGGGTGCCTATTGTAATTCTGTTATTTTCTGTGACGCCTGATCATGATCACATACGCTACGAGCTTGACATTCCAACGGCCAAGGTTCTCGGGGGTACCCTAGGTAGCAATCCTGAAAGACTTGGTCTCTATCTACCTAATGCAAGAGAGGCTTCTTCACTCCTTGGATTGTTCAACCTTCGTCAAGCAAGCGTTTAAAATCTTGCACTACATCGCCATTATCCCAGAGTATTGTTCCGTATTTTCGTACAAAGCGACCTTTGCTATCGAGTAGATTCAATTCAATACCATGGGCAGTGACCCAGTCCGCGTTGTAGGCGACCGGCGGCTTCAAGTCTTCGATAAAGGCCGCATGCTGCTTGGGCTTGAGACGTATGGCCATCGTCGTGGAATTAGTCACGAGTCCACGACTGGTGACAAAGCGTTTGATTCGCCTTGGTGTGTCAAACTGCGGCTCGTATGTAATCGCAAGCAATCGAATGTCTCGCTCGACCCCGACGCTGTTCATTGCCCGCTGCAAGCTTGCGAACTTGGTGATAGCCGCACTGCACTTGTAAGTGTTCGGACAGCGCGAATAGAAAAACACGATGGCCATTGGTCTATCCACTAGATCCTCGAGAGACCCACGGTTGCCATCTTGGTCGGTATAGCCGATGCTGAGGCTCCGCAAACGAGTCCGATCCTGGACAGAAACCCATGGCGAAGCCAGAAAAATCTGGATCGGCTCAGCCGACAAACGAGAAACGGTTGCCGTCGCATCATTGTGTGCGTGACCCTCCTCGGCACTCACGCTCGAGAAGCACCATAACCCTGATAGGAGACAAAAGCAGCTGATCTGAACCGTGACCCTCATCAAATCTCCTCCGTCAGTTGGCAAGACCCGTGGCTGTCTTTCCCTGCCCATGGTCTGCAAACATCTGAAGCGCACGTCGCGCTTCGCTAAACAGGCGGGAATCGAGATGGGCAAAGGGTGCAGAGGCGGTCGAGAGCTTTGTCAGGACATGGATGACGTCCGGATCATCGACCGGTTGGATCTGAACGAGCGCTCGGATCGCCTCGATTTGAAACGTAGTAGCCTCTTCTCTCGGAAAAATTGGGTCGAACCGTTCTAGGGAAAACTCTTCCTCGGCGGTACGCTTCCCCAGTGCGCGAAGCAGGTAGGGTACGAAGGGCCGCGCTCGTGGGCCAATGGATCCTGCTACTCTTGCTGCAGCCGCGGCCTCGTAGGCAAGCAACTGTTCATCGACGTGGGCCAGCGCATCCAGTATGTATGGATAAGACGACTCTGGAGCCCCAATGTCCGAAAGGACCACGAGCAGATACGCGCGCATTCGCAAAACGTCAAGCGTGTCGCGGTCGGCGTAGATCACAGATCGATATGACAACAAATCTGAGATCGTCTCGCTCGCGCTGTCTGCCGCTCGCCCGATAGTCCGAAGAGCGTCTAGATAGGCAGCAATCAGAAACGATGCAGTTTGCCCGTTCGCACGTCTCAACGCAGCACAGAGCGCTTCTGTCGCAGGTGCGGCATTTGGGCCCATCGCTTTCAAGATAACCGCAGCCTGACGCCTTACGCGTGGATTATCATGGCGGAGCCCCTCACTGGCGATTGTCAGCAGATGGGGCCTCCCCATGTCTAGATGCGACAGATTCTCTGTAGCACTCTGTGAAATGAATTCGTCGACTGCTCCCACTGCGTTGAAGAGAGCTCGAGCTGCGCTCGCGTCTATCCGACCGATATGTGCCAGAGTTTCAATGGCTGCCACTCTGACGAATGCTGGGGTCCCATCTTCCTGGACGAGTCGAACCAGTGCCGGCAACCAACTCGACGACTCGGCACCGGCATGTCGAATCTGTATGAACAACCGGTATCCGCCCTCTAACAGAGTGTTCGCTGTCTTGGGCCCGGTGAGTAATCTGTTGTCGTCACCTGTCGACGCCAGCTCCCCTAGAGCTCGGAACGCCGCGAATTGAACCCCCAAATCCGCGTGCCTAAGCAGTGGGAGAATCTGAGCCTTTAATACACTCGCCTCGGGTCTAAGCAAGACGAGCAGTGGAATGACACGCACGATCACATGTGCCTTGCTATCAGAGGCTGCTAGATAGTCGATGAGCGCGCGAATTAGGGTCGATTGCTGGGGTTTTATGGTTTCCAGCGTATTCACGGCGAGAACCTGTGTCTCCGGTGAAACGCTAATGTCATCAAGAAGTGAAACGATGGTATGAGCCGCAGGCCTCGCTGCGATACCGTATGCCTGCAAGGCGCGGAGCGCGTGACGCCGCACTGGCTCGCGCACATCACTGAGGAGGCCCGTGTAGGCGGGAACACCTCGGGCTGGCTCCAGGGAGAGATCCTTAAGGATGGCAAGCCAACGATACGGATCGTCTCTGGCCTCGGCCAGTTTTCGCAGACTTCGCTCAAGAACCTCCCCCGTTTCCGACGCCACCGGGGTGGGATAGGAAACAATCGCGACCCCCCCGAGGGTCGTCGCCAAAACGACGACCAGAGTGTAGTCACGGGACCGTTTGGAGCTCATGAAAGGCCTAGCCATCCACATACAAAGTCCTCTTATTGGTCGAGATATTCCTTGATAGCGGGGAACGTCAATCTTAGATGCTCAATAAACTGGTCAGGTGAGCTTCCTTCCAGAACGCTCGGTGCGATATCGGGGCTCAGCCGTTCTACGGCCTGCGCGAATCGCACTTGATCATCTGCACTCACACTCTGGTAATTCATGCGACCGATGATTGCGCGTGTAACTTGCCTTCGGATCTCTGTGCTTTCGTCTTCATTCTCAAAGAGTTCTAGTGCGTACGACACAAAATCGTCATCCGCACGACTAAGCCGCCGCAAAGACGCAACGCGAATAGGTTCCGGAGTATTTTGATCCTGAAGCAACAACACGATCTTGGGGCGGCTTACCGGATCGACTGCCAAGGCCTGTACCGCGAGGCGGAGGACCTCTGGATCCTCGCTATTAAGGAAGGGGCGAATCACGTCGAGATGATTCACCGAGCCTGCACGATCAAGGAGCGCCAGTGCTTCCGTCGTTGACACGGGTGCGACGTCCGGATTTCCCAATCCATTCTCCAAAAGCTGAAGCGCCGTCGGTTCGTTGCTAGGCACCAGGGCGCGAAACGCGTTGAGACGCACCGTGTCGCGAGAATCGTTGAGCAATGTTTTGATTCCAGCTTGGATACGTTGACGCGTTTCCGCATCAATCGTGGGCCGGGTCCGAAGTGCGAGATCCGAAATCAGATTCGCGTTGAGCTGTGACCCTCCGTTCTTAGCATCTCCGAGGATCGACAGCTCTAAATCGATGAGTCGTCGAGTTAATGGATGCCTCTTCACCGCGACTAGTCTGATCTCATCTTCTTCGTTCGGATCCGAGGCTATACGCAGCAGAGATTCGAAATCCTTATTGCTGACGGATCCAATCATCTGAACATGTTCCAGGCGCTGTTGTGGGGACAGCTCCGTATTAAGGAACCGTTGCAACGCCTCTTGTCGCATCTCTCGAACAGTTTCTACCTCGAGGTTATCCAAAGGCCCGCCCTCGACATGCAGTTGGGAAGCACTGCTTAAGCCAACTGCCATGCTATATAACAGTCCTAACCATACGCCCGAGTGAATTCTTGTCATGATGAAATCCCCCATTCCGGGAATTTTCAGTTATCAGTTAAAGGGTACATCGTCGTAGGCATACCCGAGACCGTCTTGCGGCCTGAACTTCCCAAGATAGTCGATCATGTCTCGTACCTTGACCTTGGTTGGAACAGGCGGCCAAAGGTTGGCTATTCGTGATTGCGGGAAGGCTGTGCGTGGCACCATGGGTGCACTGTTGGGTACATTGGCGCCCGGTCCACCCTGGTTGATGGGTCGCTGGGCTCGCCCACCAGGTCCATCCGTGTCCCCATCCCATGGCCACATCGTATCCTCAAGGAACGAGCCTTTTTGCCAATTTTGGGGTAACATCACGTTCTTCGGATCATCCCAGTTCCCGGTGTTATCATAATCTTGTGGCGCTCGGAATATCAGGATTCCTCCAACTCCAACTCCATGGCGCGCAAACTTTCGTTGCCAGAAAGCCCATTGCCGATCGACCTGCGAATGAAGCAGGTAGAACAGCGGATCACCTGCTGCCCTTGAAGGAAAACGCAGTAGACCGTTGTTACAAGCCCATACGTGGCCTTGGTCGTGCGAGAATCTCTCGACTGCACAGCTGAAGTTCGAACTACACGGGTTAGCCCGCGGACCATAGTTAGTCGCATCGACCAGCGATGCCTGGGTCGGATCGTTGAGTGGCGTGAAGAAGCCGGCCTGAGGCTTCGTCGTATGATCAAAGAGCCTTCGCTGGATCGTACCACCAGCGAACACCAAATCTGTGTTCCAACCGTGCAGGGGATTCAACATGGAGAATTCCGGTAAGCTTATGGGATCGCTGTTTTGTCTTGGACGGTTTTTGATTCCTGCACCCATGAAGTCTTTTGTGAAGATATTTGGTGCCGCGGCATCCCAGTCCCAATAGTGCAGGGCAACGCTTGGATCAATTTGTTGAAGAGCTCGTTCGACTTGTAGGATGAGGGCTCGATGCCAGGGAAGAAATGCGGGCTGACCGTGAGCCTCATTACCAGCAGTAGACGCTAGTCGATGCAACTCACCAAACGTGAGGTAGTTGAGGTAGTTCGCGCTATTACTGTTTCGCAAAGCTTTCAACGCATTGAGGAACCGATCCCGCTCACCTACCGTAAGCGTATTTGCGTTTTTCCTAATCCGGACCATCAGCCGGTGGGTGCCAACCATTTGGACGATGGGGTTCTGTCTCATTACATTGATCACCGCATCTTTGTCATTGGTACTGGCTGTTTGGCCAGCAATCACGAAGGGTATCCAACGTTGATCTGCTGGGAGGGTGAGGCTAAGCGTGTTGGCTGTTGCTGTGGTATTAGGTGGCCACGGATCCCTGAAGGCTCCAAAATACACATCACCTCCACCCGGCTCATTGCTCAGAATGACTTGGACATCTGATGTCGCCCCAATCACTCGCGCCCGACTAAAGTTTGGACTCCAAGTGATATAATCATCGTCTCCGCCGGAAGTGTTGTTGACCTGAATCTCCACGACGACGTTTTCGACGCACCGAGGGTTGGTGCAGAGCACAACCAACCTGCGAGCGTCCAACACCGTGATCCGACCGTCGCCGTCAAGATCACAGGCCATCCCACAGCTACTCTCGCTTACCAACTTATTGCGATCGGCAAGCACCAAACTTAGGTCTAGTCGATCTACATCGTTGTCACCATCGATGTCGCCTACCATAGCGGCATGAGCATACCCTCCATGTGACCATGAAACTCCTATGGGAGAGGTTAAGACCACAGAAATTAGTAAAAACTGGACAGTCTTGCTCATAACGAAACCTCCTACTCGTACCTCTCTCTGAGGAGTTTCATTTCCTAATAGTCGTCCATATCCCGCGTGCCTTTTTGCATCCGAAAAAACAATTGCAATTACCAGAATTATCTTGGATCTCTAGAGGAAGCCTTTGATATTCCATTAGGAGTAATTGCGTACTTCCTCGAACGATCAACTACGTTGATGTTAGGGATGGTTTTTAAAAAAGATAATTGACCAAGATACTCAAGTCGATCACATTATGATCGAATGGCATCACGGATCATTCGAGTGCGTCACTTTGAGGGCTTGACTCTATGTCCTTGCTTTATTTAGACAAAATGAGTTTGGAGTGAATAGGGCGAAGGACAATTTTTATCGAACTATGATCGAGAAAGTAGATTGTTCTGAGCCAACGTCGAGATTTCTCATTTATGCCCGGGATTAGTGAAGGAGATAAGGGCTGGGTGAACGTTTAGCCGATAACCACAGCCATGCTGTGCTTCGATGAGGTGAAAGTCGTTGCCAAATGTAGCCTTCGCATCGTGATTGATCATGTACACGAGATCGGTGATCCGTTTTTTCAGATCGTGGTCAAAGACTAAAATGTTATTGTTCACATAGTGATGGTCAAGGCAGATTTTTTTATCGAGTTTGAGTTGCCCCTTTTTGGAAAGGTGCCGGGCCCAGGTAATGATTGAATCTGCCACCACTCTCCGGAGATCTGGAGAGAGTTCTAAGGCGCCAGTCTCAGCGTTGATGTTCCACATTTCTTTCGCCAAGGCGCTGGGCATGATCCACCCATTGGTTTCGGATCGCGCAGCAAGAAAATCCTCTTTCGAGTGTTTTGCTAACGCATACAGAAGCCTTCGTCGATCAGGACTTCTTGCACAATTCAACTCCTGGCCGTTAATCGTAATAGCTTCTACAGAACTCTCCTTCTTGCCACTCCCATTCAGAGTGATGGAGAGCTGATGGGGTGTGACAGGCTGGAGCTCTTGGTGGTTGGTTGATGCCCAACTCCACTGCTTCGGAGAGTGATTCACGATGAGTTTTTCGATGCTCAACGTCCCACGAACGACTGTCCCTTGCCTTGCTCTGATCTTTACCAAGATTTCCATAAAGGAATGTTCGCAACCCCCGGCATGCCACGTGGTGAGCCATTGCTCGATTATGTGAAGAGACGTGTCATCTGTGACCGCTAACGCCGCGGCCAAAGTCCCACAACCCCTAATGCCGGCGAGATGCAACACCTTTGTGGAGGAACCAAATGGATTGTCCGCATAGAGAACGAGGCCATAATCAACGACGAGATGTTCTATGCTATGTGTGGCTTCTTGAATGTAACCAGGGATGACGATGACGTGTTGTTCTCCATCATAGATCACACCGTCGTCGAGCCTAAAGGTTAACTCTTTCTTGTGGGCGGCGTAAAACTCCTTGGTCACAGGGTTAGCTTTTGGTCCACCCAAAAGAATGAGGTTTCTTTTAATGTCACGACCTAGTAGTTCGGGCGTGCGCACATCAAGATTCGTGATGTGTTGAAGCCGGGCGTAAATTTCTGCCATAGCACACGCATCGCGTGGGCTAATGCCGTGCTTAGGTTCCCCACGTGAAGATGGTAAGACAATAGTCGTGCCCGCCGAATCATTCAGGAAATGATCCCAGAGAAAACTGCTCGTGTTTCGAAGGGTTAGCATCCAACATTCCAAAACTGACTATTAGAAGATGCGGTCGTCTTGAGACACTGACCTGATCCCTTCATCAAGAACACGCCATTTGTTGCTTTACACTTTAAGGAGAGAAAGTCGAGCGACGAATGTGAAAGGAGATCCACAGTTATCGTTAATGAAGACCCATAAGAACACGCTCACTGGGCCCCTAACTTTTCGCCATCAAATTCATTAGAAATTCTCTCCTTTTTTCGCCTCATTCTCACTCTATGTCTTCGGCACTAATAATAAGGTGGCTTCCCCCACACAGTGGCAAATCCTACAAGGAGCCACAAAACACAAAAGCCCTTGGGGCACATACGATCCCAAGGGCTTTTTCGAGATTCTTTTTTGTCGAACAACTGATTCCATGCCGAATCCCTCCCGGACCGGCCTTGGTTAGATAAAGATCGTGAACCGTTTCATTAAAAATGTCAACACATGCGGTCTTTAGAGTCTTAACTGTGCGAAAATAGTTTGGACATAGTAGGATGTACGCATAAGTATATAAACGTAGAATGTTGAAGTGAGGATGACACGCTGGACGCTCAGTATTCCCAACGAAACAGATCGAGCAGTCCACTCGTTCTTGGCTCGGAAGGGTGGCAAGAAAAGAGATCTGTCCAAGTTCGCCACCGAGGCGATGCGCCGGGAAATTCTGCGCCCGACTATTTGGGATCTGCAGGCCTGCAATGCGGATTTGAGTGAGCAAGACGCTAAGCAATTAGCCCAAGAGGCGGTAACGTGGGTTCGTGCGACTCGTTCTTAATACCAACATTCTGGTTTCTGAGCTCCTGTCCCAGACCGCATCGCCTGTACAGTTGCTCCAACGGTGGTTGGAAGGCTGTTATGAACTGGCCGCTTCACAGGCGCAAGTCGATGAACTGACCCGTGTCCTCGCCCATAACAAACTTCAGACTAGAATTCCTGCAGATCACGCAGCCGACTTACGGGCAATCTTGGGGCCCTGGCCGTCATCGTGTCGAACCTTCCAACCATTACTTTGCCTATGATTCCACTGACAATGTGATTCTCGCCACTGCGGTAGCTAGCCGGGTCGAAGGTCTGGCCAGTGGAGACAAGGCCGATCTCCTTACGCTTCGAACGATTCATGGCATTCCGATTATAACCGCTCAACAGGCACTGGCACGTCTGATGGAGCAAGAGGAACTCTAGGCTCTCATAATGAATGACCTAGGAAACCTTTCGTCCTTTTGTTAGGGTAGACCCAATCAGGAACATGGGACACAAACCGACCATAACTGACATTAAGGAACGGATTACCCAAGCTCGCTCGGTGACGGTTCTCACTGGCGCAGGTATCTCAGCGGACAGTGGAGTGCCCACGTTTCGAGGAGCTGATGGTCTTTGGAAGAATTTTCGGCCAGAGGAACTTGCATCGCCTGATGCCTTTGAACGAGACCCCAGGTTAGTTTGGGAATGGTATGACTGGCGTCGAGAATTATTGAGCACCAAGACACCGAATGCCGCGCATGAGGCATTAGTTGAACTTGAGAAACGAATAGCTGACTTCTGGCTGATCACGCAAAACGTCGATGGTCTTCATCGTACCGCCGGTTCGACACAGGTGTCGGAGATTCACGGCAACATCTGGAAGGTCCGTTGCACAAATTGCGGAATGGTTGAATCGAATCATGACGTTCCGATTGACATTCTCCCAAGCTGCACGAGTTGCCAAGGCCTTTTGCGTCCTCATATCGTCTGGTTTGGGGAATCATTGGCCCGGGAAGATCTTGATGCTAGTTTCAGCGCCTTGCAAAACTGTGAACTCTTGCTCATCATCGGCACATCCGGCGTCGTCTATCCAGCCGCCTCATTCGCGCCAATCGCCAAAGAGCATGGTGCCTTTGTCGTCGAATTGAATCTAGACCCCACCCCCAATTCCGATCTTGTCGATGTCTCCTTCCAAGGCCGTGCGAGAGATATCGTTCCGTTGCTAGTGACATCCTCGGGCAACAGAGGATGAAACACGCTTTCGCTGATCATTAGTTTTGCAATGACGTTCCGGAAAACTATCCGGCCGTGACAACTTCGTTGAGAAGCCGTTCATAGAGTGCAAGGTGCAGAGAGATAGCATGGTTGAGTTCAAAATTCTTTTGGACATACACCCGGCCAAGGATACCACGTTCTTCCCAACGACGATGTTCAAGTAAATACTTCAGACCCTTATCAAAACGGCCATCTGTGACATGATAGCCGAAGTCGGATGCAAACCCATCCGGGTTGACGGCACTCAAAATAGCGCAACCATGAGCGGCCGCTTCTAAAAACGAGTTCGGCAATCCTTCCCGAGTCGCGGTATTGACCAGAATCCAACTGTGTTCAAGAATTCGTGAATGCACGGTGGAATCAAACTGATCCACAAAACCAGGCATGTCTAAATTTGGTACATGCGCAAACGTCTTTCTGAGATGTGCATCCCACTGCCGATCCCGTGAACTGCCAACCGCGATAAACTGCACATCGGGAAATGACTCGGCTAATTGCAGAAATAGCTCTGGCCGTTTTCTTCGATCCCAGCGACCCATGAAACACACCGTAGGCTTGTCAGCTTTTTGAACTGTCTGCGGTATCACCACAGGCGTTGGAAGAACAGAGGGGTCTTCCAAGAGCGTATACTTCTCTTTCACTTTCGGGATTAATAAGTGAGCGGCACAATACACGCCATGGGCCTTTTGTACAGCTTTTCGCACAAGCGGATTATCTTCATAGAGATAATTGGACAACACTTGCAGCTTTCCAATTGATGGAAGGGCATATTCCATTTTCCAATCAACATGATCTCGTGTATCTCGCATGGTCACCACATGTTTTTTCTGTGGCATGGCTTTCATAGCCAAATACGTGCCGAAGGACGGTTCACAGGAATGATACACATCAGCATCGCACTGCGCATACAGCGATCGTGACGACCAGGGATGCAGTGGTGAAAAACTTAATACGTGGATACCATCGACCTCTTCTCGAGGCTTTTGATCTTGCCGCCTAGGAACGACAGCAAACACCTCTACGCCTCGATTCACCAGCTCCCGTCCGATAAGCCGTGCGGCCCGCCCAAACCCTCCATATTTTCCCCAGCCAAAAAATTCCACACAGATGAGGCAGACTCTCATGGTATTGTGTTCTTTCACGCTTTGTGCGCACAAATCTACGTTAATCAATCACGTTCACACGAGCTTCGTACTCACAACGTTACACACAGCAGAAACCTACATTGGGCACCTTTGCATTCTCATTCCAATCTCAGAAACAAACACCTGTTTCAGGGGTCGGCGTTATTGTGTGTGTATGAGCAAAAAAATGGGGTGACTTGCCATTGCATGATTGAGATATTCCTACATCGTAGAGATCGGAAGATCTCTCGAGAAAATTAAATGAATAGGTCTTGAGACACATGAATGACGCGAAGAATGTGACATGCCGGCCATTTTCTTGACTGGTTATACGGAAGTCTGTTACGTTTTTTTGATTAGGTTATCAGTCGAAAAAGTATGGAGTTTTCAATGCAAATCAGCATAAATGGTAAAGCTGAAACAATCGAAGCACGTACAGTTTCTGATGTCCTGAAAATGAAGGATATTGATCCACAACTCGTGGCTGTTGAGTTAAATACCGAAGTCGTTGAAAGGGAACACATGCCGACAACAACCGTGAAAGATGGAGACAAATTGGAGTTCCTTTTTTACATGGGTGGCGGTCAGTGAACACCTCCACACTGACACACATTACCGAGGGTATTGGCTCAACTCCGCTGGTACGCTTACATCGGCTATCTCCTCCTGGTGGCGCTACGATTTATGGAAAGGCGGAATTTTACAATCCTGGCGGAAGCGTCAAAGACCGAATCTGCCTCAACATGATCAATGAGGCGGAAAGTCAAGGCCGACTCAAACCCGGAGGAACAATTGTCGAACCCACGAGTGGCAATACGGGAATCGGCTTAGCATTAGTCGCAGCGGTTCGTGGGTATAAATTAATTCTGGTCATGCCGGAAGGGATGAGTCTTGAACGCGCCAGCCTCTTATCCTCGTACGGCGCCCAACTCGTCTTAACGCCAGCACGTGAAGGCATGCGTGGGTCTATTAAAGAGGCTGAAAGCATTTTAGCGCAAAACCCTGAATATTTTATGCCTGACCAGTTTTCAAATTTATCGAATCCAGCCATACACAAAAAGACAACGGCCCCTGAAATTTGGGATGCACTCAATGGCAAAATCGACGCATTCGTTGCCGCCGTCGGCACGGGGGGAACCATTACAGGATGCGGAGAAGTGTTTAAGGAACGGAACCCCTCTGTCAAGATTATTGCGGTGGAACCAGCAGGTTCGCCAGTCCTATCGGGCGGGGAACCTGGCCCACATAGAATTCAAGGCATTGGTGCCGGATTTGTCCCCAAAGTCCTCAATCGCACGATCGTGGATGACGTTATCACGGTGACCGATGAAGAAGCCTACCAATACACGAAACAATTGGCCAAAAAGGAAGGGCTCTTGGTCGGTATCTCAGCCGGAGCCAATGTCTTTGCCGCGCAAAAAATTGCCGCGCAAATGTCATCAGACCAACAGGTCGTCACCGTGCTATGCGATACAGGTGAACGATACTTGAGCATGGAAAAATACTTTAATATCTGAGAGACAGCATCACGACTGCATGTCCGTGACAATCGGCATGCAGGAAATGCCCTACGAAGGATAGTCGAGTCAGCGTATGAATTTTTCTGAAGAACAAATCAATCGATATAGTCGCCATATTCTCCTTCCGGAAGTTGGGGGAAAGGGACAAAAAAAACTGGCCAAGGCCAGCGTCTTTATTGTTGGAGCCGGAGGGCTTGGCTCACCGGCTGCCTTGTATCTCGCGGCCGCAGGCGTTGGGACAATTGGAGTCATTGATAGCGATGTGGTCGACCTCTCAAATCTGCAACGTCAAATATTGCATCATACCGCTGACGTACGCCGCCCTAAGGTTGCCTCTGCGAAAGAAAAAATTCAGGCATTAAACCCTGATGTGACCGTCAAGGCGTATGAAGAGCGACTCACGTCACACAATGCCTTGGAGCTCATTAGTCAGTATGATGTCGTCCTCGATGGAGTCGATAACTTTCCTGCAAAATTTCTCATAAACGATGCCTGTTACTTTGCGAAGAAGCCACTGGTTCATGGCGGGATTCTTCGATTCGACGGTCGGGTGTTCACCATTATTCCCGATCAGTCCGCCTGCTTCCGGTGCATATTCAAAGAACCACCAGCACCTGGACTCGTGGCAACCTGTCAGGAAGCAGGCATCATTGGTGTCGTCGCTGGAATCATCGGGATGACGCAAGCGACGGAGGCCTTGAAACTTATCTTGGGCATTGGAGAGCCGTTGACCAATCGAATTCTGGACTTCAATGCACAGACAACCAATTTCAGGGAAATTCGCACCAAACGAAATCCCAAATGTCAGCTCTGCGGAGACCACGCGACGATCACAGAATTAATCGACTACGAGCAAGAAGCCTGTCAACTACAACCCCCTGCTGGCCTCAGCGTCTCGTAACATTACCTACATCCCTTTAGTGGGAGGATAGACATATGGCTAAAATGAAATCTCTTGTTTGCCGCGAATGCGGCAAAGAATATCCCACCAAGGACATCCATGTCTGTGAACTCTGCTTCGGTCCCTTGGAAGTCAAATATGATTACGATGAAATTAAGACGACCATCTCGCGAGAAAAGATCGAAGCCGGACCGAAAAGCCTCTGGCGCTACATTGACTTATTGCCTGTCGAGGGTCAGCCCACGGTTGGGAAATACGCGGGATTCACGCCCCTTGTCAGAGCGCATAACCTTGGAGCCTATCTTGGGATTGATGAGCTGTACATCAAAAACGATTGTGTGAATCATCCAACCCTTTCTTTTAAAGATCGCGTTGTCGCGATTGCGTTAACCCGTGCACGCGAACTGGGGTTTGAAACAGTTGCCTGCGCCTCAACCGGAAATTTAGCCAATTCGGTCGCGGCCCATGCTTCATCTGCAGGCATGAAATGCTATGTCTTTATCCCAGGTGACCTCGAAGCAGCCAAAGTACTTGGAAATTTAATTTATCGGCCCAATGTCATCGAAATTGAAGGAACCTACGACGACGTGAATCGTTTGTGCAGCGAAATAGCGGGAGAACGCCGATGGGCATTCGTCAATATCAATGTCCGTCCGTATTACGCCGAAGGCTCAAAAACTCTCGCGTTTGAAACGGCAGAACAATTGGGATGGCGCGCACCCGATCAAGTTGTGGTACCCATGGCCTCAGGTTCCCTGTTGACGAAAATCTGGAAAGGCCTCAAAGAATTTGAAAAACTTGGGTTACTTGACCAAGTCAACACGAAAGTCAATGGCGCACAAGCTGAAGGCTGTTCGCCAATTGCTACGGCATATAAAAATGGTCGAGACTTCTTTAAGCCTGTCAAGCCGGACACCATCGCCAAGTCTCTGGCGATTGGGAACCCCGCCGACGGCTACTATGCTTTGAAAACGGTTTCAGAGAGCCAGGGTGCCATGGATTCCGTGACCGATGATGAAGTTGTTGAAGGGATTAAACTCTTAGCGCAAACGGAAGGGATTTTTGCCGAAACAGCTGGCGGGGTCACCATTGGAGTCCTACGTAAACTTGCCAAACAGGGTATCATCAAAAAGCATGATGTCACCGTTGCCTATATTACCGGCAATGGTTTGAAAACACAGGAAGCGGTGATCGATTCTGTCGGACGACCCATTCGCATCCAACCCAGCTTATCCCACTTTACTAAGAAATTTGAATTAGAGGAGCCGGCATGACCAAAGTCCGCATTCCCACACCCCTTCGACCAAAAACCGGCGGAAAGAGTGAAGTCGAAGTTTCCGCCTCAAACATTTCCGAAATGATTGAACATTTAGAAACGTCGTATCCTGGTATTAAAGAACGCCTTTGTGATGAAACCGGTGAGATTCGACGGTTTTTAAATATTTATCTCAATGAAGAAGACATACGATTTCTTGAAGGAAAGAATACACCGCTCAAGGACACCGATGAGGTTTCGATCATTCCCGCCATCGCAGGGGGGAGATAATGGCTAAATTGCGATTTCATATTCGATATCCAGAAGAAAAAATTCCCGATCCGATTCTGTATGAAATTGGACAGGAATTTAATGTCATCACCAGCATTCGGAGAGCCGATGTCCGCGAAACCACCGGATGGCTTGATGTCGAATTTACCGGAGAAGTCGATGAGATTGACAACGCCATATCAGGACTTCGCGATAAAGGCTGCATCGTTGATCCAATCGAACTTAACATCGTAGAGTAGGAATCAAACTAGTGGAATTTACCGACGAACAAGTTCAACGGTATAGCCGGCATATCATCCTCAATAATGTCGGCGGCAAAGGCCAACAAAAAATTCGACAGGCCAAAGTGCTGGTTATTGGTGCAGGCGGCCTGGGTTCCCCGGCGGCACTCTATCTCGTCGCCGCAGGGATTGGCACCTTGGGACTTGCCGACGGCGACGTTGTGGACCTCTCAAATCTTCAGCGCCAAATTCTTCATACGACCGATCGGGTCGGAACATTGAAAGTTGAGTCGGGACAGACCATGCTTTCCGCGTTGAATCCTGACGTCCAACTAAACCTCTACACCGAACATGTCAACGCGGCAACCATTTCCAAACTGATTCAAGGTTACGATATCGTGCTTGACGGCTCGGATAATTTTTCAACAAGGTTCCTCGTCAATGATGCATGCTACTTTGAAAAAAAGACGCTCATCTCGGGAAGTATCTTTCGTTTTGAAGGACAATTGGCAACGATCAAGCCACATGAAGGCTATCCGTGCTATCGCTGCTTATATCCTGAGCCACCGCCGGCAGGACTGGTTCCGAATTGCCAAGAAGCAGGCGTGCTTGGCGTGCTCGCAGGAACGATTGGTGTCCTTCAAGCAAATGAAGCCATCAAGGAAATTCTTGGTCTTGGCGAGTCCCTTGCCACTCGCCTCCTGTTGTATGATGCGCTCGACATGACTTTTAGAAACGTGAAGCGTCCCAAAGCTCCAAATTGCCCATTGTGTGGGCCCAACCCATCGATTACGACACTCACAGAGTATGACGGGTCCTGTAGCATTTAATCATTGTCCATGCTAACCATTCCTGCAACCATTGCTGAAGCGATGATTGCTCATGCTCGTGAGCTGGCTCCACACGAATGCTGTGGCATCTTAGGTGGAACCCACGGCGACGTGTCAGCGCATTATCGCATCACCAATATCCTTGCGACGTTATCAGAAGATGAATTGGAGCGATTCGATGCGCCCAAACTGTCGGACCTGAAACAACTGTCACCGGAAGAACGTGCTGACATTGCATTTCAAATGGACTCACAGGAAATGGGAAAAGCTCTGCGGGACATTCGAGAAAAAGAGCTCATGCTTCAAGCGTTTTATCATTCCCATACGATGAGTCCAGCTCGTCCATCGCAAACCGACATTACCATTGCCATGGAGTTTGAAGGCTATCGCGAGAAGCTCAATCTTCCAGAACCACTCCACATCATTATCTCGTTGTTAGATGCCGCTTCACCGGATATCCGTGCCTATCGAATTCACAATGGTGAGGCCACTGAAGTTCCCATCACTCGATCCTGAACCGTTCCCTCCTGAGCAATTGCGCAAAAAAAATTTCCTCACATGTTTAAAAAAATTCTAGACTTACGCAAGCACAGCCTGACATAATAGGCACCTTCAAAAGGACAACTTAGTTGGAGGCATTCTTTATGTTTACCCCATTCCGAACTTGGTGCATTCGGATTATCGTTCTCATTCTTTGCGTCTCATTCCTCTCCGGTTCCATAGCCAGTGCCTCGCAAACCCCAGGAGTAACCAAAAGTTATTACAGTCCTATTGTTCGCATTGAAATGGAAAAGGGGTTTTTTCTTATTACCACCGATTCTGGAATACTCTGGATTCAGGTGGAAAATCATGTCAAACCTCATCTCAAAACATTGAGCCTTGGAGACATGATTGACGTTGTCGTTGAATTTCGTCCCGATAATTTACCCCCGATTCTTAAAACGTGGAAACTGGCCAGAAGCGAGTCTCCCTGTAAATTATTCGATGGCAATACGTGTCGAACCAAGTAAGAATTCGGCACGGACAAAGCCATGAGCTTGTTCACAATGAACAGGCCGTCAACATTCGGACAGTGAAGATGAACGCCTGCCCCTCATGACTCCTGTCACGACAACCAGTTCTCAGCCGTCTCACTCATTCTCTATCCTACGAACTAGAGTCTTGTAACTTTTTCTCAGTACATGAAGAAGTCGAGTAAGTCGTATACGCAAAGGAAGGGGAGAGATCCCTACATACGCATGGCCGAAAAGTGAGAAAGATCCAGAATGACTTTTTCTTCATGTGCCTCACCTAGGAGGCGTTCAAGAAAACTGACCGTATTCGGAATCGTATAGTCGGAAGGTTCAAAGACAACATCAAGCGTTCTTGGGGTGAGGGAATAGGAGGGATGACGGCGATCATAGATCATACCAAACGGTGGAATGCTGTACACTGTCCGGTAATTGCTCAACATAAAATGAAACTGCTCCTTCTGTAGAAAGACTGCGCCTGAGGTCACTTCTCTGGTTGTCGCATTCAAGGGTGTACTCAAATAAAATGTGACCACTTCTTCCGGCATCGCCTTCCGTAATGCTGTGCCAATATGTTGCGTAAGAAACGCCACTTCTTTTTCTGTAAAAGCCGGTACGATCTGAGCCGGCTCCATAAATAATAAGAGCAAGGCCGATCGGGTTTCTTGGACGAACAACCCGTTGAAAATGTGAGTGAGCTGTTCGTCCGTTAAATGAGCAGGATGGGCATGCAACGTCTGAGGCTCATCGGCTCGCGCCGCAGGAGAACGTTCAAGGCGGACAAAGGCAGCAGGATCTTCATAGACCACTTGAGCATAGAACTGGGGGGCGGCACAGCCTGCAACAAACAGTACCGCGCACAGCCCCCCAATCGACACCCAAGACTTCCGCATGACCTTAAGAAATCGAGACCGTCATTTCCACACGTTCGTGCGGATTATCTCGATCGTCACGTTTTACAGCTACAATTCGATCAACCGTTTCCATCCCACTCACTACCTCACCAAACGCCGTATATTGTCCATCGAGAAAATTCGCATCGGCCACACAAATAAAAAACTGTGAACCAGCACTATTAGGATCTTGAGACCGTGCCATCGACAATACTCCACGTTTATGGGGCTGTTGGCTAAACTCGGCCGCAACTCGATACCCAGGCCCTCCGGTCCCATGCGTGACACGATCGGGATTCTTACTGTTTGGATCACCGCCTTGTATCATAAATCCTGGAATCACCCGGTGAAACGTCGTCCCGTCATAAAATTTTTCGTTGGCAAGCTTCACCATATTTTCAACATGCTTGGGAGCCAGATCAACATAAAACTTTAGTTGAATGTCTCCCCACGCTTCACCGTTGACTGACACAGCAATGGTCGCCCGTGTGTGTTCATTTACCACAACATCACTCATACTATACCCTTTCTCAGATACGCGAAATAGAAAATATGCAGTCGTTAAAATGGACCAGATCGCAGCATTTGTTGCCCTAACCCTTCGCTCACATTGACCCAACTGACTCCACCGTTATCGCTTCGAAACGCCCCGGCACTCGTGCCGGCATACAAGATGCCTTGAGGAGCAATCAGTAACGTTTCAATCGCCGTTTCAGTGAGCCCCGTATTCCGAGGCTGCCACCGACGACTTTCTTCGTCTAATTGATAGATACCTCGACCGGTCCCTACATACAAACCGGAATCATCGGCGACAATGCCACGGATGGAATCATTGGGCAGTGAACGACTAATGGTATGCCAGGAAGACCCCATATCCGTGCTTCTGAAAATCCCGCCGTCTTGGGTCCCTAAAAAAATGTGATTGTTCGTTCCAGTTGCCACAATCCGTAGAAAACGATGCGACAAGCGTTCTTTAGGATCGATCAATTCTGATGCCTTTCCTTGCCACTTCGATGCCGTCGCCCCACTGATGTCATACCGAAACAGTCCTTTCCCGGCAGTGGCAGCAAGGAGAATATGATCTTCAATCATGATCATACTGGCGATCAGTAATTGATCCAACTCATCGGCAACGGCACTCCAGGTTTGTAGGGACGCATTCCAACGATAGATTCCCCGTCCCGTCCCTGCGAACACGCCCTTCGAATTGACCAGCAGCGACTTCACTTCAACATGTTTCAGACCTTTGCTTATCGACACCCATTGCTGACCATCGTCGGTCGTACGAAATACACCACCCCGAACGGTTCCAGCATAGACCCGACCTTTCGCATCAACGGCTAAACAGAGCAGAAACAGATCCGATAAGCCTTCATTCATAGGCGTCCAGGATTCTCCACGATCATGGCTGCGAAATACCCCTGTGCCAAAAGAACCAGCAAAGAGGACACCATGTTTCGTCACGGCAAGAGCCTGCACACTCGGAGAAAACGGTACTTCCGCTTGAGCTGATGGATCCCCATGAATACGGGGCGTCGACTGTACGCGAGCAACCTCCCACGCAAATCCCAAGAGACTCCATGTCACACACATACCCAGGACAATCCTGATCGCGACGGAAGAGTCATGCCATTTTCTATACTGAAAAGTCTGTATCACGCATCACGCCTTTCGTGAGGGGGAACATCCGACTCTGGAGAGATGCCCTCGTCTTCTTCAGTGCCGTGCTCTGCAGCCGTGGCGGATAGCCTTGGCTGCCAAAACATTTTTGCTCCGATAATCCCAATTTCATAGAGAACAATAAGGGGAACCGCCATAAGGAGCATTGTGAACAGCGTCGCATCCGGCGTCACAATAGCTGATAGGATCAACGCAATCATGGCAGCATGCTTGCGGTATTGCACAAGCATGGCCGGAGGCACAAACCCCGCACGAGCCAGGAGGGACAAGACTAGAGGAATTTCAAACGCAAATCCGAAGGCCAACAAAAACTTGACGTTAAAATCTACATAGGTTCCCACGGCCAGTTCTGGACTGATTGATCGATCCATACCAAAGGACACAAAGAAATCAATGACAAGGGGAAGGATGATCAGATTGCAAAACACCAGCCCCAAAACAAAACAGGCCAACCCTAAACAGAATAGAGGAATAGCCCAACCTTGTTCTTTCTTTAATAAGGCCGGTTCGATAAATTTCCAAAACTGATAGAGCATGACCGGAACGCTCGCGACAATACCTGCCAAAAACGAAATCTTAATGGACGCAAACAGGGCTTCAGCCGGGGAATAAAAAATCAGCGTGTCTTCGAAGGGTCGCTTAAACCAATCAATCAATACCGAAGAATATGAAAATGCGACCATAAAGGCGACTAACACCGTCGCCCCAATAATGATCAAGCGTCTTTTGAGTTCGGAAACATGCCGGTTTAACGGATGAGCGAGGGTGGGCATAACATCATCGCGAGGGGAACAAGGCAGCAGGCCCAGAGAAGGCTCAGGGCCCTCAATGGACCTGCGACATTCCTTAGGAGACAGTCACGTCACACGAATCATCTCGACATTGACGGACTAACCAGGCCATACGATCCTTTTTCCCCAGCTTTTCCTTCTGTAATTGTTTCTTTAACGTTTCCTCTTGCGGGGTCAATACATGATTTTTGAGAAGTGTTTGTAATTCAACATCAAGCCGGTGATGGGCTTCCTCTAATTCACGAAACTCTGAATTAGAGGCACGAAGCTGTGCTGCAATTTCTTCGTCTGTCACCATGAGAACCCTCCTTCGTTGAGTGATTCATGAAAAAGACGAGGCCTCCTTTTCCCCTATCTGCACGCTCCGCACAGATTTCTAAATTATCGTGCGTGATAGAGTAAGAGGCTCCAAAGACATAAGCATAGCATCCTCGGTAGGATTCGTATAGTAGTCTCGACGTGCCCCGTAGGAAGTAAATCCAAATCGCGCGTACAGAGCTTGCGCGGAGTCATTGGACTTCCGGACCTCTAACAGGGCACGTTGCGTCCCGTGGCTTATGCCGATTTCCATGATTTTCTTCAATAATTCCGACCCGATACCTCGCCTCCGCATATCAGCCTCGACTGCGATATTCATAAAACGTAATTCTTCAAACACCGTCCAGGCACAAATATAGCCAACCACCCTCGGCCTTTCATTGAGCGGCTTCCCAGCCACATGGGGAGAAGCTCCAGCATACCGTGCAATCAAAATAAGGCTAAATTCATTTCCACTCAATTCCGCTTCAAAGGCTTTTCGAGACCATGGGACTGAAAATGCCCGACGTTCGAGCGCTTCCAATTCATCTAAATCTTCAAGTGAAGCTTGAGAAATGACGAGACCGGCAATATCATCGACACCTTTTATCATACCGCTTGACTCTTGACGTCACGTTTCTGAATCTCAGCGTATGGAGGGAGAATATAGCGCGGAGTCACTCCAACTGCAGCAACGTCACCAGATGCGAAACGTTGAAGACTGGCCAAGCCCACGCTCACCGCACTTGCCATGTGAGTATCCGATGGCGCTGAACTTAATAAGGGCGAAAGTTCTTTAATAGCGTGCTGGCAATGAAGCCAGCCTTCTCCTAAACTCAAGACCGGTTCTTTAAGAGATTGCAGTAAAGTCTCAATCGACCCGACTTGATCATCTGTCACACGTCTCAACTCCCCCATTTCCCACCGAAACCCTGCCCAATAGAGTTCGTTCGATCTTGCCTTGAGCATCGGGTACACAAGCTGATGCTCTACACGAAAATTCCAGGCCATGGCTTCAAGCGTCGGCACCGTCACCAACGGCAGGTTAAGAGCCACACGAAATCCGGTCATCGTTGCAAGCCCGGCGCGTAATCCGGTAAATGACCCCGGTCCAATCGACACGGCCAGCCCGGTCATATCTACCAGTTTGAGCTGAAGAGACTGTAATAATGCATCAATGGTCGGTATCAATCGACGTGTATGAGAACCTTGCGCATCAATGCGTTGAGATCCCAACACCTCTGAATCTTCTAAGATAGCGACACTTTGTTGGCTTGTAGCCGTTTCCACAGCAAGAATACGCATCGTAATGGCGTCCTCGATCGTTACCGAATGTACGAGATACAACGTTAGAGGGTGGCCCCTGTTATGATTCTTCGTTAATGGCGAGCTCTTGAAACAATAAGGTAACCGACCCAGACAACCGGTCATCTTCAGCCTTAAGATGAAACGGCAAGTACATGGTCGCCTCAGACAGTTCAGATGATGTCGAAAACATGCGAAAATCACGACAGGCAATACTCATAAGCGTCTCATGCTCCTGATTTTTATACTCAACACGCACAATATCATAACGCTGTTTCTCTACCCAGTAACGTGTCAGCGTCACGTCGCTCTCTTCGATACGCTGGTCCGTAGATGCTGGAATGTCCAAACGAAACCCTTCCTCCTCTTCATACACATCCATCGTAGCAAGGTTGGCTCCTGAGATTATCCCAAGTACCGCATCTATCGCACGCAAACTCAGCTCAACGACTCGTCCAATATCTCCAGCACGTCCAAGCTCCTGAATATTACCGGTTGTCAAACGGCCACTGGCCGGCATCATCAACCGATAGACATCGCCTTCACGCAAAAACTGAAAAAACGTCCCGCCAACCGGGGTAAAACCTTTCAATCGAATAGAGTTGGGCCGTGTATAAAACACGACCCCAGGCAGGGTTTTAGAAATCGGCAGTATCGAACCGGCTATCGAAGCTTGGAACAAGCCTTTGAGATTGCGAATATTGGATTCTTTGGCACGCAACGCCGCAAGAATCTCTTGAGCCTTCTTCTGCGAGACGGTCTGCTCTGGGTGAATAGCCACCGTTGCACAGCCATGCAGCAGAACGCATGCTATGAAGAGACTGAAAAGGCACAACCGCCGAGGACTCGTTCGCCAGCCATATTCACTCTTCGCTTCAGGCATCAGCCATCACCAGATCAAACGCAGCACGAATTTCTTGAATGCCAATCATGTCCATCCCTGAAATCGGTTTCCATTTTTTCAGGTTTCCCTCCGGAAGCAGACAGCGTACAAAGCCGAGCTTCATGGCTTCCCGGACTCGAACTTCAACTTGATTGACGGGTCGGACTTCACCACCGAGTCCGACTTCTCCAAGAACGATTGTCCGAGGATCAATCGGACGATCGCGAAGACTCGAGACGACGGCAACGACAATACCCAGATCCATCGTGGGCTCGTCTATCTGTAATCCTCCTACAACATTGAGATAGACATCCTGACCTGAAAGATGTAACCCCAAACGCTTTTCCATCACGGCTAAGAGCAAGGCCACCCGATTCAGCTCAATGCCATTTGCCATACGTTTGGGCATCGCATAACCTGTCTCAGCAACAAGAGCCTGGAGCTCAACTAAAATCGGACGTGAACCTTCAAGACTTGAGACGACAACCGACCCCGTTCCCTGCTCAGGACGACCGCTCAAAAACAGTTCAGATGGGTTGTCTACCTCAGTCAACCCGCTATCGTTCATTTCGAAAACGCCAATTTCGTTTGTCGCCCCAAAGCGGTTTTTCACGGAGCGAAGAATACGATAGGCATGCCCTTTATCGCCTTCAAAATACAAGACCGTGTCGACAATATGTTCAAGCAGCCGAGGCCCGGCAATCACACCTTCTTTGGTCACATGACCAATAAGGAATACGGGTACTGCCGTCCGCTTGGCATACCACATAAGTTGGCATGCCACCTCCTGTACTTGGCTCACGCTTCCAGGCGCTGAACTGATGTCTTCGGTAAACACGGTTTGAATGGAATCCACAACCAGGGCTTGCGGCTCTAATTCTTTGGCAACCTGTAAAATTTCTTGCAATGAGGTCGCCGCATGGATATATAGCGACGGGCAGGAAACGTTGAGTCGATCCCCACGCATTTTAATCTGCCGCACCGACTCCTCGCCAGATACATAGAGTACATTCCCCCCTCCACGACTCAATGAGGGAAGCGCCTGAAGGAGTAACGTCGTCTTTCCGATGCCTGGATCTCCTCCAACTAACATGACTGAACCCGGCACCACCCCACCGCCCAAAACTCTATCCAACTCTCCGATCCCGGTGGGCAAGCGCATTTCCTCCGAACCATTGATCTCGTCAATGAGCATCGGTGTGTGCGATTCAATCCCAACACCAGCAGACCGATTGCCTCCAGCCTTCCGAATGACTTCCTCTTTCATGGAATTCCATTCATTACAATCAGGACACCGCCCACTCCACCGCGGAGCCTGATAGCCACAGGCCTGACAACAGAACGTCATTTTATTTTTGATCGGTTTCAAGGGTCTATACGGAGCCAGCAATGCGTAGGGAATGCTGACGATATCTCACGAATCCATAACCTCATCTCAACCACTCACATTGTACATAGTTTTTACTCCGCTGGCCAAACCAAGAAAATTAGACTGAATCGCCGTGAAATGTGAGAAGGGAAGGCTTCGATTTGTCTCAAGAATCTGGAAATGTGACTCTGGACCTATGCTATAAAGGACTGTCAGGACAGACGATATTCCTGTTGGCCATTCAGAAGATGGGGGATTTCATGAAATTGCTTCATTCCCAGTTCAGTCGATTCTCTATTCACGGTCGTCAGCATCTGACGGCATGGATCACGTATTCCTTTGTGATGATAGTGAGTCTGCTATGCATCGATCCTGTCTTGGCCAAACCCAGGAACGTGAGTAGCGTGGAGTGGCAAACCGATTGGATTCACCCAGGTGCCACGACGACCCGGTCGCGAGATCGACAATCCCTAACCACCACATTGCCTAACAAAAACTCCATTCAAGACGACTACCTTTCCACGTTTCGCATCATATTAGGCGGAGGACAAAATACGGTCGCGACGATTACGCCCATGAGTTATCAAAACGTCATCTCCTGCCCGAGCCTCAACGCGAACAAAGGGGTGGTGCAGGGCTCGTGCCGTGCGAAAAAAGATGGACTCAAGACATTTCCTAAAAACACCCAAGTAACGCTCAAAATCACAACGCCGGGGAACCCAGCTCGTTATCTTCGTTGGAACATTCGGCCTCAACGGTCATCAGTGATTCCCAGAAGACCGCCTGCATCACAGATCTATGTCATTGGTCCCGCACAAATGCCGCATTTCATTCAGGAGGCACGATGGAGAGATTACAAGTTTCGCGTTACCCCTCAAAGCAACTATGTCAATCCACCTGGAAACCAATACGGAGTTCAATACAAACAGATTGGAGGAGAATCTTTTGAAAAGGGCCAGCTCATAAAATTTGGTGACCTGATTCCGTATCCCGCCCCACACATTCAGCCTATGAAACCGGACACCGGGTTGGAAATTTCTATGTTTGAACGGGACGGAAGTACGCTACTGAAAGAGGGTTGGACATTTCTCTCTGTTCACTATGCAGGGGAACCTGGAGAAAATTGCCAGAGGGAAATTCTCCACGAATTTCCCGGCACAAGAAGAATATGGCACAAGTTTTCGGTGCGGCCATTTCTTCTTCTGACACCAGGCCATACAACGTGTAGTAAGCTATGGCTACAAAGTATTAAGTTACAGGGACCAAAAGGCAAAAAACCGATAGATGCCCTGCTAGGTGAATCCTCTATTGACGGATAAGTTGTAGCCTCATGGTCATCACGGTTCCATCACTTCACAAATGTCGACGAACCTTCTTCCAGCCGGTCACCACATTGGCACGTCGCGGGAATCTTTTCCCACTCTCCGTTTCTTGGATAATGACGGTTTGGATTCGACGTTCAACCAAGACTTCGGCAAACTCGACCGTTCGACCGATACCGGCCGAAACATTTTCCCACCCATCTTCATACATGCGTTCAAGGAAGGCGATGAAAGCCTTCGGGCCGGGCTGAACCATCATAGGAATTCCGGGAGGAAAACCATGTTGCTTTAACCACGATTGCACGGCGTGATTGGATTCAATGTTTCCCCGATAGAGATAGACGAGGTTGTAGTAAAACTCCCCTAACTTTTCAAGTTCAAAACTGGCCTCTGGATTAGGTTCGGGCAAAAAATCACTTCCCATAGATAAGGAAATCAACGACTGCATCACATCACTCTGCGCGTCGACTGGAAGCAACGCCCCAATATCCACAAGGAGAATTGGTCTGCGTCTCTCCCAAACAAGCAGTAAGCCTGTGCCTTCTTGAGCTGAGACACGAGGGCTATCACGCACCTTTGCGGTAATAGATAAATTTCCGCGAAGCCGTGGCGTATAGTCAAGATACGCATACCCATCTCCGCCCGTCATGGTCTGCCCTAGCAAACGTGTTTGTACGAAAAAGTCTATTGGCTCACCACCAAGCCCAATGTGCTTACCCAGCAACCCATCGCGATAGAGAAAGGCCTTCAATTGCGTTGCTTTTCCAGGCAGAATCAGCACATCTTCCACCACAAGCTTCGCATCGACCCGTTCTTCGGCAAACGCCGTCGGAGACATCGCGATCCATGCCCCCGGCAGCCCAACAGCCACGAGCATGACCACAAAAACGTTCATAAGAGTCTTCTTGTTTGTGCTCATTACTCCCTCACTCGGTCTCGCTGACGGATACTCAAAAAAGACCATGACCGCGTTTCCCAAAGGAGAACGCGTCAAAAGCGGCAAAAATCGCAAATTGAATGTAAATCCACGTTGCCACATGCCAATACCATTCACCAATGATCAGCATGACGACACCGGAAGCGATAAACCAATAGCCACGTGAAACACCTAAGTAAAGATGCCCCATGCCGGCAATGACCGACAGAGTTGCCGCTCCAATGCCATACCAAGTTTTTTCGCGTTCATCATCAAGCTCGGACATAGATTCCCTCTCTCACAAGTGATCGACTCAGTGTGCAGGAAACATTACCATGTGCTTCATAATCAGTTCTAGGTATGAGAAATGACTAGACATCACACGTGGCAGAGCTCACATGGTGAAAAACGCACAACGCAATCAAGAACTGAAGGAAAATGAAAAGATGGGAGGGATTTTAACCAAGATTCCGTTTCCGGAGTTCTTCAGCGTAGGTTTTGCGGTATAACACATCCCATTCCTGAGAACCTTCGGGAATGTTGCGGGAATAGGACTCCAACTTGGCACGGACGGATTGTGTCACCTCTTGCTCGATTTTCATCTCCTCATTCAACACTCGTTTAATTTCTTTTAAGACAATCGCCGGCTCACCCTTCAAATTCGCATCGCGATTTGTCTGAAGAAACTGAAGAATCGTATGTGCTAAATGAGTTTGCTTCTCGTCAGAAATCAGAGGAGACATCATCGTGTATTTCATCCTGGAAAACGAATGCTACCTAAACAATTGCCATGTTCTGTGAGTGTTTACAGAACAATATTGCGTTCACGAACCAGTTTTTGTTTAACCATTGAGAACATTTTTTGATAGTCCGCTTTCCCACTTTGAAACTCAGCGTCAAACTGTTTCAGCATCTCGCGAACTTCGGTATTTAACCGATCTTCGACCGTGAGTTCTTCCGTAATCGCATGTTCCAGTGCTCGCACTAGCGATTCCGATGGACCGGTCCCATCCAGATACTTCTGCGACTGCAATCGCTGGAGAATCTTGAATGCCATCGTATGAATACGCTCTTTGGTCAAACGCATGACAATACTTAGGAAACCGGTTCAACTTTCATCATCGTCGCACCCACGGCCTCTCTGAGATTTTTCGCATCACCGTCGATTTTCCCAATGATATTCACACGATCAGCAGGCACAGGATCTTCACCCAGGCTCATGGGAGTCCGTCCGAAAAATACTGCAAACATTTCACCAACCCCCCAAAACGCCACATCTCCCACTTTTACCTGTGTTGTGGCCGTCTCACGGTAGTCTTTGACGCCAGGAACCTTACAATAAAACTCCTCACCCCACATATTTACCGAGGCTTCAATTGGCAATGCCTCATAGATTGCCTGAGCCGTTCTGGTTGGTTTAAGATCCGCTTCCAGCTTGACACCGCCGATCGATATCCGAATACGTCGTGCTTGCAACTCCATAATCATAACCCTTACCGTGAATAATCAAACATAATTGGATGATCTGGAATGTAGCGTGTCCTCCCGATGAAATCAAGGACTTGCGTCCGGTCAGTCAATTGGGTAATGCCTCTATTGACGAGAGAGAAGGGACTGACGTTTCATCCTGCTTGTGACAAGCAATCAACACTGTGACGTGTTGATGTGAGACCGTACTCACTCTCCTCTGGTATTTTACGAAAGTCTATTGGGCCCCATGCCATGCTAGAATCATCCTTTATCTTTCTTGACGGAATCGGCGAATCCACCGAACAGCGTCTCTGGGATCAGGGTATTGATACTTGGCAAACTTTCTTAACGGTTTCAACGATCCCAGGTATTCCCAAAGCCCGGAAAGCCCTGTACGATGCAGAACTCAGAACCGCGCTTCACCATCTTGAATGTGGCGATGCAAAGTATTTTGCACAGTGCCTCAAATCTCGCGATCATTGGCGGCTCTTTGAAAACTTTCGAGAAAACACGGCGTTTCTGGATATTGAGACAAACGGCGCTCCGGCAGACTCCGGGTACATCACCGTAGTAGGCATCTATGGAAGGCACGGCATGACCGCACTCGTGCATGAGGACACTCTAACCCACGACCGACTCCGTGAAGAGTTAGAACAATATGATCTTCTCGTCACATTTTTCGGATCTGGATTTGATTTGCCTTACATTCGCAACCAATTCCCTCGCATTTCACTCGACCATCCACACTTCGATTTGTGCTTTGCGGCCAGACGGCTTGGCTATAAAGGGGGACTCAAACACATTGAGGGAGAGTTTGATTTACAGCGGCCCTCCAACGTTGAAGGACTCACCGGATGGGATGCGGTTCTGCTATGGCAAGCCTGGTGTACCGGGGATGCCGATGCAGGTGCTCGCTTACTCGAATATAATGAGATGGATGTCAAGAATCTTGAACCGCTCGCTGAGCGTATCTTTCAGAAACTCAAACAACGGTATCAGCCAACAGTCCTTCCAGATTACATGAAACCTAGGAACACGCAATCACGATGAAGTGGCAAGGATGGGGACAAACCGATATTGGTCGCGTCCGTAAGGTCAATCAAGACACCTTTGCCATACACCAGGCCCTCGGTCTGTGGATCGTGGCAGATGGGATGGGAGGCCATGCCGGAGGTGAAGTCGCCAGTCAGTTGGTCATCGACACCATTGGGCCGTATGTTGAGGAGCATCAAACTAAGAAACCCCAGCCCAAGCAAGAACGTGAAACCCTCTTACGAAATGCGCTTATAGCAACAAATCAGGCAATTCGAACCCATGCGAAAAACCACCAAGAATTTTCCGGAATGGGAACAACAGCTGTCGTCCTTCAGATTTCAGAAGACTCTCCCGGTGAGGCGACAATCGCCCACGTTGGCGATAGCCGTGCCTATCGTATTCAAGACGATGCCATGACATTACTAACGCGAGACCATAGCCTCGTGGAAGACCGGATTGACTTGGGCATTATCACACGGGAAGAAGCACTCACTCATCCACTCCGTAATGTCCTGACGCAAGGCTTGGGTATTGAATCCACTGTCGAGCCATCGGTACAAACCCTCTCGCTACACCCAACAGACAAAATTCTCTTGTGCTCTGATGGATTAACGAAAATGATGACTGACGACGAGTTTTTTACCGTGATCCGACAACATAACCATTCCCTGAAAGAAGCCTGTCAACAGCTCATCGAAAAAGCTAATCAATTAGGCGGGAAGGACAACATCACCGTCGTCTTGGTAGGCGCTGAAACTTAAAAGAAAAAACGTATCTCGTTACTCGTGAAGCGTCGTTCGTGAAGCGTGAAGCGAAAGAGCAGATAAGATAGGCGAGATACGCTTCACGAGTAACGAGATACGTTAGCTTCCCCTATGAGCGTCGGAACAGAGCTGGTAGTCCAAAATACCCTACCGCATCTTTCATATTCGAAAACCACCGATTGAATCGTCCCATTTCAGGATTGGTCACATACTGCAGCGTGAGGACAATACGCTCTTCATTTTCCCCAAGTGGCGTCACGGCATGATGCAGTTTGTCGCCATTAAAAAAGATGAAGGACCCAGGCTTCGTATCCAACGATAATTCTTTCGTTTGTTTGGAAGGATCTTTCGTATGGAGGCGACATGCAAGGCGGCTCGTTGAACGGTCAAGCAACCCGATCAAGACCGTATAGCGCGCACCTTTGTAGTACGATGTATCATAATGATAGCCAATGTGATCACCAGCTTCGGTATAAAAATACAAGGCACAGGAATGCGGATCGTCTTCAGGGCAGAGCAGCAACCGTTCACCGGCAAGCTGACTGAGCCACGCAAGTAAGGCTGGGTCTTTATACAACGCCATTAGTAATGGAGCAGATTTCTTTACAATAAAATAACTGACGCTTCCACCTTTTTTATGCCCGGGAATAAAATTGCGGTTGAGTTGAGGACGAACATGTTCGACATCCTGCATCAACTCATGAATCGCCTCTTGAGAGAGAAAAGAATCAAGCGATAAAAACTCCCCCTGCTCTTGATACCTGTGCAACACGGCCTGTTCATCTTGACGGTTGATAGCCTCACTGATCTCTTCTTTTATATTTGCTGTCATCGAGTTCATCGGAAAACGCTCAACCTTTCTCTATCCATCACAAATGTGTCATTTCGCAGATATAATTGGACAAGCCGAACGCAATGTACCATGAATAGGCAGGTTCATTCATCTCTTGGCCACACTCGCTTATGAGCACCGCTACAAACCAGGTTTTTAGATGTACCCTAAATGTATTTCTAGCAAAGCTAGAATACTCATAGCCTTACAAATCTTAATAAATCTAGATTTCTAGAATAATCTTCCTGTAATGCTACTCACACAGGAGCATCACTATGAAACAGAAACTGGGGACTTTAATAGAAGAACACGTCATGCGTCTCGCGAAACGACGCGCAGCGGAAGAAGGCCGTCCGCTCTATGAACTCATCGAAGACGCCTTGACTCAATATCTGAATGGGGGAGCCGCCTCAGCAAACGAGCGCGAGATGGCCTACCAAGTATTCTGCGAACGTCCCCTCAAGCTCTCACGTGCACAATTCCGCCACATTCTTGAAGAAAACTGCTGGGATTCATGAATCTGGCTCAGATCAAAGCTGGAAGTGTGTGTGCTAGATACAAATGTGCTGTTGTACGCAGAACAAGGGGCTTCAGGTCAAGCTCAGCGGCTTCTTCGTCGAGTGGGAAACGGTGAGGTCCTTGGAGTACTTCCGCAACCCGTCTGGCAAGAACTCTCACGCAAACTCATGTTGGCAGAAGCTTCCACCTTAGGGATCGTGAAAGGTCATCAACTGGCTCACCAACTTGCCACTAAGCCAGAAGGCATCAAAGAACTCAAGCTGTACAAAGAAAAAGTGAGAGCTTTAGTAAGACTCGGATTGAAGTTTGAACCTTGCACATCTACTGATTTCATTGAAACATCCCGTGCTCTCCAAACTCGCCATAGGCTCATGACCAATGATTCGGCCATTTTCGCAGTCGCGCTTCGGATAAAAGCGGATGTACTTGTTACCGCCCATAAACGGCTCCATTCCATAAAAGATATTGCAGGCTCGAGTCCTTCAGATACCTGATTTCCAAAACGTGTATAGTGGGGGTAATAGCTGGAGAGTGCATCATGTGCCAAAAGAAACGGTGTGTAAGCTCACTAACTGTATCAACGACGGGAGCCACAAAATCTGGACAATCTTGGAAGCCAACCTGAATGAAGTGGTTTCAAATAGACTTCTCAAGCAACTATTTTATCAATTAGAAAGCTGGTAAGCTCTTGCCCATAAGGCGAAATCTTTTATGCAAATCGAAATCAAAGAAATGATGATATCCGACTACCATGAAGCCATGTCTCTTTGGCAGCAGACAGAGGGCATGTGTCTACGAGTCGCTGATTCAAGGGAAGGAATCGAAGCATATCTCAGAAGAAACCCTGGACTGAGTTTTGTGGCCCGAAGCAATGGACAACTCATCGGAACGGTGTTGTGTGGTCATGATGGAAGAAGAGGCTATCTGCACCACCTTGCCGTGGCACACGAGCACAGAGGTCAAGGGGTTGGTAAGAAGTTAACCGAACAGGTAATTGCAGCCTTGCAGCAGAATGGCATTCAGAAATGTCACCTATTTGTCTTAAACGAGAACACCAAGGCAATTCAATACTGGCAAAAACGAGGGTGGCAACATCGTCACGATATTAGAATGATGTCGTTCGTATCCTCTGATGATACACATGTCTGACAACATACTGGACCAAACGATTGCAACTTGCAGTTGAGCCAAATAAAGATCCCCGTGGCAAGACCACGGGGAATCACAAATTGAAAGGACAACTCATTGTGCTCGGACTTCATAATGGCACAGTTAAACTTGTGCCTTTTCATCCCGCATGGGTCACAGCTTTCGCCGAAGAGCGCACTCGACTTGCTGCCGCACTGTCTGCTATTCCGTGTCAGATTAAACACGTTGGAAGTACGGCTGTACCAGGGCTGTGGGCGAAACCGATTTTAGACATCGCCATAGGGGTTTCCGTTGATCCTCCCATAGAGAGCGTTGTAGATCTGATGCAAGACATTGGATACCAATACGGAGGCGATTTAGGAGAAGCTGGCGGGTATTTCTTCATAGCGAGGCAGATCCACATGTGAGAACGCATCATGTCCACATGGTGGATGTGAATGGCCGGCAATGGGAGGAGTATCTCCGGTTTCGTGACTTTTTGAGGACACATCGCGAAGCAAGACAGGTATACGTACTGGAAAAGGAACGGCTTGCCGAGTGCTATACCAATGACAGGGAAGCATACACCGCTACTAAAGAAACGATCGTGCGCAAGCTTCTCACTGAGGCTAAGCAGGCTGCAACATGAACGCGTTACCTGCACAGAATTGGGACCCCAAACAATATGGTGAGAATGCGAGATTCGTTTCCGATCTTGGGCACCTGTCGTTGACCTACTTGCCCCACAGGCACACGAACGCATTCTCGATCTTGGGTGTGGTGATGGAGCACTGACAATCAAGTTAGTGGAGGCCGGATGCGACGTCATTGGAATAGACGCAAGTGCTGAAATGGTTGATGCGGCCCAATCGCGCGGCCTGAATGCGTTTGTGGTGGATGCACGAGATCTACCGTTTGATTCTGAGTTTGATGCCGTGTTTTCGAACGCCACATTGCATTGGATCAATGAGCCTCAAAAAGTGATCGCTAGAGTCTGGCGTGCCCTGAAACCATCTGGGCGATTCGTGGGTGAGTTTGGCGGACAAGATAATGTCGCCACGATCGTCAGCGCGGTCGAATCGACGCTTGCGTCTCGCGGGATCATCATGAAAAACCCATGGTTCTTTCCAAGTGCCAAGGAATATGAAGAACTACTAGCGTCATCTGCTTTTGCGGTCGACAGTATCCGCCTATTCCAAAGGCCGACATCCCTACCCGGGGATATGGCCTCTTGGCTGGAAACGTTTGCGCAACCGTATATCGTGGCAGTACCGACTTTGTCGAGAAAAGAGTTCATTTCTGAAGTTGTAGAACACCTCCGCGGTACGTTATGCAATGAGGAAGGAAATTGGATAGCTGACTACGTTCGTATACGTTTCTCGGCCAGGAAAGTCGATCATAACATCAAATCATCCCCCAAAAACTCCACATGATTGAGGAAAGAATAAAACAGTCAAAAGGATTTGTGATCATGAAGAAAGAAAAACTGGCAGTCATCAAGGGCAGTGACAATCCTTTTCGAGATGTCGGGTTACCTGATGCGAACACAAAGCTATAGCCGTTTCAAATAACTTCCACATGCTTGAAGTGAGTAATCGCGCGGGGTTCGTTGGTTGACCTCAGCTGGAACTTATTTGGATTCGCTATAGTCAAAGCAGATTTGCGTGGAAACATCATCGATATTCTCGACAAAAAAGGCTGGTCTCAACGGCAAGCCTCTCTCCAGACGGGCATTAATCAAGCGAACATTTGCCGAATCAGAAATAGTGATCTGAAAGGCTTTACGATTGATCGATTGGTCAAGGTTTTAAATAAACTTAACCGTAGAGTTGAGGTCACAGTCCGTCCTATCCGACGTCGCACACGAGCAATGGCCCATATACAGCTTTAACGTCCATTCCTACAGAGACGAAGAATCCTTAAAATGGGAAGTAAAGTATCAAGTAACGACCCAATCTCTACGACATTTCAATAAATCCTAGAAACCCCATACGTCTTTATTCGTTTATAAGTCTACAAATCCGGGTTGATCCACTCCGCCGCATCTCATTTTGGCTAAAGCCACGAACTGGCCTAAAAACGCATGGCCGTCGTCTTGTTGAGGAAAGTGAGAAGTTAAGTTCGTAACATATAACTCAAAGCACAGGATGACCAGATAGATTCTAATAGGGGACTAATCTCCCACGGCCATCAACGGTTGTCCTACATTCATCATTCTTTTCATATCCAGAACCTTATGTTATAATAACGTTATAATATCAAAAGAAGAGGAGCCTGCCATGAATGTACTGATTCGTGACATTGGAAATTCAAAAGGGATTATTATCCCCTCACATACCTTGAAGGAAGCAGGCATTGGGAAAGTGGCTGATATGCGTGTCAAAGATGACTGCATTATTGTGAAGGCCGTCAAACACCCAAGAGCAGATTGGCTAGATGAAATCCAGAATGACCCGCCTACTAACCACGAGGCAGTATTTATGGATGGAGTGGAAGATTCAAGCATCTTGGAAGAGTGGGAATGGTGAAACGCCCTCATCCTAAACGCTTTGACATCTACTGGATCAATCTTGACCCCACGATTGGGGCGGAAGTAAAAAAAACACGGCCATGCGTCGTCATCTCGCCAGATAGCATGAATCAAGGATTACAAACGGTCATCGTTGCTCCTATGACCACAACAGTCAAAGCCTGGCCATTTCGTCTCCCTGTGACTCATAAGAAAACCAAAGGACAGATCATGCTTGATCAGATACGAGTTGTTTCCAAAAAACGACTACACAAATTGGATGGGGTGGTCCATGCAAAAACTAAAGCCGATATTCTCGAATGTCTGAACACGATGTTTCTGCTCTAACAGTGACATGTTCCAAATACGAAAGTACTAGTAAAATCCTTAATATGCCCAAGATGTTGACCCACGATGTTTCAAGAATTCCTAGAAGTCCCGTACGTCTCTAATCGTTTGTTAATCTACAAATCCGATTTATTCCATTCGGCCACCTCCTATTTCGGCTGGAGCCACTAGCTGGCGTCTAAACGCATGGCCGTCGTCTTTTTTGGAAAAGTGAAGGGTTCGTAAATTTTCTAATGAGATAAAACTTGCCTATTGACGACTCCTGTAAGAGTAAAATGTGTATCAGAACCTGACACTTCCTACTCTCAAATAGGGTACACCCTATTTGAGAGGAAGTCACGACACAAAAACAGACCAGAAGCCAGGCTTTTTGAACACACTTTTGGTAAGACCCTAATTGAGAGAACCAAAGGGACTCAAGAGACGAGAAAGAATTATGTAGTAGATTTTCTCTTTTTGGGATGAACAGCAGTCTTTAGCATCTCCGCGGCCATTTGACGCACCGCTGTTGTGACTTCGACTCCGCCAAGCATACGAGAGATTTCGTTTTCTCTTTCCTTGTCATCAAGCTGACGCACTCGCGTGACTGTCTTGTTCTCACTCACTTCTTTTTCAATGTGAAAATGGGCGTGAGCCTGGGAGGCGAGTTGTGGAAGATGCGTAATGCAAAAGACTTGGTGGTATTGCGCGACATCACGAAGTCGTTTTCCAATCACACAGCCAACTCCCCCACCCACTCCTGCATCGACTTCATCGAATACTAAGACGGGAATCTCGTCGGCTTCAGACAGAACAGACTTCATGGCCAACATGACCCGAGACAGTTCTCCGCCTGAGGCAATTTTGGCCAGTGGATGCAACGGCTCTCCAGGATTGGCGGAAAACATGAACTCGACTACATCCTTACCGGTAGGACCAAACGTCTCAACATCGGACATGGCATCTATCTGAACGGAGAGACGGACGTTACTCATTTTCAGTTCAGTGAGTTCCTCAGAAATTCTCTTCTCGAGTTTCCTGGCTGCATCCTCCCGATTACCTGAAAGCGTTTGGGCTGTTTTTTCAACCTGACCACATAAGGCATTGACCTGTTGCTGTAGTTGCTCTATCTGCTGTTCGACATCAGCATTACCGCTCAATTCACCTTCTAGTTCTTGTTGCAACAGCATTAGCTCATCGATAGAAGCTGTGTACTTCTTTTTGAGCCGCTGAAGCTTGGCGATACGATCATCTAATTCCCCAAGCCTCTCTGGATCGTACTCAAGCGTATCGCGATACTGTCGAAGTCCGTCAGTATATTCTCGAAGCGTCACGGCTACTGTTTCACCCAAACTCGACCATTCTTTGACGCTTGCATCTATCGTTTCAAGTTCCTGGATATGAGTGGTAATAACCTGGAATTGCTCTACAACCGAGGCCTCGCCTTCATAGAGTCGTTGATAGGACTGTTCGACGATTTCCCCAATTCGTTCTCGATAACGAAGCCGTTGATGCTCCTGCGTTAAGGTTTCTTCTTCACCAGCTTGAAGCCTCGCCTCTTGCAACTCGTGAAGTTGAAATTGCTTCATCTCAAGGTGGCGATCCTGTTCGTCACGTTTCGCTATTTTGTCAGCCAATGCGTGCTTTTGACGACGCCAATCCTGAAAAGTTTGCGTATAAGCGTCTCGTAAGGTCTTCGTTCGGCCAAACCCATCCAAGACGTCGAGTTGCGCCTGTGCGGACAACAGCGACTGCTGATCATGCTGGCCATGAATATCAAGCAGATAGCAGGTCAATGCTTGAACGCCTTGTATCGGCGTCAGAGCTCCATTGATGTAGGTTTTGTTTTTTCCGTTTCGGGAAAGGACACGTCGAATAATGAGGTCAGTCCCCTCATCACTCAAGAGATCTTGCTCCCGAAGTTGGACAATTAGCGGACTGTTGGAGGGTAAAGTAAAGGCAGCTTCGATGGTTGCTTGTTCGGCACCGGACCGGATGTGTTCAGCCGAAGCACGCCCACCGGCAATCAGCTCCAAGGCATCGACAAGCAGTGACTTGCCTGCGCCGGTTTCGCCGGTGAGGACAATGAATCCTTCCGGAAATTCGAGGTGCAGTTGATCAATGAGGGCAAAGTTGGAAATGCGGAGCTCAGTGAGCATAGAACCCCGTCATCCACGCAACGGGCTTATGCCGTTGCAGATGACTGTGCCAGGAGGGAATCAATCACTTGTTTAAATTGCTGTTTGGACCGAGCACCGACGATTTTTTCGACAGGCTCACCACCTTTAAAAAACAAAATGGTCGGGATACTCATGATTTGAAACTTGCCGGCAACCTCAGGAACTTCATCCGTATTCAGCTTCATGACCTTTAGTTTTCCCTGATACTCTTGGGCCAATTCTTCGACGACAGGAGCAACCATTTGACAGGGGCCACACCACACTGCCCAAAAATCTACCATGACAATATCTGAGGATGTCGCAACTTCCGTTTCCCAGTTTTCTGCAGTAGCTTGTGCAACCAATGTGGACACGCGCGCCCCCTTTGCTATACATGAGTGAAGTCAGTTTTCAACCAGTCTTCATCCTAAACTGAGATTCCAGATAGTGTCAACATTTCTGCGTATTTCGTCGCTCGTAGTTCGTATCTCGCCTTAGGCTTCACGCTTCACAAGCGCCGTTTCACGATTTCACCAATCCCATGCGTCCGGAACACCAGACCACCAATCATCTGGATGGGCCTCCCGCCACACGGTCTGTTGAATCCACAACTTCTCTGTTCGTTTCGTATCGAGGCGATTGGCCATAGCTGACACAATATCAAATTGTTGCCGAAGCCCTTCGTGAATCATTTCTCGCGCCATACGTGGCATGACGTTTGGAGGATCGATGATATCAATAAGTTTTCGCGATGTCAGATTGAGTGCCACCTGCCCCACTTTGACCCAATCATCACGTTTCTGCAGTTCAGCGAGATACCCCTCTATCGCTTCATACACATACGCAAGATACACATACCCTTCGACGGAAGGCACCTCATCCACATACTGCTGACACGCTTCAACCGCACGTCGATAGTCCCCTGCAGCCACATAGAGCTTGGCCCGATGAAGATGCGAAGATGAAATAGCCTCTTGAATTCTTTTCCCGGCAAATCCTGTTTGAGGTGAAACGAAAAAAACACTTATCATCATGACTACGATGACAAGCTTGCTGATAATCAAGGCCTGAACTCTCTGACCATTCATCACCATACCTCCCAGATAATGTATGCTTGCCGGCACACGGCACAAGAAACTGCATGGAACTGATTCATACAGATACATACAGTTCTGCCATCATTCTGACAGATTGTAATGGGTTTTTTCAGTATGTGGCTCTCGAACCGCAAGAAGTCGATATTCTTGTCATGCCGAATATATGGCGGTTTTGCAGGAAGTTCCATGAATAATGCCTGAAAAGTGAAGTGAGAAATCTTTTGAATGTCAACTTCCTTAACGGAAAACTTAGTACATGCATTGACTTTTTGCGATAGATCTATAAACTACCTCTTTAGTTTTCCTGAAGACCTCCTACAATACACCCAATTCCCTCACAAATATGCATAACAGTCACCACTCAGATCCCGAGGCATAACCCTTGCCATATAGAACTGCGAACGCAAGGCACACATTGAAATGGCAATAACCCTGAGATTCCACAACCCCATGCCTGACGGTACATACACGATGCTGCACGCGCTACAACATATCTGTCAATTTACAATCAGCTTGGGGGCTGTCATCCTTTTGATCGTTATCTTGCCGACTGGAACAAACAATTCTGCGGCCTTTTCTCCGTTTATCCTTGTAAAAAATACACCTGAACCACAAGCAGTCGTCACAGAACCACTCATTGATACTGTCATGCCATTATCTGATGATCGACTCGCAGCCCTCACGATTTACCTTGAGGCACGTGGAGAGAGTTTTGCGGGAAAATTGGCGGTTGCGGCAGTGATAAGAAATCGCATGAAGGCCAAATACCAGAGCGACGGAACGGTCAAAGGCACCGTATTGAAACGCTTACAGTTTCAACCCTGGAATCATGCAACACCGGAAGATGTCCGGCATCGAATTAGTGAGTCACGAATGCACGATAGCCTATTGGCCTGGCGAATGGTTCAGGATGGACGACGAATCGTCCACGGTGCATTGTTGTTTTATAACCCTCGTATAGTTGAGACGCCCCGGTGGGCGACGGTGAGCCATAAAGTCGCATCTATTGGCGGGCATGAATTCTTTGTGCCTCCAGGCAGACTGCAGGTTTAACGACATACGACTCTACACGCGTGCGCGTTTTGCGTGAACGCCTGGTTGTTTCCTCACACGTCCTTTTTTTGACGAAGAATTCTTCGGTTTATCTGACGGGTTACCCTCAAAATCTTTGAGCCGGAGACGCAACTTCCGTAGTGCTTCACTATGGATACGACAGATGCCCGACTCGGTTAATCCTAACCGGATGCCAATCTCTTTCATCGTGTAGCCTTGAAAATAATACTGTTGCACGACGTCTTGCTGACGACTCGTTAAACGTTCCATCGCACGATCAAGCGCGCAACTGGATTCCGAAGAGAGACAGGCTGTATACGGGTCAACTTGTTCTTCATCCGGCAAGACATCCTTGAGTGTGAAGATTTCGTCGTGAGCTCCCATCGGGACATCAAGACTGAGCAATCGCGTATCGTGAAGCGATGTGGCGTCTAACTCTTGCTGCGTGACACCGAGTAATACGGCGACTTCATCTCGCGTCGGATATCGTCCTTCTTTTTGCATAAACTCTAGACTGACGTGCCGAATTTGATCGTTGCGCGCCCTGACAGAACGTGGAATCCAATCCATGGCCCGAATTTCATCAAGCATCATTCCGCGAATACGATATTCCGCAAATGTCCAAAACTTTGTTTCCCTATTTGGATCATAACGCGTTAATGCCCCCAACAATCCAATCACCCCGGCACTGGTCAGATCTTCAATGTCCAGTGACGCAGGGTTTCGTGAGGCCAAGCTACCGGCAATGCGGCGAATCATGGGAAAAAACTCTTTCAAGATTTCAGCAGGATCTTGAGACGAGACTGATGAACAAACGGTTTCAGATGCATCGACCGGGACGTCAGAGGGGGGAGTGCAGTCTTGCCGGTTACGGTGTTGAGAGTGTTTAGCCATAGTCTTCTCCTGCATACGCATAGACCCAAGCGGAAACCGCAATCCTGCATCGTGCAAAAAAAAAAGCGCCCATCCTCTCGGACGAACGCTTTAGCCATTACCACAATTCCCTGGGCTTCCCCTTCGGCAACCAGACGAACCTGCACGCATCGATGAGTACGGCACAGGTCTCTCGGCTTTGCGTCCTACCCTTGCGGATAGTTTGCCTTTATCACGATGTCTCGTGTGGTCATGTCATCACGATACATGCTCTCCAATAGAGTGATTCGTCGACATATGTGTGCACTACTAGTATGTGTCGGGATAATGCGGAAAAGAGTTAAGGGCGGCCTTATGGCAGAAACAACATGGAACGAGTCGAATTCTTCATGTTTTTACGGAAAACAGAAGGCATTCACCGTCAACGGATAGTATGGAAATTGTTGCCACTGAGGGGTGATGTCACGAACGCACGGGAGGGAAGACCGCAAGGCTATAGCCGTTTCAAATAACTTCCACATGCTTGAAGTGAGTAATCGCGCAGGGTTAGTTGATCGACCTCAGCTGGAACTTATTTGGATTCGCTATAGTACCTATCGAACTAGACAGGTCCACGCACACGACGTATCTCGAGGGATCTCAGACACAACCATGCACAATCACCGTGCTCGCAAGAACAAATTGAGTCCAATCACCAGAAACATCATACACGCAAACCAGCCAGCCACAAGTGGCATAAGCGCGCCATTTTTCCCAAGCACCATGCCAAAAGAATGTGTCACCCAAAAGAGAAATCCAATGCCCAGCGCCTGGCCGATCCCCTTAGCCACAGCATGGTCTCGCTGACCTGTTTTCAACAGACTGATGGCCAACCCCAAAATCGTCATCACCAACGTCATCCCCGAAAACGCGACTCTCCCCCAATAATCCGTCGCAAAACGACTACTGCTGTGCCCGTCGCGTTTCAACCGTTCGACATATGCGCCTAACTGTTTCAGCGTCATGTTTTTTGAATCCAACGCTAACCACGTCCGAAAGTCTTCAGGGGTCAGTGGAAGCCCAAGGGCAAACTGCGCATAGCGATGCGCCGTCACTTCGCCACCAGCTTGCACAACCCGGCGAGTGGCATTTCGCAACTGCCATCCTGCAAGCGTGTATCGTGCCTCTTCAGATTCGATAATTTCATGAAGTTGAAAGGCTTCATTGACTCGATACAAGCTGAGGGTCGCGAGACGCTGCCCCTCGTCCTTGACCGCTCCAATCTTGAGCAGGCCATCTTGTCCTAATCGTAACCACACTCGATCAGGAGACACCGACAGCGCTGCGGGTTTTTTCTCAATAAGCACCGTCCTGACATAATCGGCTTGAATATTGGCAAGCGGCACAAACACAGCCGTAAAACTAAACAGGAGGGCGCTGACAATAATGCCTACCGCAAAAAACGGCGAGGCAATTTGATAATAGCTTATGCCGCAGCTGCGCATCGCGGTAATTTCCGCACTTTTATTGAGAAACCCCAGCGTCAATAATGTTCCCATAAGTGCGGCCAACGGCGTAATTTGGAAACAAATATCCGGAATGCGATAGAAAAAGTAGAGCAGCATGGACGGGAGGTCTGCATCGTATTTGAGAAATTTTCGAAGTTTTTCAAAAAAGTCGACAACCAGATAGACCGTCAACAACGCACTCACACACATGAAAAACACTTTGGCGTACTGACGAAACATGTACCAAAACAACACACCCATCACATTAATTCCTACTCGCCCGCACGTATAGTAGACTGGTCACTCCCAAGATCATCACATTGGGAAACCATGCCCCGACAAAGGGATGCACGACGTACGTCGTAACAAGAAACTCTCCCATGATGTTCAGCAGGTAAAACCCCACAATGATGCCAATCCCAATCGCAAATCCTCCGCTCTTCCCCGACCGTTTTGAAATAATCCCAATGGGAAAACCCAGCAGACCAAGTAACAACGCCGCGACCGGAAATCCCAAATCTTTATAGTGCTCCATCAGCCGACGAAGCTGTCCTGAGTCTTTCCAGTTGGATGCATTCAAATCCTGAATAATCTCGCCATAACTCTTGCGTTCCGTCGTTCCCATCCCTTCAGGCGGCGGCACGTCCATCCAAAAATCATAGGTCTGAAATCCCACTTCGTGATAATACCGTAGATCGGGAGGCACCTGATGAATAGCTCCATCCACCAACCGTAACCCCAGCTGCTTTCGCCCTTCATCGTGTAAGACCCGAAAGGATTTTGCGACAATGATTAAAGGTTTTACGGGATCACGTTGATCAGATATAAACACCCCGCGTACACGCTGTGCATGTTTCGGGTCTGGAACATAAATCGTCAAATTCGGGATGGGCTCATTAAACACACCTGAATCCAGCGCCAACGTCAGTTGATCCTCTATTACACTCATGGCCAAACCTTTTAATGAGACATTCGACCAGGGTTGACCCCATTGCGAAAGAAACAATGTCGTAAAAAACACGAAAATCGAGAACAGTAATACCGGGACACTCAAGCGCCAGAAGCTTAAACCGGAAGCTCGCATGGCAATTAATTCATTATCGAAAGACAACCGGCTAAAGGTCGAAATAGACGCGATCAAACAGGCAATGGGTAACGTCAACACTAAAAAAGAAGGCATGAGGTGAGCAATAATGGTCAATACAGACCACAGACCCACCCCTTTTGACACAAGGAGATCAATCAAGCGCAGCATCTCTTTGGCAAAAATAATAAAACACAGCGCGCTGAGCGTAGAGAGAAAAGGAGAAAACAGCTCTCGAATGATGTAGCGGTCCAGGAGTGTCAACAAGGAGACCTTGTGGGAAGAAAGAATTGCTCGAGTGGTCGTAATCCGTTCATTCGTCTGACCATCAGAACATTCTGCACGACCAGGCAATGGCATTCGAACAGCATATTGGAGAATGATGTTACATACATATCACGACGATCATTGGCTTCGTTGCACAGGGTTCGCTCAACATGCCTATGAGTCAGACACGAAGTCCGAGCCACGCCATTCATTCACGATGCATGTAACGAAATAATCATAGAGGATCTCAAGCATACCCATCAATGAAATAACCAAACCCGATGGCTTATACAATTTGGTGTCATCCATTGCCCTATCCGTTGGTCATTGTGACAACCTGCTTCAGCTGCTTCGCATTGCTTAGGTGAACGGAACCGATTCGCAGACAACAACACTCACCCCATGCATGACATACTCCGCACCACCAGTCAACGTACACGTCATCCGTTACCCTTCCAGTCCATGATATTGAGCAAACCTAACAGTCGGGGACAGAACCTTCTGTTATTGACACGGCACGCATTCTATGCTAAATCCTGCTGTGTTCTTTAGGATTTGTATTGTGGTGAGCCATTTATGTTGAATGCCGTAGAAGGAACAAACCCTTTCTGCGGCTTTTTTTTGTCCATCTCATGTTGAACGAACCTACAATTCCCCAGCTAATAGCGCTTCACGTATCAGGCATGCTCCTCAGCACAGACAACAGGTTGTTTCTTAGGCGATGCAACAACGATTTGGAACATGGACGACAGCACTCAATCACCGTAACGTTATAACTTATTGTAGGAGGTCCCTGTGAAAAGTAAAGGAACAGTGAAGTGGTTTAATGATCGAAAAGGTTTTGGATTTATTCATGTCGAAGATGGCCAAGATGTCTTCGTGCATTACTCCGCTTTAGAGGGCGAAGGGTTCAAAACCTTAAAAGAAGGCGAGGCCGTAGAATTTGACTTGGTCGAAGGTGCGAAAGGACCACAAGCCTCTAACGTCACCAAGTTAGGAGCCTAACCATAGCGTGAAGGATAACAAGCGGAATACACTCTGGTGAGCTACACACTCTTCGCTTCATCCCACCTCTGTGGTAAAGCGTTCGACTATCGGAATGCTCACATTCTGAGCATAAGCCATGCTCACGGCACATGATTGAACAGAGAAGCTTCTCATGTACGGACATGTGAGAACTGCATACAATGACGAATCAGAAAACGGTACGACGGACATGAAAAATATGAACGTCCAGGTCTAACTAAGCATAAACCGTGTGACGGGTGAGTCTATACAGAAAAACATCTAGCAAAATTCTAGACATTTCCGGACTAATTTCCAGACTTTCTCACTCACAGGTACAGGCTCGGCATACGCCTTGACTTCCAGAAAACCTGCCTGCTAGACTTCTTCGTAAGTAATTGGATTTATTATTAAAATTTATCAACGAGCTTCTCGTCACCGCAAGGAGACTCGTGTGAGGAATGTTACAATTTCTCAAGATACGAGGGATTATGAGCGACTGGATGGTGAATACCCGACGAACCACAACATATTCTTTCCATCAACCACTGTCGATAGAAGGCCAGGAAGAAGAGTGGGGAGCTGGAACGAGTGACGAACAGTTACCTCCGGCCCCAGCAAATGTCCAGGTAAAGCCAGACAACGGGCGCATCACCATTACCTGGGATCCAGTCCCCGAAGCTCTCTACTATAATCTCCACTACCAGAGCACGAAAGGCGTGACAATTAAGCCAAGTGAGTTGAGTAGGCCGATAGCCAGCGCCGACGACTTCAATCCAATCATTGGCCTAAAAAAAGAAAACGCCACCACAATAGAAGGCGCCATGAGCCCCTACGTGCATGACGATCTCTCAAACAATCTGTGCTATCATTATGTGGTGACGGCCATCACGGCTGAAGGCGAAAGTCCTGAGTCCGAAGAAGTCATGTCGATCCCTTCACCATACCTTAATGTTATGCAATTCGGGGTGCAGGGGATGGATGATGGCGAATTCAACTCACCCACCGGCATTGCTATTGACAATAATGGCAATATTTATGTCTCTGATACCGACAGCCACTCGATTCAAAAATTCGATAAAGAAGGCAAATTCCTGGCACGCTGGGGAGATGAACCAGACTCGGAAGAAGGCAAATTTTACTACCCACGAGGATTGGCCACGTCTCCGGACGGAGTCATCTACATCGCGGATAGCGGAAATAATCGAGTCCAAAAATTTGATTTAGACGGCAACCTCATCAACGCATGGGGAAAATTTGGATTTGCCTGGCGCGGTGCCGAAGCAGGGAAATTTGATGTCCCATGGGGAATCGCCACTGACCAGCATGGTTATCTCTATGTGTCCGATACCAGCAATTCCAGAATTCAAAAATTTCAATCAGACGGAACCCCGTTACTCAAGTGGGGCCGTGATGGTGCCTACGATGGCGCAATGTTTTATCCACGCGGCATTGCCATTGACTTTGTCGGGAACATTTATGTGGCAGACGAAGGCAATCATCGCATTCAAAAATTCGACCCGCGCGGCAATTTCCTTTTGAAATGGGGAAAAGAAGGGAACGGCCCAGGTCAATTTAAAGCACCCTGGGGTCTTGCGTGTGATGCGCTGGGAAATGTGTACGTGGTCGACAGCGGCAATCACCGCGTTCAAAAATTCGACGCAAGTGGAACCTTTCTCTGTTCATGGGGCAACCGAGGACTCACCGAAGGTCAATTGAATTTCCCATCCGGCATTACCGTCGACAAAGAAGGGTACGTGTATGTGATCGACAGTGGGAACAATCGTCTCACAAAGTTTGCTCCCACCGAAGAAGAACTTGCGAGAGGGCGAGAGCAAGCTCCGGCACAACAATCAGCAGACATTGCTACCCCGACGAATATGACCGTGAAGGCTGGAGACTCGGAAAATATCATCAGCTGGCTCGAGGTTCCGAACGCCATCAGTTACAACCTCTATTTCAGCACCGCGCCAGACGTCACGACACAAAATTCGACAAAAATTGAAGGAGTAACCACCCCCTATACGCATCTTGGCTTAACTAATGCCACCACGTATTTTTATGCCCTGAGTTCGGTAACGGAAGAAGGAAGTGAGAGTCTTCTTTCCGAGGAATATTCTGCAACACCAACGCTTATTGATGTGACAGCCCCACAAAATCCCGACCTCGTCCTCAACCATGGGGCCGCAATGACAAATTCACCAGATCTCGTCGCCACCATTTCTGCAAGAGATGTCGATACCGGCGTTTCAGCATACTTCATCTCCGAAAACCCAATGACGCCCAGTGCCACCATGCCGGGATGGGTGGAGGTTGAACCGGAAGAGCGATTCGGTGCCACCATCCCGTTTACCACTTCCGCGGGCGATGGCCTTAAGACGGCGTACGTGTGGTTTAAAGATATCAATAACAACGTCTCCGTTCCCGCCAGTTCTAGTATATTGCTCAACACATCTGGATATGTATGCGTCGGCACATGGGGAAAAGCCGGACGTGGCGCCTCTCTCCTCCATGGCGGTGAATTCATCAATCCGATCTATGGCATGGCCATTGACCGTCAGGGATCGATTTTCGTTGTTGATAATGGTAATAACCGTATTCAAAAGTTTGAAAAAAATGGGAACTTCATTCTTCTGTGGGGAAACTTTGGCGGAGCAAATGGAAGTTTCAACAATCCAACAGGCATTGCCTGCGATGCCAAAGGTGATGTCTACGTTGCTGACACCAACAATCACCGCATTCAAAAATTCGATGGAAAACTTGGCCATTACATCTCAAAATTCGGCTCTCGAGGAAATGGCGAAGGGCAACTCAATTCTCCTTGGGGCGTAGCTGTCGATCGAGTTCGTGGCTACATTTACGTCGTTGACAGCGCAAACTTTCGCATTCAAAAATTCGATGAGACAGGTGAATTTATTATGCAATGGGGAAGTTTCGGCAACAATGACGGACAGTTTTATTTTGCCAGGGGCATTGCTGTCGACCAAACAGACGGAACCGTTTACATCGTCGATATGGGAAACCACCGCATTCAAAAGTTCGACACCAGCACAAATGTTTTACCTCAACTGCTTGCCAAATGGGGCGGAGGCATTGGCGCAGGACATGCGAGCAGTACGCAAGCTCAGGAACCAGGGCAATTTCGTTCACCTTGGGGGATTTCTGTCGATGAAATGGGCGATGTCTATGTAAGCGATACAGGAAATCAACGCATTCAAAAGTTTGACCGAGACGGTAATTTCATCACCCAATGGGGTGGATTTGGAAGCGCAACCGGACAGTTCAACTTCCCATACGGCATTTGCCTCGATAACCAGGGAGGAGTTTTTGTCGTCGACAGCGGGAATATGCGTGTGCAACAATTTGTTCCTGCAGAAGAAGCTCAAGAACAATTACAAGACGAAGAATCAGTCGGCCTCTTGCAGGAATAAGTCGGTAACGGACTGAGAGCCGGCAACCCTCACCTTGATGGGGGAATATGTTCCCTGCAACGTATCGCCGAAGAGGTCAGCTGGACAGAAAAGTTGTAACTGTCCACCTTTTGTTTCGATACCCGATATAGTTTTCCGTGACGACATCTGTACTAGATAGATGATTGTTCTCTATGCATAACGCTCAACAGTTACGCATAGACCGAACACGCCGACCAGGCAATCCTGTAGACACACTATCAACACTCATCGATTTCACTCGACACGATAAGGCATTGTAGATTATGTGGGAACAAGATATTCGAATTGGCTTAACGTTTGATGATGTCGTGCTTATGCCCGCTCAATCTGATGTCATTCCGACAGAAGTAGATACGACAACACATCTCACTAAGAACATCACAATCAATGTTCCTTTACTCAGTGCGGCCATGGATACGGTCACGGAAGGACGCTTAGCCATTGCACTTGCTCGAGAAGGTGGAATTGGCATTATCCATCGAGCGCTCTCTCCAGAAATCCAAGCTGGAGAAGTCGACAAGGTTAAAAAATCTGAAAGTGGCATGATTCTCTCACCCGTCACCATCTCTCCAGACCAGACGATTCGTGACGTTCGCCATTTGATGGCAACGTATCGCATTTCCGGAATACCGGTTACGCAAAACGGAAAACTTGTCGGCATTCTGACCAATCGAGACTTACGTTTTGAATCGCGCATGGATTTGAAGGTCGCTCAGGTCATGACCAAAAAAAATCTGATTACCGCACCAGAGGGCACCAGCCTCGAAAAAGCTCGCGAAATCTTGCATGAACATCGAATTGAGAAACTGCCAGTCGTCAATGACGACTTTGAACTCAAGGGGCTCATTACGATTAAAGATATTCAAAAACGCATTAAATATCCGTCAGCCTGTAAAGATGCCCATGGACGATTACGGGCCGGAGCTGCCATTGGCGTCGGACCAGATGCAGAAGAACGGCTAGACCGTTTGGTGAAAGCCGGTGTCGATATTATCGTCGTAGATACGGCACACGGACATTCGCAAAGCGTGTTGAATATGGTGAAATTCGTCAAAAAGAAATATACCGACTTAGACGTCATTGCGGGAAATATTGCCACCACCGAAGGCGCAAAGGACCTCCTTGATTGTGGGGTCGATGCGGTGAAAGTCGGGGTAGGACCAGGTTCGATTTGCACCACTCGAGTCGTCTCAGGGGCAGGCGTGCCTCAATTAACGGCCATTGCCGATTGCGCAAAAGTTCTCCGCGGACACACTGTCCCTATCATTGCGGATGGAGGCGTGAAATACTCTGGGGATATCACCAAAGCCTTAGCAGCCGGCGCCTCCTCAATCATGATCGGTTCGCTCTTTGCTGGAACAGAGGAGTCCCCTGGAGATATGGTGCTCTTTCAAGGTCGCGCGTACAAAGAATACCGAGGAATGGGGTCGTTAGGGGCATTGGAACGTGGAGGAAAAGATCGGTATTTTCAAGAAGGGCAATCAACAGCCAAACTCGTTCCAGAAGGCATCGAGGCCAGAGTCCCCTATAAAGGCACGTTATCGGCACTTGTCTATCAACTCGTGGGAGGCTTGCGCGCCGGCATGGGCTATTGTGGCTGTCGCTCAATTCCTGAACTGCAAAAAAACGCAAAATTTACTCGACTGACGCAAGCGGGTCTTCGAGAAGCCCACGTCCATGATGTCGTGATCACGAAGGAAGCTCCAAACTATCGCGCTGATGTGGAATAAGGCTCTTTGCGCTTAAGAGACCGGCCATATCGATGAAGAGATACCCCTTATTATGGAGTCTTCCTATGATACCATAGTTATCCTCGATTTCGGATCGCAGTACACGCAACTGATTGCGCGCCGCATTCGAGAATTATCCATTCACTCCATTATCCTCCCTCCTGCCACACGTTTCGAAAAACTACTCAGTCACAACCCGAAGGGAATAGTTCTTTCTGGAGGACCGGCCAGTGTGCTCGAAGAGGGAGCGATCAGCCCCGATATTTCCATCCTGAATAGCGGCATTCCTATTTTAGGCGTGTGTTACGGCATGCAGATTCTCACGCACCATTTTGAAGGGATGGTCGGGCAAGCCCGACATCGAGAATTCGGACGGGCGGAACTGGTCATTGACGATAACACAGATCTCTTTCTTGGGCTTTCCAGAGAGACTCCATTTCACGTATGGATGTCGCATGGCGATCGCATCGATCAATTACCAACGGGATTTGAAATTATTGCGCATACGCCTAACTCCCCTATCGCCGCCATCAAGCGTATCGACCCGCAACACAGCTTCTACGGTTTACAATTTCACCCCGAAGTCGTGCATACGGAACACGGACAACAAATTCTGTCCAATTTCGCCATTGGGATCTGTCATTGTCGTCCAACGTGGACAATGGGGTCCTTTATCAAGCACGCCATTCATGATATTCGCCAGCAAGTCGGATCAGGCAAAGTCATTTGCGCCTTGAGTGGCGGCGTGGACTCAACCGTTGCGGCTGCGTTAACCTATCAAGCCCTTGGCGATCAATTGACCTGCATCTTTATTGACAACGGGCTTATGCGAAAACATGAAGTCTCCCTGCTCAAAGACACCTTCTCGACACACTATCAAATGCCCGTTCACATGCTGGATAATACCGATGAATTTCTGACGGCACTCGGTCGTACAGTCGATCCAGAACGAAAAAGGAAAATTATCGGTCGGCAGTTTATTAAGTCGTTTAATGCGGAAGCGAAACGCATCGGCAAGGTCGACTTCCTTGTGCAAGGCACGTTGTACCCGGATGTCATCGAAAGCGTCAGCACCAATGGTCCATCCGCAACCATTAAAACCCATCATAACGTTGGTGGCCTACCCGCTCGCATGAAACTGCGATTGATTGAACCCTTGCGAGAACTCTTTAAAGACGAAGTACGAACACTTGGACGTGAATTAGGACTGCCCCATGATCTGGTCTGGCGTCAGCCGTTTCCAGGCCCTGGGCTTGCCATTCGAATTCTCGGATCCGTGACGAAAGAACGGTTACGAATGCTTCGTGAAGCCGACGCCATTGTCACTGATGAAATCATGAAAGCTGGACTTTCTCGTGAAGTATGGCAATACTTTGCCGTATTACTCCCAATTCGTACTGTCGGGGTCATGGGAGATCAGCGAACCTATGAATCGGTGATCGCCGTCCGAGCCGTTACCAGTACGGATGGCATGACGGCCGATTGGGCACACCTGCCACATGACGTACTCGGACGTCTTTCGACTCGAATCATTAATGAAGTCAATGGAGTCAATCGTGTGGTCTACGACATCAGTTCAAAACCGCCAGGAACGATTGAGTGGGAATAATGCTCTTGCAACCATCAGCTGAAGAACGACTCCAAAAAGTTATTGCCCGGTCAGGAATCAGCTCTCGACGTCAGGCAGAACTCTTCATAAAGCAAGGACGCGTCACGGTTAACGGAAAAACCGTCACAGTCATGGGAACATGCGTCGACCCCAAACGGGATCACATTAAAGTGAACAGTCGTCATCTCAAGCCACCTCCTCCAGATGTGTTTCTCATGGTGCATAAACCTGCAGGATACGTCTCGACTATGAAAGATCCGGAAGGTCGTCCCACAATAGGCAATCTATTGGATAGAACGTCTGTCAGAACATTTCCTGTTGGCCGTCTCGATTACGATAGCGAAGGACTTGTGTTGCTCACGAATCATGGGGCTATCGCACAAGCTTGCCTGCATCCACGTTTCCATGTCGAAAAAACCTATCTCGTCAAAATTAAGGGACAGCTCTCAGATGACGCCATCACACAATTGGAGCACGGCCTCACCTTAGACGATGGTCCGACAGCACCGGCACGCGTGAGAAAGGTACGGAAAGTTGCGGTGAATTCATGGATTGAACTGACCATTCATGAAGGGCGCAATCACCAGGTAAAACGTATGCTCCAGGCGGTAGGTCACCATGTCCTCAAACTCAAACGGACAAAATTTGGCCCGTTGAATTTAGGCAATCTGTCTGTGGGAAATAGTCGACACCTCACCGATCGAGAAGCCAATGCGCTCCGAGACCTCCTAGAGGCTCCTCGCGAACCACAGAAAACGACACAACCCAAGAAAAAGGCCCTGTGGGCAAAACGTACAAAAAAACGATCGACAAGACCACACGAAACAAAGTCTGGTCAACAGAACAGAATAAAAAAGAGTCACGTATAGATCACGCCACCACGAGGAATCATTGTGATACGAACGCATCGGTGTGGAGAATTACAGAAAGCCCATGTTGGACAAACGGTCACCTTAAGTGGGTGGGTCGATGGTCGACGCGACCATGGCGGAATTTTGTTTGTCGACCTTCGAGATCGACAGGGATTAACACAAATCGTCTTTGATTCAGAAGAACAACCCGCGGCACATCAGATTGCGAGTCACGTACGAAACGAATACGTCATAGAAATTTCAGGAACGATTACGTTACGACCGGACGACTCCGTGAACCCACACCTTCCAACCGGAGAGATTGAAGTACGCGCGACAACCATCACCATTCTCAATGAAGCGAAACCGTTGCCCTTCACGGTTGAAGATGATGTGCAGGCATCTGAGTCTATTCGGATGAAATATCGCTATCTCGACCTACGTCGCCCGAAAATGCAGGGATTATTAGCACTCCGCTCACATGCGTCTCAACAGATCAGAAACGTCCTCCACTCAAAGGGATTCGTCGAGATTGAAACACCTATTTTAACCAAAAGCACACCGGAAGGCGCGCGTGACTATCTTGTCCCGAGCCGGGTGAATCCCAGTGAGTTTTTTGCTCTCCCACAGTCACCTCAATTATTCAAACAACTGTTGATGGTTGGCGGCGTTGATCGATACTTTCAAATCGCACGCTGCTTTCGCGATGAAGACCTTCGCCTTGACCGTCAACCGGAATTCACCCAGATCGACCTTGAATTATCGTTTGTCGAACAGGAAGAGATTCTGACACTGACGGAACACCTGATTCGAGACGTGTTTTACCATACCAAGGGCATTCAACTTCAGGATTCGTTTCCGCGATACACCTACGACGAGGTGATGGCGCGATATGGAACCGATAAGCCTGATCTGCGCTTTGCTCTACCGCTCGAAAACCTCTCTGAGTTTTCACAATCATCAGACTTTAAAGTATTTCGAACAACCGTTGAAACCGGAGGCATGGTCAAAGGGCTGGTGATAAAAGGAGGAGCAGCATTTACGAGAAGCCGTGTGGATCATTTTGTGGACATTGCCAAAGACTTTGGCGCAAAAGGACTCGCCTGGGTTAAAATCCTCGAGAATTGGAAACTCGACTCAGTTATTGCTAAATTCCTCAACGCTGAAACGCTTCAACGGTTTCTTCCCAATGCAGAACCCGGCGACCTCCTGCTATGCGTTGCAGACACCCCCACTATCGTCCACCAGGTGCTTGGGCGCTTACGGACCTATTTCGGTGAAGAACTCACCCTCATTCAGACCGACAACTGGGCCCCTCTCTGGGTTCTTGACTTTCCAATGTTTGAATACGATGACGCATCCGGGCGCTATATTTCACTCCACCACCCATTCACCTCTCCAGCCCGGGACAGTATCCCGCTGTTAGATACGGCCCCACTCAACGTACGCGCACAAGCCTACGACTTGGTCCTCAATGGATTCGAACTGGGCGGAGGAAGCCTTCGAATTCACTCAGCCACTCTACAACAACATGTGTTTGATCTCTTGGGAATTCAAAAAGATGAGGCACGGGAAAAGTTTGGGTTTCTCTTGGAAGCCTTGGAACTTGGAGCTCCGCCGCATGGAGGTATTGCCTTGGGATTGGACCGTCTCATGATGCTTCTCGGAAAAACGGAATCCATTCGCGACGTGATTCCATTCCCCAAGACACAAAAAGCGCAATGTCCGTTGACTGAAGCGCCCTCTCCGGTTGACCCAAGTCAACTGCAGGATCTGTTCATTCAATCAACCTGGAAATCCACCGATTCATAACTCGTACCGCGTGTGAACCTTTATGCCGGCTTCACATCCAAGATAATCGAATGCAGGCCACTCGCTCCTGCCGGTTGAGGTCTGGTAATTTCCGATGTTTGAATTTTTCCATCGACATCAATCGCACGGACAAAGACCATATGCTTTCCGGGTTCCGGCGCAACCCAGTCATAATTCCAAATCACCCAGGTATATGGGGAAAGAGGCGGCTCGATCTCGGCATCAACCCAGGTTTTTTCCTTATCAAAACTCAGTTGCACAGTTTGAATTGATCGAGGCCCGCCAAAGGCAAGGCCACGTAGACGCTGATTCAGCCCATGAATGACTTGATAATGTCCAGGACTGTCAATTCGAGAGAAAATTTTTATTCTTCCCTCATCAGTCCATCCTTTTTGCTGCCAATACCCTTTGTAGTCGCCGGCATACACTTCAATTTCCGTAATCCACTTGACATTCTTGATGCCATAAAGACCAGGAACCACAAGTCGGAGAGGAAATCCATGCATTTGTGGTAATTTTTCACCATTCATTAAATATGCAAGCATGACATCATCTTGCATGGCTCTGGTGAACGGAATGCTGTCGTGATACCCATCGGCTGCACGAAAAATGACATCACGCGCGATAGTCTCATCGACTCCAACATCTCGCAAGAGCGACTGTAATGAAATACCGCGCCACATGGCGTTTCCAAGGCTGCTCCCACCAGGAAGCGTATCGATACACATTAACGTCACAGCCTGATCAAATGATGTACGATTTAAAATATCTCTCCAGTTCAATACTCTAGGCTGTTGAACTTCACCTTTGACAAGCAACTGCCATTGCTCTATATCAATGTCTCGAGAAAAATTATATGGAGAATCTGAAAAATTTACGGTATAAAATTTGTCGTTCGATGTAAAGTAGACGGTGTCTCGTGGCGGAACAGCAAACATCCCGCCTAAATCGCACCCCGGCAACAGCCCGAATACACTTACCAGACCTCCAAATTTCATGAGGGACCGGCGTGAAAGAGAAAATGGTGAAGGAACTGGTTGTATCAACATAATTATCAGTTATGATTATCTACTAAATAGTGGATTTTCTGCAAGAAGCGCACAGCAATCATTATAGGTTAGCTGTAAGGAACAGCTACTTACTAAAGGGGAATACGTATGCGAATACTCATTACCGGTGGTGCCGGGTTTCTCGGCAGTCACTTATGTGACCTGTTGATTCAAGAAGGACACGACGTCATTGGCATGGATAATTTTATCACGGGTCGGCCGGAAAATATTGCACATTTAATGGGACATGATCGCTTCAGCTTCATCAAATATAACGTCTGCGACTATCTTCATGTTGACGGGACATTGGATGCGGTCATGCACTTTGCCTCTCCAGCCAGTCCGCAAGATTATCTAGAGTTTCCCATTGCCACGATGAAAGTCGGAGCCATCGGCACTCACAAAGCCTTGGGATTGGCCAAAGCAAAACAGGCACGGTTTCTTCTCGCCAGCACATCTGAAGTCTACGGCGATCCGCTCGTCAATCCGCAGCCGGAATCCTATTGGGGAAACGTCAACCCCATTAGTCCTCGTGGGGTATACGACGAAGCCAAACGCTTTGGAGAGGCCATCACCACCGCCTATCACACTTTCCATGGGCTCGATACGCGAATCGTACGAATCTTTAATACGTTTGGACCCCGGATGCGGCCAAAAGATGGACGCGTCGTATCAAACTTTATCGTCCAAGCCTTACGGAAAAACCCGCTGACCGTCTATGGAGATGGATCGCAAACTCGAAGTTTTTGTTATGTGGACGACCTCGTACGAGGCATCGTGGCTTTACTGATGGCGCCAAATGATGGACCAGCCACAACGGCGAGCGAGGAACCAACAGTGAAAGGGACTGCGGAAAGCAAAGTCACCATTCACTATCCCGTCAACATTGGGAATCCACGTGAACTCACCGTCCTTGAAATTGCCAAGATGGTGTTGAGTCAGACCAATTCAAGCAGTGAGGTCAAGCATCTGCCGCTTCCTGTTGGTGACCCAAAAGTTCGAAGACCTGATATTCAACGGGCCAACACTATTCTGAATTGGGAGCCACAGGTCTCACTGGAAGACGGACTGTCGAAGACGATTGAATACTTTCAACAGGTCGTATGATCACAAAATAATGAGATTAAAGTTTCAAGTGAGTTCGAACTTCCTGAATGTACGACCGGAACGGGTCCGGCATGATGAAGGCCTTGCTCCCACGTACTTGAAACACTGACCAATTAATGACATAGGGAGGAAATTGTCGCGCTTCATCTTCAGGTTCCTGTATGCCAGACCAAGAAGAATCCGCGAGATAACGAATAACTTCTCCTCGACCAAACGCGCGGGTATCGCGTGGGGGAGAATACTTCGCAAGTTCTATCGCATCGCGAGTTGTCACGCAGGGTGCTTTCCCTTCGTCCATAAGTCCAAAATATAACCCTTTGTGTGGATCGACGTTGTGATATTCCAAGTCAAGACTTTTGAGCCACGGATCTTCCCAGGCTAAATGTTCTTGCTGGCGGAAAGTCTCCAACAACCACAACTTTGACGCCCAATCGACTCGTCCTACCAACGTCGTATAATCACCTCGCAGATCGCGTAAGACCTCTTCCCATTCCTGCAAGATCCAATCGGTTTCTTCATCTTGCCCCTGATACTGTGTCTGTGCACATTCCAAAAAACGTTCTTGAATGTCGATCGCAGACAGCGTTTCTCCTGTTGCCAACGTGAGCATCCATGTTCGTTCCTGATCGCGAGAGACCTGTCGTAACGCCTCGACGGGATCAGTGAAATCCAATCCGTTCGGCGCATGCCCATCTTCAATAAGTTGCAGGACGAGTCCGGTTGTTCCCATCTTCAAAGCCGTCGCAATTTCAGAAAGGTTTGAGTCTCCAACCAGTAAATGAATACGGCGGAATTGCGTGGGGTCTGCCAGTGGCTCATCACGTGTATTGATAATGGCTCGATTATGCTGCACCCATTCAAAGAAATCATTAACGATATAATCCGCTCGCTGAGAAATCTGATAGGGTATGGTCAGACGATTCGAAGGCTGCTGTAGTAAATCTGGCTCACGTGATAATTGTTCAAGAGGAATCCATCCATCGATATTTTCCGTTGCGCCAATGCGTCCTGCCCCCGTAAAAATCTGCCGCGTGACTAAAAATGGAATGAGTTTGCCCAATCCGTTATAGCTAAAGGGAAAATTTCGAGAGACTAAATAATTTTCATGACATCCAAATGTCGCGTCGGTTTCATGGTCAATATTATTTTTAATCACTGATACATTTTCGGACAACCCTAGCTCTTCAATGGCATCTTGAAGCAACCAATCACCAGCACGATCGGACGCCACGAGATCTCGCAACGAATGGCACTCAGGAGAGGCAAACTCCAGATGCCCCATATCGACATACATCCGCCCACCATTCAAGAGAAATCCACCATTGCCGGGTGGTTCATCATAACCACGGTGATGCAGATCCAGCACGCCAGCCCGTTTCGTCCGGAACAAGTGATCGATAATTTGATGGGCAATCCATGAGGGAGGACGATCAGGTTGTTCCTGGTTAATCAGAAGCCCATACTCGGTTTCAATTCCAAAAATACGATGTAACATGAACAAGCTTTCGTGTCATGAATGAAGAATTATCGAACGGGTTGCAACGCCGGTGGAAGGAGGCGAGTCACTTCATCGTCAGACAGAACACGGTACTTCGATGATCCAGACAGACGACGATCGATGAGAGAACATTCGAGTGTCACATCGGCAAACTGCTGCCGTGCATGACGTTGCACGTCCTCGTCATCAAAGTCGGGCATGGATTCTCCCTTCTCTTGTCCCTCTGCCGGTATCTCATGACTGTTCGCATCGGAAGAGATGGTCGTATGCAACAACGATCCTTTCGCCCACACCCTCACGGCCATATCAATTCCTTCTTTGAGAGAAGGAACGGACGCTCCAATTCTATTTCTGAGTTCATCGAACAGTGGTGTGTGAATCGCACGAGTGCCGGCCAGGAGTGAGCAGATGTTCGTTTCTTCAAACGTTCCATCATAATCGATTGTAAGAAACCGGTCTTTCTCCCGAGTTGCACCTAATTCAGCCAACAGTATTTTGGCGATAAACGGAGCTTTGAATATTTCCTCAAAGGCTTGCTTCACCGTTGGAGCCAGACCGTTTTTCAAGAGTCGAGCCCCTGTCACATCGGATGGCGAGCGAGTAAAGCCTTCAAGATGGGCCATGTCCAATAATTGAAACCTCAGTTTTTCCAAATCAGCGGGATGTCCCATGCCCCCCAACGCGATACGATCATAGATTTCATAGAGTTTTGGCGTCCCACGACTCGCGCTCACAAGCACAATCCCCTCATCACAGGAAAGCGCAACCACCGGACTGCCTTGCTTAAATTGTTCATCCAAATATTGACGACGATTTCCAACCGCTTCAATCCAGCGATACGGCTCTTCATACATAACGCATCACCTGCGACGCACAGAGAGTTTGTAAGCGTTCAGGAGCAATAGGCTCCACCCCATTCGAGGAAATACGTTTGACAATCGGAAAGAGGTTTGCCTCATAATTAATCCCGCCTGTCGCCGCATCAAATTCAGCCGCACTACTCAACAGACGCATAAGCAACACGATGGCATCTTCCTCAGGAAGTTGATAGAGAGGCGTCTGTCCCCACCGGTGTAAGTAATGAAGAATCCCACGAATGGTCGGCGACCCAGATCCAGAGACGGCATAGTCAACTCCTTCAAACTCAGCCCCGAGAATATCGTAAAAGAAAATCTTTCCCTCCTGTGCATCCAGGTCAAACCCGGCAAATACCGGGGCCACGGTCCCGGTCCCAGCAATGGCGGCCGGGGCATTTTCTTTGAGGAGTTTGGTCAACGCCCGGAGCTTGCCTTCAAAACTCAAGTCTTGAAGCTGACTTCGTCGATAGTATTTAAATGAATGTTCAAGGATTCGTGCCATTTCGAATGCGGTGGCGGGAACCCCGGCAATCGCCATGACGCAAAACCTGTCAAGTTCCAAGACTTTATCCGTTCGATCATACATGACCGTCATCCCCGCAGTCGCTCGACGGTCTCCGCCAACGATCACACCATCCTGATACTTAAACGCAAGAACCGTCGTCCCTTGGGTCATCATGGAGTGTTGAACATGATGACCGCTTTGGGAAGAAGCCCCCTGTGTTTGAGCCACGTGCAATGGATCAAATGAATACCCGTGCTCTCGCAACATGTGCATGAAATCGCCGTGTCGTCCCACCATCACTATTCCCCTGTCCGTTGTCGGTAACGCTCGGCTTGCTTGGGATCAACCTTGCGCATACGTTTTAATAGATTATCCTTTTCAGCCGACTCGGTATCGGGCCGCTTGGGCCCGCCGCCATCTTCCGATGGTCCTAAAGGCCTGGGAAGTGGATGACTCGGTTGCTCCCGTCGTTCCAGTCCAATTGGATGTGATAATGCATTCAGCATGAATGTTCGAGCATGAGTTTCCTGTATCATCTTCATCATATGTGTCCTCTCTATCTCGTTGATAACATTCCCACATCGGAAAGATTCTCAGCCCTATCAAGAGCTGATCTGATAGCCTTAACTGCCGTGGGGTCAACGGCATGATTCAAATCAAGAATCTGTGATCTGCCAGCCTCCGGCGTAAATTGGATACGCTCCCACTGTACTGCCTGTATCTGCGGCCCAAATCGTCTGACACACACACCTCGAATGCCGCCTCGCGTATCGGCAGGCCCCTCATTCATCGCCATCAGTATGTCGTCTTCACAACACAAGCGTTTGCCCTGTCCTTCGGCCTCTACCCCTAAATACAACCCACGTTCGGGATTCACATTGTGATATTCAAGATCCAAACTGACAAGCCAAGGATCGGACCATTCCAACTGTTCCTCTTGCCGAAAACGCTCGAGTAACGACAATTTGGTCACCCAGTCTAAGACACCAACCAATGCCCGACGGTCTTGTTCCAAGAGTGTCAGCACGCGCTCCCATTCGGCCAGAATCCAGTCTGTTTCTTCATCGAGCCCGGCCAATGCCTTTTGAGCCGCGTCTAAATAGAGTGCTTGGATGTGGCAAGCCGAAACCGGAGCGCCATGCGTCCGAGTCACAACAGTCTTGAGCTCTGGATCTCGCGAGAACGCTTGAATAGCCTGGACCGGGTTCTCTAGCTCCACAACCGGTGCAACATGCTGACTAATTAAATCCAACACGAGACGGGTCGTGCCAATTTTGAGTGCGGTCGCATACTCACACATATTCGCATCACCAACAATCAAATGGAGACGGCGGTACGTTTCGCGATCGGCATGGGGTTCATCACGTGTATTTAATATCGACCGATTAAACATGGTATCGACACCAAGCGCTACCTCCATGAAATCCGCACGTTGTGATAATTGAAAGCCTCCAGGCCGATACCCCTGCTCTTGCTTTTCCATTCCAATTTTTCCTGCACCGGCTATCACTTGACGACTGACTAAAAAGGGAATCAGTGCGGCTTGTAATTCAGAAAACGGGATAGCGCGAGCAACCAAGTAGTTATCATGACAGCCATAACTATGGCCGTGAAAGTCAGTATTATTTTTATAGAGTTGTACGGCTGGACTGCCAAGGTCCCGATTGCGGCGATCCGCAGCCTGTTGCACGATGCGTTCGCCTGCTCGGTCATGGGCCACAAGGTCACGCAGCGTTCGACATTCGGGAGTTGAATACTCTGGATGGGTATGATCGTTATAAAACCTGGCTCCGTTACGTAAGATTAAATCGCTCTTCATCTCGTAAAAGGACAATGAGCGCAGAGCATCTTCCTGTACAAACTCTTCTTCCTCTTTATCCTGCTGCAAACCAGAGACTCGAAAGCCACGCTGATCTGCATGAGGATCTTCGCCACGATAGTCCCACTGTTGTTCAAATTCACCATGAATATGTGCACGAACCAATTCCATGGACTCGACCACAGGATCAACATCACGCTGATCCTCTCGGGTAATTCCATACTCGGTTTCTAGACCAAAGAGTCTCAGCGAAGTGGACATCGTGTTAAATAATCGTATGGATGGCACGTTCGATCGTTGAGGATTCACCCCGAAACGACGAAACGCCGATGACTTGATCAGGATGATGGTCCAGTAATTTCAACCATTCTTCAGCTGAATCATCTGGTGGGAAAATTTCACCTTCACGAAACTCTTCGTGCACAGCATGTGATAAATCTTCATCAGACATTCCTGTATCCTTTCCCTCAATCTCACGTTCCACAGCTTTTTCCTTCGCTCGACGGACGATGCTGGCCAACACGGCACCACTTAACAAGTCAGAACGATAGAGGATGTCTCGACGACCATTTCGTAAACGAATAGCTAGAACCCTGTTCTCTTCGGTTCGCGCAAACACTCGATCTAGAAGTGCCGTGATCATCGTTTGACGGGCTAACTCACAATTCCCGTCTGAGGCTTGGAGAACATCTGCATGAAGAGGGATTTCAGGAGACAGGTAGATCTGAAGAATCTCGGTAGCCGCCTCACGATTCGGGCGGGATATTTTTACCTTTCGATCAATTCTGCCTGACCGCAACACTGCTGGATCAATCAGATCAGGACGATTTGTCGCAAGAATTACTACCACATCATGAAGTGACTCAATTCCATCTAACTCCGCACAAAACATGGGAACAAGCGTACTGGCGACATTGTATGAGCGAACGGCACGCCTCGTACCAAGGATCGACTCGGCTTCATCAATAAAAATAAACGGCAAGAAGCCGGATTGACGACGTTCGCGAGCTTGAGCAAAGAGGTCTCGTACAATTCGCTCAGACTCGCCAACCCACATATTCAGCACCTCAGGCCCTTTGACATGGAGAAAACTCCCTCGCTCTATCGGAGGAAAGCTATTCCTGCCACTCCCGTGGAACTGATCGCCCGTCATGGCCTCAGCCTTCGCTTTGACTAATTGCGCCAAGCTAGCCGCCGTGGCCTGTCCAATCAATGTCTTGCCACACCCCGGAGGTCCATGAAGTAAAAATCCTTTGGGTTGTGTAAATTGATACTGTTGAAAGGTTTGACGGTGAAGGAGAGGATATTCGATTGCTCGCCGAATCGCGGCAATGGCCTTCTTCTGACCACCAATGTGCTCCCACGTCACCGATGGCACTTCATCAAGGACATGTCCTTCCGTGTGCGACTTCTCAAGTCGTTCAATCACCAGCCTCAGCGTCGGGTCAACACGCACTTCATCCCCCGGCTTGAATTCTGTGTCGCGTAACTCGGCCGCTCGTTGTAACAGTATACCCGGACGACCCGGCTCTTGATCCATTCGCAGCCGTCCGTCAGCCAGCACTTCACGAACTTTGAGAATTGGACCATTCACATCGTACCCTAACGACCGAATGACCACGTAGGCTTCATTCACCAGCACTTGCGAACCAATCAGTAAGTCTGCACGCTCAAGCCGAGGATCGATATTGGCATAAAATTCACTTCCACCGACAATGATCCGTGCCATATCATCTTCCGGTAAATCGACAAGCGTGCCAATTCGATTAGCTGGTGCCGTTAACTTTTCGACAACGGTATTCAGTTTATTGACTTCCATCTCACGTTGCTGCTGCTCCACACCTTGCTGCAACATAAGTTGCTTGAGCTTCCCAAGCACAGCTATCCGATGATCGCCTTCTGGCATAGAGGCTAAACATTCATCAAGCAAAGCAAGCGGACTGGGCTGAGCTGAAACACGAGAAGAACCAGCTTGATGTGTAGACGAACGAGGACGGGGCTGACTATCGGCACGCGGATCACGATCACTCATACCAGTATCCAATTCACAACAGAGGTAATTATAGCGAATTCCAATATGTTCTTAATAGAAAATGAGCACTCCACCGGACGCGGTGCAACGTTTCCAACCAGCAGAAGCTATGTGAAACGTCTATAACACGGACCGCGATATACCCATTATCACGGTATTCACCAGGATGTTCAAGCCACAAACCACCCCCAAAGACGCATTCTCATTTTCAGACAAAAAAAAGCAGAGGGTCTCAATGTATAAAGACCCCCTGCATTCATGATCAGATTCGTGAAGCAGTCGCTATGGGAATAGGCTTCCGATTTGTTAAAACCTTCGTCCGCCCCCGCCGCCATATCCGCCGCCGCCAAATCCGCCACCATCGCGTGAGCGAGGTGTTTGCGGACGGGCTTCGTTTACCGTCAAGGTTCTGCCACCCATCTCCGTTCCGTTCAACGCTTCAATCGCCGCCTTCGCTTCTTCATCGGTGGTCATTTCGACAAATCCGAACCCTCTGGATCGTCCGGTAAACTTATCCATGATGATCCGGGCCGATTCGACATTCCCGTGCGGACTAAATAAATCGGACAATTCTTGGTCGACTGCCGAATAGGGCAAACCTCCGACGTAAATTTTTGAACCCATCGGGTTCCTCCTTTGATTTAACGGTTGTTGTTTTGCGATACAGACGTGGAAGGAGAAACCCGAGAACGCTCGATTATGGCGACTGTGGTCTGACTTCCAAAATAAGTTCTATGGCAAAACAACACTTATTCAGGGCCATCCCGTTCGACACCTAGCTACCAGGCCCACAGAAGATAGCTACGGTAAAAAGAACGATAGCCTACCACCAAAAAAAAAGCAACAAAAAAGAACAAGCACAAGTCACCATCCCCTAAGGGTAACGTCTCATAACTCCTCATACCATCATATTTTAGGGTCAGACTCGAATAAATCACATGAACATGGAACACCCACTTTCTCAAACAGCTCAACACGTTCATCCAGTCACTGCGATTATTGCTCTGCACGAATCGATGGGGATTTCAAGTATATGTCACACAGCCATAGGTCTTTTGTGGAATATCTAAATAGTCCAACGCCTGCGCACCATGACCGAATATGTCACGATGTCTCACACAGTCACAGGAGTCCTATTCTTATGAAATCCTTCGATCTATTGTTCACCCTGGCTTTCTGTATCGTCTTCGGATGGGTTTGGAGCACAACAGTTCTGCGTTCAGGCAAAACACGATCGTAACAAATTTGTTACATTTACTTCTCTTTTTTGCCTCTATGAAGACGTCCCTATTTTCTACCGAATCATACAGACTCATACCCGTATAGGATGTGCCGCGCCGGAAGAAAAATAGAATTCAATGCTTGTGGTCAGAACCTCTACGCACCGATACAAAACCATTGACGATTGACGGTGCTTAATGATGCTTACAGAATCTGATCATTCATTAACCGAAACTGATTAAGAAGCCATTGACCTTCGTCGTTTTTGATCAGCCGATATTCCTCTCGCCGTGTATGTTTTCCCCAAATACTGGTACTCGTCGCATGATAGATGACGAGCGCGGTATCCCCGTTGGTCCATCCTGATTGGACCTGCCCAGTCCGATAACGAAACCGTAACTGCGACCAGAGTTCTCGCATATCTTCCACCCACGTTTCCGGGGCCCGACCATCACGAAAATGCTCCGTTGTCAGAGCCACAGCTAATGTCGGAGCATGTGGAAATGTTTGGGCCCACCCCTGCACGACTTCACTTGGAACCACCATCGCTTGAGTCTTGGGTGTATCAGGAAGGGTACTGCCGGCTATCGTCCAGAATATGTACAGCCCCATTCCCAACGTCAGCACAATGCTGAGAAGCAATTGAAGCAGAGAGAAGATAGGTCGGAATGAGTTCACAATGCCTTGAGTTGCGTAGAAGACGTCAAATCATCATCTGTGCACCTCTAAAAACCAGGATTTTTTCGTGAGGGCAAGGAAGTCCCGCGCAAAACCACAGTGTATAGAGGCATACATAAGGATTTGAGCACGCGGCTGACGCCGTCATCGCGGAAAGGGACGGTTTTTAGAGGTGCCCATCTGTTTACTGGCGCCTACTTTTGCATACCGACAGGTCTGAAGGCTATTCCTCAAAAGAGGGGCTTGAATTCGGAATTCGGCTACTCATCGTCAAATTGTCGTAACAAAGACTTGAGCTCTTGCAGCTCGGCTTCAAGCGCTGAAATCCGAACAAATACATCATGGGCTGTCACGCTCAATCCTTCGGTCAGACATTCTTGTACAACCCGCTGCTGCTTGTCCTGAAGATCCGTCCTCGCGATGGCAAGTTGATCTTCAACTTGTACTTGAACGTTCACCTGACGCGGAACATCCGATTGCGCTTGTGCACAGCGTTGAGCACGTCCTATTGAAAATACGGCGCCAGGGTGACATTCCACCAGTTGGGATTGAGCGAGACGCGTCTTGTTGCGCGCCATTTCCACGGCACGTTGACGCTTGGCAACGACTCGCTCGGCTTTCCAGGCCTTTTCTTTCACCGCTTCACACACAGCAGTGAAAGATTCCGCGAACGCCTCATTCCAGGCAACGCCACCCGAGAGAATGATGCTACTGATAGCGAATCCAAAGAAACAAGAGCATGCTTGAACACGATTCATGCTAGGCCTCGTGGTACTCACAGACATTCGACAGCGTCACTCAATCATCCAATTACTCTCTCTATGCAAGGCGTCCTTTGGCCCAGCGTAGCCTCATGTTTCTAGGTTCAACTAGCGGAAGTTACGGCAACCGGCTAGAGTGGAAACTCATTGAATCGGCTATAACCAGCTGCTCTTCATGGTAGACCGTCAAGGTTCACTCAATAGATGCGCCTCCTATGCGAATCGAATTTTAGCACTTTCTCGTCTATCTCAACAATGCAGATTCCCAGACTTACGCCCACGGTTTCGACACGCATAGTCCTACAGTAAAAATAGGAAAAACCGTGACACTCCCCATTTCTACTCCATAAGATTCTACAGACTAATCAGGAGAATTTCTTGGAATCTTCCAGACAAGCCGAGCCTAAGAAAGTCTTAATCTCTGATTAATCATGATTTCATGTTGCCTTGATATATATCTGAATGAAGCGAAGAGTTTTACATAATTCTCAATTCACACATCTAATAAGGAGGAACATGATGAAAATCCCCGTTCACCATCTGCACAGCCAAACCCAATCGTCCGGAACACTGCATAGATCAAAGTCACTGGGCATCGCGATAGGGCTGCTGTTGACTGGATGGCTTGGCGGTTCATTTTTGGTTGGGGCCGTAGAGTATCCAGCGCTATCAAACGCAGCCATCGCTGAACAGTCACAATCTGTACACACTGGATTGGATCACAGTCAGCAAGGTCAAGGCTTTGCCAAGATTGCCAATACGGTCACGCCAGCGGTCGTCAACATCACAGCACAAAAATCTGCACGCACAGGTTTGCATAAGAACCCCTACGAATCATTTAAAGATTTCTTCGGACAGCCAGGCCTCCCTGAGCGCCATCAAGAACCATTTGGGATGGGGTCAGGTTCTGGAGTCATCGTAAGTCCCAATGGCTATATCATCACAAATTTCCATGTCGTAGACGGCGCCAAGGAAGTTACCGTCCTGCTTGTCGATAAACGGGAATTCACGGGCACGGTCGTCGGGACAGACCCTCAGACCGACTTAGCCATTCTGAAGATCAAAGCGACGAACCTGCCCTATCTTCAATGGGGAGATGTCTCAAAACTTCAAGTTGGAGACTTTGTCCTTGCAGTTGGAAATCCATTCGGACTCAGATCGACGGTGACACAAGGGATTGTGAGTGCACTCGGACGTGGCGGTATGGGTATTAGCCATTATGAAGACTTTATCCAAACCGATGCGGCCATCAATCCAGGGAATTCCGGAGGAGCTTTAGTCAATACGCAGGGCGAACTCATTGGCATTAATACCGCCATCGTTTCACGAACCGGGGGCTCTCAGGGCGTAGGCTTTGCCATTCCCGCAAGTATGGCTCAACCAGTGTTTGACAGCTTAGTCAAGAATGGGAAAGTCGTGCGTGGATTTCTCGGAGTCGGCATCCAGGAGGTTACGGCGGATTTGGCCACAACACTTCACCTCAAGGATGCCAAAGGAGCGTTGGTGACAGACGTGAAAACGGGAAGTCCAGCTGAACAGGCAGGGCTGCAACGTGGCGACACAATTGTGGCATATCAAGATACGGCCATTACCGACCCTCGAACGCTACAACGCGCTGTCACGCTCACACCAATTGACACATCTGTCACGATGACCGTCATTCGAGATGGACAAGAACATCAATTACACACGACGATTTCTCAACATCCGAATAGCCGGCAAATGGCCAAAGCCGAATCAATACAAGAAGACGAAGCGCTTGCAGGCGTAAAGGTCGAAAGTTTAGACCGGCATATGGCTCAACGTCTTGGCGTTGAGCACCAAACGGTTGGAGTTGTCGTGACCCAGGTGAAGCCCGGGAGTCAAGCCGATCGAGCCGGACTGGTGCGTGGAGACATCATCAGCGAAATCAATAAGAAACCCATACATTCTCTCAACGACTATAAGGAAAACCTTGCAAACCTTCCGAGCCATGCCGTTGCTCTTGTGCTCATCCACCGCAATGGCACACCATTGTTTCTCTCAGTGCGCGTGTGACGGCTGAAGAGCAGCCATCATAAGGGCACCTCTAAAAACCAGGATTTTTGTGTGAGGGCAAGGAAGGCGCGCGCAAAACCGCAGTGTATAGAGGCATACATGAGGATTTGAGCACGCGGCTGACGCCGCCATCGCGGAAAAGGACGGTTTTTAGAGATGCCCATAAGAAGACTCTGCCTTCATGCCTATCCACTCCTCAGACACGAATGCTGAATAAGGAGGATGGAAAAAGCGAAGAACAGCGTCCGAAGGAAAAAGGAACCCCAGGCATGTCAATCCGACAGGTTGGGGTTCCGTCATATGTTTGTCTTCTCTTCATGCCTGCATCATGTTCATGTCAACTCCACAGTTGCGGAAGACGGAATGATATACCTGCGGCAATAAACCAATCGGTGGCTTCATCTGTCAGTGCTGGCCCACCCGAGAGGTCAAGCTGTACGGTCGGAAGAACACGATACGTGAAACCCGCATCAAACCCATGAATGGAGGGACCGTTCATGTTTCCAAAGAATTCAGCAAATGGGGAAAACGTATCGGTTATGGCTATTCCCAATGCGGTGGTATAGAAACCTGTTATCTCGTCCACTCCGTCTTCCCAGGCTGCACCAAGATTCAATTCCCAACTCACCTGATCGGACAGTGCGTAGTTCCCAGCAACCTTAAAGTCGGGCGTCACTTCATTAGGATGCAGACCATTGCTTCCATACGGAAGAGTCAAGTTAAAAAACACCGCTGTCTGTGGCATACCCGGCCCTTGCTCGGTCAACTGTAATTTTGTCCCAATGACTGGAGCACTGACTCCATGATCATGGTTTGTCACATTTTCAGAGCCTGTTTTCTCGTAGATATATTCTCCTCCCAAAAGCCTCAACTCCATCCCATCAAAGAAACCAAACCTCAGTAACGTATTCGGCGTCGAAACCGTCGTCGTTCGTTCGCTGGGAGTACCGGTTCGATCATGTTGATAGGTGAGACCACCTTCAAATTGCACATAGCCTTTTGGGACAAGATAGGCTGTATCACCAATTCCCGGTCGGTCAGTCGTAAACGATGGAACGTCCACATCTTGAGCCAAGACATTTGACACAAAGAGCTGAAGAAGTAACCCGGCGAGCAGATACGACAAAAATACGAAGGTAGCGCTTCTCATACTTGGATGGAGGATCACCCCATTAAAACGTGACGAACACAAGGAATGTTGTAGACATTTCTAGATGATTGACGATACAAGGAAGACGAATGAACCTTCGCCAGTCACGACAGTGAGAAGCAACAACCATTGTGCTCGATAATCATGAATCAGGCCATGGCATAATCGGGACAGTGGAAATGGCATTTTTCGGAGACCCTTCGATCACCTTGTCACTATAGACAAGATAGATCAGGGTTCGACGCTTCTTATCGAAAAACCGTACGACTTGCAATTTTTTGAAAATCAATGATCGACGCTCATTAAAGACCTGCTCCCCTTCTTCTAACTCGGCAGGCATGTGGACAGGACCAATCTGCCTACAGGATATGGAGGCATCCGAGCTATCCTCGGCAACGCCAATCATTCCCTTGAGCCCGCCCTTTTTTGATCGACTCAGATGACATGTGACGCCTTCAATTTTTGGATCGTCAAAGGCTTCAATGACAATTTTGTGATCAGGTCCAAGAAGATTAAACTTGGTATCCACACTCCCAATTTCTTCGGCATAGCTTATCGCCCCCGTCATCAAACAGAAGACAAATATCAGTCCCATTCCTCTTGCATTCATTTAGGACTCCTCCGCATTGAAATAATCTGACTTGAGTGGTTGGAGAAGACAACAGTATAGCACGAAACTCTCTGTTGCCTCATCATGGTATTGTGGTGTTATGAACGTATCAGACCCTTCACGAAACGCTCAGGAAAGAAGTCTCGTCATACTAACCTGCAAAAGAAAATCGTTTTGCGTTACGATGACATATGAATATCGTTCCTTCAATGAAACGTATTTTTGCACGAAAGAGAGACCGGGACAGGAATATTTTATATTTCCTTGATAATCGTCCATCTCTTTCAAGTTAGTGTTTCCAGATTCATGTTCATGACGATCGTGTGATAAATTTTACCTTCAATAAGGAGTCAAACTGATGAGTGAAAAAGAATCGTTTCAGACAACAATAGAAAAGCAACTTCAAGAATGGAAAAATCAAGTTGATGAATACTCAAACAAATTAGATGGGCTTAAAATAAAGCCAGGCAGCTTGACTCAGAAACACAACGACAATATGCAGAACACATCAAGAAAGTAGAAGAACGAATCAATGCCATGAACCTAAAAATCGCGGAGGGACAGGAACGACTTGATTCAATCAAATCTGCAGGAGAAGAGGCATGGGAAGAAGTGAAGACAGGAAGCCAGCATGCGTGGGAAGATCTGGTAACCGGGTTCTATAAGGCTTGGGGTGAGATTAAAACTTCTTCCGACGTAGCGTCTTCAAAAATACAGGACCGCATTGATCAGAAATAAAGACCGCCATTGTCATTCATCTCCATGTCACATCAGAAAAGCTGACAGAGGAAACAGCATATAGCGCAAGGGAAGAAGTCATGGGAAAACACAAAAACTCACAGCCATCGATATGTTGCCTCAGTTCAGGCCTTCTAAAAAACTAAAAACAGCACTCACCTAAAGCATGGTGCGGGAGACGGGAATTGAACCCGTATGCCCTTGCGGGCGCAGGATTTTAAGTCCTGTGCGTCTGCCGATTCCGCCACTCCCGCATGCCTGGAAGCAAAAGCCCAGACTGTACCATTGAAGTCTGATCATGGCAAGATCAAGGCACCCACTCGTATTGCCTGGGAAAAAAGCGCTTGAGTCGCTGCAAAGAGTCGACGTACACGGGAACATAAAAATACACATAACAGAAACATGTACAGCTCACACAATGCATACGTGAGTTAATCCCATCACACGAACACCAGCCCCCTCTTTGATGGGTGTATAACGAAAAAAGGCTGTGGGGAGTAACCCCACAGCCTTTTCGACGACGTGACGTCAACGTTCGCTTAGTTGTTTCGAATCGTCAAATGCCCTCGACGATTTTGTTGATAGCAGCTTTCGTTATGCTCTGAGCAAAATGGACGTTCTTTGCCATAGGACACAATTTTAACTTGTGTAGGCTTCACACCCAAGTCAATGAGATAGGCTCTTGCTGCCTCGGCACGTTTTTTCCCTAACACCATATTGTAGTCTTGGGTTCCACGTTGATCGCAATGGCCTTCAATCGTCACACGTTGACCAGGATGCGCCTTCAACCATTCAGCGTCGGCTTCAAGTGAATAGGCACCGTCCTTGGTAATCTTCCAGCTATCAAAGGCGAAATACACATCTTCCACCTTGCCAGTGCTTCCGCCCATGTAGCGACTATTCATCGCGCTGCCGTGCGCAGAATGCGTCATGCCATGCGTCCCACGCTCTTCCGCAGAGTGCCCTGCACCCGATCTCGCAACATACAGATCTTGATCGACGTGCTCAGACGTCAACCCTCCATCCGCCACATTGCCACGGGCATCATAGCCTCGCAGAAAGGATTCCGCCCATGCCTCGGGAGCCGGATTCACACCCTCGGCAAATCCATCGCCAAACCCGGTGACCGGACCATTGTTTGAACCAGATCCGACACCATGATAATCAGGACCATATCCGTTCATGGCGTTATCGTAGCCAGTCCCAGGATTAACATACCCGTTGTTCATGCCCTGCCCGCTCGGCATCCCACCATGATTATAGGCCCCTGAATACCCTACAGCCCCTGGGTCATAGGATTCTCCACTTTCGTAAAATGATCGTCCCTGCTCATAGTCACCTGTGCCATGCATGGGGTTTCCGGAAGCGTCTACCGTATCCATCATCATGCCATCCTCATGCGCTCCCGTCTCCGAGTCGACCGTATATCCGACCGAATGAGAACTGCACCCCTGTCCAATAGACAACAATAAGGCGATGGCGCTCATCCATAACCGTGTTTGATGCCGAGTATTCATGAAAACCTCCTCTGTATTAAGTAGATGATACGCATGCGTTTCTCATCACAATTGTTGGTTCGTATTTTTGAGGTGAAGTGAAGCGACGCGAGTAATATCGCGCAATGAATGCGGTTGCGGCTGACTCAACATGCATACAGGCAACATTGTCTTCATGCACTTCCTATCGGTAATCCGGTGTAAAACTTAAGTACTTTCCACCGCATCGTGACGTTACAATCCCTCAGATCGCTGCGAATTCACGTCCCCCTCTGATCGTCGCATATCAGAGCAATCTTTAATCTGTTTCATGCATGTTCGCTGAGGAAAAAAGGAGCACGGAAGAAACGAAGAAAAACAGAAACAATGCGAAGGCAATTACAAGAAAGGATGCAAGGAGGGAATTGTGGGAATAGAGCGAATCCAAATACGTTCCAGTTGAACTATGAGGACTTTCTACGCGATATCAAACGCATCAGGGGTATGGAAGTTAATTGAATCGGCTATAGCAGAAGGTTATACCGGCTTGGATTCTACAACGCTGCTCACAATACCCTTAGGCCGACAATCGGGTTATGTTCCAAGAATGGCCTGTTGATACCACTGCCAAAATCGCTCTACGCCTTCAGGGACAGAGGTTTTCGGGTTATACCCTAAATGTTCACGCGTTTTACTAATATCGGCGAAGGTATAGGAGATATCGGCCTCTAACATGGGAGTCGGAGTCAAATGTGCCGGCTTCCCAGCTAACTGCTCAATACCTTTAACAAAATCAGAGAGTAACACTGGTTCTCCACGACCAATATTGAAGATGTCATAGCCCAACGGACGGTCAACCGCCGCCACCACACCACTGACAATGTCTTCAACATAGGTCCAATCACGGTGCATATTCCCTCCATTATAGAGAGGTACTTCGGAACCCTTAAATATATTATCCAAGACTTTATACGCCATCATGTCCGGACGACCACGCGGACCATAGACGGTAAAAAATCGAAGGATCGTACAGTTCAGTTTGTACAGATGATGGTATGAATACCCCAACATTTCACTGGCTCGTTTGCTAGAAGCATAGGGGGCTAAAGGCCGATCACAGCGATCATCGGGAACGAACGGCACAATCTGCGTGTTGCCATACACCGAAGACGTCGAGGCAAAAACAAAATTGGGGAGATGATCTGAATGTGTTGTCCCATCCATTCTGCCGACGCAGGCATCCAACAGATTCAAGGTCCCCGTCACATTCACATCGTAATAGAGGCCCGGATCGTCAATTGACACTCGCACTCCAGCCATGGCAGCCAAATGCACAACCCCATCAAACTGATGGGATTGAAATATGTTTTGAATGACGGTTCGATCACGTATATCGCCTTCAACGAGTGTAAACGCGTCATACAGCCCGGCAGGCGCCAGCTTTGTTTCGATTTCCTTGATGTTGGCACGTTTACGCTTGGGGTCATAATAGTCATTGAAATTATCAATACCCACCACCCGGTCGCCTCGCTTCAAAAGCGTTTCAACGGTATGACTCCCAATAAATCCAGCAGCACCAGTGACCAACACAGTCTTAGACATGCCTCATCTCCTTCTCATTCATCCTATCGTGAGTCTCATGCAGTACGACGAATACCATAAATATCTGTTTTCAGTAAAATAGGTTGAAGCCTTGCATCATACACAAGCCTGCAACCTACCGCTATTCGGCTTGTGTTATGAGTCGGCTATTATCACACCAGCCTTAAGACGCACCGACCAGCTTTAAAACACGAACCGGGTCATCGATAGACATTGCGCACTCACTCGGTCAGGACTATGTGGAAAACTTGTGAGGCATCAAAGTGATTGTTACAATACGCTAATGGTCGGAGTGATCAGTAACAGTACGCTTGAAGTACCAGACGTTATCGAAGACACAGGGACTGGCACGGGGGAAGACTTCGAAGCCGAAGTCATTGTCTACAATTGCAATTGCCACACGTACCAGCAAGTCATTGCATTATTCTGTCAAATTATACCTGGCATGACGCCAGACCGTGCGTTCGAATTGGCTTGGCAAATTGATCACCACGGAAGTGCCGGAGTGTTTCGAGGTGATCAGGCGAAAGCTGAAGGTATTGCAAAACAGCTAGCGGCTGGCGGATTACGCGTAGAAGTCCGGTATTGAAGAAACCCGTGACCAAAGATCGACCCCTTCGAGTGCATTCACGTTATAGCCGATTCCAGTAGAGCGAAGCCAGGTAACCTTCAGCCAAATTGACAGGACGAACACAGCGTAAGAACACATGTCGTACGCGCAAACGTTGAAAGGCACGGCTGTCACTTCCCTACTCGTGACACGTTAGAGATCACGTGGCAGGTCCTCATGATTCAACTCGCTCGAAAACTTCGCATGTAATACGAGACTGTGACATTCGATCCGTATTCACCATATCTAGCAGGTTCCTTATTTTTTAGCTTTCACAGGCGCCTTTGCCTTCTTTACCTTGCCACCCCCCTTTGCAGGACCTTTAGCCTTCGCCTTCTCGATTTTTTGGGGCTTCGGTTTGGCTACGGGTTTTTTAGCCTTCGAACTCAACGTCTTTGACGCTGTGGCTTTGGTTTTCGTCTGAGCTTTTTTCGCGGCTTTCGGTTGAGCAGACTTACGAGGTGCAGAGTCGGAGGCCTTCTGCCTGTCCGCTACAGCCTTCTTTGATTTGGTTGTTTGAGATTTCTTGGACTTCGCACTTGATTGTTTTTCGGAATTCAGGGGTTGAGGATCCTTTGAAAACGACGTTTTACTTTTTTTCAGAGTCTCTCCCGTATAGACCTTTACTTGATATAATTCAAATAATTTACTAATTGCCCGTTCGTCCCCTTTTCTGGCCATCCCCAATAGACGCCGGCGTTGGTTCATTTCCTCTTCTTCGGTATGAGAAGTTACTCGCCGTTCCATCCAGCGTTCCTTTCCTTTTATCGATAAATGGCATAGCCATGCCACCAAACCTCTGGATTGTACAGAAATTACCCATCACTTGTCAGTATCACCTAGTGTTCTTTTCTCACTTGACAGGTGGAACAACCCTTCAGAACCCGACAACCCAGGCCATGACGCTCATTGAATTTCATCATGATCGATGCCATTCTCCGACCAACCTGTCCACCTCAACGCCTTGAGACTTCACTCGCCCGGCCATATCGCCTTTTTACAAACTCTCAAGCGTCGATTTGGCCTCATCCGCACCAGGGAAATTCGCATTGAGCTTCAAGGCAGCCTCTAGCGACTTTTTCGCTCCAGCTTTATCGCCCTTCTTCAATTGCGCCATGCCAAAATGGTACTGAACCTCAGGATTATCTTTGAGCTTTTCCGCCGCTTCTCCAAGCAGTGAGACCGACTTCAAATACGCCTCTTTTTTGTAATAAATCCACCCAAGCGTATCCGCGATATGCGGCTCTTGGGGTTGCTGTTCACGAGCCGTCTGGGCATGCGACAGCGCGACATCCAGATTCCCGCTACGGTCATGTTCAGCAAGGATCCATGCCAAATTATTGGCGGCCGGAGCAAATTTCGGCTGAATGTCCAACGTGTTCTCATAATGGGTCTTGGCCTTCTCATACTGGCCTTGTTGCTCGGCGATCATACCCAAAACCATATGGCCGGACACTAATTTCGGATTTCTCTTGACCAGCTGTTCGTATTCATGAACAGCCTCCGCTGTTCGATTGGTCTGACGATATAATTCGGCGAGATTCATGTATGACACTTGGATAGTGGCATCCAGATCAATAGCTTTTTTAAACGCCGTTTCTGCTTGCGTGCTATCCTTCGCCTGCATCCATAACCGCCCGAGAAGGTTATAGAACATGGGATTGTTGGGAGATGCTTCAATTTGCTGAAGAACACGATCGCGAGCTTGCTTGGCATCGCCTTTGACGAGATGAATGCGTGACAGTTGCGACAATGCCTGAATGGAGTCAGGGCTTCCTGTCAATGCTTCTTCAAAATGCTTTATGGCTTTTTCCCACCGTTTATCATTCGCTGCAATAAGGCCCAACTGATAATGACTCGATGACTCATGCGGCACCTGCGCAATAATCATTTCAAAGACTTTTTTGGCCTTGGAAATATCCCCTTTTTGCAGATACGCCGCACCGAGAATCCGGACAGCCTTGAGGTTTCGTGGGTTTAATCGAATACCCGCTTGTGCCTCGGTTATGGCTTGATCATGTTCTCCGGCAGCCAACCTCACAGCCGCAAGCGCTGTCCGAGCCGTGACTTTGTTCGGAGCAAGCTTTACCGCTTCAGACAACTCCGTTGCGGCTTGTGAGAGCTCCTGTTTCGCACCGAACGCTATACCGAGAAATTCATGAGCGGCAGCAAGATTCGGATTGTCATTCACGACCTGTTGTAACAGAGTAACCGCATCATCAACGTCTCCAGCAGCTAGCTTGAGGCGAGCCTGATGGACCCGTCCCATTGAGTCTTTCTTATCCTTCTCCAATATCGTCTTAACCTGCTCTTCGGCCAACGCGAGTTCACCGGTGTCGATATAATGATTCGTCAATCGCTCTCGTGCGTCGGAAGAATCAGGTTTCAATTCCACTGCACGCCGATAGCTGATCAAGGCTTTGTCCGCCTGACTCATAAAGGTATAATAATCCCCTAAAAAGAGGTGAGGCCGTTCACTCTGAGGCTGTTGTGCTACCAGTTGCTGATACGTTACTTCAGCTTGATCATATTTTTGATAGGCTTGATAGAAGAGCGCCAGCTTCACATATAAGCCCTCATTGTCAGGATCTAACTCAATGGCTTGGCGATATTGAGCTTCGGCCTTATCCGTCTGTTGTTGAATGGCATAAAAGTCACCCAATGCCATCACGAGTTGCGTGGAGTCCTGATGTTTGACCAATGCGTCTTGCAAGGTCTGTTCTGCAGTCGTAAAGTCCTTGAGCCCCACATAGGCCCTGGCAAGATCAAGATAAATTTGAACGTTATCGGGATCTAATTCAATCGATTTTTTCAGCTCGGAAATCCCCTCGTTATACTCTTTTTCGCTGATCAAGCTTCGCCCGCGTAATAGATGCCCCTTCGGATCCTGGGGCGATGATGCTAAGACAATCTCTGCCCGCTCACGCGCTTCCGATGGTTTTTTCCCAAGCAAAAACAGCTCCCCCAATTTCAGCTGAGCATCTTGGTTCGATGGATCTAAATCCACAGTCTTGGTCAATTCACCATAGGCGGACTGCATATCCGTGATCCCGCCGATTTTCAAGTGACTCAACGCAAGCTGATAATGGGCATTAGCATCTTTCGGATCAATTTGAATCACATTTTTAAATTCGATGATCGCTTCCTGATATTTCTCGTCTTCGCTATACGCAAGTCCCCGTTTATAGTGAACGGCCTTCTTTTCCTCAGCCGTCATCTGCGTACAATTCGCCATGAGCAAGATGAGGCAGGGAATCATACAGATCATCAACACATGAAGCGTCCGTCTAACCATCATAGAGCCAATCTCCTCCGACTATAAGTTGCTGATAGAATCTTTGTAAAAAAGCAAACCTGCATGACCCGGCACGTCGCTATCGAGCAGGGACGCCCTCATCGGTCTTTATGTAGACGTGTAGATTCATGAGTACGCAATCGAGCCTGAACCGTTCGTCATCCGTCAAAAATTTTCCCAGCAACCTTCGCCGCTTCCATCAGACTTTTTTGCGTAGCGGGCTCACGTATCCAGCCGCCGGTTCACACGCGTCTCTTCATTGACATTTTCAAGAATCCGTCGATATAGTGCCATCGAAAGGGGTGGAACGTGTCAAGGCGTTTCAAACTGCTCCCCATTCTTCGAGCAGCCGACATCTATTGACATCATACAAAAGAAAGTCATCTCATGCCTGAACGTACTGCGCCATATACTCCTGATCAAATAGGCTTTAGCCCTGTGCGTTTTTCAAGTACCGGAAAGTTTGCCACCCACAAAGATCATATGGTTGATCCCTATGCAGAAACGCGCATCCCAAAAGAGGCACAAATAGAAGGCACACAATACATTCCACAGGTGAAGGAACTCTTCCCGAGCCTTATTCTGTTACACGATCGCTGGGGACTCACGGCTTCCATTCAAGCATTTGCCAAACAACTCGCGTGCGAAGGCTATGTGGTCCTTGCGCCAAACTTATATGGACGCCAAGGCGGAATGATTACGGCCAACGATGACGTTGCAGACGCTCTCATGAGTCGTCTCGACGAACAACTGACATTAAAAGATATCAATGCATGCTGTGAATTTCTCAATACCAATATCCCAGAAGATAAGAACTTAGATGTCACGAAACGAAATCTCCATGGCATAATTGGCATTGGCATGGGAGGTGGACTCGCCATTCAGTTTGCTGCTCGACGAAGACGGTTGAGAGCTGCCGTATCATTCTATGGTCCAATTCCGACAAACAGTCACGAACTTGTCACCGACTTGTACTGTCCAATTCTGTACCATGCAGTAGACCACACCGCAACTTCAGACCTTGAATCGGCGAATCTCCTGCAACAGCAAGCAAAAGACGCAGGAAAAACAGTTGAAATCCAAACCTACCCAGACACCCCTGCCGGGTTCTGGAATCAGGCGAACCCCACGACCTATCGTCCGGAAGCCTCTCAACTAGCGTGGAGCAGAACCATACAATTCCTTAATGAAATTTTGAGGAGCTCCTAACCTTCGATCGCCTCTTGTTACAATTGTACCAGAACGGCAAGATTTAGCCAGTCCTTTTTCCCCTTCTCATGTATGTGGGACGTTACACGGGCAGTTATGATGCCTCGTCTTTCCTCAATCATACTGCATAGCCTCATCGCAATTCTTAGCGTGTGCTGGTTTCTCCCCGCTCATGTCTTCGCGAGCGAACCCAATCTCCGAGAGTTCAGTGAGACACATCAATCGGCTCTCTTCGCAATTCGTTCCGATAAAGATGCGCTCAATTTTTATAAAAAATATTGGCCACGCTTTCAACCTATTCCTCGTCACCATCGTCCGTCTTCGCGCTCACGCCCAGCACAGGCGCGTACATCGCATCGCACCTCCCTGATCGCCAATCTGCTTGCCGCACGTCTCGCTGTTATCATGCAATCTGCAGTACAACAACAGGACATTGAAACCATCCAACCGTTTTCTGACCAACAGCAAAAGGCACGTGCATGGGCGACGACCAAGTCCATTCCCCCTAGTATCTCGCACATGCTTGATTTCCACACACATATGCGAGAGTACATCTCCACAGAATCTACACCTCCAACACGAGTCAGCCAATTCGAGGCATTTGCCGCCTATCTCGACAACCAATACCCCGTCTTGACTGGATCGGAAAACTCATGGGTTGGCTTGCTCGAACGAGGAAATTTCTCAAATCTTGACCAGCGCCTGTCTGAATATTGGGAACAGCCATCAGCTCAGGACCCGCCAGTACACATCGACCGGTACGCACAGTATTACGTCCGGACACGATTGTGGCCCATCTACAAATCCCACCTCATTGCACTCACCATACAAGCGGAGATGGAAGCTATACGATTCGCCACGCAAGCCATGACGCAGGTCACCATAGAACGGAATACACACTCCCACACGGCAAACCTCGCTCGGCTCTGTGGCACATGGCATTGGATGGTGCATAATCATCAAAATCATGGCGACCACAAAATGACCCTGTTCTTGGGTGATCCCTCGAAATCTCGCACCACACAACCTCAGCCCACGGAGATACACATTCATGGAGACACAGTGTATCTGCTCTGGACGTTTCCCAAAGGATTCCAAGAAGACAGTCTGCTCCTCACCCAGAATGACAAACGACTGGAAGGAACATTTCACAATACGTTGGGGCCACATGGCAGCATTACCGGTAAACGCCTGTCAGCCTGTACACCGCAATCCCGCCCACAGCATAAGGCTCGTCCGTTAACGAAAAAATAGAGTATACTATAGGGAGAGGAGGAGGGTATGGCCTTAGTCTCCCAAGAAGTACTTGAATCATCCATTCAAGATATCGGTCGGACCCTGAACGACCGCTCTCGCCGTTTCAATCTCAATTTTTTCAATCATCGACGCATTATTCATCTGCTTCTGGATTGGGGAGCACGAGATGAAGAGTTCAAGGTTCAACTCTTTCGTTTTGTCGATGTCCTTCCGACATTGGCAACCGATCAGCAATTTATTCACATTTTCAAAGAATACTTTCAAGACCTCCCCATTCTTCCTTCATCTGTTCGCCGACTGATACGGGAAACACCTGAACATTCGTTACGAGCACGGGTGGGGACACGATTTCTTCGCCGGCAATTTCTCAAAACAGCCGAAACCTTTATGGCAGGCCATTCTGCCGAACAGGCAACCCCAAAGCTCCGTCACCTCTGGAAATCCGGATGCGGATTCTCCGTTGACTTATTAGGTGAGGCAACGGTCAGTGAAGTTGAAGCAGATCAGTACCGAGATCGCTGCCTCTCGACCCTCGACTTTCTTGACCGGGAAACACGAGAATGGAAAGCCCAACCCAGGCTCGAGCACGATCACATCGGCGTGCTACCTCGCGTCCAACTCTCGATAAAAGTTTCGGCGCTCTATTCTCAGCTCGACCCCATCGATCCAGAGGGAAGTTTTGAACGCGTAGCTCGACGCCTTCGCCCAATACTCGACCTGGCAACTGTCATTCCAGCTGCCGTGACCTTCGACATGGAACAGGCCGAATTAAAGGATATCACTCTTCAGATCTTTACACGCATCCTTTCGGAACCATCGTATTCCTCTTACCTGTATGCCGCCATTGCCCTGCAGGCATATTTAAAAGATACGGCCAAAGACTTAGACGCCTTGCTAACATGGGTCAAACACCGGGGAACGCCCATCGGGATTCGACTTGTGAAAGGCGCCTATTGGGACTCGGAAACCGTCCAGTACCAACAGCGACGATGGCCCATTCCTGTGTTCCTCGACAAGGCCGAAACGGATAGGAACTACGAGTCCCTGACTCACGTCATCCTGAAACATATCGACATCCTCAGGCCAGCGTTCGGTACGCACAATCTTCGAACGCTATCCCACACTCAAGCACTTGTAGAAACGCTCAACCTTCCACAAGATGCCTGCGAATATCAAATGTTATTCGGCATGGCCGATGAGCTGCAGCGCGCCGCTATCAACTCAGGGTTGCGCTTGCGTGTCTATGCTCCTGTCGGAGACCTCATTCCCGGTATGGCATATCTCGTTCGCCGACTCCTGGAAAATACGGCGAATGAAGGGTTCATTCATCAACAACACGATTCAAGCATGTCCATCGAAGGACTATTAGCGCCGCCACAGGTTCAAGAGAACACCCAATCATCTCATCTACACAAACACGATGCCGAACGTCAGAATTTCCAGAATGAACCGCTGACCGATTTTTCACAACAAGATTCGCATCGTCCGATCGAAGAGGCTCTTACGGACGTTCGGCAACAACTTGGGGCATCACACGCCTATCCCGTTTCAACACACATCACGCCAACAGGACCTCCACTGATCACGGTGAATCCCAGTCAACCCGACGAGATCATTGCCACATTTCACAGTATGAGTCCCGACGACATTGAGCCAATCATCAAATCGGCGAAGACCGCCATGAACGCGTGGCGCCAGACACCCGTGTCAGCGCGCATCGAGATACTTTTCAAAACCGCGTCACTGATGAGAACGCGACGTTCAACCTTGATCGCATGGGAAATTTGGGAAACCGGGAAGCCCTGGCGCGAAGCCGATGCCGATGTCGCAGAAGCCATCGACTTTCTAGAGTTTTATGGACGAGAGATGCGTCGCATTGATGAAGCGCCTCCACTCAGATCCGAACCTGGAGAGTTCAATCAGCTCCGTCATCGTCCTCGAGGCATTGCCGCTATTATTGCTCCCTGGAATTTTTCTTTAGCCATTCCAACCGGTATGGTTTCAGCTGCGCTCGTCACGGGGAATGTCGTACTGTTTAAACCCTCGGAACGGTCAACGATGGTTGGCTACCAACTGTACAACCTCTTCCGCGAAGCAGGAGTTCCCGACCAAGTCTTGCATTTCCTTCCCGGAGGATCTCAGCTCGGACAGGCACTTGTCACACATCCGGACATCCATCTCATTGTCTTTACCGGGTCAAAAGAGGTGGGACTTCACATTCTTTCAGCAGCATCACACGTTGCGACGGGACAGCAAGGTATTAAACACGTCATTGCTGAAATGGGTGGAAAAAACGCCATCATTATTGATGACACGGCGGATTTAGACCAAGCGGTCACGGGCGTCTTAGCCAGTGCAACGGGCTATCAAGGACAAAAATGCTCAGCCTGCTCCCGTCTTATTGTCGTAGAGTCCATTCACGATATGGTTGTCGACCGCTTGAAAGAGGCGGCACTCAGCCTGCAGATTGGACCACCCGAGAACCCGAGACATCGTATGGGGCCTCTGATTGATGCACGCGCGCTCGCACGCGTACGCCACTACATTGAGGTAGGAAAACAGGAAGGCCTGTGTGTATTAGACTCGGCAATGACAGCGCCAGGCTACTTTCAAGGCCCGGCACTATTCACCGAAATCAAGCCTCACCATCGGTTAGCGCAAGAGGAAATTTTTGGTCCTGTCCTGGCCATCATGCAAGCCACAAGCTTTCCGCATGCCTTAGATCTGGCAAATGGGTCAGCCTATGCATTAACCGGTGGGGTCTACTCCAGAAGTCCAGCAAATATTCAGCGCGCCTGTGACACATTTGATGTAGGGAATTTGTACATTAACCGCCCGACAACGGGAGCGCTTGTGGGCCGACAACCCTTTGGAGGATATCGTATGTCCGGCATCGGAATGAAGGCCGGAGGAGAACACTATCTACGGCAGTTTTTGGTTGAACGGGTAATGAGTGAGAATACGCTTCGACGCGGCTTTGCCCCCACGACGTGAAAACAGCGTCCCTTGAATCTTGGCTTGTTCAAGTTCCTCTGTCACTTCAATTAACCGGTCATTTTCCGATTGCAAGGAGGGGATGGTCTGTCGTTCTTCATATTTTAAGAGACCAATACCTCGACCAAACCAGGCCGTCATCGTATCCGAGCCCTGCACAATTTCTTTCAATCGAGACATATGCACATGCATCGTCATGTGCGCTTCAATGCGAATCGCATCAGGGTATGTTCCAAGCGGAACCGTGACGGTTTCTTTTGCAAGTACGGACACTCTGGCCTGCACATCAACTTTTTCTGTTTTCCCGTCCCGGTCTAAATCCAAGCCGAGATCCAATCCCCGACGATTCAGCTGTTCAAAAGAACTTGGAATTTCAAGCGGAAATCGGATAATTTGATAGGGAATTAATTGTTGTTCAAGTACCGTTCCAGGCGTTGACCCAAAGTACCGGATGCCGGCGGAATCACGACGATAGTAGCTATCCGAAGCTCCTTGATCACCAGGATTGGTATCGTGAAACACCGTCACCTCCATTCCGTCTCTGTTCTCGATTCCCGTGACGGCCGACACATTCGAAAAGGACTTCTCGGCAATCTGCACAGCCATTCCTTCCACAAACCTGCCGCGATAGTGCCATTCATTCCCCTTGTCATCGGGAAAATACTCCTCAACATTGACCACCGTCTCACTGGGAGAAACCGCCAAGCTGCTCACGGGCCATGCAAGCGCGATGGAATAAACAACAGACAAAACGATGGGAAAAGTCGTATGTTTCTTTACCAACACATCCTCCTTGATCTATGATAAATTTCCTAGGGTACAGTATCATAGACTCTTTTATCGCAGCAAGAAACAGTCGAATCAACTTGCATGGCTTTTCCGGAATTACGGCAAGCGCTGCTGAAAATGTTTTTACCGTGATACATAACATTGACGATTCAATACGTTGACTCATCCCCTTACCCACAGCATCCACGCCTCACATCAACAGACCGTATTTGTTGCCGGCGGTTCTGGAGTCATTGGGCAAGCTATATGTCTATGCTTTGGACAACACCAATGGCAGATTGGCATTCATTATCACTCCAACCTTGGATCAGCTGAGCATATCTCTCAAGCCGTGCAGACGACCGGGGGGACAGCAACATTGTACCAGGCCAATCTCCAGGACCACGAGCACACACACGTCATGGTGCAGCATTTTGTGGAACAACATAAACACCTTGATGTGTTAATCTGGTCTGTGGGAATTGCCGAGAGCCATGTACTCGCGCGCACGTCCACCGAATCATGGACGACGCATATCACGACGAATTTAACGGGGTGTTTTCAACTACTCAAAGCTACTGCTCCGATTTTCGAACGACAACAGCATGGTTCGGTCGTGCTTATGGGTTCACTCTCCGGTGACGTGGGCACAACAGGGCAAACGGCGTACGCCACTTCGAAAGCTGGACTGATGGGGCTCATGAAAAGCGTGGCACGAGAATGGGCACCCTGGAACATCCGTGTCAATGCCGTGTTCCCAGGATGGCATGCATCACCACTGACAGGAACAGCATACCCTCAGCCAGGGAATCGAGAGCATCACCTTTTCCAAGATTTCCTGACAACAGACGATGTCGCCAAAGCCGTCTACACCCTCGCTTGCATGGAAAATATGTCAGGGCAGATCTGGAATCTTGGCAGTCGCGTATGGTGAGCCTTTCACAGCGGAAACGAGATCATGACAAGAACATTTCAGCACAGGTCATGAGCAGAGGCGTTTTTATCACGGGAACAGACACCGGAGTAGGGAAAACCGCTATTACGGCTGCGCTGGCTCGCTGTATGCACGCACAGGGCTTGCGTGTTGGTGTGATGAAACCCATTGAAACCGGAGTACCCAACGCCGATGCGTCGCATTCAGATGCGAATCGGCTCAGACGTGCCATGAATTCAGATCAGCCATTTGATACCATCTGTCAATATCACTTCCCCGATCCCATCGCACCACTCGCGGCTGCGAAGAGACACAATCAGGCGCTCGATCTGCACAAAATTCACTCGGCATATATGATGCTCTCGACACACTATGAATGGATAGTGGTGGAGGGAGTCGGCGGCATTATGGTGCCGTTAAGCACCGAATATCGGGTACGAGAACTCGTCATGAAACTCCAACTCCCATGCATTATCGTCAGTCGAACAAGTTTAGGCGCCGTGAATCATCTGCTTCTCACGCTTGAGGCCTTACAACATGCTGGTATTCCCAGCCTTGCAATCGTCTTGAATGAGAGCTCACCACAGGAACATTCGAAAACAACGCATATACAGAACACTTCAACCATCGAATCCATTCGCGTATTGAGTCATGCTCCCGTGTTCGGACCGTTTCCGTATGACGATGCCTTCGACACAGACTGGGATGATGGTGTTGGCACATTACAACACCATCCGGCCATGCAAGCACTTGCACATCACCTTACTCGAAGGCCGATATGAACTGCCGGACTATAGCGTGAACATTCCTCGCATTCAAAATCGCCGATGCCACGGCAACACCATCCGCCCCTGCAGCGTGCAGTTGCGACACGGTCTGTGGCGTAATCCCTCCGATCGCAAAAATTGGAAGTGTGGTGAGTGACCGAACACGTTGCAACCCTTCAAGTCCGACCAGTGGTTCATGATTCTTTTTCGTGGTGGTTCCATAGATTGGTCCAAAGCCAAGATAATCAGCTCCTCCCATCGTCGCCTTGACCACGTCGTCTTCTCGATGCGTAGAGATACCAATCAGATAGTCGGAACCCATAACGGCACGAGCTGCTGCTAGCGGCAAATCATCCTGTCCCAAATGCACTCCATCGGCGTCAACAGCCTTGGCCAGATCGCACCGGTCATTGACGATAAATGTCATACCCAACGTTCCCGCCAGTTCACGATACGACTTGGCACGCTGATACGCCTCGTTCAGCGAGGCATGTTTGTCACGATATTGTACGAGTTGAACCCCAGTCTCTCCCGCCTGCTTGAGCACATCACGCAACGAGCAGGACAACGAGAAACTTTCGTCGAGAATAAGATAGAGTCCGGAAAGCGAACTGCGGCTGGGAGGGGTGGGCATACAACAAAATTACGCAATAGGTCGCGAGGTCATCATACGATCTAAAAACCGAGTCGACACTTGCCCTTTTTGAAAATCAGGATGGTCAAGCACACGTCGATGGAGCGGAATGGTCGTTTTCACGCCTTCGATTATAAATTCGTCAAGCGCCCTCCTGGTCCGTGCAAGGGCTTCTTCTCGATCTCGTCCATGCCCAATCAACTTCGCCACAAGCGAATCATAATACGGATGAACGACGCCTGAGGACTCCATAGCAGAATCCACGCGAACCCCAGGTCCGCCAGGAGCGTGGTAACGCGAGACAACCCCCGGGCTGGGTGTAAACCGGTCGGGATCTTCTGCATTGACACGACATTCGATTGCATGACCGGTTACACGAATGTCTTGTTGCCGACAGGACAATTGAAGACCCGCAGCGAGACGAATTTGCTCTTTGATTAAATCAATCCCGGTAATCATTTCAGTGACCGGATGTTCAACTTGAATCCGCGTATTCACTTCCATGAAATAAAATTTCCCATCACGATCAAGCAAAAACTCGACGGTTCCAGCATTGTGGTAGTCCACGGTTTTCATGACGTTGATTGCGACACGCCCCATGTTCCGCCGTAAATCCTCATCCATTCCCGGCGACGGAGATTCTTCGATTAACTTTTGATAGCGCCGTTGAACAGAGCAATCCCGTTCATTCAGATGAACAATATGTCCATGGTGATCAGCCAACACTTGGATTTCAATATGACGCGGATCCTGAAAAAATCGTTCAAGATAGACACCGCCATGACCAAACGATGACTCGGCTTCGCCTTGTGCGGCCTGTACCGCAGGCAATAAATCTTCTTCTTTCGTGACGACTCGCATCCCACGGCCCCCACCACCGGATGAAGCTTTCACAATCACGGGATACCCAATTTTCTTGGCTATTTTCTGGCAGTCCTGATCAGGGTCGATTTCACCATCACTGCCCGGAAGGACCGGAATACCAGCCTGCTTGAGTTGCTGGCGGGCCTTCGACTTATCACCAAGGAGCGCAATGTGTTCTGAGGATGGGCCAATAAACGTCAAGCCGATCGATTCACACACTTCGGCAAAATGGGCATTCTCGGCTAAAAACCCATAGCCAGGATGAATAGCATCGACGCCCGTAACTTCTGCCGCACTTAACACATTGGGAATATTGCGGTAGCTCAGGGTCCCATCGGCCGGCCCGATACAAATATGTTCATCAGCTTGCCGAACCGGCAGGGAATTCGCATCGACATCCGAATAAACTACCACGGTTCGAATACCCAGCTCACGGCAGGCTCGAATAATTCGGAGAGCAATTTCCCCTCGATTTGCTACTAAAATTTTTTTAAACACCAGACTCCTTCAACCTGAAAGATCATCACGTCCGGTCTTTCCAGTGCGACCGAAGTGAAGGTTCGTATGGTAAATCAAGACCCGTTCACCGACGACGAATATCCGCCTCTCTAACACGCAGCCATGCTAACAGGTCATGAAGGCTTCCTGGCACATTGACATGAGATTCGAGGAACTACGCGACGTGAGCGAACGGCTTACCCGAGGAGCTGTCACATGAAGCCAATTGATGACAACTGGATTGTCAGGAGCATACTGCATATCCATTCCCGCACAGAGGACCATTACACGGCAATCGGATCAATGAGAAATAAGGTTTGCCCATACTCAACAGGTGTTGTGCTCTCGACGAGCACTTTAGTGATTTGTCCATCGGTTTCAGCTTCAATCTCGTTCATCAATTTCATGGCTTCAACGATACACAAGACTTGGCCTTTTTTGACAAAATCCCCTTCTTCAACATACGGGTCGGCATCGGGCGAGGGTGATCGATAAAATGTTCCAACAATTGGGGACGTGACCGACACAAATCTTCCATGATCAAGAGCCGTAACAGGTTGAGCAAACGGTTCAGATGTGGCAACCTCCACGGAGGTCGCAGGCTGTTCTGAAACGGAATGGGACACCTGGGGAGCGGGCTCTCGCCTCACTCGAATCCGCATGCCTTTTTTTTCAACTTCGAGTTCGGTCAGTTCATGCTGATTCAGCAAATAAATGAGCGATTCGATTTCTTCTCGTTGCGTGTCACTCATAGGTTACGCCACCATTCTTCAGGATACACAAAGCCAATCATCTCGTCAGAACACCAGGGCTGAGCATCACGGGGGACGCCGGCTTACCGCACACGCTCAACATATTCTCGCGTTCGAGTATCAACCTTAATCACCTCACCGGATTCAAGGTAGAGTGGAACTTTAATCACGGCCCCAGTCTCTACGACAGCAGGTTTTGTTCCCCCCGACGCGGTATCGCCTCGAATTCCAGGATCAGTTTCCACAACTTTCAATTCCATAAAAATGGGCAACTCCACCGAGATGGGTTCGTCATGATACAACAGAATTTGCACATTCGTATTTTCTTTTAGCAAATCGGTATTCTCGCCAAGCTGGTGTTTCTGATAACTGAACTGCTCATAGCTCGAGGTATCCATAAACGCATACTCCTCACCCCCGCTATAGAGAAACTGCATTTCACGTTCTTCGAGATTGGGTTCTTGAAATTTCTCTCCGGACCGGAAGGTTCGATCAATGACGTTGCCTGTTCGATAGGCTTTGAGTTTCGTCCGTACAAATGCGCCCCCCTTCCCCGGCTTCACATGTTGAAACTCAACAATGTAGTACGGCACACCATCAATTTCCAATCGAGCACCACTTCGAAATTCAGACGTTGAAATCACAGTTACATGGCTCCTCTAGACTAAGTAGTGATATCGTGTTTGGCATCGGCCTGTTTCCTACGCAAATAATCAATGATCGCCTGAAGGCCAAGCAGATAACTGGTTGCGGCAAATCCAGAAATTTGCCCAAGCGCAACCGGCGCAATTAATGAACGTTTACGAAAGGGTTCCCGCCGATGGATATTGGATAAATGCACCTCCACCGTCGGAAGGCCTACGGCCACAATGGCATCTCGAATGGCAATACTCGTATGCGTGTAGGCTGCCGGATTGATCACCAGCGCGTGAAACTGGCCGTGCGTTTCCTGAATCCATGTGACGAGCTCGCCCTCATGATTCGACTGTCGGGCTTCGACGTGCACACCTTCTCGCCGTGCCAATTGGCCAATCGCCATATCCACTTCGTGCAATGTTTGCATCCCATAAATCGACTTTTCTCTCGTACCAAGCAAATTTAAGTTTGGTCCATGCAGGACAAGGATTCGAAACATGGGATGTATCCTCAGTACGTTGATTTAAGGGATAGATAACACCACGCCACACTTTCATGCGCAGTTCATCACACAATGGCAGGGACGAATTGGATTCTAGCAGGCCTCTTCTAAGGGGTCAACGCGGAGCACACGCCTGACGACACACGGCAGAATCTCAGGGCCATCTATGCATCTGATGATGGAGCGATACATGCTGTAGCTTTTTCAAGAAGTACATGTCGAAGCATGAGCATACCCATCGTGTCTCGCGCGCAATATTCCCGTAAGTCAGAAGCCATGCGGGCACGCTCGATGAGATCCAACTCGTCCAAGACCATCTTCCGATACACCACTGACGCCATGGCGCCATTGTGTATCGCGAGATCCTGATAGGCCATATGAGGAACCAGTGCCGGCAACACCGATTTAATTGAGAGGGATCCGCGAAAATCCGGGTGATAATAATGCTGCTGAATAACGGCAAACAGATCCCACAATCGCTCAACAATCTTGAGCAATTCTCCTTTTAATTGCGGGAATGCCTCGGCCAGCGACAGAAGGATATGACGTTCATTTTCCGAATAGACGCAAATAGTTCCCGTCTCTCCCACCGTGGCAATAATACTTCTGGCAATCTCTTCGCGTGGATCCTTCGGCTCGGTACACAAATAGGTATCGTGCTGAATGCGGCCATCCTGATGTTCAATATGGTTCGACCACTGGATAGGAATCGGACGATACGGCCGCGTGCCGGGATACGGGGGAATCGCTGGCATAAACATTTCAAAGTCAACATGATGAACAGGATACACCACCGACTGCATGACGGTTGAAAATTCTGGAGACATCCACTCCACATTGTCCTTCATACGTTGTTGAAGGACCGTTAATTGAAACCCTGCGGGAATTTCATCAATCGTCTCTACCCCTTGCCCTTCAAGTTCTTTAAATGTGTGCCGGCTTCCAGGTAGCTGATAGATCCATCGATCCGGCTTGTCTTGTGTGCAATGCGGCCAAAAGGGGCAAACATACGGAGAATGGCAATGCCCATCCGGCTCAATAGCCGGTGGAAACGGGGCACGCAACATATGACGCATATGCTCTAATTGTTCACGTACGCGTGACGAGTGCTGCTGGACCTGTTCAGTCAAATCCTCGATTACGAATAAGGCCTCGACATCGATTGGCCCTCCTTCATACACATACCGCGTATTCAGATGCATTAAACCAACACGCGCGATGCGTATTCCCGCACCACAAAGCACTTCAGCCTGAACGGCGACATCCTGGATATGAATGGGTTTCACTTTTGCCGTCGATTTGACTTCAATTAACCTCCAGGCATCATCCTCGATACGCTCTAACATATCCACACGAACCAATGTTCCCTGCCATTCAAACGCTGCCTCAAAAATCACCGATGTCTCTGGATCCTTGACCAGTTCCATCGTCGTGCGCAACGCGGCATGTGTTTGTCGATACGTTTCCTGCACGAGAATGCCGTCCGGGAACCAACGCCGTGCATATTCCCCGATTTCTATTCCCATATTCATGATGGCTTGACGCTCCGGATCAACCGCAGCAGCCAATTCCGGCGTATGGACTTCATAGTACAGTCGCTTCGCGCATTGCAGGCCTGACAGAAACCGGCTTTTTGATAGCCGGATAGGTGAAGGGAACATCACAATACTTGCCCGAGGCTTTCACCCTCGCCCAGACGATTCCTTTTCTTGCTAAAGAGGCATCGTGCTCTATACCATCTCATGATAGGAAACCCATTCATGCCTAACTCCTCGCACCATCCACAGTCGTCACGAGCCCACGAGGCCCGACAGCGAAAAGCAACCAGCCATTTCGCCGACTTTCTTTCAACACTTTTAGACTCCGCCTTCTCGATTCCTGGAACGACCATCCGTATCGGCCTGGATCCTTTATTGGGCTTGATTCCCGGCATTGGGGATTACCTCTCAAATCTTATCGGGTCCTCGCTGCTCGTGTTGGCGACGCGTTCGGGCGTTCCACGAATCGTGATCTTTCGTATGGCATTCAATATCGTCCTGAATATGCTTGGTGGAGCCATTCCTGGGATTGGAGACCTTTTTTCCGTGTGGTTCAAAAGCAATGTCCGAAATGCACAACTCCTCCATCGCTATAGCCAAGACCCTCCCCCTGCATCCACGATGTTCGACTGGATCTATGTCATCACACTCATAAGCGGCATCATCCTCATAATGACCGTATTGCTCTTCGGAATTCTCTGGCTTCTGACCAACCTTTGGAAGTATGTGGCTTAGAGTCGCAGATCTCGGTTTGCTCATTGGCATTATGAAAACGAGGCATCTTCACCTAACTCATCGATGATACCGACAGTATATTTTTGACGACAACCTCTTCGCATCGATATACGAGGTATATGCTGTTTATAACTCACCCATTTCGCTGAAAATCGCGAAGTCAATGTCCTAGCACTCAACGGCTGTCTCTGTGTACTCTACAGAAAATTTGACAGAAAAACCTTGGTAAATATACGAAAAATCAACTATCTCCTCATCAGTCATTGATGGATCGCTTCTGTTATCCAACCCTACTTGCCCGTTCAACGGTCATATTTTTCACTATCCACAAAAACTGGGGAAAAACTCTTCATAATCCTGTTTATAACTCCATTGAAGTATCATAGAAAGCTTGCTCCAGCAAATTGCCTACTTTTAAGGCATTACGACCATCGAACATGATTGTGTCACCGATGAAACACTTTGTACATGCATCGATATACGGTGCCTACAACAATTGACAGGCAACGCTATCCATATACCGTCGCCCTAATGAAGTCGCCTTCAAATGCTCCCGTTCCAATGACAACAACCCGGTTTCCATCAATCGATCAACGGTCAATTGCCACGCCGTATCATTGTTGAGTGCGGCGAACGTCTGAGTAGGGACTCCTTTATTCATACGTAAACCAAAAATTACGCGCTCCTTCACTCTATCAGCCATCGACAGTGTATCAAGCGAATCGACCGGCAATTGCTTACGTTCTAAACACTGTATATAGCCGGCAAGATCAGCAATATTGCCAAATCTCATGCCGCCCACATAGGATTGCGCACTAGGTCCCAACCCAAGATAATCGAGACCGGACCAATAGCGAAGATTATGCTGGCATTCCCATCCTGATTGAGCAAAATTCGACACTTCATATTGGTGATAGCCAGCCTGCTCTAAGTAAGCTATAGCCTGTTCGTGCATCACCGTTTCTTGATCGGCATCATGACCGTTCATTCTTCCTGCTGTGATATCTCGAGAAAATTTCGTTCCCTCTTCAATTGTTAAGGCATAGCAAGATACATGGGTTGGGACCAACTCCAGAATTTTCTCCAAAGAATGTTGCCATGAGGTGAGCGTTTGACCAGGAAGTCCATACATGACATCAAGGCTCACATTCGAAAAGCCAACGTCATTCGCATAGGCCATCGCACGAGTAATCGTCTGCATTTCCCCTAATCGGCCTAATCGCTGCCATTCGGATTTGTCCAGAGATTGCACGCCAAAACTTAATCGCGTCACCCCTGCATCGCGCAAGGTCTGAAGGCCAGACCGGCTGACCGTAGCAGGGTCGGCTTCGACCGTAATTTCCGCAGCAGGATCCACGATAAAATACCGATGGATACGGTTAAGAATGGTTGTCAGTTGCACTGGCTCCAATGCGGTGGGAGTTCCTCCACCAAAGTATATGGTCGAGACTGGAAACCGGTGACAGGTCCCATCTAACGCGTAGAGTGCAGCCTCCTGTGCGAATGCAGAAAGAAAATGTTGTACGCGATCTTCTCGATGCGGGGTGAGATAGAATGCACAAAAATGACAACGTTTTTGACAAAAGGGAATATGAATGTACATGCCGAGATCACGGATATGATCGTTCACATGTAATCGCTGATAGACGGCATTCCCAACATACTCCATGTCACTCATGTATTTACAAACCCGCCAGGCTTCGCATGAATTTCATCTTCAACGGTTCTCCACCAACACAACACTTCTGATACCGGGAAATTACCAGTACCTCGTCATACCCCATCATTACCGTGTTTTTGACTTTTGGAAAATTGCTCGTGATAGATTGGGCAGTGGCCTTTTGCACGAACGATGCGCGTCACATCCTGTACCATCGTTCGATGGCCGCACACATAGACCGCAAGATCCTCGACAGAGGGAAGCCGTGCAACCACATCCGTTACTCGACCAGTTTCACCCACCCAAGTCGATTGCGCACGCGATAGTGTCGTCACAAAGGAAAAACAGGGATTCGTATCTGCCAATGCTTGCAATTCTTCCTGATAGTACACATCACGCTCACTCCGAAGTCCCCAAATGAGCCGAATCACATACGCCGGCGTGGTCTCGAGGATGGCAGATAACATCGACAAAAAGGGAGCAATTCCGGTCCCCGTCGCGACAAAAAGAATATTTTTCTGCTCGGTCGCACGAAGATGTAACGTGCCATGCGGGCCGTGAAATTGGACCATGTCGCCTTCTGATTGTTCAAAGAGATAGGTGGCCCCATCGCCCTGGTCGGCCAGACTGAGTAACAGGGTCAAGCGAGTCGCATGACTGGGAGGCGAAGCAAGCGAATAGTAGCGTACAGATGAAACCTGTGCATGCGTGGGCTCAATTTCCACGGCAATGGATTGCCCTGGAAGAAAATGAAACGTTCGGTGATCCGGGTCGACAAGACTGAGCGTTAATTCACGAATATTGGGAGCGAGATCCCGAATTTCTTCAATTCGAGCAGAGTAGCGAGAAGGTTTCATAGCAGGGAAATGTAGTAGATTTCCAGAGTCGATGACAACCTTCGCTTCAGATTACCCATCATGTAGTCTCGTCGTGTCTGATTTTCTCTATTTGAGAAACCTGGTATACTACGCGCTACACATCGTCATAACAGAAGAGAACATTTCATTCGTAACAAGGAATATCATGAAAAACAAATTGACAAAATCTGATGATGAATGGAAACGGCAACTCACACCAGAGCAATATCAGGTGACGAGACAACATGGGACAGAGCCCGCATTTACCGGACAGTACTACAATCACAAGGGAACCGGTCTGTACCAATGTGTTTGTTGCGGAAGCTCATTATTCCGCTCGGAGCATAAATTTGATTCAGGAACCGGATGGCCTAGCTTTACGATGCCGGCAGAGCCAGAAGCCGTGCACGCAGAACATGACAACAGCTATGGGATGCAAAGGACGGAAGTGCTTTGCGCAACGTGTGACGCGCATTTGGGACATGTCTTTGACGATGGCCCTCTTCCTACCGGACAACGCTACTGCATTAATTCAGCATCGCTATGCTTTAAAGAAGAGACGACATCATAACATACAGAAACCGGCAATCCCTTCACGGACAGATTACACTATTGAGTCATACCATGCTTGACAGCAAGAATACCCTTGTCGAAATTAGCGTGAGCTACCGCTACGCCCAAGAACATCAATGGGTCATTCAAGGCATTACAGGGTTTCTTTCGGCCTATTATATGGAAAAGCCTGGCTTTCAGGTTCGGCGGCACTACGACGACCTAGAAACCGGTGTCCATATTTGGCTCTGCGAAATACCAGCTGGCATGAGCGTGCCCCGGCTTCTTAAGCGTCTTCAGGCAGATATTCCTCAGTCACACGTGCTCGAATGTCAGGCTCAAACAGCAGGACACCTGCGGTATCTCATTGATACAAAGCAGGAGTAACCTTCTAGCCTATCGCATATCTCTTCTTACGAAACACCGGCCAGTCCAGCAATGTCCAAAAGAAAGGCATAAATTGTTGCGGTTTCTTTATACCGTGTAAACCGTCCAGATGCCCCACCATGCCCGGCATCCATGTTCGTCTTGAGGATGAGTCGATGAGAATCCGTTTTGAGTGTACGTAATTTGGCAACCCATTTCGCTGGCTCCCAGTACTGCACCTGCGAATCATGCAAACCGGTTGTCACCAAAAGATGCGGATACGCTTTGGCTTCGACATTGTCGTAAGGAGAATAGGACAACATATAATCAAAATACTCTTTCTGATTCGGATTGCCCCATTCGTCATACTCTCCCGTCGTAAGGGGAATAGTTTCGTCAAGCATCGTCGTCACCACATCCACAAACGGTACTTGCGCGACAACACCGGTGAATACATCCGGACGTAAATTGGTCACGGCACCGATAAGGAGCCCTCCGGCACTCCCGCCCATTGCGAATAACTTTTGCGGGTCGGCATAGTGTTGATCTCGTAAATACTCGGCACAGGCGATGAAGTCGGTAAACGTATTCTTTTTCTTCAACAATTTTCCATCGTCATACCATGTGCGCCCCAACTCCTCGCCTCCACGAATATGCGCAATGGCATAGACAAATCCTCGATCTAACAAACTGAGTCGAGACGAACTAAATGTGGCATCCATACTTGCCCCATAGGACCCGTACCCATACAGCAATAGCGGCGCCTGTCCGTTAGGGACAAAACCTGTCCGATAGACCAAAGAGATAGGGATAGCTGTTCCATCCGCAGCACGCGCATGCAACCGTTCCGTGTGATACTGTGCGACATCAAAATCCCCTAATATCTCTTCGCGTTTCAAGAGCACCTGGGTACGCGTCTCCATATTATAGTCATAAATGGTCATGGGAGTGGTCATAGACGTGTACCCAAATCGAAGAAGAGAAGTGTCCATTTCATAGTTATCGCCAAAAGTCACGTAGTACGCCGCTTCGCCAAAATCTATTTCGTATTCTTCATCGCCCTGCCACGGGACGACTCGGAGATGAATAAGGCCTTCAATACGTTCTTCGATCACCATGAAGTGTTGAAACAGCTCGATTCCCTCCAATAACACATGCTCACGATGGGGAATCACTTCTTCCCAATAGTGTTGTTCAGGGTGATCGACTGACGTAACCATCAAACGAAAGTTCTTGGCCTGGCTATTCGTGCGAATATAAAACCGTCCATTGTAATGCTCAACATCATACTCGTGGCCGCGCTCGCGAGGCTCCAGTATGCAAAAATCGCCTGAAGGGTGATTCGCATCAAGAAATCGATATTCACTGGAAATCGTCTGGTGCGAGGCAATCATCAGATAGTCTTTTGATTTGGTCTTAAAAACATAGGTGGAGAATGTTTCGTCTTTCTCTTCATAGACCAATTCATCTTTTTCAACATCCGTCCCTAAGACATGCCGCCAAATCTGATGAGCTCGCAACGTTTCAGGATCCTGCTTACTATAGAACAAGGTCCGATTGTCATTGGCCCAATCCATGTTCCCCGTCGTCTCAGGGATACAATCCTGGAGGACTTCACCCGTGACGAGGTTTTTAATGTGTATCGTATAAATTCTCCGTCCTTGCGTATCAACCGCGTACGCAAGAAGATCCTGTCTCGAACTTATCATCCAGTTCCCAAGTGAGAAAAAATCACACCCTTGAGCCAGAATGTTCGCATCAAGCATGATGTCCTCAGGATGATCCAAGGTTTGATATTTCCGGCAATAGATGCCATATTCCCGTTCCGGTTCATACCGAACATAATAATAATACTTGCCAAGCTTAAATGGGACGGATAAATCTGTCTGTTTTATTCGTCCTTTGATTTCTTGGAACAAAGCGTCCTCTAAGGGTTTAATTGGCGCCATCACCTGATCGGCATAGTTATTCTCTGCAGTCAAATACTCAAGAACATCAGGGTTCTCTCTTTCGCGAAGCCAGTAGTAGTCATCGACACGTACTCGGCCATGTGCCAGGAGCTGGCGTGGGATTTTTTTGGCCCTTGGAGGTGCCATAGCGGAACGAGCAGACAAATCATCCATATCCTCTATTCCTTATCCGACTGAAAACATACGTGTGATTCCAGCTTCAATTATGCCGAATCTACAGATCACCCCACTGGATGCCGAATGACCCTTGGTTATTGAACCGTCCATCGTCTACAGATCATCCAGGCGGACATACCCTTCATCATGTTCAATCGTTGTCCTGCATTGGTGTTCTTGTATTTTGCTGATTGGAATGAATTGGAGTGACTCTACTCATCCCGTCCCAGTGCAGGTGAGCGACGTTTCTTGATTCGTCCCTGACGCTTTTTTTGCTCGAGTCTCCGTTCTTGTGCGGCTTTCGATATCTTGGTCGGAACTCGAAACCGTTTCGGCAGCAGGGCCGTTCTGATATGTGACGCAAAACGGTCAAGAAGCTCGGCCCGATTCATCGATTGCATTCGATGTTTTTGACAATCCAAACGGAAGATACCATTGGCATTGACTCTCGTCGCCAACGAACCACACAGTACATTCTTCTGCGTGGGTGTAAGATACGAACTATTCTGAATATCAAAATGCAAGGTCATGCGACTATTTACTTTATTGACATGTTGCCCGCCGGGACCACGACTCCGGGAAGCCGTAAAGACGAGTTCGCGTTCCGGAATAGACAAACGATCATTGATACGAATATCCATGAACGGCTTTACCATCGAGAAATTGAATGACACCTCATGCGTATGAACGCATGGTTTCGGATCGACTCAAGCTGCAACATTCAGCAAACGAACCATGTAGAGTCTTGCACAGCCTCATGTACAGAAAAAGAATGAAAAAGGTTATCCCACATTGTCACATTGCTTCTGATACGTCATGACCGACAGCATAATCTCCTCTATTGATTCGGTTATACTGAATAAAACCTGATTCTTCCTGCCTCAGTCTCCTGCATCATATCGATATCTGTTGAGAAACGCTGCAGTCCAGTTTGTCAGATTTCACCACATTCAATGTAGTTTCTACTCTTCACCATGAAGGCAAATAACACGAATTGTGGGCGGAATCGAAATATTCTACCTATGTTGAACAAACGTACGAAAGGCGTAGGTTGTGAAAAGACTCACACCCCTACGCCTTTTTACTTACTTATACGTTAACGCATTCAACGAAGAATGGTGGGGATTGCACAGAAACTTTACAAGTAAGTCTATCCCCCGTATTCACAAAAAAATGTGTAAATACAGTGTCATCGTAATGCCATGAGCTGAGCTTTCACGTGAGGCTCTTTGAGTTTTTTGAGGGCGACACCCTCAATTTGCCGTATCCGTTCACGCGTGACAGAAAGGCTTCGCCCCACCTGTTCCAAGGTCCACGGTTCATCTTGCCCAATACCGAACCGCAAACGAACCACTTGTTGTTCCCGTGGCGACAGGATTTGTAAAATTCGCTCGAGATGTTCGGTCGTTCTTTTTTGGTCGATCTCGACATCAGGAGGCATGGCATCGAGATCAGGAATCAGATCACCAAGTTGGCCATCTCCATCGACCGGTGTTGCATCTAACGAAATGGGCTCCTGAAAGGCTTGCAGCGTCTCTTTGACTCGCTCCCGGCTCATTCCCAACTCACGGCCTAGCTCATCATAACTCGCCTCGCGATCAAATTGCTGAGCCAATTTTTGCATCATTCTCGCGATTCGATTCGAGGCTTCGGTTGTATGAACGGGCACGCGAATCGTACGGGATTGATCAGCCACGGCACGGGTAATACCTTGTCGAACCCACCATGTCGCATAGGTACTGAACTTAAACCCACGTTGAAAATCGAATCGCTCGGCGGCTTTCATCAACCCGATATTGCCTTCTTGAACTAAATCGAGAAACCCGAGGCCGCGATTGAGATAACGTTTCGCAATATCAATGACAAGGCGTAGATTTCGCTGAACCAGTTCATCCTTTGCACGTTCAACCTGTTGCCGTGCATGTTCTACCTGTTTCTGAAGTTGAGCTATGCACGTCACACGTTCCACGTCTTTCGGATGGTGCGTTTTGACAATGTGATGTAATTGCTGAAGGGAGTCGGTAATCTCATCAATAATCGGCGCCGACAACCCGCTTAACTCGGCGATTTCGCTGAATCGTTTCGAGAGTTGCATAACGTCCTGATTCGACTCCCAGCTTTTGGTGAGAGTAATCGCTTGGCGTAATATATCTCGAATGGCCGACGTTCCGTGATGCAGCTGTTTGGCTAAATACAATTCGGCGTCGGGATCAAGAAGTGGCCGTGATCGAAAATCGCGAAAATATACGGTCTCGAGACTAACCGATCCTTCACTATTTGGGAGTGCGACGTTCTCAAACACACCGTCCTCTTTTCTCCCTGTTCGTTGTGGACGCTTTCGGGAAACAGCGTGTCCTATAACACCTTCATCTTCTCGACGTCTGTCATACGCTGTATGGTGTTGTGCCTTGACACTTCTCGAACCTTGACGATCTGTTACGATATTCATACATATTCCCCTTTCATGTAGCACGCGTGCCCAATTCCCTGTAGCCATTCTTGTGTACTACGTTTAGGATTTGCCGACTCGTTGACTCCTTCACCATCCATGATCAATGGAACTTGCAACACGAGGTTCATTCTCCAAGTATGCCATCGTGGGCAAAGATGCTGATTCCTGTGACAGACGCTCTTCCTTACTAGACATCAGCTATCTTATACCCACCAGAAATGAAAGGAGGATTAAGCGCACATTAAAAATTGTTAATGTACTGGGAGTGAGGCAAAGACGTGGTTACACAACAGGGGCACGAAGCGGAAGCAAGACGGTAAAACATGACCCAGCGCCTGGAGAACTTTGCATCTGGATCGTTCCTTGATGCACATCAACAATCCATTGACAGATGGCCAATCCCAACCCCGTTCCCTTTGAGGCATGCGCGCGAGCCGTATCCGTCCGATAGAAGCGGTCAAAGATTCGTTGCTGTTCCAGATCAGACACACCAATCCCGTGATCACACACCTTCAACTCTGCCTGAGCGTCGATCTGTCTCAGGGATAATTCCACCTGAGAATTGGGATGGGAATATTTAATCGCGTTATCGACAAGATTCAAGAGTAATTCCCGAAGTCGAAGTTCATCTCCATCGACAACAATTGGCTCAACAGTCCCTAAGATTGTTTCAATCTGTCGATCTTGGCCAAGAATCGTTGCCTGCAGTTGAACTTCTCGAACTAAACTGTCCAATGAAATTGGAGACATGGTCATTTTAATCTCACCCAAATCGGCACGAGAGAGAAATAGCAATTCATCGACAATCCGGCTCATGCGATCGATTTCTTCCAAGTTACTCTCTAGGACTTGACGGTAATCATCCGCCTCGCGCGGCCGGCGCAAGGCCAGCTCGGTTTCACCCTTGGTGATTGTCAAGGGTGTCCGAAGCTCATGAGAGGCATCGGCACTAAATTGACGTATTTGCCGAAACGAGATTTCGAGACGCGCGATCATATCATTAAACACCGAAGCCAAACGCCCGATTTCGTCACTTGACCGAGGACTCGTAATTCGTTGAGTCAAATCGCCATCGGCGATACGCTGAGCCGCACACGTAATGACATTCACCGGCATCAAGGCTCGACCGGCCAAAAACCATCCGCCCAACAGCGACACAATAATCGCAATTGGCGAAGCGATCACGAGAGCAAGCAGTAAGCGCTGTAACATTTTTTCAGTAGGATAGAGGGACGTGCCCACACGCAAAATACTCACAAGACGCTCCGTATGCCGGATGGGAACGGAGAGCAGTCGGAACGGAACCCCCTCATCAAACCGAACGGACTCGAAGGTGGCTTGTCCTTTCAACGATGCTTGAAACGCCGTTTGGCTTAATGGAATTTCACGGCTTTTAATGTTTGCGGATTGAATAGTGACCTGTCCGGCAGGACCGAAAATCTGAAAGAACTTATCCAGCAAGGCGAGTTCAGGAAAGTTTTGCGAGAGATCTTCAAATATTAAAAATGGACCAAATCGGTGTTCCCCTAACGTCCGAATGGCCACAGACGCGGCTTCCTCAAGAGACGCATCGACTTGGTCTCGCAAGCCACGCGAGATGACAAAATAGATGGTTCCGGCAAACAGAATGAGAATAAGCGCTAAGGCAGTGCCATACCAGAGCGTCAGCCGGACACGGATGGAGGCCTGACTCATACATCGGCCCTCATGACATAACCACTTCCACGAACGGTCTGTATCAAACTCTGTTCTCGCCCTTTGTCAATTTTATTGCGCAGATAGCTGATATACACATCAATCACATTCGTAAATGTATCAAAATCTAGATCCCACACATGTTCTGTAATCATTGGCCGAGTCAAGACACGACCGGCGTTCCGCATCAGATATTCCAATAACGCATATTCTTTCGTCGTCAACTCAATCCGCTGGTCTCCACGAGTAACTTCACGTGTGACCGGATTCAACACTAAATCACCGACTTCTAAGACACCGGTTGGCACACCGCCTGCCCGACGAAGCAACGCACGGGCACGAGCCAGCAATTCTTCTATGGCAAATGGTTTCGTCAAATAATCATCCGCCCCGGCGTCCAAGCCCTTTACGCGCTGATCCACTTCGGATCGTGCGGTGAGAATCATGACAGGGGTCTTGACGCCACTTTTGCGTATATGTTTCAAAAGCTCGAGGCCCGGAATGCCTGGAAGCATGAGATCGAGAACGATTAAATCGTAATCGATTGACTGTGCCCAATCCTGTCCTTGCTGGCCATCGGCACACACGTCTACCGCATAACTTTCCTCCTCTAAAGCCCGCCGGATAAACGACGCAACTTTTGGTTCATCTTCAACGACAAGAATACGCATAGATCTTTAGAACTCGTTTACATGCACTTCCGGGGGTATGGTGTATGACGTCACACCTCGTGTGTGCAGCATTGCACCCCATACGAATTCGATTCCCTCTCATTGTACCAGTTGAGAGGACTGTCCGAGTAGAGCGTGATACACGTCTATAAAATTCGAACATCCCCCTGAACAAAAAAAGCCCCGTCAAACATGACGGGGCTTTGAAAACAACACGGCAAACCGCAATCGTTAAATGTGCTCAACCAAACTACGAAGTTTATGACTACAACTTGGATGACGCAACTTTTTGAGGGCTTTCGCTTCGATTTGTCGAATGCGTTCTCGCGTGACATCAAAATCCTGACCAATTTCCTCTAACGTATGGTCGGTACTATCACCAATACCGAACCGTTTTCGAATTACGGTTTCTTCCCGTGGCGTCAGGACCCCAAGCGCATTGGCAATTTGACGTTGCAGATCATATCGATTAGCCGCATCCATAGGCGAAACAGCATTTTTATCTTCGATTAAATCCCCGAGTTGACTGTCCTCTTTTTCACCAATCGGAGTTTCTAACGAAATCGTTCCCTTCGAAATATCCAGCATCATGCGAACCTTTTCTGCAGTCAGCCCCATGCGGCTCGCAATTTCTTCTGGTGTCGGTTCCCGGCCGAGCTGTTGCACCAATTGCCGAGCGGTTCGAGCAAGCTTGGTATTGGCTTCAATCATATGAACAGGAATACGAATGGTTCTGGCTTGATCGGCAATCGCACGGGTTACACCCTGTCGAATCCACCACGTGGCATAGGTACTAAACTTATATCCACGTTGATATTCAAATTTATCAACAGCCCGCATCAGTCCGATATTGCCTTCTTGAATTAAATCGATAAATTGCAGGCCGCGATTGGTATATTTCCGGGCAATACTCACAACCAAGCGAAGGTTAGCTTCAATGAGTTGCGCCTTGCCTCGCTTCACTTTGCCTTCAGCCCGACCAAGTTTTGTCAATGCATCACGAAATTCATTGATGGGAATGAGAATGGTTTCTTCTTGAATCTCCTTTAACCGGCCCTTGGCTTCAGCCATGACGTCCTTCAGTTTGGAGATCTCTTGACTACTGAGCTCAACTTTCCGCTTTCCGCCACTTGCCTTGGCTGTGCTTCGAGATCGTTGAGAGATCACTTGCATACCATCCTGACTGGCAAGCCCCAATCGTGCCGTGCTGCGTCGCACAATTGATTCACACTCAAAAATTTCCTTCCCAATATCTTTAATGCGCTTGAGCATTTGATCGCGAACACGTTGGTGCAAATTCAACGATTCAATCTGGTCAACAAATTGATCGCAGACATCAACGATGCGTTTTTCCACTTGCGTGTGTTTTGAGCTTGCCGATGCCGCCTTTCGCTGATTCCCATACAACACCATTAGCGACCGGCCAAACTTTCTGATATTCCCTAAAATCTCTAATGTACGTTGATGTAATTCTTCATCATCCTGCTCAGTTGCCTGTGGCTCTTCTTCAACATCATCATCTTCCAGCGTATCTTGGAGCAACACCAAATCCCGCACACGAATTTCGTGATTTTTCAATTGTTCATAGAGCATTTCAAACTGTTGAATGGTGACGGGCATGCCAAACATGGCACAGGCCAGTTCACGCTTGCCTTCTTCGATTCGTTTCGCGAGATCAATTTCGCCTTCTCGCGTCAGAAGCGGAACACGCCCCATCTCTTTCAAATAGAGGCGAACAGGATCATCGATGCGAGTCGGCTCGCCCGGGGTCAAATCAATATCGCCTCCCCCCCCCTCGGACTCATCACTTATGGCCTCTTGATCATCGGATTCACTCCCGTGCCCCACAGCTTGAAGCGTCTCCTTCGTCGGCATATCGATGACTTCAATATTCATTTCGTTTAACGCCAGCAAGACCACATGTAATTGATCTGAGGTTACAATCTCAGCTGGGAGCACCTGAGAAAGGTCCTTATGAGTTAAATGTCCTTTTTCCCGAGCGAGAGCAATAAGACGCTGGACATCATCCACAATCTTTTCTTTTGACATGCAACACCCCTTCAACAAAAATTCAAATTTATACTCGCGTCTTTATGGGAAAACACGACGTGCACATGCATTCCTCACATGCTCAAAACAGACACCCCATACGCACATGCCGCGTATGGCAAAACCATCATCACCAATTCGAGTTAGCACGTTCATGACATTGCTCGGTTTGATGCGTGTCTTGCTCGACGATACCAATGAGGGAGAAATTGACAAACAGTTGAAATATCTAGACTAGAGTGGCTGAAAACTACATATCTATCGTAAAGAGATTTCTTCAAAAATCTTTTAATAACACACCCCAAAATTCATTGAATACTCCCGGGCAAAACTTAAACCTAATATACGCTGTTTTATCATGAAAGTAAAGACATGAAATACCTAGGAACTTCTTCTCACATCTACTATCAAAATTGGTCAAAAAGCAAGAACATTTAAAATATTGAATAATCTGGGGTTATTTCGCCATAACGCCTACAATGGCCCTAGACATTGAGCATACAATCCGGGCAACTCTCTCTCTCTCTCTCTCTCTCTCTCTCTACACCTTAAAAAAAATTGAAGATTTGTATGGCCATGTAAACGAACACGCCCCCTACCCATATGCACCGGATGGAACACAACTGCAAACGCACGGAAAGTGGAGAAAATTACGGGGAAACGACCTCCCGGTCTCGCAACGTCTCGACACAAGTATTGCGAGGCACAGCCAACGGCAGCAGGCGGTCGTACATCATATTGTATTTTAACTTTTTCTCAATACATATGACCTGATGCCTTTAGGCTCTAGCCGTGCCCCAACTCTTCCATATGATTTTTGTGTGTTCCTGCGTTCGACCAGGCATGTGCATTCCGTGAGAAAGGATGAGGTTATACGCTAGAGTCCGTTGAGTGAACACCTCTCATACTGGGCGGGCTTGTTTGAGCGCAGCGAGTTAGCCCGCCCCACCAACCGGGGTTCAGCTCATCCGACGAGCCTGGCCTGGGCGTTCATGGTTTTGGGTCCTTTTGCCGAAACAAAAGGGCCTCGGCCGCCGGGACGAACCCCG
>BQIV01000007.1 GCA_021604005.1 Nitrospirales bacterium | reverse complement strand
ACCGACTTATCCAGGTATACGCAAGCCCAGCTCAACAAAGTCGCGCGGCAGTTAAACGAACGGCCGAGAAAAACATTAAGACTACGCAACACCAGCAGAGAAATTTCAGGCCTGTGTTGCAGCGACCAGTTGAACTCACAGCAGTAAGTTAACGGATATCTCAATTTATCTATTGTTTCATACCGGCTAAATATACGATTTCTTGCAGTAACTCTATCGCAGAGACGGAGCTGCCCAACAATCCAACTACACACCGTGTAATCAATCCAAGCTTTGAGCGAGCATTCTATGCCTTGATCATTCCCTCCTCATTTTGAGAAACAATGATATTCCGTGCCTTCTTTCACATTCCGTGATAGATCGATGCCCTTCACATGAACCGCATGTTTGCCACTCTCTATCCGTTCTTCGCAAAATAGCTGGTCATGAGGTTCCGGTAATTGGGAAGGTGGTTCGAAAATAAGGCACCCAATCCCTCGATATCATTTCGCCAATCTCGATGCAGCTCGCACGCCATACCAAACCAGCTCATGATCTGCACCCCGGCGGCTTGCATGCGTAACCACGCACTGTGACGGGTAACCTCGTTGAAGGTGCCCGAAGCGTCTGTGATCACGAACACCTCGTAGCCCTCTTCAATCGCCGAAAGAGCGAAAGGCCACGCATACTTCTGTCACGACCCCGGCGATGATGAGTTGCTTGCGGCCTGTTTTCTTTACCGCATTAACAAAGTCCTCGTTGTCCCACGCGTTGATATTCCCTGGACGGGCAATATAGGGCGCTTTTGGAAACATCTCTTTTAACTCAGGAACCAAGGGACCATTGGGACCATCTTCAAAACTGGTTGTCAAGATAGTCGGGAGATTGAAATATTGACCGCACGCGGCCACGGCCAACACATTGTTTTTGAACTCACTGGGTTCGAAATCCTGAACGACGGAGATCAGGCCAGATTGATGATCCACCAACAATAACGCGGCGTCATCTTTGGAAAGGCGATTGTACTGGTAGTTTGATGCCATGATGTGAGTCCTTTCTGTATAAAGTTGGTATGATGGTTACTCGAAAAATATCAGAATCGTCCGGCCCTATAATCGGTCATGGCCTGAAGAATCTCTTCTTGGGTGTTCATGACGAATGGGCCTTGCCCCACGATGGGCTCGTTAATCGGTTCGCCGTTCAAGACAAGAACCGTTGCGTCACTCGTAGCTTCCAACGCAAGACGGTCGCCATCCCGTTCGAACCGTGCCAGCTCTTTGCGATTGAGTGTATTCGTGCTATTCATCACGACCGTTCCTTTCATGCCCAAGAGTGCGGTGGTGAAGCCCTTCGGCAAAGACAATTCTATTTTCTGTCCTTGGTTCAAATGTATGTCCCAAACATTGATGGGAGTGAAAGTCTTCGCCGCACCCCTCGTGCCTTGGTAATCACCTGCGATGACTCGGACCTTGCCGCCGTTTTCCGCAAGCGTCACGACTGGAATCTCGTTGTTTAAAATTTCCTGATACCGCGGCGTACCCATTTTGTCTTTCGCGGGCAGATTGACCCACAGCTGGATCATCTCCAGGGTACCGCCCTTTTGGGTAAAATCGCGTTCGTGCATTTCTTCATGGAGAATCCCGCGTGCCGCCGTCATCCATTGGACATCACCCGGGCCGATTTTTCCGGCATTCCCCGCATTATCACGATGTTCAAGCTCTCCTTGATAGACAATGGTGACCGTTTCAAACCCTCGATGGGGATGTTGTTCGACTCCCCTCGGAATATTGGAAGGTTCGAATGCCATAGGGCCGGCATAGTCCAGCAGGAGAAAGGGGCTCAGCTCCTTTCCGAGATCGTCGTACGAAAATATTGTCGTAACGGGAAACCCATTGCCGACCCAATGTTGCCCGGTTTTTTGTTCGATATTTAGGAGGTTTTTGGTTTTCATCGTCGATGCATTCTCCCTTCTGCTCGTGTAGAGACGATATGAAGCGTTTCTTTTTCAATCCCTCAATGATATATAAATCATACACGCTCATTATGCAAGTACGATCCTTAAGGATACCATCATGACCAAAAGGAGACCGCCATGCCCGCTAAGAAAGTATCTTGCCCTGTAGAGGTGACCTTGGATGTCATTGCCGGACGATGGAAAATCTTAATCATTCATCAATTGCTTGAGAGCACCAAGCGATTCAATCAACTACAACGGGAATTAGGCGGCATCACCCATCGTACGCTCGCCAAACAATTGCGTGACATGGAAGAACGGAGATTGATCAAACGAAAAGACTATCAAGAAATTCCACCTCGCGTGGAATACTCGTTGACAGCCCTAGGACGCACATTAGAACACCTGTTAGTGGCTATGCAGAAATGGGGAGAATACTACGAACAGACAGCATCACGGAAAAAATGATCATAACACCAATTCATATATCCCTTTTCAATCTGCTACCACCATGGGAACGTAGGCATTTCGTATGAACGATTATCACATCATCGAACATCTGTTATATGGGAGCGGACACTCGCGATTATCATCATTGTTACGCGCATGGGTTGCAGAAAAATAAGAAATGGTTAACGTGACATGATCATATTGCACGGCGGAAAGAATTTGCAAAGCCCATGATTCTCAGTAGGGTCTCCTTCTGTTTACACTTCGGATTCGCCTTCGCGTATAGTGTACGCCGAGACGCGTAGTATCTTTACATCGACATATGCTAAGAGAAGGACATTAGATCGGACGAGAAATGTCGAGCTTTTTCATTTTAGAGATCAGCGTTGTGCGTTTCATTCCCAATCTCGCTGCAGCTCCCGCCTTGCCGCCAACGACCCACTTCGTTTCACGAAGCACGTCGATGATGTGGTCACGTTCGACACCTTCCAAGGTAGCAGTCTTCTGTCGAGATGATGACGCCTTTGACGGAACAACTTTGAGTTCAGTCAATGGAATTGCCAACACGGGTCCCTGCGACAGAATGACGGCCCGTTCAATGACATTTTCTAGTTCACGGATATTTCCCGGCCAATGGTAGCGCGTAAGGGATTCCATCACTTTACTCGGAATCGTTTCGATGGGTTTTTTCATGCGCAAGGCATTTCGTTGCGTAAAATAACGAACGAGTATGGGAATGTCCCCTGGGCGTTCGCGGAGCGCCGGGATCGTGACGGGAAACACATTGAGGCGATAATATAAATCACGGCGAAACTGTCCGGCTTCGACCATAGCCCCCAAGTCCCGGTTCGTCGCCGCAACCAGCCGCACATCGACTTTGATGGTGCGCGTACTCCCCAAACGCTCGAATTCCTGTTCTTGCAAGACCCGTAATAATTTGGATTGCAATTCCAACGGTATCTCTCCCACTTCATCCAAAAAGATCGTGCCACGGTTAGCCAGTTCAAACCGTCCGACTGTTTGTGCGATCGCTCCTGTAAACGCGCCTCTCTCGTGCCCGAACAATTCACTTTCTAATAAGCCTGTCGGAATCGCCGCACAGTTGAGTTTGACAAACGGCCGATCTTTTCTCCCGCTTCGCTGATGGAGCGCTCGCGCGATGAGTTCTTTCCCTGTTCCCGTTTCTCCCTGAATCAACACGGTGGAGTCCGTGGGGGCCACGATTTCCACCTGTTGGAGCACGCGTTTCAGTTCAACGCTTTCCCCGATGATCTCGTCAAAATCATGTTCATTGCGAATTTCATCTTTCAAGTACACATTTTCTTGCTCGAGTTGCTCCTTCAGCTCCGTGATGTGCTGGTAGGCCATGGCATTGTCCAACCCAATCGCCACTTGTGTCGAAACCTGAGTGAGTAATTCCTGTTCTTTTTGTCCGAAATCATTGTCTTTGACACTGGCCACGTTCAATGTCCCGAGCACCTGGTCTCGGACGACAAGGGGCACACTGACGCCGGACTTCATCCCTTCAGCCACTAGTTGATTTGCTGTTTCCGAAGCATAGGCCTTTAACTCCGCCTCATTCCAAGTCAAGGCTTTGCGGCTCTGAAAAGCTTTTCCAGGAGGGGAATCATCAATTCCTATGATAGCACCAGCTTGGATAAACCCCTTACCTTCAGGAAAATCCAACACCGGCCTTCGGAACGTCTGGATGTCGGAATCATACAAATACAGGCTCGTGGTAACGTGAGGCATGATCCGCCGTAATGATGCGCTCATCGAAGCAAACAGTTCTTTCAAATTTCGAGTAGACACGACGGCATTATTCACTTCAAGCAGAAGTCTCGAATGGTCGCGTTCGCGTGTGAGTTCCTGAAAGTGCAGCACATTGTCGACAGCCACCGCGATATGGGTTGCGGCTTCCGCAAGAAAGTCACTATCCGATTCACGGTAGGTTCCTTTTTCCCGGCTTGCGAACACCAACGCTCCCAGATGCCGCAATGCGGTCGTCAACGGAAATGCACACAGCGACCGTACCCCGTCCTCCCACATTAAAGGAAACGACTTGGGGTACCGTTGATCAGCCATGATATCGGAGGAAAAAAACGGTTTCTGACTTTGCACGACAGTTCCCGCTGGATGATCATCCACATGCCATTCTTTTCCACCTCCAATGTCAGCAGATACATTCGCGTGAATCAAGTAATCTTGAACAATGTTCCACTCAGGGTTATAGAGCACCAGTGCGAGAAAATCTACACGGACCACCTGAGGAATATGCTGCGCGAGGGCCTTCAACAGTCCAGAGAGATCCCGATAGGACGCAATGGACTCTGAAACCTTTAACAGCGTCTTCGACTGTTGGTCGTATACATCTCGGGATGGAATACAAGCCTCCGTCGCTACAGCAAGAAAACTGTCATGGAGATTCTCTTGGAGAGTCTATGGCTAAACAGGCTAAATATCCTGAAGTAAAATGATTCGAGATTATGGTTTCAGAACCCCCTCGAGAAAAAGGGGAAGACAGAAGCTGGACAACACCTTGCCCCAAACAACAACGATCTATCTAGTTGACCGATTCAAGATACGTCCTCTGACGCATGCTCACCCGTAAAACATCTTATTGAAAGGTTCACAACCGTTGGTGGGAGCGAAACGATTCACAAAAAGACTCCAGCAATTGTTCGAAGGCTCTCACATTCAGTTACAGAACAAACGGGGAGTAGGAGACTCTTTACAGCTCCTCTCCCCTTCATTCACATGCACCCTTGGTGCTCTAACACTCTACAACTGGCAAAATACCTATCCTTTTGTCGATTGGGCGGCTGGCGCACTGGCCTCTTGAATCACCTCAATTTCCAGCAAAATTTGGACTTCGTCACCAACCATCAAGCCACCGTTATCCAGCATTTTACTAAACTCCATCCCAAAATCTTTACGGTTTAACGTCCCTTCCGCCGTAAATCCTGCCCGCATGTTGCCCCACGGGTCTTTGGCAACACCATTAAACGTCCCCACAAGCGTCAGCTCTTTTGTGACACCGCGTAAGGTGATATCTCCAATGGCGGTATAGTTGTCACCAGTCTTCTTATAACTTTTCATTTTATACGTCATGGTGGGATATTTCTCAACATCGAAGAAATCGGGACTTCGGAGATGCTCGTCCCGCTTTTCATGGTCGGTAAAGATCGACTTGGTCTGAATCACCGCTTCAATGGTTTTAAATTTTTTGGCCTCAGCATCCATTTCCACGACGCTGGTATAGTGCAGAAACTTGCCTTTGGTTTTGGACACGACCATATGCTTCACTTGAAACCCGATCGTCGAATGCGCAGGGTCAATCTTCCACCGCGTCACCTCGGCAGATGCCCAGGTCGCACTCATGAGCAAGCTCATGGCTGCGAACAACAACACTGTTTTCATTTTTACTACCGGCTTCATATCATTCACCTCCTGATTAATAATGATCGGCAGGGCCAGAATCCTAGCATGCCGACACATCCAAATTTTCCGATTCGATCTAGAAGAATTAGTGCACGTATCCTTGAGTGGCTGTTGCATTCAACCAGGTTTCGATGACCGGGGCAAGCACATCAATTGATTGATACCCATGCGTTAACATGGTCGCCTCTCCGTCCTGCTTCGCAAGAAGCGTCGGAAAGCCATTGACGCCCCACGCTCGAACTTGGTCAAACTCGCTCCACACAGCCTTTTTGACTGTTGCACTTCGAAAGGACTCAAGAAATTGCTCGTTGGTCAATCCATGTGGTTGCGCTAACTCAGCCAACACGGCTTCTTTCGTCACATCAACATTCTTCACATAAAACGCTTCGTGAATATTGTGCAAATATGGAAAGACACGATCCGGAAGCAGAGTCCGCATGACCACAATAGCACGGGCCGCCGGTTCCGTGTCATAGGTAAAGTCCGAACCCATGTGACAGGCAAAATTAAAGGGTTGGCCTGTTCGTTCATGAACGGCACGCCAATGACTAAGGATATAATTTTTCCGCTGGTCGTCAAATCGCTCGGTATTGCCTGGCCTCAATCCCCCCACTCGGACCTCTAAGACCAGCCGGTGTTCGTATCGCTGTCGCACCATTTTCATAACCGGATCGAATCCCCAACACCACGAACACATGGGATCTGTAACATAGACAAGTGTAGGAGTACGGGGAGTTGTCATACACGGTTACCGTTTTGACTTTGACGTGATCATCACATGCTCTTTTGAATTGGGAACCTCATGCACCTCGCTTGCACCAAAACCCGATGTATGAAACATGTTCTCCAATTCAGTGAAGGTATAGGCATCGCCAGCTGGTGTCGTCGCAAGCATGATCAATGCAAAGTCCGCCGATGCGGGGCTAATCCGATCATCGTTGGGAATAAACTCTAACGTGACCACCCGCCCATCAGGACGAAGCGCCGCATGAACGTTTTTCAGGAGCGCAACACAGGTTTCCTGATCAAAATGATGCAGGAAGTTGGCAAGGAGAATCACATCATAATCCGAACCATACTGCACGTCAAACGCACTTCCAACAATGGCCTCATAGCGATCTTCCAGTGACGCGGCTCTGGCATTTTCCTTTGCAACTGCGAGCACAGGTTCCCAGTCGAGCGCATAGATTTTCGCATCGTGAAACACTTTTCCAATTTCCACACCGAACATCCCGTGGCCTGCAGCGATATCAAGGACTTTGTTAATTGCTCGCCCTTGTTGCTGGAGGTAATTGGCAATCCACGTGGCAGGACCGATCATCATGGGAACCATCGCTCGCGCAAAGTTCACCCATTCCGGATGAGCGTCCGCCGTGGTTCCCTGTTCATCGAGAGCCGTCCCGCCCTTTCTGACCGCTTCAGTGAGATGACGAAACCCGTCATAGAGCGGCGGTGACAACATAAACTCCGTCATCCCGCCTAGATAGGCTTGCGATGTCTTCACCAGGAAAGCCTTGGAATCAGGGGTCAGTCGATACCCCGCATGGTCTTTCGTCAGCAGCCCGAGAATTGTCAGACCATCAAGTAACATCCGCAGGCCTCGCGTTGAGGCATTACATCGTGCCGAAAGCGCCTCAACGGTAGTATTGCCTTCTTCAATCGCGGTAAACACCTCCAAGTCGACTCCAGCCTTGAGGATTGCGCTCCGCTGGTGCGCATTCATCATCTCAATGATACCCTGCGGAGATGGGGTCATTGAATTAGTTTGTTGACTCATCAATCTCTCCTCTTACTGCGCATGAAAGACTTGTCCGTTTAAACGGCCTTCAACACTCTTACTATAGGCCAGCGCGACTGTCGACACGGGAACTGGAATATGTCCTCGGAAAAAAGAGCCGATTCGTTCCATCGATTCTTCAACCACCCCCGGACTCACGGCATTGATTCGAATCCCTCTCGGCATTTCAATCGACGCTCCCAGCACAAATCCTTCAAGCCCAGCATTGACCGTCGTGACAGCCGCACCACAGTAAATGGGATCGTGACTTAACACCCCACTTGTAAGCGTAAATGATCCACCATCATTCACAAAATCTCGACCAAGTAGGACGAGATTAATTTGACCCATTAATTTATTGCTGATACCAATTAAAAATTCTTTTTCCGTTAGGGTCTCGAATGGCCCAAAATGCGCACTGCCCGTGGCAGACACTACGGCATCAACCCGACCAATTGCCTGAAACATGCGTTGAATTGAAGCCGCTGACGTAATATCAACCGTTATATCCCCGCTTCGATGACCTACCGTCACAATCTCATGACGCGCCTCCAGTTCTTTCACCACGGCACTACCGATTGTCCCGCTCGCTCCAATCACCACAATTTTCATCACGCATGCCCTTTAATTGATCAACCAAACATCTGAAGCGTTTCTTGTCTCCACAAACTGTTGAGGAGTAAGAACACTGTTATCGTTTTCGACAACTATCGCGCAGACGCACTAACAACTTCTGTAACACGTTCACGTCATGTTGACTCAGCGCACGTTCAAAATATGGACGCATCATCTTGGCTTGAGCCGGGAAGCATTTACGATGCAGGGCAATCCCTGCCTTCGTGAGCTTGACGTTCATCGATCGACGATCGCGAGGCACGGCATGCCGCTCAACCAACCCTTTGGACTCTAATCGATCGATAATGCCCGTCAAACTGGCCTTGGCCAATAGCGTAGACTGCGAAAGTTCAACCGCCGTCAGCCCATCCGTTCCCCATAACTCTGCGATCACATCAAACTGTGCAGGCGTCAATCCCATAGAACGAATGTGACGATCGCCGACTTCAAAAATGGCTTGATACGCTTCGACAAGAGGCCGAAGTACTTTCAAATAAGAATCGTCTTGAAGGTTATACGTCTCCATATAGTTTTTAAATATATAGTCTATACATAAACTACTGTCAATAGAACCGATCGACCTTTTCACGATAATCGTGCAGCGCAACCGTCATCAAACGCCTCGCGACGTCACCCATGATGAACGTACGACTCTCAAATAGTGACCATGAGTTCCCTAAGTCTCACGACCAACTCCCTCATCAAGCTGTAGGGCGTTTCATTCACGCGTCACGTTGTGCAGGGAAGCCGTATAGCCATGCTATCAGCCTATCATATTGATTTCCTCACAGATTCTCTCTGTTCCCTTCTCTGGGCATTATCCTTGCTGCCCTCTTGCTATCTCATAGAATTCTCTCGAGACGATCAACCATGGAGACCGATCATGAAAAAAACATTAGCAGTAATGGCAATATGCAGTATCCTCGGCTCGACATCCGTCCCCTTCGTCCATAGCGCGTCAAACACATTTGGCAGTAGCCTTTTTTCACTCGGATCTAATACGCTTGAAGGGACATTACTGACAATTGAAGGAAACGAATATGTCATTATGGATCAGGAAGGCGACGAACAACGCATCCAGGTTGATGGACGAACCACCATCACAGGAAACGTTCAGCCTGGCGCAAAAGTGAAGGCAGAAGTCACGAATGAGGGACATGCTGCGGAACTAGAGCAAGTCATCGAAGAATAACAGCTTGATGTCCACACATACAACGAGTCGAAGCAACTCTGGTGAAGGCTGGGGCGTTTGTTAACGCATACAGGATGGCTACATAAGAAGTTCGACTAATCCATAGATCGGAATAGTTTTTCCACCGTAGGTGGCGGTTCCTTGAACAAGACCCATCGCGAACCCGCCGAGCACCCAATTGGCTACACGATGAAACTCCGATAACTCGAGTTGGACACTCCCCTTTCCCTGTGCCGTGGCCCAACGAATGGCCCACCCCATGGGCCATCGATATACCCCAACCCTTGACGAAAGCTGAGTGGAGTCAACTGCAAAATTTGAAAGCGCTCGGACGTTCCCCCTTGCGCCATAAACCCATCGAGTGTCCCAATCAACGGGGCCAGCATGTCACTGTGCTGACTATGGATATAGAGGTCACCTGCTCCATCAAGTGACAGGTAGAACCCCTGAAATTCTTTCCACAGTCCCCAATACGTTCGGGTAAGACGGTTAAAATCCGGCATCATCAAATATTCATAAATCACACGCCCCGTCAACGTACGCTCCTTCCATTGCAGCGTGCCCGAAGCCGACCCCACCCACATCTCCCCTCCTTTATGAGTTCTCGAGTATGCGGGTGAGATAGCAGAAATCGTCAACGATAATGCATTGGATTCGCTTATGATGGTCATTCCCGTTTCAGGAGTACCGAGAAATTGAAAGTCCAAAGAATCGGGAATCCCTCTAAGATCATCGACACGGTTCTCATACGACCCGTTTCCCTGCATGTCGACCCAACCCTGCTGCTCATTATGCAACACGACAAAATGTTCAGCCTGGTAGGCTTCATCATCTTTTCCGCGGTTGTTGTCCAAGGCAAATGCGACATGCCCGTGCGCATCCTTCCCAATAAAGGAAAAATAGTCGGAAACATAGAGTAAGGACGTCTCGAACGCTTGTTGTTTTTGTGAAGACGTATCGGAAGACTGGGCTGCGACAGCCTGCACGGGATAACACCCGACAAGCACAACCAGAGCGATGAATTGGACGACGTGGTGGAACATGCCATCGTCCAGAGTGTTACTGCATGGCAAATAAGAGAGTGGCAAGAGGAGAATTTAGAGGAAGTCTTTCCATCTCCCCATCTTTCAGGATGGGAAGATGGAAGAGGCTCCTGCAAAACAGACGTACATGAATGAGCTAGCACAATTACTGTATCACGAAATGTACTCGGCGATTTTCCTGCCAGCACTCAGGAGTTTGTTCGGTACAAAAGGGTTTTTCTTTCCCCATACTCAGGACGGTTAAGCTCTCACCTGGCACACCCAGATCAACCAAATAATCTCTCACAGCTCGTGCTCGCCGTTTACCAAGAATCATATTGTAGCTTTCCGTTCCACGCTCATCGCAATGTCCCTGAAGAACGATTGTCCGTCCCGCAAATTTCGACGACAACACCTCTGCATTGGTCGTCAATTCAGGAAACTCATCTGCGCGAAGCCGAAACCGGTCATAGTCAAAAAACACATCCCGTAACCCGTGGAGCACCTCTTCTTGTTTCTCGCCAGAAGAAATTTCTGGCTCACTGGGTATCAGCTTTGCAATCTCCATTGGTTCTTCATCAAGTTCTACTTCAGCGAGCGATCCGTCATGCCCGTCCCCACCCGGGAGGTTTCCCTGTCCTGCCTCACTGCCCTCTTGCGGCATGAAAGCATCTGACAATTGGCCCTGGCCTTCCTGAGGTGAAGCAAAAATCGATTGCGACAATCCTTCGTCTTCATGAGACTGACTCGGAGGCTCAACCAGGGAATTCACAGGTGATGTATCGATTCCGTTCTCTGAGGGGTCAACTGGCTCTTGAAGTTGAGCCACGCCTGCTTGTTCACTCATGACCCGGGTTTGTGATTTGGCACTACACCCATTCAGCAACACAATGATAAAACCTAGGCTGAGAATGGTAAAAACCCACTGCTTCACATGCATCATAACTTCCTTTCCCTCCTTAAAATACTCAAGGTTTCAACTACCTGCAGGCTATGGAAGCAACGACTTCCAAGTCAAGGCTCTTCGCACGAATTTTCTGACATTTCATATGTTTTCACTCCCATATTTACATACGACGACGCTAATGCCTATAGGGCACCAATAGAAAATGTGCATCCGGTAAATGAATTTCAGCGTACTCCCCCAGACCGCGATAGAACCGCACGGTGATCGCCATCACTGACGAGCTTGTCATTACGTAGGGAAAGACTGGCGAAAAGGAGGGAAAATATCTGACAACAAAGAGAGAAATCAACTAAGAAGGCAGAAAAAATTGACACGTCCCGACAAGCCCATCAGTCAGCACGCCAGCAGGATCTCGTTGATATTCCACAATGACCTGTTCCCGCTGTTTCGTGTCAATCCGGGAGTCTTGCAATATATGATCGTGGCGATTCAACTGATGAATGACATCAGAATCAGGAATGGCTTCTCCCCTAAAATAGGTTTGCGTGACGAATTCCGGATAGCCAGGGGCATGAATGGAAAAATGTAGATGGGGAGGTCGATACCAACCATCGGCCGCAGGATAGAATCCAGGGAGAATCGTTTTAAATTGAAATCGTCCCTGCTCATCAGTCAAGGCTTTTCCCCAATATTGAAAAAACTCGTCATGCACGCGTTCGATCATGCTGCCAGAGACAGGATGTTGGAAGTGTGCCTGCGTCATCTCGTCTCGTTGATGATTGTAGCGTCCCGAAAAATTTGCTTGCCAGAGAAAAACCTCTGCCCCAGCCAACGGCTGACACTCAACAGACTGCTCCTGCACGTGAACCAGTGGCCGTAACACCTGCCCTTGAAAATAGATAATGTGGCCTTTGGCACGTCCTTTTTTGCCTTTAATGCGCGTCAAATCATGATCGTTGGCTTCAATGAGCGATATGCCTGCATCCCCACTTTCTCGAATCGGATGCGACACTACAAGATCATACGGAAAATATGGACCGCGAGTCTGCCGGGGCGTCGTGACAGACGGACAAAGAGCTCCAAATCCAACACCCGAGGTTGCCAGCCAACCAGCAGCTCCAACCCCCATCTTCAATAATGATCGGCGTGTCATCATATGGGAATTTATGATACCGGACGATCGCGAATCACGCGTATCTAGCGAGTCGACACGAACAAGTGCACGACTTCTTCGTTCACCCATTCCTCTCACTCCCCTTCTGTACGAACGAACGCCCCCTCAGGACCTTCCACAATTATGGAGAAAACGAAATCTTCACATCTTGGATTTCTCGATATGGCAGTAACCAGACCAGCGACTCGTCATGAAGATCACCCACCTGGATACGATTCCCCCAAGGATCGCGAAAATCACAACGAAAATCTGGATGGACTTCTAACCCATACTTCGTTGTGATTTTTTCACGAACTTCATGAATTTGCGCTTCGTCTCGAACCATAATGCCAAAATGCTTCATTCGATCAGGCTTGAGTTCTTCAACTTCAAAGATGGCCAAAAATTGATGTTCGCCCAACTTACACCACGCGGCCCCCTCTCCACCTCTAAGCATTTCAAGTTGAAAGACATCGCGATAGAATTCAACCGCCTTTTGCGCATCATCCACTTCGATGACAACATGATTCACGCCAAAGACTTGCACAGCCATACGAACTCCTCCTTAACTCGTTGACTCAATCAGGAATGACAGGATCTGAAACAACGCTCAGGCTATTGTCTACACTTTTTCTCCCAAGAATCAAATCACCCCTCTGACTTTTTCTCGTATATTGCATCCAGAGGAAATACCTTTTCATACGTATCCTTAGATACCCACCTAACAGTTCATGACTGTATTGTTGCCTAGTGTACTCCACACCCTACAATCATCTAAAGACCAATGCCCATAGGGGAAATTGAGAAATACACGCCCTTGCAGGCCATTGAACATGTAGGCAGCATCCTTCATACATGAACTGTGAAAAATACAAACGTTCCATGCCGTCATTCACGTAACATATTGTTTTATTTAAAAATATAATTTATGCACATAAAATGGAATATTACTTGCTCGTTTCCTTTGGTGTAAGGCTGTTCCATACGATTTGCAACAAAGCATACAGCTTATCGCCTCAAGGAAGAGGGGAATTTTATGACATTCCCAAGGTCGTTTCGACCTGCGCAAACGTATTCTCCATACCAGGAATTCCCTGCTCATCTAGTTAGCACCATAGACCTTACATCAAGAACCGTATATCTGGCCACCATTCATATTCTTCCAGCACACGCTAGCACCCAGATCAAAATTGAAGACAGAAAGAATACAATGCTATGTGGATGTTGCTGAAAAATACGCTCGACAGCCTCAAACGCCAATCTAAAAAAGCTCATGAACGTGAGGTACCTACGACTCACGATAGAGATCCGTTTAAATTGAACATGAACGAGACGGAAGTCATGAGCATGCATCTCGTAATGGTATATCAGTATCAACTCCTGAAATAGGCGGAGGGACTGCATTTCAAATGAGGACACCGGGATCCACGCCGCACCGGGGACTCGGTCTTCTCATCAGCCACCTTCTCGTTAGTCCCTCCGCCACCATGACCCTCAGAACATGACAGAGAATGGGAGTATGTGTATTCACATGCCAAATTTTTGCCGACATCACCCCCTAGCAGCTTGGGAAGGGATTGCGTATGCTATACAGACCCAAGTACATGAGCAGGACGGTCTGAGCGACACACCGGTGAAACATATTCTTCTTGTCGATGACGATGCCATGGTCCGAAGCTGCGTTCGTGAGTTCCTCGAACTGCAAGGGTATCAATGCACAGAAGCCCAGAATGGAGCCATCGCACTCGAGACACTCGCACATCACTCCTACTCGTTGATCATTACGGATAACCAAATGCCCGTCATGGAAGGCATTGCATTTTTAGAGGCACACTATGACAATGAGGAACGTTCAACTCCTGCCATCATGGTCACAGGCAATGTCACCCCCACGCTGCTGGCACGCGCCACACAGATTGGCGTCACATCAGTTTTTGAAAAACCTTGCTCTTTCGATACGCTCCTGGAAGCGATAGCCACCACAATTGAAGTCTAACAATGCCTCGATTTTTCATTGCTTGATTACAGATATTCAAGGTCTAACGGTTAGTTCAACCGAGAAACGGCATCGTTTGAGGTCAAGACTTCCTCTGCTCGTCGCGACTCCGTGCGTTCCCACCACATAGGTAGAAGGGCTTAAGGCCCGTCGTGAGCGTTTTCTCCTCTTCCCACCCCATCCATCTTGTTTGACAACTTCAGAAAAACTCGGCGAGATAGAGCAATGCATCTTTACAAGGACTCAAAATATCCGCTAGGTTCATAGCAGAGAGTATCGTGGATCGCACGGCGTCCAGATTCACATCACACAAACCCCAAGTTCATTCACTCACACAATCATGGAGTACCATATGAAAACACGTTTTTGTATCGTGGCCAGCCTCTTCTTTCTCGTGACAGTCTGTCTGACTCCCGTGTTTGCCACCGAAGACGATGGCTCGACCGTGAAAATTACCTCACCGGAACAAGGCGCTGTTGTCAGGAGCTCATTCGAACTACACTATCAAGTGTCGAAAGGATCCCATGGTGACCATGTTCATACATACCTCGACGGCAAATATCAAAAAGGTTTTCAGGGTATGTTTCACGACGTGCCTCCCGGCAAACACCAAATTTCGGTAAAAGTCGCAACGCATGACCATGACGTTCTTGCGGCATCCGATTCCATCGAAGTAGAGGTGAAATAATCTCAGGCCTTCACCTGGCAAGCAAACGTGTCCGTCTCTTTGCGAGGGCTCAAACGGAGCCGATGTACATGAGGGAACCACATTTTTCCACTATCGCTCACAGGGACGGCGACGAAGGAAAACCGAGTCACGCGGCAAACATGCACACATGGCGACACACCCTCGCAGAGGACACGACACACCATCCACCACATGAACACGAATGGATTCGACATGCATAAACGTAAAAAACAAGTCCTCACCATAGCCGGATCTGACTCCGGAGGGGGGGCAGGGATTCAAGCGGACCTCAAAACGTTGTCGGCACACAACGTCTTTGGCATGTCGGTCATTACCTCTATTACTGCGCAAAATACGAAGGAAGTCACGTCAGTCTATGATCTTCCACTTTCGATCATCGAAGCGCAATTGGATGCCGTCTTTTCAGACTTTGACATTGCAGCAACGAAAATCGGAATGCTGTCGAACGCGGACATCGTGCACTTGGTCAGCAAAAAACTCGCGCAATATGCGAGTACCAATCTCATTATCGACCCAGTTATGGTTTCGAAAAGTGGGCACACGCTCCTTCACACCGACGCTATAGATGTCCTAAAAACAGATCTCATTCCCAAGGCCCTACTCATCACCCCGAATATTTATGAGGCTGAATTGCTGGCAGAGACGACCGTCAAGACACTTGCAGACGTGCGGCAGGCATGCAAAACGATCCAAACTCTTGGTTGCCGGCACGTGCTCATCAAAGGTGGACACTTGCCCGACAAGCCGGCGATGGATGTGCTCTACGATGGGCGATTTTTTCGAATGTATCCAGGAGAATGTATCGATACCCCTCACACGCATGGTACAGGCTGTACCTATGCCTCGGCCATCGCGGCCAACCTGGCGAAAGGGCTGCCCTTACCCAATGCGATCGAAGCGTCCAAGCAATATATAACGGCTGCCATTCGTAATGGCCTTACCATCGGACATGGACGTGGACCAACCGACCACTTCTACTTTTTGCCAGAGTAAGTTCACGTACATGAGAACCCTTTCGTCAAGCAGAAGCCTGCAAGAAGCCCGGCAGGAATGTCGGGCACTCCCCTTCTTTACTCCTCCACTCTCTCCAGATATGCGGTAATCTTGTCGAGGGCACCGGCACTCAACTTTTCCCCATACCACCGAGGCATCACCCGATCCGGATAGCCTGGAACCACATAGGCCCCTGGATCTAGAATAGACTCCATAATATACTCATGCACAGTCGTTGCCGTTCCTTGATAATTCGGATCGGCTAACCGTTTGGGGCCATTGGTTCCGAGGACTAAACGCGGACCTTCCTGACCTTTAGCAGCCAAAATTCCAGGAATGATGTGACAGGCAGCACATCCGGATTGAATGAAGAGTTTAGGAATCGGTTCATCGCCCGTTGCTAAAGGAACATTAGCCGAGGCGATCTTGGGTTTCGAGGGGGAAGGCTTTCGCGAAACACGCTCGTTGGCTTGCGATCCTGAAGACCCTGCGCCTTGCATGACAGGATTTGACTCACCGGAAAAGACGCTAAACAATAATGTCACAAAAATTCCGCCACACACGACGATAATAATTAACCAGGTTTCACGGTCTAACGGAGAATTCGAAGGTTGCTTGTTTGACATAACACTCCATACGAACGATGAGAATAGATTTCAATCGCGTCCAAGTATTGTTCAGCTAACGATTATTTAGTCTCGCAATAGTCCCCCACAGATTCTGTGGACAACACTGTGAATGAACACGTTATGAGACTCCTGTTTGGCTCATCAACGGCGTCACAATGACAGACTGCACATTTATTAGGCATTGTGGCTATCTCTCGCACACTACCATATCTCGTGTTTCGAGTTTACCATTAAAAAGAAGTCCGCATTTGTGAGATAGTCGCCGTATTCCTCATGACTTTTGCAATACGGCTGGAGACGGATGCGAACATTACTCCATACGGCTCTGAGCCGATACCTGCTGCTCCTAGTCTATAATGTGAACATGCAATCCATGACAATAGCGTTCAATCACCAATGGCTTTCTTGATACCTACTGACGTCGAAACGGTCCTATGCTGACGACCCCAACCTTTATACCACACCCTCTCGCCGCGGGGCCCCATCGAATGACACTCATTCCACGTTGGATTCCCAGACCTTATCTCCTCAAAGGCATCCCCATCATGGAGCGACGATTTCAGGTGGATTCCAATTCGCAAATCGCAGCAAAGTGCCATTGGCAACAACATGCCGCCCAATGCCCAACCCTACTCATCATCCATGGTCTGGAAGGCTGTACCGAATCCCATTACATGATGGGAATCGCACATAAGGCCTGGCAGACAGGCATCAATGTGGTCAGACTCAATCAACGGAATTGCGGGGGAACGGAACATCTCACTCCAACGCTCTATCATACAGGAATGAGTGAAGATCTTAGTGCCGTCATCACCGAGCTCGTTCGCCATGACCAACTTTCGGACCTGTGGTTAGCCGGATTTTCAATGGGCGGCAATCTTGTCTTAAAATTAGCCGGCGAAATTGGCGATGCCTGCCCTCAATTACATGGCGTCGTTGGCGTCTGCCCGAACATTCATCCTGCCGCATGTGTCGAAGCGCTCCTCGAGTCCAGAAATGCCCTGTATCACCACTATTTCTTACTGCGACTCAAAGCCCGGCTGCGACGAAAAGCACAACACTTCCCTAATACATGGGATATATCCAAACTTTCAACAATCAACACCATGAAGCAATTCGATGATGTCTTTACCGCTCCAAACGGCGGATACCGTAATGCCGCGGATTATTACGAGCAATGCGGGGCGCGCCATGTGCTACACAATATTCGCATACCCACGGTCATTGTGACGTCACAAGATGACCCTTTTATTCCATACTGGACGTTCCACATTGATAGCATACACACCAACCCCTGCATCCAGTTTATCGCAACGGAAACCGGAGGACATTGCGGATTTCTTCAACACTCACAGCCGCATGAAGACCATTTTTGGATTGAGAACCGTATTATCCAGTTTGTCCAGGCAGGAATCGGATGAACGGCTCTTCGCCTTAGACGGCCACTGCGTCACGACATGTCCGAAGGTGCACGACGCAGGAGCGGACATGTATCCCCATGCATACGCCATACACATTTGCACACACCGCACGCAACCTGTTGCCATCCCCCCCTTCCCAGACGATTCATGTTGATCTTGGCTTGACCAGCCTTTATGTTTACGCTAGAACCAGATATTGAACATGATTCAGCATTCATTCGCTATACATCGCGGAGTATGATTGTGAGAAACAAGCTCGTAACACGACGGCCAGAATTGCTACAGCAAATGCACGAGCCCACGAAAAAATATCTCGAAGAATGGCTCGAAGTTCCCGCGCATATCCATCATATCGCCCACCGTATGGCCAATCCGCCAATTGAACGTCCATTGAGCCGGCATGAATTCAAACAATTACTCGAATGTCTCGACGTGCCTGCACAGGCCGCCGTTGTAAATGAAAAGTTCGGATACGGTGTACGCACAGCGGAGAACGGCGACAAACTCGTGGTGACCTGGGAAGCCCACACCGAATATTACAGCTATCAAATCTGGCATATTCCCGAAAACCCTTCGGCACTACTTGAATTTGGGCCCATCACGTTTCCAGATTACGCCTTTCCCTTTTCACCGCTAGGGATTACCATTAATGCGCTGGATATACTCATTACACCGAATGCCCAAGTGACGCCGCAAGCACTCAAGTTACGTATGCCGGGGCCTCAACTTCATGGGGGTCGTGTGTTAGGGGAAGACATCTCCGTCATCGCAAGTTTTACCCCAGATGAATATGGCCGTGAGCGATACTACGTCTGCGCTGCATCACGCGAGATTCTTCAGCCTCAGATAGCCGGATTGATCGACACTATCGTCTCCATTGAAAATTACACGCATTTAATCTTACTTCCGTATCAAGCCTTTAGTTCAGCCGTCGATCAAGTGCATCAGTTTGAACAACGGCATCTGTATCAACGAAATGTCATCACCAACCAGCTTGAGACCGTCACGTCCAAGACACTTCAGAAATGGCTCACCGTATTGACGCAAGACTTTATGAAAGTCAGCCGGCTGGCAGAATCGATGCGGTACAAACTCTCGGCATCCGTTCCCTACGAACGCATCGTTGAAAGCAATCTCCAGGTGCTCCAAGAACAGTCCTTTTCTTCGTGCCGGCTTATTTCTGACTACATTCACCACAAAACTACTGGGGTGTCAGATGGCTATCAACAACTCATGAAACGGATCGATGCCCTGGAGAAAGATTTCGAAGGAACCATTTCGGTCATTCGCACAAAGGTTGATTTAATGTTGCAAGACCACAATATTGCTTTACAAGATCAGAACCTGAAGATGCTCGCCAGCGTCGACAAAACAACGAAAAGCCAAGCCATCCTTCAACATACCGTCGAAGGACTATCGGTGATTGTGATCGCCTATTATCTCAGCGGATTAGGGAGTTATGTGTTTAAAGCACTCCATGAGGCCGGGATGTTGGACAGCTATACATTGGCTTCCGGCATTTTCGTTCCCATTTCACTCATCATGTCATTCGGGCTTGTCTTTATTGGTAGAACGATCCTGAATAAGCGCCTGTTCAACGACCATTAAACGACGAATGCCATACACAGCAATTCGTTCTTCAAGGATAACTATGCCGATATCTGGCTCGCTGGCTCCTTGCCCCAATTCACCAAACTGCGTTTCCTCGCAAGAGCCCGATACCGACCACTACATCGAGCCGCTCATCTATTCAGGTTCCCACACCGGAGCCCAGGGCCGGTTGCGTACCATAGTCGAGAGACAACCTCGAATGCGTATCGTCACCGACAAGGACGGCTATTTTCATATTGAAGTCACCTCCCGTATCTTTGGATTCATCGACGACCTGGAGTTTCAGTTCGACTATGCCCTACAATGCATTCACGTTCGTTCAGCCTCTCGAACCGGATATTGGGATTTAGGAGTCAATCGAAAACGAATAGAAACCATTCGTACGCACTTCTTGCAATCATCGTAACCCCCTCTCAACACGTATCGCCTGAAGTTCTTGTTCGCGACTCTTTTAACAAGGAGGTTCACTAATGGAAGACATGGTTGCACAAGGTATCCGCTTATTGACCACGTACGGGCTTAATGTCATCGGAGCCATCCTTATCCTCATCGTAGGACGCATGGTTGCGTCCTGGGTTGCAAAAGGCGTCGATCGATGGCTGCAAAAATCTGGAAAAGTGGATGACACGCTTCGTCCGTTTTTCGCACAGTTCGCCCGGTACATCGTCCTCATCATTACCGTCTTGGCGGTGCTTTCGCAGTTTGGCATAGAGACCACCAGCTTAATCGCCGTATTAGGTGCAGCCAGTTTAGCGATTGGCTTGGCGCTGCAAGGCACATTGAGTAATGTGGCAGCAGGTGTCATGCTGCTGATTTTTCGCCCCTTCAAAGTTGGCGACTATGTGGAAGCGGCCGGCATTGCCGGAACCGTAAAAACGATTACCCTATTCGTGACGGAATTGGCCACCCCCGACAATGTGCAAATTCTCGCCCCGAACAGCCAAGTCTGGGGAGCCGTGGTCAAAAACTATAGTTTTCACGATACACGTCGCGTTGATTTCGTCTTGGGAATGGATTACGGCGACGACATTGATAAAGCCATTGAAACAGTTCACTCCGTAGCTAAGGCCGATGATCGGATTTTTAAAGATCCCGCTCCGATGGCGGTCGTTGGCAATCTGGGAGAAAGTTCCGTGGACTTAACCATACGCGTCTGGTGCAAAGCAGCCGACTACTGGGCAGTGAAGTTCGACACCACGAAGGCCTTAAAACAACGTTTCGATGCCGAGGGCCTCTCGATCCCGTTCCCCCAACGAACGATTCATATGGTCAAAGCGGAAGCCTAGTCAATATTGTCACGATATCTGAACATATTCTAAACCCGCCCCCTTCCCCCTCAGGGCGGGGGAGGTTAATTGACCGTTCCCCTAAAAAGATATATACCATTTGATATATGCCAACATTCTTTCACTCGAAATAGGGAGTGAAACAATGAAAACCACCTCTACGGCGAAACTTTTTCAAAATGGACGCAGCCAGGCGGTACGACTCCCAAAAGAATGTCGCTTTCGTGGGAAGCACGTGTACATTCGGAAACAGGGTAAAGATGTGCTGTTATCGGCGAAGCCCTTTTCTTGGTCCAACTTCTTCGAACAACCCAGCGCATTCGACGACGATTCTCTATCATCATGGGATAATTCTCCACCACAAGAACGACGCAAACCCTCGTGTATCTGTTAGACACCAATCTTTGCATCGAGGTATTACGGCACCACCCACCAGCTATAGAAAAGAAATTGCAGGTAGTAGAACAGGTTGGCATTTCCGAGATTATCTAGCCGTCCCTCTATCGTAGCCAAGGCTCAGGGCAGTGGCCTTGGGCACGATGGACCAGAGGGCAGACGGTACGGCCATCTTTCCTTTGTTAGGATAGATTCTCTTTTCCACGAGAACGATAACAGGTGCCCAAGTTCCTCGCGCGGCTTCTTTGCACTCACACAAAAACCCTAGTTTGTAGAGGTGCCCTTCATTCTTTGAACACGCTTCATAGATCCCGAGAACTCTCAGCATCCGAATAGCTTGTTGTCGGCTTTCCGTTTTTATCTTGCCCCAGGTTTTTCCATTCTTACCAGCTCTTTTGTGTTACGTGCTTGGACGATCATTCGTCACGGTCCTTTGGTATCTTTTTGAATAGCAACAGTTACTAACGAATATCTGAGTACAAAAAAGTCCTTAAACGTAGAACATCACCATTACTATGAATGAAATTCCCGCCAGATCGGGTAAAGGGCCTGTCTGTTCAGCCGAATAGAGAAGAGAGAATGACTGCTCTCGCAAACGCGACTCTGAAAGCGCAGACAGTATTCAAGGAGAAGGCCAATGGACTATGCCACAATCTTTCTGATTCTCATGCTGTTCTTAATCGCCAGCACGGTCTTTTGGGTGATCAATTCGTACAACCAGCTCATTGCCTATCGCAATCGATTTAAGAATGCCTTCGCGCAAATCGATGTGCAATTAACCCGGCGATACGATTTGATCCCGAATCTTGTGGAAACCGCCAAAGCCTATATGAAACATGAGCGCGAAACGTTAGAAGCGGTTATTCGTGCAAGGAACCAGGCTTCCCACGCTACGAAACAGGCTACTGCACAACCAGAGGATGTCATGGCCATTCAAGGTTTAGTTGGTGCGGAAGGGGCGTTATCCGGTGCTATGGGACAGCTATTCGCCATCATGGAAAATTATCCCGACCTGAAAGCCAATGAAAATATGATGCAGCTCACCGAAGAACTCACCTCGACAGAAAACCGTGTGGCCTTTGCCCGTCAAGCCTATAATGACACCGTGATGATCTATAACACGGAGCGGGAACGCTTCCCGATGACTCTCATTGCCAATGGATTCGGCTTTCATGGAGCCCTGTTACTAGATATCAAGGAAGAACATAAACATGAAACACCCGCCGTCGTATTTGCCTAAAGAGCACCGTGGATTTCTTTGACCATCAAGATCAAGCCGCACGCAATTCGAGGTGGCTGCAATATCTCTTTGGCATAGCTGTCCTGAGCACAATTCTTGGAGTCTATTGGATAGTGGCCGGGACGAGAGCCTGGTATGACTGGTGGTCCCCAGGAATGGCAGAGCCCTCGCCCCCTTTTTCCTGGGACTTCATGTGGGTGTGGGATTGGACATTGTTGGGATGGGTCGCGCTCTTTTGCCTCATCGTTATCACGCTTGGCTGCGCCGTAAAATTCATGGAGCTACAGGCTGGCGGAACATGGGTTGCCGAATTGCTTGGCGGAACACGGCTGGATCTCATCAGTCATCCTGATCACGCACGAGCAGTCTTCAATGTCGTAGAAGAAATGGCCTTGGCGTCCGGCATCGCGCCGCCACCAATCTATGTCTTAGAACGAGAACATGGCATCAATGCGTTTGCAGCCGGGCATGGCCCTGAAGACGCGGTGATCGGAATTACGCGAGGAGCCATGACCAAACTTTCACGCGAAGAATTACAGGGAGTGATCGGGCATGAGATGAGCCATATCCTGCATGGTGACATACGCCTCAATTTCGAAATGATTGGCTTGCTCAATGGCGTACAAGGGCTTGGGGTACTCGGACGGACCATCTTGAACTCCTCACTTGATCATAGCGCGTACACCAGTAATTTCTTTACTCCCGTCCATGGCCTCAGTATTGTCGTTAGTTGCGTTGTCGGGGTTGTTTTACGAATTGTTGGATCTATCGGTGTTGTCCTCGCCAGCTCCATCAAAGCAGCAATTTCTCGGCAACGGGAATTTCTTGCCGATGCGGCATCAGTACAATTCACTCGAAATCCCGAAGCTCTTGTCAGTGCCTTACAAAAAATCGGCAATATGAAGAACGGGTCCGTCGTGAATCATAGAGAGGCCTCCCAAGTCAGTCACGTATTTTTTTCACAAGGGATTGCAAGAGGATTTGATGCACTCTTTGCTATGCATCCTCCTCTGTCGGAACGCATTCAGCGTCTTGACCCAACGTATGCAACATTTGAACATATTTCCGAATCAACTCAACGTCAAGAGCTGACACACCTATCAGGGAACGAGCATTCTTTCGCAGCATCTGAAACACCTACGCCTGAATCCCTTGTTCAACACCCCGGCACACATCATTCTGAACATGTGCATTATATGCACGATCTCCTAGCTCACATTCCTGAAACAATTCACCACGCCGTCCATGAGCCATTCGGAGCGCGAGCCATCGTCTATACGTTACTGCTCTCTCCTAACCCGCACATACGTGCGGTCCAACACAATCGGTTGGCCACCTATGCAGACAAAGAAGTGTACCAAGAAACCTGTACATTGGAATCTGACATGCTCAAGCTTCATCCTGGCATGCGTTTATCACTTATTGACTTGTCCATTCCAACATTGACGCAACTGTCTCCTCAGCAATATACAACCTTTCAAGCCAATATCTTGGCCATCATGCCTCAACACGATCACGAAGCCCTGTTTGGCTGGGTGTTGCGTCGAGTCCTCTTACGGCACCTGACGCCTCATTTCTCGATCGTTGAATCTCCCAGCACGAAATATCATGCCATCAGTCCCCTTGCGCATCATTGCGGCTATTTACTCTCCGCATTGGCTCAGCAAGGAAAGGGAAATGAGCAGAACACGCGACAGGCTTTTCATGCGGGCAGACGAGCACTGAGAATCCGTAAACTCGTTTTAACGCCTGCAAGTCTCTGTACCTTTGCATCATTGGACTTGACCTTGCATACCTTAAACGAAGCCACCCCACAGCTTAAACGAAGGGTCATCAAGGCCTGTGCAGCCTGTGTGCTCGCCGATCAACGAATCACGGTCGAGGAAGCTGAACTCCTTCGAGCCATTGCAGACTCTTTGGGATGCCCTATGCCACCATTATTGATGGCGCAACTTGAGAATACTCAAAAAGACACGATATCGCCCTGGCCTCCTTCCTCGACACCATTGTCGATACTTACACAGGACAAATCCCAGGACTCTTCGCGGCACTACGCCCATGTTCCCTGACAGGCTCATGCTAGCGAAAGAAGGTTCAAGCATCGTTTTTTGCTTCTGCGAACGTTTTACGCAATAATAACTCAGGGACTAGCAATCATCTGGCTTATGCTATTAGAGTAAGCAGGATAGAGGTTGGTCTCTCCATCATCACTTTTTTGAGTGCATCACGTTCATTGGTACTGTTTATGTCATTTGTTCCAACTCATGAAATCAGCCGGATCTCCTCTCGCACAGAACGGCAACGTCTACCTGACTGGTTTAAAGTCAAACTTCGGCAAGGACCGGATTATCGAGATATTCGGAACATCATCGATGAACGAGGCTTACACACGATTTGTGAAGAAGCTCGCTGCCCCAACATGTGGGAATGTTGGAACAACCGCACGGCGACATTCCTCATCTTAGGCGATATTTGCACTCGACGTTGCCATTATTGCTCTGTCGAAACCGGCAGACCAACAAGTCTTGACCTCGATGAACCACAACGCGTAGCCGAAGCGGTCGAGGCCATGGCACTTCGCCATGCGGTGATTACATCCGTGAATCGTGATGAATTAGAGGACGGCGGCGCTTCGCTCTTTGCCGAAACTATTCGTCTCATTCATGAGAACATTCCAACCTGCGGCATCGAAGTATTGATCCCGGACTTCCAAGGCAATGAATCAGCCCTGCGAACCGTCTTGGAGGAGAAACCCGATATTCTGAACCACAACATCGAAACCGTTCCTCGTTTATTCCCTTCCATCCGTCCACAAGGAAAGTACGCTCGTTCGATTCAACTGCTCAAGCAAGCCAAGCAATTGGGTGCCACCACCAAATCGGGACTGATCGCCGGCTTGGGAGAAACCACCGACGAAATTCGCGAAGTCATGCACGATTTGCGATCCGTGGATTGCGATATTCTCACGCTTGGCCAATACCTCCAACCCACCAAAGCCCATATGCCCGTCGCTCGCTTCTATCACCCCAATGAATTCGAAGCGTTCAAAAAAGAAGCCCAAGCTCTCGGCTTCAAACATGTCGAATCCGGCCCGCTCGTCCGAAGCTCCTATCACGCAGAAGAACAGACGGCCACTGTTGTCCCCTAACGTAATAGTCCCAACGCCGAATAAAAATATTTAAGCGTGGGGTTCGTCTATACTCAACGCGATGGCGTATATGCCGAATTGTGACACCCAGTGACTATATTTTTTATAATCATCCCGCCAGTATTGCGGTGACTCCATATGCGTGACGATATGATTCACGTACATATCCCGATACCCTACATCTCCCGTTGTCCGATACAGTGACCAGAAACCCCATGGCCGGCTAAAATTTAACCCCGCTGAATGAGGTTTGGGCGCCGTCAGAATCGGATCGAGCCGTAAAGCCTTCGGACAGAAGACCCGGAGCCATGCCTGCGATTCTTCTACCGGCAAAATTGCAAGAATGGCTCTCGTTCTCTGGAGTGACGCAGCAAAGAATTCATCGACATTCTCGTCATGCGATAACGAAAGACTCTCATCAAGCGGCAGCAACCGCTCTCGGGTAAACGTCACAAGCTCTTCACAGACTGCGTAATCTTTTTTCCATTGACTCCACTCCCACAGATTCAACATGGCCCAGGACAGATTGCCATATTCCCGACGAAGCGCATGAGCAAGAATTTCATCAGACGACAATGAAAACACCCATCGCTTCAGTCTCGATGACATTTCTGCTGCGAGCGGCAACAAGTCTGTTTGGCCATCCCATCGTTCACGCTCCTGCGCAAGCTTGAGAAACCAGGCATAGCCATACGGCAACTCATGATCCAGTTCACCACGTTGCAGACAAGCCAATTCACCGGCTAACCGTTCGGAAGAGAGAATAGGTTCAACGACATCACGCCACTGCGATTCACCCGTCAACCTCGATGCCGCCAACAACGCATACGCCCCATGCACACTCGAATGCCAGTCAATACACCCACAAAAGGCTGGATGCGACGTGTCTACCCGCATCATCCCTTGCGCAACCACGGCGGTCAATGCGGAAAGGTATTTTCGTCTCAAGGCACAGAATTCTTCCCAAATGACCAAGAGTGCCTGGGTTTTATGTTCTACAGCCATACGCTCGCAACAACATCATATTATTTAACAAAGCTCCACATTTGCCTGCATCATCCATCCCCATCTATGCCTTTCGCATGAATCAAATCGATTGATACCACAGTGTCGAGATACAGATAATAATCGACGAAACTAGCGCGCACTCAGAAACGACAGAGTGAGCATTTAGTGTGAACGTATTTCATTTTCAGAATCACTTTTGGACTTCTTTACCAAATTTCGAAATTTAGACTTAACTAATTCTGTTAAACCATTATTTAAACCAGCGATCATATATGAGGGCATGACAACGAGTTGCAATACATCCAAAGAGCCAAAATTTTAAACTCAAGAGACCTAAAATTAATCCAACCATGACAGCTGTAGGTGAAATTCCTATTTTATTAACTTCCTTCACAAAATCTGGGACTATGTTTGACAGCACAAGCCCCCAATACCCCGCAACAAGAAAAGAAGAGGTACCGTAGATAAGCAAACCCCAATCAGGCAGGTCCATAAGTCTATATTTTTTCATTGACTTAATGCGATTAACGATCTCGTTCAATATTTCCATTTTCCCCTCCAGTATAAAACCCGATTAACGCTGCTGATTGTAAAAACTTACAAATTGACTCTGCGTCTGATCAGGTCTGATTGTTGACAAAACATTCAAATTAAAACCTAACCCTAGGACCGCACATCAATCAACCGCTTCACCTCTTCCTGCATTTTCGCTGACGACAACTGAATCCGGGCTCCATGTCCTGGAAGAACCCATTCAAAGGAAAAATCGAGAAGGCGTCGGGTTGACTGAAGAAGCTGTTCAGCATTCCAAACCAAACGGGATGGCATACCCAACATCTCTTGCTCTCGATCCCACCACAAATGATCGCCGGTAAAGAGAAATTTTTCATGATAGAGTAACGCTAGACTTCCGTCTGTATGACCTGGAACAGGAATAAGCTGGAAGTCAGCATTGGCTTGAACAACGTCCTTTCCCGTGATAATCCATTCAGCGTCAGGCATGGCCTCGTGATCGGCTGTATGAATGATACGAGTCGCATTAAATTTCTTCGCATATCGATCGGCATCGGCCACATCGTCTTCATGACTCAAAAAGATATAGCGAATACCTCCCATTTCCTCAAAGGCTTTGACTAAGGGCGAGAGATACCTTGGAGAATCAATCAACCAGTTTCCTTCTAGATGATTGATGAAATAACTATTCGCACCAAAAGATTTTTCCGAATTAAATCCGTTATAAAACACACCTTCAGCCAATTCGATGGGAAAACTCTCTTGAGCCTTCGCATGAAGGCCTTTGTGTTTTGTGACCGTACCGATCGACCCGACGGGACAGGCCAATAGCGCTTGATACGCTTGCAGTCGTTCCGATGGCTCACGAGGTTGATGATACACGGCAGAACAATCATCGACTTCATGAAAAGTCTCCGAAGCGAGCTGACGGCAGGTATCGCAATTGATACACGTCTCATCGACAAAAAAATCGCCTTCGATGTTTGTTGGCAATCGTTTTTTCACATTCGCCATACGCGTTCTCGCATATTCACGATCTTGTAGCCCTACACACTCACCCTACCCGCGAAATCATGCCAGTTCTCCGTCATCTAATGGTAACATCCGAGAGGCAGCAACACACGGTCGCTATCATTCCTTCAGTATTGGGACATTTTTCGCTGCGGGAGATTATCCGAATAGGTCATAATATCACACCCCCACTGATAGGATTTCGACGTTATCAGTTAACATTTGAACCTCTAAACTGCTAAGATAAGCGAACAATTTTTTAGAATGGAAGAAAGATGATTGCATTCTTGCCATTCAATAGACCCATGCAGTTCTGACATTCGTGCAGGAGGCGCAGATGTTCACTTCTTGTCTTCATATTTTCTCGTTCATCACGATTTTCTACGAACCATCCATTTCAGCAAGAAAAGTGCGTTCAGCCATTGTCCAGAAATCTCATCCTCTCCATGTCCCATGAAGGCACGAATGAGACAGACGTCACACATGAATGACTTCATGTCTCTGTATCGGGACATGCTCTTGATTCGTCGGTTCGAGGAAAAGTCTGCCGAAATGTATGCCCTCGCAAAGATTGCCGGGTTTTTACATCTCTACATTGGGCAAGAGGCTGTTGCTGTGGGATGTATCGCTGCGACGCAACCTGAGGATTACATCATCTCGTCCTATCGGGACCACGGCCACTGCCTGGCGCGAGGCTCTGACCCCAAACGGGTCATGGCTGAATTATTCGGGAAAGCCACCGGTCTCTGCAAAGGCAAAGGCGGATCGATGCATCTCATCGACGTCGAACGGAATTTTATGGGAGGCTATGCCATTGTAGGCGGACACCTCCCGTTAGCGGTCGGGCTTGCTTTTGCTGCGCAATATAAAAAAGAGGACAGAGTCGTCCTCTGCTTTTTCGGCGATGGGGCCATCCCGAGCGGCCATGCACACGAAGCGTTTAACCTTGCCGCGCTGTGGAAACTCCCCGTGATCTTCATCTGTGAAAATAATCGATACGGGATGGGCACACCCATCTCACGCGAAATGGTCCTCTACAAGGATGTCGTCGAACGGGCGAAGGCACATGGCATCGACGCTGAACAGATTGACGGGATGGATGTTCTTGCCGTACGAAAAGTGATGCAACGTGTCATCGGGCAGGTTCGCCAGGACCCACAACCCTACTTCATTGAAGCGTTGACGTACCGCTTCATGGGCCATTCCATGTCCGATCCGGCCCACGGACAGTATCGAACGCGCGAGGAAGTGTCCGACGCCAGAAAAAATGATCCGCTCTGTTTACTCAAAGAACATATTCAAAAAGACGGAAACGTCACAGACGACGTGTTTACACGAGTGGAACATGAGATCGAAACCCTTGTCGGCGAGAGCTTGACCTTCGCAGAGCAAAGCCCGTTCCCGACCGCGACATCGCTACATGAAGATGTGTATATTGCAGAATGAGACACGGCCTCAGACAACACGGCAGGTTTGTAACATTGAAGGATAATAATCACACGTAAGGAAATCGACGAATCATGCTCATGACCTATCGAGAAGCGTTGAATCAAGCCATGCGTGAAGAAATGCAGCGTGACGATCGCGTATTCTTGATTGGTGAAGAAGTGGGATATTATCAAGGTGCCTTCAAGGTCAGTAAAGGCTTTGTCGAGGAATTTGGTCCGGAACGCGTACGAGATACCCCGATTACCGAAGCAGGATTCACGGGGTTAGCGATTGGCGCAGCCATGGCCGGACTTCGTCCGATCGTCGAACTCATGACGTTTAATTTCGGCATTCTCGCGATGGATCAGATCGTGAATAATGCGGCAAAAGTTCGATACATGTCAGGAGGACAATTATCAGTTCCCATGGTGATTCGCGGTCCTGGAAGTGCGGCACATCAATTAGCCGCACAACATTCCCAAAGTCTGGAGGCCTGGTTTTGCCATGTTCCAGGAGTCAAAGTTATAGCGCCCGCTACACCCTATGACGCAAAAGGACTGCTAAAAAGCGCGATCCGTGATGAAAACCCGATTCTCTTTATTGAAGCCCAATTGTTGTACGGCACAAAAGGCGAGATGACTGAGGACGAATATACTGTGCCGATTGGAAAGGCCGATGTCAAACGGCCTGGGCACGACGTCACACTAGTCGCGTATTCGAAAATGCTCCTGCTGAGTCTTGAAGCCGCGGAAGATTTGGCTGAAGAAGGCATTGAGGCGGAAGTCATCGACTTGAGAACCCTCAGGCCTTTGGATGTCGACACAGTAGCGGAGTCGGTCAAAAAAACCGGACGGCTCGTAATCATCGAAGAAGGGTGGAAATTTGCAGGATTAGGAGCCCAAATTGCCGATAGCGTGTATTCGAAGGTCTATGATGACTTGGATGGCCCGATCGTTCGTGTCACCGGAGAAGACGTGCCCATGCCCTATACCCGTCCACTCGAAGACTTAGCTATTCCCGACAAGGCTCGCATCATTGCGGCCGTCAAACAGGTATTATAAATAGAACGATGAGACAACGAGGCATTCTATGATTACCCGGGTGGTTATGCCGAAACTCACAGATACCATGGAAGAAGGCGTCGTGGTGTCGTGGAAAAAAACGGAAGGTGACGAAGTCGCTGCCGGCGACATACTCGCCGAAATTGAAACGGATAAAGCCGTCATGGACCTGGAATCCTTTGGGTCGGGATTCTTTCGAAAAGCATTGGCGAATGAAGGCGATACCGTTCAAGCCGGTACGCTCATTGCCCTCATCGGTGAATTGAATGACGACATTGAACCCTATGTAACGGAAGAAGCAACAGAGGATCCGGACTCTACGGATTCGGACGAAAAGACTGAACGTTCGACTGCTTCTCAGTCGAAAGCGTCAAAGGCGGAACCTGCAACCGCAAACACTTCGGAACCGAAAGACGCACAAGCCGAACGTCCACCTGAAGAACTACCATCCCCCTCAAGCACATCGCCAAAGAAAATCTCCCCTCGTGCGAAAAAGAAAGCACACGATATGGGTATCAATCTTTCCAACATCGAAGGGTCAGGGCCGGGAGGACGCATCGTCGAACGAGATGTCGTGCGATTTCCGCAAAGAGTACCGAAGCAACGGAAAGAGGTGATCGACCGCCCATTAAGCCAAGCCCGAAAGGCCATCGCACGTATCACAACGGAAAGCAAAGCTCCCGTACCACATTTTTACCTCACCCTAGACATCAGTATGACCGAAGTGGAACGGCTCAGGGAGCAAATGAACCTCATTCAAGAAACGTCACTCAACCTTACGACTCTCTTGATTCACGCCGTGATGCTGGCGCTGACAAAACACCCGGACATCAATGTTTCATATACCGGTGATGCCATTCGCTATCATCCCACAATTGATATTGGAGTCGCCGTCGCCTTAGATGAAGGATTGATCACGCCGGTGATACGAGATTGTGCGCACAAAACACTGCGTGAACTTTCTCAAGAATGCTTTCGCATGATTCGTCTAGCCAAGAACCAACGATTAAAACCGGAGGAATATTCGGGAGCGACATTTTCCATATCCAATCTCGGAATGTATGGAATCCAAGAATTCAGCGCTGTCCTGATTCCACCTCAAGCTGCCTCGCTCGCCGTCGGAGCCATCCAAAGCGTTCCTGTTGTAGAAAATGATACGGTCATCATCGACCAACGGATGACGGTCACGTTATCGTGCGATCATCGGGTGCTCGATGGTGCCCAAGCCGCCCTCTTCCTGCAAACGCTGAAAAAAACCCTCGAAGCTCCTCTTGAACTTTTTCTTTCGTAAAACAGAATGACAGCTACATCACGCAATACACATCAGACACCACACAACAGTGCCATGATACGCGCAGAGCTGTGCCGTATGGTGACGGGCCTCGCACATGCTCAAGCCCCCTTCTTTCGTCACGTCTCGTCGGCGAAACAAACCACATACCCAGAGGGTTCCGTTTTCATTCAAGAGAGGAACATGGGAATTTCCGATGAAAATTCCAACATATTTCCATCATAATGCGAACGTCGTCGTTTTGTGCACATAGAGTGTAGAATGGATATTCCTAAATACATCGAGCAAATCAAAAAAACATTTGGAATCACGAACGATTATGTGCTGGCGAAAAAATTAAAAGTCAGCCAACCTGAAGCGAATTGGTTTCGCCGTGGCAAGAAAACACCCAATCCAACCACTTGCATTCGAATCGCTAATCTTCTGGAGAAAAACCCGGTTGAGCTCCTGATTGTGGCTCAAAAAGATAGGGCCTCATCCGGCGAAAAGAGTCACTGGGCCATGGCCCTTTCCGCAGTAGACGTTATGATGAATGTACCGGAACGTCCGCGATATTTTCCGGAAAAAGTCGAAGCCATCGGCCAGGAAATCCGACAACTTGAGTCACAAATGCTCTCCTACCAAGGAACCGTCGCACACAATGAAGCGAGCCAAATGATGCATTCTGTCAAATCGTCTGTCGATTCGATTATGGAACGATGGCAGGTATGGAAACGAGACGGCTCGTTGTTCCCCAATTATTTGCTGGCGAATCAAGCAGCCATCCAACGAGGCGTAACAATCAGGAGAGCGTTCATTTTGAGTCGAGCGCAAATTAAAGATGAATCACAAGTGACAGAGTTTCGGCAAGTCTTGCATGATCAACGCCGGACTGGGATTTCAACCTTCTTTGCCTTCCGCGAGGAACTCGAGCCTTCTCTGACATTTCAACGATTAGCGTCGGACTTCAAAAAACTTGGTGTGAATGGAGATATTAACGCGGCACTGTTTGATGACGAAATCTTGATTTTTTCCAGATCGTATGTCGAACGGTCTTTAGGGATACATGGGACACCCATTCCCGTCACAATGGTTGACCAATTGGACATTACCTGGAACCCAGATCATCTCCGCGAACTGAATCCCAGCCCTATCTTCGAAACACGATATGTCTTCGAATATCGTAGTGAACGCTCATTTAACACGCAACTGAACCGATTCAAACGTGCGCAGACTCGAAGCAAGAAGTAATCCTTCTCTACCGGCTACGTGCTGTTTCACATGCGACACCGAGCTCTCGAGAAAACGGCGTTACCTGAACGCGAGGCTCTATGATTTCACTATAATGTCACCAGCACAGGTTGTGAGAAATCATTCAATAGGAAACGATACGCCCGCATGATCAAGCCCCCAACGATGACCACTCGTGGCGCCCAACCAAAGAACAGCGCTTTCGCGTTTGTGGTGATGGGAGATGTCCCCTATAGCCCCAAAGACCAGCAGCAGTTCCCTAAGCTGATTCAGAGGATTAATGCGATCAAGCCTTCTCTGCTCTTTCATGTCGGTGATCTCAAAGCCGGAAAGACCCCTTGCGAGAGGGAGATCTTTCAAAAGGTTAAAGGCAATCTTAATACATTTCAGTGTCCAGTCGTGTACACCCCCTGGAGACAATGATTGGGTGGATTGCGGCAAGGGAAAACAGAGCCCGAAAGCTCAAGCCAATACCTTAGCTATGATTCGGAAACTCTTTTTTTCTCAAGATCACCCAACCACCCTGGGAACACTTCCACGACCAGTGTTGAACCAGGCCATCAGCGGCAACGCATATCACACGTTTGTGGAAAACATAGCCTGTGTTCTGGGAAATATTTTGTTTCTCACTCTTCATGTCGTGGGAACGGAAACCAAACTCAAAAAGGACCCCAAAACCCGAAAGAGTCATGAAAAGCGGATGAGAGCCAATGAAGCCTGGATTCAAGCCGGTGTGCAATATGCAAAAAGAAAATCCTGCCGGGCCATCGTGTTCGTCACCCATGCCAACCTTCGGTATTATCAGAATCCCAAAAAACGAAAAGGGTTTAAGGTCATTCATCACGCTATCGGAGAGGCGGCGCTTGCTTTCACAAAACCAATGCTCCTCATCCAGAGAGATAAGCACACACTGGTGATTGATCAACCGCCTTTCTGGCCTCATTTTCACAAGGGAGCAGCCAATGTCACGAGACTTCAAGTACCAGGGGGAGAGCATACGGTTGCCGCTATGCTGGTAGAAGTCAACGAGGGGCAACATGCGGAGTTTTCTTTTACGCTCGTGAACGCACCGTAACTATTCTCAAGCGAGACCTATCAACATACTGGTATGATAAGGAGATGTTCCTACGCAAAAAAGAACACAGAACTTTTTAAACATTTTCTGTGTTTCTAGAAGGAGGCTACACATGAGACACGTCATCGTTGGAGTGATGTTCATAATCACCGTCTTGTCCGGGTGTGCTGGGCAACTACCCAAGAATGGCGACGGGAGCGAACCGCTTGTTCAGTGTGATGATGTCGCGAATCGCGAACGCCTCAATGTTCTCACCGTCAATCTTCTATTTTCCGAAATTCAAACCCGTGATCAGCGCTTAGACGCTGTAGCAAAATTCGCAGCCATGGTTCCCGTAGACATCATCTTACTCCAAGAAGTGGTCGGAGGGGTGTTGGTGGAGACGGCTAATAGTGCCCTCGATCTCCAGGGTAAACTGCGTGCCCGTGGTGGTACATACGACCTTCACACCGCCTTCGAAGTTGGAGTGCCGGGGCTGCTCGCGGTGGCCAATGCCGTGTTGAGCCGCTGTGAGATTGACGTCAAGATGGTCAAGCGACTCCCACGGGCCTCCGAGCTAGAATTTCAGGGGCGAGACATCAAGCTGCCAAGGAACGTGATGATGACACGGGTATTCATTCCCGAATTTGGAACACTGAATGTCTACAATACCCACCTGTGTGCCAATTGTCCCGCCGATGAACTGGATGCCCAATTGGATATATTGCTTAGATTTGTTGAGGAGACAGAAGAGTTCTTCCCTCAGGACAACCCGGTGATCCTCGGTGGAGACTTCAACATCGACAGATTTCGAGTTACCCCCTTTGAGCAACAACCGTTTTATGACAGGATTATTGATGCCGATTTTGTTGACGCCTATGCTGAAAACCGGACATTAGAGGATCTATGCGAAGATGCTGACGTTGCTGACGCACACTGCACCGTGGGAGTTTCCTCATTGGATGTAGGTGATCCCGCCAGACGGATTGACTATATCTTTGTCAAGGAGGCAGATGACGTACGTGAAAGTCGAGTGGCTTTTCACACCCTCGTCGATCCGAGCCAGCCGACTGTCTCCGATCATGCCGGCGTCTTTGTCTCAATCGAGCTGCCATGATACACAACACGGCATTTTACGCCGACGCACTACCTAGCCCAAGGGAGCCCCTCTAGGAGTCAGATTCGGTGGGAAGATCATCTCTTGTCTGAACCCGCGCGAATAATGGGCGGCATGACTGCCTTAGGTAGCTTGGACACGGCCCCTCGCATTTGAAAAGCTTCAGCGTATGCTTTTTGAGTGTTAACCCGTCGGTTCCGAAACGCTTGTTTCAATTTTTTGATGAATCTGTATCGGCTCGAGTAGCTTAAGAGTCTGTTCAAGCTGCTTGATGCTCTCTTTGGCCAATCTCACCTCAGCATGAATCCGTTCGACCATCCCTTTTTCAATGAAATCAACCGTTTTAACTAGATGATCTATTTGCCCTCCCATCTCGCGCTGCGTTGCCTTGATACCACCTAGAGTTTTGTCAAAATTACCCAGTTCTCGCTTGTTGGCTGCCATTCTATCTATCAAGGTTTCCACTTCAGCATGTGTTGATTCTAGTTGGGCTTCGACCTTTTCGAGCATCAGACCCAAGGGTTTCAGCAAGGCAATATCCGTTTGGACTTCTTGGAGGCCTTCTTTCAAGGTCCCGAATGTTTCGACTTGTTGTTCCAGACTCGCGAGAGAACTACGCACATCCTCTATGCGAGCGTTGAGCTTCGCCCTTTGCTCTGCAGAAAATTTGGTAAACTCGGCTTCTAAGCCATTCATTCGATTTCCAACCTCACTAGCATTTTGATCGAGTCCTCGAAGGTGTTGACTGATTTTCGTGCTGGTGGTCGAAAGCTGGTCATTCATCTCAACTCGAAGGTTGTCAAGGTCTCTGGACGTCGCACATCCAGCCAATACTATTGGGAGAAGCATGAAGAACGAGATCCATCTCCATTCACGTACTGCCCACAGCCCTGACAATGAGCGACGCCTGATAGAGCCGTATGATCGTTCTTTCTTCCTGCCCACGTTTTCCGAACGCATAGACCATTCCTCCTTTCCCACTTAAATAATTATATTTATTTATTAAATAATAACATATATATATTATCGTGAAGTCATCAAAATGGTAAAGGGGCACATCGAGCTTATGACTTCCTACGGGAGTCAAGCCCATGCAATAGGAGGGATAACTGGGGCTGCACACTTGAGTGGTGTTGGGACCAGGAAAAGAGGATGGACGCTTTCTCAGCGCCCTCTTCAGTTATACTGCTTCATAGAGTGGAACAAAAATCATCGGAACGGGAAAACAGTTGAGGTGAACCGATAACATTACACATTCAGAGAGCGCCCCCCCGGAAAGCAAATCAATGACTCCCGCCCCGTTTGTCTTTTCGATGTCGAGAAAGAGATACCCGTCCTCGCCTTTCGCGAGGACGGGCTGACGACTCCGGGCATGGTGGAGAATACGTTCGACGTCATTACAAGAAGATCGTGTAGTTTCTGTCACGTCAACATAACGTACCATACCCTGCACAACGTTAGAGAAAAAAGAGGATATACGGGACGACAACACATGCATGTCATACTCTTACCCTGCGTTCCTGTCATTCTATGGGGAAGGAGATGATGACCCCGCCCATCACATCGCCAAGCTTAAAGTCCCGCTTCGAACTGAGTAGGTGTCCGTTATGACACTCGACACAAGATTGAGAAACAGCCTTATCGGCATAGATCGCTTTAAAATACTTCTGTTTCCCCCTCTTTATCATTCCCGAATAGACCTCGCTCGGATCATCGGCTACCACTTCCAAGCCTGCTTTTTCGAAGTCATTGGCTGGGCCATTTTCTTCCTCAAGGGGCCATAGACTTGCTAGTCGATACTTCAAACCTGACCCCATGCCTTCCACTTCGAGTCCCGCAAGCAGGAGCATCTGAGCTGGAAGGGGAAGCTGAGATCTATACTTCTTCCAATTTTGTGTGGCAAGGACTATTCCTGCCTGTTGCATCCTCTCCACGACAAGTTTGGTGTACAACGTCCTATCCGCTTCAATCACTGCATGAACATAGGCAGCAACCTGCTCCAATGAGATAGCATCATCTACTGGGAAGGAGATGATAACCCCGCCCATCACATCGCCAAGCTTATAGTCCCGCTTCGGACTGAGTAAGTGTCCATTATGACACTCGACACAGGATTGAGAAACAGCCTTATCGGCATAGATCGCTTTAAAATACTTCTGTTTCCCCCTCTTTATCATTCCCGAATAGACCTCGCTCGGATCATCGGCTACCACCTCCAAGCCTGCTTTTTCGAAGTCATTGGCTGGACCATTTTCTTCCTCAAGGGGCCATAGACTTGCCAGTCGATACTTCAAACCCGACCCCATGCCTTCCACTTCAAGTCCCGCAAACATGAGCATTTGAGCTGGAAGGGGAAGCTGAGATCTATTCTTCCAATGTCGTGAGGCAATAACTTTGCCTGCCTGTTGTAACCGCTCCACGACAAACTCGGTATACAGAGACCTATCCGCTTCAATCACTGCATGAACGTGGGCGGCAACCTGCTCTGGCGGGACACTGTCCTGGCCCCTTGACTCGGTTGCCCCCACGAAAAGTCCCGCAAGAGCTCCCAATATTATTCCCACAAACATGATTCTCTTGGAAAAGCCTGTATGCATCATGGCAACACCTCCCTCGTGTGAACCGCTCACAAGTTCTCTACCCTAAAGTATGCCTCGCGAGAGTCGCTCACCTCTTACCAAATACACGAACGCCCTTCGGGCGTATGGCATCCCGAAGGGCGTGTATCATCCCTGCTAGTATGGGGAGCTATTCGAGGATTCGTCACCCCATAGGTCAATCCTCTCTTTTCCTTCATAAACAGTCTGCTCCTTTGTGGTATAAAAGTAAAGATTCCTCCGATGAGGAAAAAGGATGGAAGCACACATCGTCTCACTCTCCCCTCCCAAGCTTTATCGCAAAAAGGAACAACTTCTGTATGTGGACATCCCTCTACCCACTCTTGCTAGGGAACTGGCTTTTTGAATCAAACTATCTACTCTGTATGTGAAAGCTGAAAACAAATCCAGCACGGTAGGCTAGGAAAACGTAAACGTTCGATTATTTTTGCATTCCCGACACATCGCTATCAAGAAATTCTCGTTCATGGTTGGGAGGCAAATCTTTGGATAGTGGATCGAGACCGTAACACCTCGAATCCCCACTGGACTCGTTCCATCATCGAACGGCTTTGTGTCCGTGACATTTTTTATAGATGACAGATATGGCTTCTCAGGGAGTTTGCAGTTTTCCTCGTTAGAGGAGTAATATATAAATGATTGATACAGGGAATTTGACCAGCGGGAGGTTGCCCCAATGGTCGTACGTTTTGATTTCCTATCTCGCCGCTCCCTTCCTCGCCCCACGAGAGAACCCTGTACGGTCAATAACAATCCTCTTGTTGCAGGTCTCACCAGATCTATTGCGTGTATCGGCATTTCACTGTTTCTTTTTGTAAGCCCAGCGACCTCGACTGACTTTTTCCCAAACCTTTCTCACACGCATCTTCAAGCCGGAAACGCCCTTCTGAACAAAGGGGAAATGGCTCAGGCGATCCACGAATTTCGTGTGGCGATTCGGCTTTCCCCTGACAATGCCGAAGCCTATTCCAACCTTGGATATGCTCTCGCCCGAAAGGGCGATCAGAACGGAGCCATATCTGCGTATCGCGAAGCTCTCCGCCTACAACTTGATGATCCTGCCTATGCCGAAGCCCAATTCAACCTTGGGTATGCTCTAGAACGGAAGGGAGATCTTGAAGGTGCCATTGCCGCATGGCGTGAGGGAATCAGGCTAAAGCCTGATGAAACGTCGATTCGTAAAATCCTTGGAATTGCCGTCCAAAAAAGAGGGGGGCTGGAGGAAGCGATTGCTGCCTGGCGCGAAGTGATTCGTCGTTATCCGGATGAGGCTATGGCGTACTTTAGTCTTGGGGTTTCTCTTGGTCAGAAAGGAAATCGAGAAGGCGAGATTAGCGCCTATCGTGAGGCGATTCGCCTTCAACCAGAGAATGCCTTAATCCACTTCAATCTTGGAATGGCGCTTGGAGACAAAGGAGAAATCAATGAAGAGATAGCAGCTTACCAGGAAGTCATCCGGATTCAACCCAATAACCCGGATTATGCCGAAGCCTATTTCAACCTCGCGCTGGCTTTAGGACAAAAAGGTGATTTGGACGGGGCAACGGCGGCCTGGCGAAAGGGGTTTCAACTGAACCTACAGGAACGTTCGCGTAACCATAGCCTTGCTCCCTTTTCTCCTCAGAAAGGGAAACTCGCAAAGGCCATGGCGGCGTGGCGAGAAGCCATTCACCCCGCTCCCAGCGGCTTAAATTATTCCCAGTTTCATTATCACATTGGAGATAAACTCGCACAAAGCGGCGCCTGGGATGAAGCCATTAAAGTGTATCAAGAAATAGTCCTTCTCAAGCCTGCAGACAAGAAGGCAAAACGCAAACTGACGAAAGCTCACCATAACCTGGGACGCTCGCTCTTCGAACAGGGAAAAGTGGACGAGGCAATCGAAGCGTTTCGTCTCACTCTACAAGTGGACCCTACCTACGTCCCGGCTAAACACGACCTTCAGACCTCGCTTCTCCTCAGAAAAACGCCTCCCCCCAACTGAGCGGTTCATGCCCTTCTTCTCGGACGCTCCAGAACCCTGAATCATCGAGTCCTCCGACGTTGCGGACTATCCCTCTCCATTAAGGCGAACAAGAATCTCTCGGAGTACTCGCTTTTGGTCTTTGAGTTCTTGTCGTAACTGGTATCTATCGGTGTGCGCGATTTCATCGGTCAGATCCGAAATGGCCACGGTTAAGACCGAAATCAAAACTTCTTGTTCGTTGGCATCCAATATGAGATCCATGGTACGCCTCCTTTTATGGCGTGTAAGAATTGTGTACGGCCGGATACCTCATTCGAGAATGCTAATAAAAAGCGTATCTCTCCCATCAGAGATACGCATGAAGTAATCGTACGTTGCCTACACAGTCACGACGATTTTTCCGTTCTGTCGATTAGACTCCATATGCCGATGCGCTTCGGCAATGTCCGTCAGTGGAAAGGTCCGATCGATGATAGGTTTAAAGGTTTCTGAGGCCAGAGCATCGTAGATATAGGACCGTCCACGATCAAACGCATCTTCTTGCCGCGGAAGCTGCATGGCTGGATTTCCGGTAAAGTCGAAGATTTTGTGTACATGAATCCGGAGACTTTTGGTCAGAGCTGCATACAATGGAAAGACTGTAGGTTCCGGCATCAGTGCTCCATAGAGAACAATGGTTCCCTGATTGGCGACAACGTCTCCCATGTTCATAAACCCCGGCCCGGCGACCGGATCGTAAATCATTTCAGCGCCTTTCCCTTTCGTAATTTCCAGCACTCGGTCAACGAACGGCTCCTCTTCTGTTACGACAACATGGTGAGCACCTGCTTCGAGCAGATTAGGTTTTTTGGCCTTTTTTCGAGTTGTAGCGATGGCGATGGCTCCCATCGCATTAGTCAATTGTATCGCCGCACAGCCAGTACTACTTGTGGCCGCCGTGATCAACACGTGCTGTCCCGCTTGCAAATGCCCCAATTCATAGAGCACAAAATATCCCGTTAAATATTGCATCCAGATGGCGGCACCTTCCGTTGGAGTTAAATTCAACGGGTATCCCGTGACAGCATTGGCCGGTACGACCACGCAATCGCCATAGACTCCATACTGCCGCATAGAAAAGGCCGGTATGGTACTGACTCGGTCGCCAGCATGAAAGGTTGTCACTCCTTTCCCAACAGCCTCAATCACACCTGCGGCTTCATAGCCGAGGCATGACGGTAAGTCGGGTTCCTCTAGATACTTGCCTTGCCGAAATAATATATCCGCGCGATTCAAACCGATCGCTTGAACCTGTATTCGAACCTCACCTGTGCGTGGGATGGCAGCCGGCACCTCTTCTATCTGAAGAACGTCCGGTCTTCCAAGTGTATGAAAGCGGACAATGTGTGCCATACCGCTCCTCTCGATTTCTTTCTCAAAAAGAATACGGCCGCACGTGTATTCAAAGGTCATTCATGCGTTTGCCACGTCTTCATGCTCATGGATACGATGGGTTTTATATCCTTCCAAATTCAGACGCGTTGCTATTTCTTGAATGTGCATCAAGCCCCGCGTCAAAAGAACAAACTCGACTTCTGCCGATGGAAGAGGCAGATGGGTAAACGCGCGCTGATGATGCACCTCGACAATATTGGCATCGGTTTGACTGATACAGTGCGAGACATCCGCCAAAGCCCCGGGAATGTCTCTGAGCTCCACCAGGAGCCGGACCAACCGACCTGACCTGACCAACCCACGTTGAATAATCGAAGAAAGGATCACGAAATCAATGTTACCGCCCGACAGGATGACTCCCACCTTTTTTCCTGTAAAGTCATGAAGGTTTGTCAGTAAGGCAGCCAGACCGGCAGCCCCGGCTCCTTCAACAACGGTCTTTTCTTTTTGCAGCAACAACAAGACTGCCTGTTCCAGATCACGTTCGTTGACCAATAAGATTTCATCCACCAAGCTTCTCACAATGGGAAGCGTTCGCGTTCCCGGGTTCTTCAGAGCAATGCCTTCCGCAATGGTGTTAACACCACACTCGACAGGTAGCCCCTTCAACGTTTGAAACACCGCCGGGAAACGTTCAGTCTGGACACCGATCACCTGAATGTTGGGCCGTATCCCTTTGGCCGCAACTGCACAGCCTGCAATTAATCCGCCTCCACCCACCGGGACAATCAATACATCCAGATCGGGGTGGGCGTGCAACATCTCCAGAGCCACCGTCCCCTGCCCCGTGATGATAACCTCATCATCGTACGGATGGACTAGATGAAGCTCTTGTTCGCAAGCCATCCGCTTTGCACTGTCATTGGCTTCTTCAAAACTCTCTCCTTGCAACAAGACCTCGGCACCAAACTTCCGCGTCTGTTCCACTTTGGTATTGGACGTATGCCGGGGCATGACGATGAGAGCAGGAATGTGAAACTCCTCGGCATAGCAGGCCACAGCTTGGGCATGGTTTCCCGCAGACATGGCGATGATTCCTTTTTTCCGTTGCTCGGAGGTCAAAGAAAGAAGTTTGAGTACAGCTCCACGAGCCTTAAAGGATCCCGTTTTTTGTAAGTTTTCGAACTTGAGAACGATTTCAGCACCACACGTCTGTGAACACGCCTTTGAGTAGGTACATGGCGTATGTCCAATATGCTCCGTGATCGTTTCCGCGGCCTGAAGTATATGTTTGAGCGTAACGGCCATTGTATTAAAGAGTTATAAGGTGGACGTTGAGCCTATAGTCATTCCAAGTACGTTCCATAAAATCGAAATACGAATATCGAAACAAATCCAAAATTTCAATTATTCAATTTGATCATTCTCACTTGTTTCGGATTGACTCTCTGGTTCTTCCGCCATCTGCGTCCTCGTATTTCGTGAAGCGTTAGACGTGAAACGTGGAGCGAGGGATCGTTTTCTATACGACGTCTTTCGCCTCACGCTTTGCGTGGTTTCCGTTCAGGCTACCTCAATTGGATGGGGAGAAATTCTCGAATACTTGGGCCAATGTAGGACGCCCGTGGCCTGATCAGGCGGTTGCGGTCTTGCTGTTCAATGACGTGAGCACACCATCCCGCCATACGACTCGTGACAAAGATAGGCGTACAGGTCTCAATTGGGATCCTGAGTAACAAGTACACAACAGCGGTGTAGAAATCCAGATTGGGGAACAACCCTCGTTCTTTTTGCATCGTGTGTTCTATGATTTCTGCAATCTCATACCATCGGGAGTGACCTAATTCGTTACTCAAGTTCCTTGCCCGTCGTTTGACGATGCTTGTGCGGGGATCTTCGTGCTTCAAGACACGGTGACCAAAACCCATGACTCGCTCCTTCCTTGCCAACTTAGACTGAATCCACAGTTTTGCCCTCTCTGGCTGATCAATAGATGTTAGCATCACTGCGACAGCTTCATTGGCACCTCCATGTAGGGAACCTTTCAGCGTGCCAATCGCCGACGTCACCGCCCCATAGAGATCGGCTAATGTCGAAGCCGTCACTCTGGCGGCAAAGGTGGAGGCATTGAATTCATGTTCAGCATAAAGGTTGAGTGATACATCGAGTTCCTTGGCCTTCATTGGATGGTTGGTGCCGGTCAGAAGGTACAAGAGGTTAGTGGCGAAGGGCAGCTGTGAAATCGGCGGATAGGGCGGAGCGTCGTAACGTGCTCGAACCGCACATGAGAGAATCAAGGGAGTTTTCGCAAGTAACTTTGTGGCTTTTCGAACATTCGCCGCATGTGATGGATCGTTGGCCTCCGGATCGATCATCCCAAGAAAAGAAATACTGGTTCGGAGCACATCCATCAGATGAGCAGAAGAAGGGATAGTCTCCAAAAACCGTCTCACGACCACAGGCAAATGCTCCTCTTGCTCTAGTTCGCTTTTCCATACCTGGTGCTCATGAGAGGAAGGAAGATCTCCATGAATTAACAAAAATGCAACCTCCTCGAAAGATGCCTGCTCGGCCAGATCTTCAATGAGATACCCTCGATATCGTAAATGCCCTGAGGCTTCATCAATCTGACAGATTGCCGATTCGCCAACAATGGCTCCATCCAACCCAGGTTTATACATCAACGTTTCCATGACATACCTGCCTTTCCTACTCCCGCAATCTGACCATTCCCATCATAGTGAAGAACCTCGTAGAGTTCGGATCGACTCTGCATCCGTTCAAGCAAGGCCTTTTGCGTCCCACTCTTCTTGAGTTCGTCCAAAGCTTCTTCCATCCCCTTAGCCATCATACGGAACAAGGTCATAGGAAACAGGACGATCTGATAGCCCATTTGTGAAAATTCTGTTACAGACAACAAGGGCGTGTTCCCCCACTCCGTCATATTCGCAACCAAAATCACCGCCGGGTCGTTCATCGCGTTCGCAAAGGATTCAAATTCCTCGGCTGATTCCAGAGCTTCCGGAAAAATCGCATCGGCTCCTGCATCCCGATATGTCAGAGCCCTGTGAATCGCACCATCCAACCCCTCCTTGGCCCGGGCATCGGTCCGGGCAATGATCAGCAAATTAGGATTGTGTTTCGCTTCAACCGCTGCAGCAATCTTTAGAGACATGGCCTTGCTGTCGATGAGTTCCTTACCTGGCAAATGCCCACACCGCTTGGCCATAATCTGATCTTCAAGTTGAATACCTGCCGCACCAGCCGATTCCAATTCGCCGACGGCTCGATTCACATGGTGCACTTCTCCGAACCCCGTATCAGCATCCACGATAACGGGAATGTTGATCATCTGCACAATGTGCCGAGTTGCCGTGGCCACTTCGGTCATCGTGAGTAAACCGATGTCGGGCATGGCCCGGCTGGCTGACAGTCCCGCACCAGATACGTACACGGCAGGGAATCCAGCGTTTTCAACGAGACGTGCGGTAAAGGCGTTAAACACACCCGGCACGGCCAAGGTTCCAGCTCGGATCTGACTTCCCAGTTTTTTCGGTCCCTCTTGAATGCCCATTGTGACCTTTACCGCCCAGAAACCGCTGGCATCGCCGCGATCAGAGCTCTCACATCTTTAAGAGTTTCAAGTGTCCAAACCATGTCAATCAGTTTTAAAACTTTCCCTCTCTCAAGTTTGCGTACAGCTATGGCATGAAACTTTAACTCCAACTCACGATCAGACAGCGGTCTCTGTGGATGTCCGCTGGGATACTCGACCACGGCTGAATACTCTTCTCCCCCAATCATCTTCACTTGAATGTTATTTGGCATGGAGTTGGGATACGCTTCCGTGAATTCTTTGACTTCTCTGACTTCAACTTTCTGGATAAGATCGTACAGCGATTTCTCTCGTATCCGCTTTGGGGAAAATGATTGTGGAGAAATTGTTCCATCAAGAAGCGCAACCGCCACGCAGTACGGAAGACTATGATCTGCAGTCTCACGTGTTTGCGGGCGCCACTTTTCTGGATCCCGGCCAATGATTTCAATCGCAACATCAAAACTTCCCACTTCGATTGAGGCAATCTGAGACGGGTTCAGGTTGTTGTGGACCGCCATAATTCGTTCACGAACCTTCAAGGCCGCCTCTACGGCCGTCTGAGCGTGATACTCCAAGGGACGTGGCTTGATATAGGTATCCAAAATTTTAAAAGGAACGTCATGTTGTCCACCAAACTCGGACAACGAGAACGATCCAGATATGACCTTCATAAATCCCTTTTCTCCTTCAAACATAGCTAAAGGCCCTGTCATTCCTTCCCGCGCCGCGTATGCCGCGAAGATTCCATTCCTTGCCGAATTGGCAAACGCACAGGCTTTCCACAATGACACTTCCCCGACTCGCGTCTGTCGAAGGGCTCCCGAAGTTATTCCGGCAAGATTCATCGCGTGCATGGTCTTATCTTTCGAAAGCTTTAATAGCTTGGCGGCCCCAAGAGCCGTCGAAAAAGCACCATACGTTACATGGTCCCAACCTCGTGAGCGTAGAGCCGCCGCATCACACAAGCGACACTGCACCTCATACGCGAGAAGAATCGCTTCTATCAGTTGTTTCCCGGTGGCATGAACGCTTTCTGCTACCGATAAGCAGGCAGGAATATTATCCGACGGATGAGCTGGCTCCTTGGAAAGATACGTATCATTAAAATCGAGATACCGCACGAAACTGCCATTTGCAAACGCGGCAAGATCCGGCGTGGTTCGTTGATGAGTTCCCCACACTGTGGCCCCATCTTTCATCGAAATTGATGTGGCCATACGCCTCGCCATCTTACAGGGAGGCGCGGCCATGGCACCGTAGGCGCAAGCCACGCTATCCAGAACTCGACGCTTGACTTCATGGACCACAACTGGAGGCAGTGACGTGAAAGTGAGACCTCCAGCATAGTCGGCAAACCGTTTAACGAGCTTCATCACATGATCCTCGGAAACGGTGAGTTCAAGTCCTCCGATTATGGGTTAAACAACTGACGGGCCTTCGAATTTCGTTACACGTGATACTGCGATGCAACCGCCTCTCACGACACAAACCGCATATCGTTTCAGGAAAACACCGTCTCATCCCACGCTGAGAAAGTGGACACACCGATGCCTCCTCTTGAGGCATAGACATTCGTCAAAAAATAAAATGGATACTGTGCTGTGAGTTCATCCATCAATATGGACTGCCCACTACCGCGGCATACGAACATCATCTCAGCCATTGGGCTCACCATGTTCTGCATCAATTAATCTTCTCGTTCACCGCTATCCGACATATATGGCCCTACCGAAGATTAAAATAAACAAACACTCCTCATTCCCTCTCAGCTCATTCAACACTGCAGGCTCCACATGAAACACAAAACATGAACCCATCGCCCAGCCATACCAGGAGCTCACACACCGGCATTCACCCACTTGGACTCATAACAGTCTATCATTATATAATAAATAATAACAATTAACTTAAAATCCTTAAAAAACTTTAATATTATCGCTATATTTATCAAAAATCGTCTCATCGCTATGCGTTTTTCATTGAATGACTTTATCGAAACCGCTAATATAATAAATATTCTTTATTAATCTAGGGCTAGCACGAAACCAGGAAAAGATCTGGACGTTCATGAAGAATTAAAAAGCGGTGTGGAGCAGACCTTGGATTATCTCGAAGGTTTTTGGATAGAACGAGAAAGCACGCCGACTGGAATTCGTTTAACACAGCCACGAGGTTCTTACATGAAACGTTGGCAAATATTAATAGCAACCTTACTCGTTGCACTGAGTACGTTCATTATTGCAACACCCGTCGCTCCAATGTCTTCTGTCTACCGCATTGAGTTAAATGGATTCGCTCCCTACTACTCACCCGTCACGGGAACTACCTACGCTCATCAACCCGTGGAGTGGGTAAATGAAACAGCGTCTCCACATACAATTACGCATGATGGATGCCTAACGGATACACCCTGCGCCTTTGATTCAGGTCCCTTGGCAGCCAACGCACGATTTGGCATGTATAACCTGAAACCAGGAATATACCCCTATCATTGTCGCCTGCATCCCATCATGAAAGGGACTCTTATTATCCTCAATCCAACAAAGGAGCCGTCAATCTCCTAACGATTCAAAAAGGAACAAATGAGGATATCGCTTTCTTTGTCTTGCTTGGTATCCCTTACTTTCTACTGTTCACTCCCCCAAAGGAGGTTTCTCATGGAGATTTCAAAACCTGAATTCCTCCAACTCTACTATTACCTTCTATTAACCCGTGCGGTAGAAGAGCGGGTCACCGTGCTATATCGCCAAGGCCGTATCGCCGGCGGCGTGTACACCAGTCATGGCATGGAAGCCATCTCGGTAGGCTATGCCTGTGCTCTGCAATCGGATGACATTGCCGCTCCATTTCACCGCGACATGGGGGCATTTCTGGTTCGAGGCATCACCCCAGGAGAAATTGTGGCCCAATACCTGGGAAAGCGGACGGGCCCAACGAAAGGCAAAGATGGGAACGTCCATCTCGGAGATCTCAATCGCGGAATTTTTGCGTTTGTGAGTCATCTGGCCGATAACCTGCCGGTTGCCGTGGGGGCCGCACTGGCGTTCAAGCTCCGAGGAGAATCTCGCGTGGTCGTGACCAACACAGGTGATGGAGGAACCAGCCGTGGCGATTTCCATGAAGCCCTGAATTTGGCCTCCGTACGCAAACTCCCAGTGATCTTCTTCTGCAACAACAACCAATATGCCTATTCCACTCCGCTGCACCACCAAATGGCCATTCAAGACGTGGTGGAACGAGCCAAGGCCTATGCGATACCCGGGGAGATTGTCGATGGCAACGACGTGGCCGCTATCTATCTGATGGCCCAATCTGCCATTCAACGAGCTAGAGCAGGAGGAGGCCCCACGTTCATCGAATGCAAGACCATGCGCATGCACGGGCACTCGGAACATGACTCGGCCAAATACGTCCCCCGTGAATTGCTCGAGGAATGGAAGAAAAAAGATCCTATCCTGAAAGCCGAACAGAGCTTGAAACAATTGGGATATGTCGATGATGTCGAGTTGCTCGAGGTGAGGAAGCGAGTCGAAAAAGACATTGAAGCCGCCGTTGAATTCGCTGAACAAAGCCCTCTTCCCGAGGGACCGGAAACACTCGAAGGGGTCTATGCAGAAACTCTTGTGGAGGTGCTGGCATGATGACCACAGCCGTAGCACATGAAGTCACGTACCTTGAAGCTATTTCGGAAGCGCTTGACGAAGAAATGAGCCAGGACGAACGCGTGTTTCTCTTAGGCGAAGACATTGGCCCCTACGGAGGGGCGTTTCGAATTACCGAAGGGTTCCAAGAAAAATATGGTGAATGGCGGGTCTTCGATACGCCGTTGTCGGAATCCGGAATCGTGGGTGCGGCTATCGGAGCAGCCATGATGGGGATGAGGCCCATCGTCGAGATGCAATTTGCCGACTTCATTTCCTGCGCGTTCGATCAAATTACGGAAATGGCAGCCAAAAACCACTATCGTTGGGGCGCAGCCGTTCCCATGGTTATCCGCGCTCCATATGGTGGAGGTGTCCATGGCGGTCCCTTTCACTCCGTTTGTCCTGAAGCCTGGTTCTTCCACACACCAGGACTCAAGCTCGTGGCCCCATCAACGGCTTACGATGCCAAAGGCCTCTTAAAGTCGGCCATCAGAGACAACAACCCGGTCCTGTATTTTGAGCATAAATTTTTGTATCGCCGAGTCAAGGAAACACTCCCTCCGGAAGACTTTTTCGTGCCTATCGGCGAAGCCGAGATTAAACGGAAAGGACGTGACCTTTCCGTGATCACATACGGAGCCATGGTGCATATCGCCCTTGAGGCAGCAGAGCAGTTGGATCAAGAAGGCATCGATCTGGAAGTCGTGGATCTTCGGACGTTGAGCCCTTTGGACAGACACACGATTGTGGACTCGGTTGGAAAGACTAGCAAAGTGATCGTCCTGCACGAAGCCACCAAAACTGGTGGAATCGGAGCGGAGATTTCCGCGCTACTCGCAGAAGAATGTTTTAGTTCGTTGGACGCTCCGATTCTACGCATCGCGGCTCCAGACACTCCAGTCCCCTACAGTCCTCCACTCGAAGAGTTCTTTCTCCCTAAAGCGCGCGATGTGATTGCCGCTGCAAGACAACTGGTCGCCTATTGAGTGAACCTAAGGAGGAGGATCCGTGACGACTGACATCATCATGCCTCAATTAGGGGAAAGTGTTGCCGAAGGAACCGTCGTCAAATGGCTGATTCCCCAAGGAGGTCAGGTTGAGAAGGACCAGTCCCTGTTGGAAGTAGAAACAGACAAGGTGGCGCTGGAAGTCCCCTCTCCCGCAACGGGCTCCCTTACGGAAATTCTTACTCAGGAAGGGGAAACTGTTCCGGTGGGGACTCTTCTTGCGCGATTGGACAGTCAAACCACGAATGAGAACCATGTCGCTGTTGATCAAGATGCTCGAACGATTGCACCACCTGCAAGCATGAGCAGCCCCGGTGCAGAGCATCCATCACCAGCCGTTCGGCAACTCGCCAAAGAGCATGCCGTGGACCTGACTCAAGTGACAGGAACAGGGACTGGGGGCCGGATCACCAAAAAGGATGTTCTGAATTATCTCGCAAAACAAGAATGCGCTCCCTCGGTCACCTTGGATTCAGAGAAAGACGGAGCCGGCCATCGAACAGCCCCGATTCACGAAGAGATCGTCCCACTCACTCCGATGCGACAGACCATCGCCGAGCGAATGGTGCAGAGTCGGCAGATCTCAGCTCATGTTGTCACCTTCTTTGAAATGGACTTCTCCTCACTCGAACACGTCCGGCAGCGCCAACGCCTGACGTACTTACCATTCGTGATCAAAGGCGTGACGCAAGCCATACACGCCTATCCTATTCTTAATTCTTCTTGGTCCGATACGGGCATTGTGATGAAGCAAGAAATTCATATCGGTATCGCTGTCGCACTGGATGACGGATTGCTGGTTCCGGTGATTCAGCATGCCGATCAAAAGGACCTGACGGCCTTGAGCAAGGAAATTGCTGACTTGGCCTACCGGGCCCGGAACAAGCAACTGCGGCCGGAGGAGGTTCAGGGAGGCACATTCAGCATCACCAACCATGGTGGAACCGGGAGTCTCTTCAGCACACCGATTATTCATCAGCCTCAGATCGCCATTCTAGGAGTTGGAGCGATCCAAAAACGAGCGGTAGTCATCGATGACACTATTGTCATCCGCCCTATGGGCTATCTGAGTCTTTCATTTGACCATCGGGTGATTGATGGTGCGACAGCAGACCGATTTATGTCTAAGCTGAAGGATGAGCTAGAACACGAACAAGAGGAAATTAGCTTATGAAGGAACCCAAAGACGCGGTCATTGTCAGTGCTGTCCGAACTCCCATGGGAAGCTTTAACGGGGCATTTCGTACCATTCCCGCAACCAAGCTCGGCAGCGTGGTCATCGCCGAGGCCCTCAAACGCGTGAACCTGTCTGGAGACCTCGTTGATGAGGTATTCATGGGCTGCGTCTTGGCCGCTGGCCTTGGTCAGGCTCCAGCCCGTCAAGCAGCACTGGGCGCGGGGCTTCCGAATTCCGTCGGAGCCACGACCGTCAACAAAGTGTGTGGCTCAAGCCTCATGACGGTCATCATGGCCACTCAGGCCATCCGCTTGGGCGAAGCCTCCATACTCGTGGCTGGCGGCATGGAAAGCATGACAGGCGCGCCCTACCTCCTCACCAGGGCCAGGCAAGGTTACCGCCTCGGTCATGGAGAAGTCATCGATAGTCTGGTGAAGGATGGGCTTTGGGATGTGTACAACAATTTCCATATGGGTAATGCCGGGGAACTGTGCGCTTCCACATATCACCTAACCCGGGAAGAGCTGGATGAGTTTACACTCGAAAGTTATCGACGAGCGCGGACGGCGATTGCATCCGATATGTTTAAACAAGAAATCGTGCCCGTAGAAGTCCCGCAGAAAAAAAACAACCCACTCATCGTGATTGAAGATGAGGAGCCCAATCGCGTTGATTTGAACAAACTCACAACTTTGCAACCCGTATTCCAAGAAAACGGCGTGTTAACAGTCGGCAATTCTCCGTCGTGTAACGACGGCGCCGCTGCCTTAGTGCTGATGGAGAAAGAAGAGGCTGATCGTCATGGAATCAAACCCATGGCCAGAATCGTGGGCTATGCCGGTGCAGCACTCGCACCAGAGTGGTTTACCATCGCACCGGTCGAGGCTATTCGAAAAGTTCTGAAACAGACGGATTGTCCAATCGATGCTATAGACTTGTTCGAAATAAATGAAGCGTTTAGTTCCGTGGCGTTAGCGATCAACCGAGAGTTGCACTTGGATCCGGCAAAAGTAAACGTGAATGGGGGCGCCGTGGCTCTGGGACATCCGATCGGCGCTACAGGGGCCAGAATCTTAACGACCTTAGTCCATGCGCTGGAGACCACAGGAGGCCGGTTGGGCATGGCGGGCCTCTGTATTGGGGGTGGCGAAGCCTTAGCGGTGTTAATCGAACGCATGACATAGACACTCAGTTGAGGTCGCAAGCCACATGACACATTGAGTTTGAAAACCTTTGAACGTCCATCATGTGAATCGGGGAAGAGGCATATGCATCTCCAAAATATACAAACCATCGGTGTCGTCGGAGCCGGTCAGATGGGAGTCGGGATTGCACTGGTTTCGGCAAAAGCCGGCTGGGATGTACTGGTCAATGATTCCAATACAACTGCTCTTGATACCGCCATGGCCCGGATCCAAAAAGGCTTCGACAAGCAAGTTCAAGAGGAACTGACGTCGCCCCAAGAAGCCGATCAAGCCTTGAAACGGATACGGACCACCCAATCTTTTGGGGATATCACTGATGTCCAGCTCGTCATCGAAGCGATCCCTGAGAAACCCGATCTCAAATCGAGACTCTTCTGGGAACTTGGAAGGGTCTGTAAACCAGACGTGATTCTCGCGAGTAATACCTCCTCCATCTCGATCACCAAATTAGGAGCGGCAGCGGGTCGAGATGAATTGGTCGCCGGCATGCATTTCATGAATCCAGTGCCCGTGATGAGGTTAGTCGAAATAACTCGCGGACTCAGAACCACTCATGAAACGGTGACGCTCCTCTCAGACCTCGCAAAACACATGGGGAAAATTCCTGTTGAGTCCAATGACTCACCGGGCTTCATCGTGAATAGAATACTCATGCCGATGATCAATGAGGCGATTTTTGCCTTTGCCGAAGGGGTGGCCACAGCCGAAGCCATCGACACAGCCATGGTGTGCGGCACGAATCATCCCATGGGTCCATTGGCATTAGCGGATCGCATCGGGTTGGACACCGTGCTCTCTATCTGCGAAGTCCTGCACCAGGATCTTGGTGACCCGAAGTTCCGGCCTTGCCCGCTCCTTCGAAAATACGTCGAGGCGGAATGGCTAGGACGGAAATCAGGAAGAGGCTTTTATCAGCATCAATGATTGTTCGAAAAGAGCGCCACATGAACAGACATCCGAGTTTCAACAGACAGACAGTAAGTGAAAACGTCGTCTAAGGGAGTATGATGATGCGCGAGACGCAAGAGCGAAAAAACCCATTCGTCTCACTGTCTGGACTACCCGTTGCTCGTCTCTACACGAAGGATGACCTCAAGGATTGGGATCCAGAACACCAGCTGGGAGTACCAGGAGAATTTCCGTATACACGAGGCATCTATCCCACCATGTATCGCGGTCGACTCTGGACGATGCGTCAATTCGCTGGATTTGGAACGGCGAGTGACACGAATGCTCGTTTCAAATACTTACTGAGCCAAGGTCAAACGGGCCTAAGCGTTGCTTTTGATATGCCAACGCTTATGGGATTAGACTCCGATGATCCACGCGCACGAGGAGAGGTCGGCTATTGCGGAGTCGCCGTTTCGTCTCTCGAGGATATGGAACGTCTCTTCGATGACATTCCTCTTGATCAGGTCACCACCTCCATGACAATTAACGGCCCTGCCGCTATCCTGTTCGCCATGTACTTGGCCGTCGCCGAGCGACGCGGAATACCGAGCGATCAACTCGACGGCACACTTCAAAATGACATTCTGAAAGAATATATCGCGCAGAAGGAATGGTTGTTCCCACCGGAACCCCATCTTCGATTGATCACCGATACCATTGCCTATTGCAGTGAACACGTACCAACATGGCATCCAATCAGCATCAGTGGCTATCACATCCGCGAGGCTGGTTCCACCGCGGTGCAGGAACTCGCCTTTACGCTCTATGACGGACTCACCTATGTGGATGCCGCGGTCAACGTCGGACTCCAGGTTGACGCCTTTGCTCCCCAACTGTCCTTCTTTTTCAATTCCCACAATGACTTCTTCGAAGAAATTGCAAAGTTCCGCGCAGCACGACGATTGTGGGCACGAGAAATGGAAAAGCGGTATCACCCCCAAAACCCACAATCTCTCCGGCTTCGCTGCCATGCTCAAACCGCCGGCTGTTCACTCACCGCTCAGCAACCTATGAACAATATCGTCCGCACGACATTGCAGGCGCTTGCCGCAATTCTCGGCGGAACCCAATCCTTGCATACGAATTCAATGGATGAAACCTTGTCTCTCCCGACACAAAACGCTGTCACCTTAGCCTTGCGAACCCAGCAGATCATCGCCCATGAAAGCGAAGTCGCAAACACCGTCGATCCCCTGGCGGGTTCGTACTTTATCGAACAGCTGACGAATCAGATGGAGGAAGGCGCACGAGAGTATTTTCAGAAACTTGATGCAATGGGAGGCATGCTGAACGCCATCGAAGAAGGATTTCCACAACGCGAAATTCTCGAGGCCTCCCAGCGCTACCAACGTGAAGTGGACAAACGGGAACGCATCATCGTCGGAGTCAATGACTATACTGAAGAGAAGTACCACTCCATCCCTCTTTTACGGATTAGCGAGGAAAGCGAAAACACCCAACTCGAGCGATTAACCTCGCTCCGTACCCGTCGCGATTGCGCGAAAGTGACGGAGGTTCTGCAAGCTGTTCAACAGGCAGCAACAACCAGACGAAATCTCATGCCGTATCTGATTGATGCCGTGAAAGCACGGGCCACATTAGGTGAAATTTGTGTAGCACTCAAAGAAGTCTTCGGCACATATCAGGAATCGGCCGTGCTATGAAAGTACAAGTCAAAATGCAAAGTGTAACGTGCAAAATGAAAGACGCAGTTATGGGTGGGGACAGCGCTGAAAGTCTCTTTTCAGAAAAACATCAAACTTGGGACACAAAAGGTCAAACAGCTTTTGGGTGAAGACATGAAATTCGGTGACTTTAACATCTTTCCTCTCACAGACGGTCGGTTTCGGCTGGATGGAGGTGCCATGTTCGGTGTGGTTCCGCGTGTTCTGTGGGAGAAGTGTTGTCCTGCCGACGATCAGAATCGCATTCCACTAAGCCTGACCTGCCTACTCATTCAAGCACATGGGAAAAACATTCTCGTGGATACGGGCCTTGGGTTAAAACACGACAAGAAATTCGAGCACATGTTTGCCGTAGAACGCACAGCTTCTCTCCTCGATTCATTGAAGACCATCGGGCTTTCCTCGACCGATATTCATTTTGTGATCAATACCCACTTACACTTTGACCACGCGGGAGGTAACACCGTTCTTGATGATCAAGGACAGACGGTTCCAACATTTCCCAAAGCCAAATATTTCGTTCAACGTGGGGAATATGAAGACGCCGTCCACGCCAACGAACGGACCAGAGCCAGTTATCGTCGAGAAAACTTTCACCCTATCATGCACAAGAATCAGTGGGAATTTTTTGTCGGAAATAGCGAATTATTCGCGGGTGTATCAGTTGTCGTCACATCCGGTCATACCCCACACCACCAAAGTGTCAAGGTTGAGTCGGAAGGCAAAACAGCCTTCTTTTTGGGAGATGTCATCCCAACCGTGTCTCACCTTCCTCTGCCCTATATCATGGGATATGACCTTTCCCCCTTACAAACGATGGAAACGAAACGATGGATTTTGGACTCGGCGTTCGAAGAAGGATGGTTATTAATGTTTGAACACGATCCACAGATTCAAATGGGATATGTTCAAAAGGATGTCGAGGGAAAGTATTTTTTGAAATCACAAACATAGGACCAGTCGCCGATGACAGTCGCAACCATACCCCTTCGGATACTGATAGGAAAAGTTGGATTAGACGGCCATGATCGTGGGGTCAAGCTTGTCGCTCGTGCTCTTCGGGATGCCGGGATGGAAGTCATTTATACAGGCTTACACCAAACTCCTGAGCAAGTCGTCAACACAGCCATTCAAGAAGATGTGAACGCTATCGGGATCAGCGTACATTCCGGTGCCCATAACTATTTACTGCCACGAGTGCTGGAACTGTTGAAAGAACAAGAGGCCGATGACATCGTGGTATTCGCCGGAGGGATTATTCCGAATGAAGATATCTGCTGGTTGAAATCAAAGGGGGTGCGAGCCCTCTATCTTCCGGGGACGCCAATGGAAGAGATCGTCCAATTCGTACGAGGTCTGCACGAGACCGTACTGCCGCTCACTGAGAGGATCGGTACGGGAAAAAGGGACACATAATCTATACGCATGGGTGAGACATGCAAGTTTTAACATCGTCTGCAGATTTAAAGTCTAGCCAGTCGCAACGGAATCGTATTCAAGTTGAAGAGCTCGTGTCTGAACTGCGAGATCGCCTAAAGCACGTATGGGATGGTGGATCTTCAGAGGCGGTTGCACTGCATCGAAAACGAGGCAAGTTATTGGCACATCAACGTATTTCATCGTTGATCGATCCAAACACTCCCTGGCTAGAATTAAGTCCTCTTGCGGCATGGGGGATCTATGAAAACCAAGTACCGTCTGCTGGCATCATTACGGGTATTGGATATGTATCAGGTCGTCCATGTGTCATCGTGGCCAACGATGCGACGGTGAAAGGAGGAACCTATTTTCCTCTTACGATCAAAAAGCATCTACGTGCTCAAGAAATTGCCATGCAAAACAGGCTACCAGCCATCTATCTTGTGGATTCGGGGGGAGTCTTTCTCCCCAAACAAGCGGAAGTCTTTGCCGACAAAGAGCACTTTGGTCGGATTTTTTACAATCAGGCACGAATGTCTGCCATAGGCATTCATCAAGTGGCGGTCGTGATGGGGATGTGCACAGCCGGAGGTGCGTATGTGCCGGCCATGTGCGATGAAAACATTATCGTGAAGGGAACAGGGAAGATCTACTTAGCTGGTCCCCCTCTAGTCAGGGCTGCGACGGGTGAAGAAGTGACCGCCGAGGCACTGGGCGGAGCGGATCTCCACACACGACTGTCCGGAGTGAGTGATCATCTTGCAGAGAATGAGCAGGAAGCTCTGGAACGCTGTCGAGACGCCATCGGGTATCTTGGGAGAGCTCGTTTTCCCCCGACGAGAGATGCCGACCCTCTGGCGCCCCTGTACCCTGAATCTGATCTGTATAGTCTTATTCCGAGTTCCTCGCAGCAACCGATGGACATTCGAGAGATCATTGCCCGTTTAGTGGATGGAAGCCGATTTCAAGAATTCAAGAGTCGGTATGGGACCTCCCTGGTCTGTGGATTTGCTCACTGGATGGGACACCGGGTAGGAATCTTGGCGAATAGCAGCGCGCTGTTCGCCGAGTCTGCTCTGAAGGGTGCCCACTTCGTTCAACTCTGTAACCAGCGAAGGCTTCCTTTGATTTTTCTGCAGAACGTGCCGGGATTTATGGTGGGGAAGCGATACGAAGAACAAGGGATCATCAAGGCCGGAGCGAAAATGGTTCAAACGGTCGCGACCGCAAAAGTACCGAAGTTCACGATTATGATCGGGGTCTCTCACGGAGCCGGGAATTATGCCATGTGTGGCCGGGCTTACAACCCTCGCTTTGTTTTCGGGTGGCCCAATGCCCGGACGTCAGTCATGGGTGGTCAGCAAGCTGCCAACGTGTTGGTCACCATTAAACAACAACAACTCGCCAAACGGGGAAAAAGACTCTCAGATGACGAAATACGTCAACAAACGGAATCTGTTCTGACACAGTACGACATTGAGACTAGTGCCTATTACTCCACAGCCCGGTTGTGGGATGACGGGATTTTGGATCCCATCGAAACTCGCAGCACTCTGGGGTTCTGTTTAGATATCGCGTATCAATCCCCACGCACTGATCATCGGCAACCGGTGTATCGGTGGTAAGGAATCATTATGAAACAGTTTGAATGTATCAGTGTCGAAATTGCCGGCGGAGTCGCCAATGTGATCATCACCCGACCGGAAGTCCGAAATGCGTTTAATGCACAAACTGTTTTTGAATTGACATCGGCCTTAGAGGAATTACGGCGAGATGAAACTTTGCGCGCAGTTGTCGTGGCTGGAGAAGGACCAGTATTCTGTGCTGGCTTGGATCTGCAGTGGATGACTAACATTCTGAAGATGTCAGATGTACAACAGTTGCAGGCCGCGGAACACTTAACGCAAATGTTTCAAGTCATGGATGAATACCCTTGTCCCGTCGTCGGACGCGTGCAAGGGGGAGCTTATGGGGGTGGGATAGGAATACTGGCGGCATGTGACATCGTGATCGCAACGAATGATGCGCAATTCGCTTTGCGTGAAGTTCGAGTGGGATTAGCTCCCGCTGTGATCGCTCCTTTGTTAATTCGGAAACTCGGCTTTTCCAAATCCCTCCGTCATTGCCTGACCGGTGAGCCGTTTTCGGTTGGTACCGCGCAAGAGATTGGACTCGTTGACGAAATCGTACCGGCAGTTCACCTAGACTTGGCAGTCCAAGAGATCACACATCAATTACAACTGGGAGCCCCTCAGGCCGTGCGGCAAACCAAAGCCTTGTTTCGAAACCTTATCAACAGGCCTGAGCATGACGGCTGGCGGCTCTGTGTGCAGACGAATGTCCGAATGGCACGCACCAAGGAAGCCAATGAAGGTCTCAAAGCTTTCTTCGAAAAACGATCCCCACGCTGGGCAGATGGGTTCTCGGAAGTGAAAGCCGCATTATCATGAACTCACTGGAAAAACAGCAAGAAAAACCCCCCATTCTCATTACTGAAGTGGGGCCGCGTGATGGATTGCAGAATGAGGCAACTTCGCTTTCTCTAACAACGAAAGTCCAATTTATCAATGCTCTCTCCAAGACTGGAGTCCCTGAAATTGAGGCCGGAGCATTCGTATCGCCGAAAGCGATTCCAAAGATGGCAGATTCAGATGAGGTGTTCCGCAACATATCGAAAATCGAAGGTGTCACGTATTCTGCCTTAGTTCCGAATGAACGAGGCCTTGATCGCGCCTTAGACGTCGGGGTTCAGAAAGTAGCCGTGTTTACGGCAGCCTCAAATAGCTTCACTCTTCACAACATTCACAGCACAGTGGAGGAGTCGATTAATCGATTGCGGCCGGTGGTAGTAAGGGCACGCCGAAATAACCTTAAGACCCGTGGATATATTTCGACAGCGGTGTTCTGTCCCTATGAAGGGCGAATTCCACCCTCAAGGGTGGTGGACGTCATGCGCCAACTCGTTGCTCTCGGCATCGAAGAGATCGCACTCGGGGAAACTCTCGGAAAGGCTTCCCCGAGAGATATCAGTTTACTTCTTGATCACGTGTATGCTGAGGTGCCAACAGTTAGGATCGTCTTGCACCTCCATGATACGTACGGAATGGCGATTGCTAACGCACGAACCGCATGGCAGCAGTATGGAGTTGTGAACTTTGACGCCAGTGCAGGAGGGCTGGGGGGCTGTCCTTATGCACCGGGGGCGTCAGGAAATGTGGCGACCGAGAATCTTGTTTCGGCATTCAAGGCTTCCGGGGCGATTGTGAGTGTCGATGAAACAAGGGTGGTAGAAGCCGCGAGACCAATTTTTAAAGAGTTAGGTCGCAACATGTTGTCGAAGCCTTTTAATGTCGCTGAGGCTACTGGAAAAGTTCGGCTTGCTGCCCCGTGAACGGGAACTTCATCGATAACAGATTGTAGGTAAGCCATATTGGGTTTGAAACGAGTTGGGCATCATGGAAAACATGGAGGTATTGAAGAATCGAATAACATATGGAGACGTTCGCGCCGTATCTAAGCTTATCACCATGCTTGAAGCCCAAGACCCATTCGGCAACGCGGTTGTCAAAAGTTTAGATTCGCTCCCAAGCCAAGCTTCTATCATTGGAATAACCGGATATCCAGGCGCAGGGAAAAGCACACTGATCGATCAACTCACAACATGCTACCGGGCAGAAGGGAAAAAAGTCGGAATTCTCGCTGTTGATACCAGCAGTCCTCGAACAGGAGGCGCCATCCTCGGTGACCGCATCCGGATGCAGTCCCATTGGTCAGATGAACACGTCTATATCAGGAGCATGGCGACTCGAGGGCACCACGGCGGTTTGGCCAAGGCCACAGGTGACGCCATTCAGGTCCTAGAAGCTGCAGGCTATGATGTCATACTCGTAGAAACGGTGGGCGTAGGACAAGAAGAAGGTCAGATCATCGACCTGGCACAAACAGTCGTCGTGGTCGTAGCGCCAGGTCTGGGAGACGATATTCAGGCGATGAAGGCGGGACTGCTGGAGATAGCTCACCTCGTCGTGGTGAACAAAGCCGATCGCTCGGATGCGGATGCAACGGTTCACGCATTACGGAATTGGGTCTCACATGTCATTCCGACCATTGCCTTAAATGGGGAAGGTATTCATGCGGTTATCGACGCGATCGACGCACACCAGAGAAAAATTGTCGAGCAACACACGTATCGATCATAAGGAGGTTGCAAAATGAAAATTTTCAAGACCTCTCATTCTCGAAAAGAAAAACGAAGATTGTTGCGACACACACTCATCATATGGCTGGGATTGGCTTTACTGTTTTCCCAGGCCCAGGCGTATGAAGTCTGGGTGACAGATCAATCGGACACCATGGAACAAGGCGGTGGCTATATCCATGTCTATGACGGCAGCCAATTAACCTCGGATCTCATGAATGCCAAGCCCACACATTCTATTGATACAGGCACGGACATTAATTCCATGTGCAAAGAGGCAACAGGCAAAACGGTTCGACGCCCGCATATGGTCTTTTTCACCAAAGACCATAACTATGCGGTCATTTCCTTCCTCAGTGGTCAGGTTCTCTTCATGGATGCCGAGGCGAAAACACCCATCGGATGCATTTCAGTAGGGAAAAACGTTCATGCAGCTTGGCCAACTCCCGATCAGAACATGGTGATGGCCGCTAATATCAAAGAAAAGAAATTTGTACGAATTTGGACGGACTACGCTTCCAAAACATTCATGTTTGACGGACAACAGGATGTTGTAAATCTGCAAGCTCTTCAAAACGGCGAGCGTCCTGATAATGCGCCAATATGCCCGATCACGGAATCGACGAGCACATATGCATTCGTGACGCTGCGTGGAGGCGGGCTGCTGGTCGTGAACGTCAAAGACACTCCCATGAAGGCCGTCGCCGCATTAAGTGATGTTCACATTCATCCTGGAGGATGCGGAGGGATTCAAGTCGGGAATACGATGTATATCAATTCAGGGGGTGGTTGGCCGGTTGCTCCGCTTGCGTACGATGTGTATGCCGTCAAGATGAAGGGACTTCCAGGTTCGTTGGAAGCCAAGTTAGTCAGTACCCGGGACTCAAGGTTTGCAGACTCGCATGGCATGACTGCCATTGGGCAATATCTTTGGGTCGTGGACCGTGCGGGAAATATTATTGAAATCATCGATACGCTTCCCGATTTAAGCATTGGGATGATCGATCTCGTTGGATCACACAGTCAGGACCCCGCGCCTGATTTGATTGGCATATCCCCCGATCACAACTATGCTTTCACAAACCTACGCGGCATACACCCACTGACAGCCAATAACAAATCGGTGAATAATGCCAAAGGTTCAACTCCTGGCCTGATGGTTATTAAAGTGAAGAATGGAGGACGAAACGGAGAGGTGGTTGGCATCGTGAGGATTTCGAACATGAAAAACGACAAAGAAACAGCCGATCCTCACGGGCTTGCGGTCAGAGGGTAGACTGCCATGGGACAGATGACTGTCGTTCATCATTCTCAACTGCGCAAGGAGCAATCATGAAACCATCAACCCTTTTTTCTCCGTCATTGGCAGATTTTGAAATCTCAGAGGAACGAGGCTTTTTGCCGGTTCACGATCCTCGTACCGAATGTCCCCAATCCCCTACCCTTGAACGTTTAGGACAACAACTTCCCAAGCTGCTCGTTGCCAGACAGATGCGTCAGACGGTTCAAGAACTCTCTATCGCCATACCTGCGGCAAGTGATGAGTGGGATATCGAAACCTATCGGTACGCAAATCGCGTACTGTCCTTCGTAGCCCATGGGTATATATGGGAGACTCCCGACAAGCCCGCCGACCATTTACCAGCTTGTCTTGCTGTACCCTGGCACTTTGTTTCCAGAAAACTCGGCAGGCCACCAGTACTATCGTATGCATCTTATGCTCTTGATAATTGGCGACGCCTTGATCGAAATAAGCCTATAGAACTCGATAACATCGTGCTTATACAAAATTTCCTTGGCGGACTTGATGAAGAATGGTTTGTGCTTATTCATGTGGACATCGAGGACAAAGCCGGACGAGCCATGGCCGGAGCGATCCGTGCACTGGAAAGTGTGACGGAAGATGATCCCGACCAGGTCACGAAGCAATTGTGGGTTATCGCATCAGCCCAAGAAGCTATGTGCAAGACATTAGATCGCATGCCTGAACGGTGTGATCCCTATATCTATTATAATCGGGTTCGACCCTATATTCATGGATGGAAGGATAACCCTGCGCTCCCGAACGGGCTCGTGTACGAGGGAGTAGAAGAATTTCAAAATTACCCGCAATATTTCCGAGGAGAAACGGGAGCCCAAAGCTCAATCATCCCAGCCCTCGATACCGCACTCGGCATCACCCATACTGAAGATCTTTTGACCCATTACCTTGCTGAAATGCGACAGTATATGCCGCCGTTACACCGAGCGTTTCTCGAAACGTTTGAACGCCTCAAAGACGAACAGGGGAGACCGCCGTTGGCTGGATATGTACAAGATCGAAAAGCTAGCGAACCGGATCTCTGGAAGGCCTATCACGCATGCGTTCGATTACTGCAACGCTTTCGAGCAACCCACCTCGACTATGCCGTACGCTATGTGCATCAACAACACACACAACACACGACCAACGCAACCCACATAGGAACCGGCGGCACGCCCTTTATGACCTATTTACAAAAACACCTGGAGGAGACCCAAAGCGTTATTAACGATGTACCAAATCCCTTTTCGTAATCCATTTATTTGCTAAAGCCGTTGATCGGATTCTCTTACTCAGATCGTGAAATATTCACCCGTAATCTAGAGGAGAATTATAGCGAATCCAAAGAGCCGTATGCTTGAACACGATGTATGCAAGGCCTCGTGGTTCTGAAATCTATTCTACATCGTTACTCAATAACCAAGCTGATCTCTGTATTTCAGGTGTTCAAACCCTGTTGAACCATGAGGACATTCAACGCGATATAAACGCTTCAAGGCTACGGAAGTTCATTGAATCGACTATAACTGGAGGAGAAACAGCACAGAGCCATTGAGTGTGTCACACCTCACGCAACTGTCACAGCATGAAGAATCACATTGCGGGACGATGAGGTGTGTGCATGTACCACGACGACTCTGATCTGATCGTCACCTTCGGTTTGAAGCCAGGGCTGGAATATCTAAATATTTCACTCCTGGATGCTGGATGAATGATACTCTCAAACTTGACGACCAAACGTGTTGTCTGGTCCCTTATGAATCGATGATCAAAAGTCAGAGGTGACGTTACCATCAATGAAACAGCCCATACCCCTGGAAGGAGGCGGTCATGACTATTTCACCAAAGCTTAAAGAGTATCTCGACGGCGAAAAGGTTCAGTATGAAGTCCTACTTCATCAAGAAGCATATACCGCTCCAGAAGTTGCCCATACACTGCATGTACCAGGAAAAGAACTCGCCAAAGTGATTATGGTCAAAGTGAGCGAAAGATTTGTAATGATGGTGCTACCATCCACGTGGAAGGTGAGCCTGAATCGTTTGAAAGAGGTTTTTGAGGACAGCCATGTCAGATTGGCTACAGAAGAAGAGTTTACAGGATTGTTCCCAGACTGCTCGAGCGGAGCCATGCCTCCTTTTGGCAATCTCTACGGCCTGGACGTGTACGTGGACAGATCCCTTACGGAGGATGAAGAGATTGTCTTTCAAGCTGGAACACGCCATGAAGCTATCAGAATGCGGTATAGCGATTTCGCGGCTCTAGTCGGTCCAACGGTCGAAGAATTCCACCAATTGCCCGCAAACGTGCTGGATCATTAACCTGATCTCTTGTAGGTTGAATATGAGGGTGTAATGCCCGTCGCGTATCGGATAATTCCGAGAGAGTAATTTTTTTCGCTTGTGATTAAAACGATTGACAATTTCAGGCTAAAGGAGTACAAGCAATGTAGTGTATATGAAAAAGGTTATAGTGCTAGACCATATGAGATGCCCGCTGTAACAAAATTGTAGGACTATCAAGAAAGAGGGGTCTTTCATGACAGACCTTAGTCCACCGAAAAAGTAAAACCAGCTGCCAGCGAAGAGCGTCTTTCTTCTTGTGGTAGGCTATGCGTTTGTAACCGAGTTGTCCAAAAGAAACCTCCTCAATGAACCAGGGGTGCTGGTTGGCACATAGGTGAGAAAAACCTGAAAACAAGTCATGAAAGAGGAGAGGGTGAGGGGGAATGCTTAAAAGGCAGGAGAAAGGCTTCACCTCTAGGAGAACTGGCAAAAGCGAATGGGAGTAAAGAGTGACCACAGGCGGCAGTTGGGCTAAAAACAAACAAGCAATAAAGGCGTCCTAAGCGCCATACACGGGCCATCTTTCGCAAGAAAGATGGCTCGTGTCATGTAAGACATCGTTCCCTTCCTCCATCAACCAATCGCTCCACCCAGTTTCAAAAGCGCTCGACAGACTGTCACTCCGGATAGTGCTTATAGCCGTTTCAATTATAACGTAACCACATAACTCTAAGCCGAATTGATATCACGTACACAGCGCAACCACACATGTCGTACAAGCAAAAGGTAAAAGGAACGGCTATAACTTCTGCTGGTTGAAACGTTGTACCGCGCTGGGCTATAGCGAATCCACATACATTACAGTTGAACGTTGAGGACTTTCTACGCGGTATCCAACACGTCGGGGGTACGGAAGTTAATTGAATCGGCTATAGTTGTATGTTCCCGTTTGGAACGTATTTGTATTCGCTATAATCATTGAACCCATCCGTGCCCCCTTACAGGCTCGCCCTTTTCACTCCTCCGCCAGTTGTGTCAGGGGGACACTTCACATCGTACGACAACCCCACAGGCATGCTTTTCCATCACCCCGCCGAGAAGTAAATACCATCTTCTATTTCCTCGTTCAGTAGAGGCTGATCATTCCTGATGAAAAGAGACTAGGCAGAAATTTTTAAAAGTTGAGGGCGTCCGATTCCTTGAATGACCTCTTGGGTGATCACGATTTTCTCCACACCTTTCAGCGCTGGGATATCGTACATGAGATCCAACATCACTTCTTCCAAAATGGATCGGAGAGCACGGGCTCCGGTTTTCAAGGAGACTGATCGGGTTGCAATTGACTTGATGGCTTCCTCTGTAAACTCCAATTCGATTTGATCTAAATCAAACAGAGCACAATATTGTTTAATCAATGCATTCTTTGGTTCTGTGAGCACTCGAATCATATCCTCAACATTGAGATCGGTCAGAGTAGTCAGGATGGGGAAACGCCCGACGAACTCTGGAATGAGTCCGTATTTTAAGAGATCCTCTGGACGGACGAGTCTCAACAACTGGTCGGGCACAATATTCGATGCCGGGGAAGTCTCAACCTCAAAACCCATTCGTTTTTGATTGGTGCGCTGTGAGATGTACTCATCAAGCCCAACAAAGGCTCCTCCACAAATAAAAAGAATGTTCGTCGTGTCCACCCCCAGGAACTCTTGCTCGGGATGCTTTCGACCTCCTTTGGGCGGAATATTGCAAATGATCCCCTCGACGAGCTTGAGCAACGCCTGTTGCACCCCCTCCCCAGAGACATCCCGTGTAATAGAGGCACCTTCTGATTTCCGACTGATCTTATCGATTTCGTCAAGATAGATAATACCAATTTGCGCGCGTGCGACATCAAAATCGCACGCTTGCAAAAGTTTGAGTACCACATTCTCCACATCTTCCCCCACATAACCAGCTTCCGTTACCGTTGTGGCATCAGCGATCGCAAAAGGCACGTGAAGAATTTTAGCAAGAGTTTGGGCAAGGAGTGTTTTTCCGGTTCCCGTTGGCCCAATCAACATCACATTTCCCTTCTGCAGTTCAACATCTTTTAAGTCTTTCGCACTAAACACACGTTTATAGTGATTGTGGACAGCAACTGAGAGAACCTTTTTGGCTCCGTCCTGCCCAATCACATATTGATCTAAAATGGCCTTAATCTCTGGAGGAGAGGGAAGTTGAACTTGTTCTTGTTGAGGTTCACTGTGGTCGGGCTGGGGGCTTTCACGTGCAAAAAACTCGGCGCATTGCTGAAAACATTCCTTGCAGAGAAGAAGCGGCTGCACCCTATGGCATCCAGCGCAAGAATACTCAGCCGGAGCTTGCATCAGACTTTTTACGACACCCTTGGCTCTTTTACAAAATGAACAGGTTGGCTCTTCGTTCTCCCGCTCGTGTTTTGAATTCCAGAACGGCATGCGTCAGCCTCCATGAATTCACTGACAATGCTTGTAAATGTTCAATCAGGCCAATGGGAACACGTTCCTTTGCTCCTTTCAGATTTATGATTTTGAACCGTTGCGTTTCATACATGAATCATAATCCTATTATAGAAACAGTTCAAACGTCATGTTTCGAAACCTTTCTCGAACTGATACCAAATTTTTCCATACGATACCGGAGCGTGTTCCGCGTCATACCCAGGAGACGGCAGGCTTCAGAAATATTACCACTCGTCTTCGCAAGCGCTTCTTTCATCATGGCTTCTTCAACTTGTTCAACCGACAACCCTAAGGAAAGGAGCGAAGGCAGTGTGGGACGAACCTGTTGGTTCATGCGAATATCCGTTGGAAGGTGCTCGACACCAATGGTCTCTTCCTTGCAGGTCACAAGCACCCATTCAATCACGTGTTGAAGCTCACGTATATTTCCTGGCCAGGCGTACTGCTCTAGGACCGACAGGGCGTCGGGAGTGAATCGACAAGGTCGGCTCCCTCGCTCACGGTGGGCTTGGATTAGATAGGCCTGACTGATAGGAACAATGTCGTCACGCCGCTCTCGAAGGGGAGGAAGATGTATGGGATATACATGAAGGCGATAGAACAGATCATCACGAAATTGGCCCTTGTGTATCAATGCCGTCAGATCATCGTGAGTCGCAGCCATAATCCGAATATTCACCTTTACTCCCCGGACTCCACCGAGCGGATACACAATTCGGTCTTCCATGACTCGGAGTACCTTGGCCTGTGCAGATACACTCATGGCTCCAACCTCATCGAGAAACAATGTTCCTCCTTCTGCGAGTTGAAACCTGCCCGGTTTTGATTTTTTCGCGTCGGTAAATGCTCCCTTCTCGTAGCCGAACAATTCGGATTCAAGTAATTCATCAGGGATTCCCGCACAATTAACTGCTAGAAACGGCCGACGGGCACGGGCACTTTCGTGATGAATCGCGTGTGCCACAATTTCTTTACCGGTCCCACTCTCTCCAGTAATAAGAATAGTGGTGTCGGTATTCGCAACTTCCCTTCCCAGCCTAATGATTTCCTTCATTTGAGGTGAAACCGCAACGATTCGTTCAAAACTGATGTGTGTGGAAAGTCGATATTTGAGGGACTCATTTTCTTGAGTTAACTGCCGCATGGCCAACGCACGCCGAACGACGATCTTCAATTCTTCATGATCCACAGGTTTTGGAATGCAGTCATAGGCACCTTTCCGCGTTGCTTCGACTGCGAACTTTACTGTTCCATAGCCCGAAATGATGACCACGGGGACCTCCGGGGACAGTTGTGTGGCAGCCTCTAAAATATCGAGACCGGAGACAGATCCAATCTGAAGATCCGTCAAGATAAGGTCCAATCGATGAAGATCATGAAGCCGTTCGAACCCTTCTTGGACGGTTTTCGCCAGAACCAATTCATAACCTTCCGGCCTGAGCGCCAATTCAAGCACACGACACATCCGTTCTTCATCTTCAATAATCAGAAGAGTGTGAGCCGAAGACATGGGATCACAGATTCCTTTCCACCAAACCACCTTGCATGATTAATGGGAGAGAAAGGACAAATTGGATACCGCGGACTTTCATACTATTCTCACGAACATGTGCACCGTTGCCCTCTAGCAGACGCTTGACATTAGTGAGTCCGAAGCCGGTCCCTTAGTCTTTCGTGGCAAAGAAGGGAACAATGGTTTGGTCAAATGGTCATAATACTGAACAATCCGTTTTAATAGCAGGCGGTATACCGCAGCCGGAGTCGGCAAGCTCCAAAATAAGACGTTCATCGTCTCCTCCATCAGACATCGCTTCACGTACATTCATCAGTAAATTCACGATGGATTCTTTGATCTGTTCTGGATCAACAAAAAGACCCGAAAGGTGAGGGTCACAGTCAATTTGAACCTCAATGCGATTGGATTGCCCCTGGACGTACCACTGGTCCAGAGCCTGCTTCACCAACGTTCCGGAAGAAATCTGTTTCGGGTCTGGGGGCTTTTGCCAAGCATACCGTAAGAAGTCAATAATCTGATGATTCTGACGATCCACTTGATGGATAAAGTGAACGGGAACCACCCTAATTATAGAATGGGATCTGCCATGACCATCAGTTCGAACTCTCTGCCAATTCGACATAGGCGTGGAGCACAATGTGACAACCTCTGCATGTATGCCATGTCCGGTTTCACCGACACGGATCGGGACAATGGCTTTCTGAAAAATATCTCGGTGAATGGCACGCCAGAACTCCGCCTCTATCGCTGCCACAACCCAGTTGGCAGGCGAACGCGAGATCTCTTGAAAACTATTTCCGATGGAATGCGTAGGACCAGCCGTACAAGAAACGTAAATAGCAAAAAAGGCCGAAATGCCTGGGACAATTCTTACAATGAGAGACGCGACGACGAACGTCTTGTAAATGCCACCTTTCCCAATGGATAGGCTCATGGCTCAAGCCCCAATCACCTGGGGGTTATGTCCCTCACGTCATTGCTCGTGTGACATGCTGAGGAAGACGAACTCTATCCTTATTTTACCAATTTCTTGGTGGATTTCGTCCAGTGTGTGGTGCAATTCAACCAACAACATGTAGCGATGGGAATTGCCGTCTTCTAAAAATTACAGAGAATCAAGCTGTTAAGAAGGCAGGGAAATAGGCATTAGAATCGCACATTAGAAATTAGAGAGATCGAAACAACTTTGGAGTGCTCTTTCCATCGTCACTGTCTATGAAAATAGTTAGGTACACCTCAAACGAATATCGGGATCACAAAAGAAAGGAAGTAGCTATGAATAGAAAACTTGAAATCGTCGACATCTTGGTAGCCATTGGAATGGTTGCCACCTTATTTGGAGGATATCTGCTTTTTAAAGCTAGCTACGGAGGCTCATTGGCGGTGACCACCTCCACCCAGACTGCACCACATCCCCCCTTGAAACTCATGCTGCAATCGATGTTGCAACCAGCGATGGGACGAGCCATAGTCGACGGCACCATACTAGAACACCAATTTGCCACCGACATTACACAAAAAGCCAAGAAACTTGCGCGCGCAACAGCGGCAGCGACTCATACACCAATTGAAGGACTTGATACGATCAAAGCTCAAGCGGCTCAGTTTAAAGCTGACCATGACGCTCAAGTCCAATATGTGATGGGCAAGATTATTGTCAATCTTACACGGCAAGGAGTTCGGGCCGGAGTGCTTTCTGCAGACAATCTTTCCAACAAGTTTAACGACCGCATCATCGCCACCGCTCAGGCTATGGGTAATTTAATGAACAAACAGTTCGCTAAGAATTGGCAGCCCCGCCTTGGACAATGGATTATTGCAGCAGCCCAAAGGGAACAGCACTTCGCTGGTCACGTGCAAGAACAGATTGGTAAACAGACTGTAGAGTTAGCATCCACACAACATCGTTACCTGACAAAAAGCGCCGAAATCAAAAATCAATTAGGAGCTCTGACCGCGGCAGCCGTACGAACCGAGGCTCAACCATCCAATCAATTCGCCCGATTCACACGACCTGAGGTGAACATGCAACAGGCCTTAGGAATCCAGAGCATGCCCGAGATGGAGGTTATAGAAGCACGAGCTTTCCCGGAGATTCCATTTGGGTACATGATCGCGGCATTTGCCGGTCTCATCGTGGTGTTCTTGCTGGGCTTCACCTTTTCAGCGCCTCGTCAGCGTCAACCCGAGGACGTCAGTACCAAGATTCAAGAACTCTATCGGGATCTTTATCGTAAGGCAGTTTAAACAATGATGGGCACTGCTCATCATCAAGCTGCAACATGTTCAAAAGAGCTTGGGGGAATCGGGCCGAAGTACTATTGTATTTTAACTTTTTCTCAGTACCTATGACCTGACGCCTGCAGGCCAGTCCGTTGAGTGAACGCCTCTCATGCTGGGCAGGCTTGTTTGAGCGCAGCGAGTTAGCCCGCCCCACCAACCGGAGTTCATCTCATCCGATGAGCCTGGCCTGGGCGTTCATGGTTTTGGGTCCTTTTGCCGAAACAAAAGGGCCTCGACCGCCGGGACGACTCCCGGCAGAATGCAAAAATCTAGGACCATAAGAAATGCATACGAATAAGCGAATGGGAATAGTAATGTTCTTGAGCAAAAGCTCTTCTGACACCACGACTTCCCAGATGAATAGGTCTTAATGAAAAGTTTAAAAACTATAAGGGCAATAGACTTCAAGGAAAAGGAAGAAGGGGCGAGGCACAGTACCGAGGATAAGCCTTGAGTCATTATTCATGACCTAAAGGCTTATTGGCTGAAAAAAACCATGCAATGAAAGAGGATGTCTCATGGCCTTAGTATATTAGAGCATTGTCCTAGGAATCGCGGCATTGGTAGTCGCGTTAATGCTCAGTATTGATATTTATAATGCGCCACATGAACCAAATAGAAGAGATGCTGGCGACCATGCCAATCATGATCAAAACACGAATTCATCCACCAAGCACACCAAATAAGTTGCCTGATGTGTAGCGTTGCCAATGTCCCGTGCTGACATGTCAACAAATACCCATGACCAGCCACCCATGAATTCGCTCGTTTGCATGTAACTGACGAACACGAACATGGCTCGACACAATCGGATGAAAGTGCGAGGGATGAGCACCTTCATCATACGAGTGAGGCGATAATTGAAATGACAAGTACCAAACTTCATGCACGAGTCGCCATAAAAATCAACCTACGAATGCTTGTTATTCATACTGACAATATCTCAGATAAGGAGGCCTCTTGGGTTCAGTACGAAAACGCATTCAAACTCCCCCGCTGTTTTCTCTTTTGTTAACGAGGAATCTTTGCAGAACACCTTCTCACAATCGTACGATTACGGCCGTAACACAGTCACCACGTTTTTATCACGAACCGTATGTTCAACGAATCCTTCTTGTCCTTGTCTGAAAAGGCGGACTGTGCCTTTCGAAAGATAGTCATCAAGACCCCGCTCGATAATCCCGTTAGTGAGAGAGGGGTATCGACCAAGCAGCGCACGTGTTCCTACTGCGGCCGTCTCCTTATCATCATTGTGAATGATTTCCGTAATCATGCGATCAATCCGCACACGATGTGTGCGAAAGACTTCATTGGCGAGGTCCCACAGCCCAGCATCTGTCCCAAGTCGAGACTGTGATGCGGCATACAAGGATGTTGCGGCAATGGTGAGAAGATCTTCCCCGACCATTTCAATTCGACTCTGCCGCCCTTGATCGTCACGGAGGGCTTCTCGATGAAGAGCCAGAGCATAGAGGATGGCCCGAGCCAGCTTTCGACTTGCATGTTCCACATAGCACAAATGTTTGTGGACGTTGGGATGTCGCATCTCTTGTCGAGAAGGCAAGGGTTTACGTTTCCAGTGCCCCCAATATTGAGGAAGGTACCATTGGAATAAATTGAAGATTTCACGCATTCGGGTAAAGGCACTTCCATGTTCGTCAAGGTATCGTTTGGTCTTCTCTAAATGTGGATTGAGCGCTTCACGTGCGACAAACGGACGTAAAATGTCGGTGGCACCCTCTCCGATACGCGACATTTCAGCATCGCGGACGAGTTGTTCTATCACAAACGCTGGCTCTCCCCGTACACGTTTGGAATCTGCAGTTTCATAGCCCATTCCCCCAAAAATGATCTGGGCGTCTTTGAGAAATTGAATGGTCTTTTCCGAACAACGAATTTTGGCAATGGCCGCTTCGATACGAATATCATAGGTTTCGTGATCTGCCATATGCCAAACAAGTGCAGACAGAGCCTCCATGGCAAAGAGATTCGCAGCCATCTGCCCAGTGCGCACCATTTGCGTCTGTCGTTGACTGAGCGGTTTTTGAAAGGTGACCCTGGAATTCACTCGATCCAATGTGGGTTGCCAGGCCTGCTTTGCCATTCCCACACAAATGGCAGGAACACTGATCGCGCGCCCTACATTCAGAATCGAAAACGCATACTTCAGTCCCTTCCCAACCTCACCAATAACATTCTCAACAGGAATACGCACGTCAGAGAAGGTCATGTGAGCATTTTCAATACCGCGGCAGCCTTCGAATTGACACCGCTGCTGAACGGTTACACCCTCGCTGTTCATTTCTAGAATAAAGGCCGTGTGAACCTGGCGTTCCGCCCCCTTTCCCTCCCGCACGGGAACCCAAGCCGTCTGACCATGCCGCGTTTCCCTTTTAGAGGGAACACGTGCAATAAGCGTGACGACACTGGCAATTGGACCATTCGTACACCAAAGCTTCTCGCCATTGACGAGAAAATGTGTACCCGCTGCATTTAAGATAGCCTCGGTTTGAATATTGGCAGCATCCGAACCGGTCTGGGGTTCCGTGAGCGCAAATGCAGAGATTTCTTTTCGGGCCACACGAGGGAGATACTTTTTCTTCTGTTCCGTATTGCCAAAAAGAAGAATCGGCATGGCAATCCCTATGGATTGAGGAACGGCAACAGTCAATGACAAAATATTGCTCCAACTCGCCATGAGCATCAACACACGGCCATAGTTGGTATGGGAGAACCCCAATCCTCCGTACTCTTTGGGTATTTTCATGCCGAATGCGCCAAGATTCTGTAACCCGCTGAGTACATGTTCGGGAATTTTTGCCGTTCGTTCAATCTCATCCGGGTCGACATGACGTCGGAGAAAGTCTTCTATTGTTCTGCAATAGGCTTCTCCAATCTCTTTTTCTTCCGCTGGTTCATCTGGCAAACAGAGCAAATGAAATTCAGGATGCCCGAGGAAGAGACCTCCCATAAAGCTCGATCCGGCAATCTGCTCACGAGCTTCTTCAATATCTTCCATGCCTTTGAAGAGTTGTGGCATCGTCATCCCTCCTTAATCTTGACGCTATACATATTTCATCTTGAATAAATAATACTATATCACTATCATATAATAAATGTATTTAATTATCATAAACACTGAAACGGAGAATTACACAGCAAGAGCAAGATAGTCGGAGATCCAAGCGAGGCGTTCGATGCAACCTATCTGGATTAACCGATATGACGCAGGCGTTCCCCACACACTTGACTATCCTGACTGGACTGCCTTCGATCTTTTACGTCGCTCAGCAGAGAAGTACCCATCGCATTCCGCCTTGATATTCCATAACCGACGCATTTCTTATTCTGAGCTCGAGGAGCTTTCCACAAAATTCGCACTTGCACTACAAGTCCATGGGGTACAACCCGGCGATCGGGTGGCACTCATGCTTCCCAATATACCTCAGGCTATCATAGCCTATTATGGGACGCTCAAAGCGGGCGCGCTGGTCGTTCACATGCACCCACAATATGTTGCTCCAGAGATTGTCTCCCAACTCGTCGATTCAGACAGCGAGACGATAGTGACGTTGAATCTCTTGTACTCACGCATCCGTCCTGTATTCCCGCAGACACCGCTACGAAGAGTCATCCTGACCGGCATCCAAGACTTTCTCCCACCCCTGCAGCGATTCCTCTATACAGTCAAAAGCCTATGGGATACCCCTCCGAGGCCTCACGTCGAAAGACTTCCTGCGGTCTACAGCTTTCTCAATTTCCTCAATATTGTTCGAGCAGTTCCAGAGGATAAGGACACGATTTTACCTTCCGTCAAGTCAGACGATATTGCCTTACTGCAATACACAGGTGGAACGAATGGAGTTCTTAAAGGTGCCATGCTTTCTCATAGAAACGTGGTGGCGAACACACTTCAATGCCGTGCGTGGGTACCGGACTTCCAGGAAGGCAAGGAAGTCTTTCTGGGCGTTGTCCCATTTTTTCACGCGTACGGACTCAGCACAACTCAACACCTTGCGATCATGACGGGGGGGTCGCAAGTCCTCTTGCCGCGGTTTCAGGTCGCAGATGTCGTGCAGGCGATTCAACGGTACAGTGTGACGATTTTTTCCGGTATCCCATCTATGTTCATGCTCATACATGAATTCCACAATGTTGGACGATTCAATCTTCGGTCCCTTCGTGTTTGCCTCAGCGGGGCAAGCCCATTACATGAAGACATCCAATGCCGTTTCGAGGAACTGACAGGCGTAAGGATCGCAGAAGGATATGGCCTCACAGAAGCCAGTCCCGTGACTCATTGCAATCTGATTTACGGCCACAATCCACCTGGATCCATTGGAGTCCCCATTCCCGATACCGAGTGCCGCATCGTCGATCTCAAAACCGGTGAACGCGATCTCCCCGTCGGACGTGCGGGCGAGCTGATTGTCCGTGGCCCTCAAGTCATGCAAGGGTATTGGCGCAACACACGCGAAACGCAAGCTGCACTGCGGAATGGATGGCTCTACACCGGTGACATTGCAAGAACAGATCAACACGGATTTTTCTTTCTCACGAATCGAAAAAAAGACATGATCAAGAGTCGAGGAGAAAATGTCTATCCGCATGAAGTGGAAAACATACTTCTTCACCATCAAGCCGTGAAAGATACGCTGGTCGTAGGGATTCCACACCGTAAACTTGGAGAAGCCATCAAGGCCTACGTGGTCCTCAAGGAAGGTCAGCATATCAAAGCCCATGCATTGATCAAGCATTGCCGGGAGTTCTTAGCATCCTATAAAACCCCCTCGATTATTGAATTCCAAACGCAACTCCCACGACACATTGCAGGCAAAGCCTTCCGCCGTACGATGCGCAAGAAACACATGACAACATTCGCACTAATAAAGCCGGTAGGAGAACCTCGGAAAGCAGGGTGATGACCGAAAGGAAACCCGTCCCATGAAAGATGTAGTCATCGTCACCGGCGTACGTACGCCGATCGGAAACTTTGGTGGAACATTAAAAGATATTCCGGCGCAAACGCTTGGAGAGCTCGTGGTGCGTGAATCCATGGCTCGTGCCCAAGTTGATCCATCGTTTGTCGACGAAGTGATTATAGGGTGTGTCGGACAACCGAGTGATGCCTACAATATCGCACGAGTGATTGCACTCATAGCGGGACTTCACCTCCACACTCCTGCGTACTCAGTTCAGCGTAACTGTGCATCCGGCTTACAACCCTTCGTCAACGCGTTTCAAAACATCCAGAGTCAAGACGCGGACGTTCAGATAATCGGTGGGGTCGAAAGCATGAGCCGCGCGCCATTTTTGAGTCGGGATATGCGCTGGGGCAAACGACTGAGACATGCAGAGTTTACCGACAGTATCTGGGAGGGATTGACCGATCCCTTTTGCGGCCAGCTCATGGGGCAGACGGCCGAGACTCTCGCCGAGGAATACGGCATTAGTCGGGAAGAGCAGGACTACTTTGCCGTACACAGCCACCAGCGCGCGTTTCGCGCGCTGAGAGAAGGGAAATTCAAGGATGAAACGGTGACGATGACGATTCCCAAAACAGTCGCGGGACGCGACGTGGCTCCGACGGTCTTAACACAGGACGAAGGCCCCAATGTGGCGTTGACTCAGCAACAATTGGCTCTCTATCCACCCATGTTCAAGGAACACGGAACCGTGACCGCAGGGAATAGTTGTCCGCTGAATGATGGTGCCGCAGCCGCACTCGTCATGTCGGGGGAGCGGGCACAAGCACTTGGACTCCATCCACTCGGTAAAATTCGAGGATATGCGTTTGTCGGCGTCGACCCTACACGCATGGGTATCGGCCCCGTGGACGCCCTCCCCTTGGCACTCAAGCGAGCAAGGTTGAGCCTTACCGATCTCGACCTCATCGAAGTCAATGAGGCATTTGCCGCTCAATACCTCGCCGTCGAGCGAGCGCTCAACCTGAACAGAGAGATGGTGAACGTGAACGGAGGCGCGATTGCACTCGGTCATCCCGTAGGCATGACGGGAACACGTCTTGTGATTACCCTCCTCTACGAAATGCAACGCCGAGACGCCACACATGGAGCTGTGACGCTCTGCGTGGGTGGCGGCCAAGGAGCGGCAATGATTCTAGAACGCGTATAAAACCGAGAAGGAACTCTCATGTACATTTACAAAGTTGGAGTCGTCGGAGCCGGGACCATGGGTGCACAGATCGCGCAGGTGATCAGTTTCGCAGGAGTACCAGTGGTCCTAACCGATGTGAACGAGGTAGCCGTGCAACAGGGAGTCGACACGGTGAGAAAAATCTATCAAGTGAGGGTCGACAAGGGAAAAATGACGTCCGAACAGCTTGAAGAAAAAATGCTCCTCATCACCGGAGCGCCACGTCTAGACCAGCTTCGCGATGTCGATCTTGTTATAGAAGCCGTTCCAGAAAATCTTGAACTCAAACAACAGGTATTTCGAGAACTACAGACACAATGCTCATCGGGAACTATCTTCGCCAGCAATACGTCGGCACTTTCAATCTCAGCATTGGGAGCGAGCTCAAACCGCGCGCACAAGATGATTGGGTTCCACTTCTTCAACCCGGCTTATGCGATGCCGCTCGTGGAAATCATTCCCGGTCTTGTCACCGATCCCCAGACGGTCGATGATATGGTGGGATTTGCGGAGAGTATCCGAAAAGTCCCGATTGTGGTCAAGGAATGTGCGGGGTTCTTGGTGAACCGCTTGCTGATGGTCTATCTGAATGAAACGGTATTCTGCCTGCAAGAACATGCCGCCTCTCATGAACACATCGACCAGGATATGGTCGCCTTTGGCATGCCCATGGGCCCCTTCACCCTTTTAGATACCATCGGACTCGATATTTCTTTAGAGGTCGCTCGTATTCTTCACCAGAGCTACGGACCGCGCATGGTGCCGGCGATGTTGCTGGAAAAGCTGGTACAGAACGGACGGTGTGGAGTGAAGGCCGGTCGGGGATTTTACGAGTATGGAGGAACAACCAATGGTGAGCTGGAACAATTGATTCAAGAAGGTGTAAATGAGACACAGCAGCACGGGACGAAATGGACCATAGCCAGACCCCTCCTGGCAATGATCAATGAGGCTGCGACGGTTCTCCAGGAGACCGTGGCTTCGGCACGAGATATCGACCTCGCCATGGTGGCAGGCATTGGATTCCCGACAGAAAAGGAAGGTCCGTTGCATTATGCCGACGACATAGGCATCGACCAGGTGTTGAGAGAATTGGAAGAGATGAAGAGTAACCTCGGCATACGATTCTGGCCAGCCCCTCTGCTGCGCCGAATGGTGGATGCCGGATTGACAGGTCGAAAGACCGGACATGGCTTTTTCACCTACTGATCGAATGGTCACATACCAGCAGGGATTCGCTGTTGCGAAAAGGAGGGACATTGAGCATGACGACGATAGCCCACACATTGATCACACAGAAAGTTGAGGACTTTGTCGCGATCTTAACGATCAATCATCCTCCTGCCAACGCCCTCACCCCCGACTTGCTGAGAGAGCTTGAATCGACCATGGACGACCTGGCGGAAAACGAGAGGGTCAAGGCTCTGGTCCTCACAGGTGCCGGACGATTCTTCATCGCCGGCGCGGATATCCGGGTGTTGGCTGGAATTGCTTCTTCGCAGGAGGGCCAGAAAATGGCCCTAGACGGCCAGGCGATTTTCAATAAGATCGAACGCTCTACGAAGCCGGTCATCGCCGCGATCAACGGGGCCTGCTTCGGCGGGGGCTTGGAGTTAGCGATGTGTTGTCATATTCGGCTTGCAGCGAATGAGGCACGACTCGGACAACCGGAGATCAATCTGGGTATCATTCCGGGATTCGGTGGGACGCAGCGTCTTCCTCGCCTGATCGGGTCATCAAAAGCCACAGAGTTGGTCCTTACCGGTGAGTCCATTTCAGCAGAGGAAGCGAGGACTCTAGGGCTGGTATCCCAAGTCATGCCGTCCGGAGATCTGATGCGTCAAGCGATCGGACTCGCACGTCGTATAGCCTCAAAAGGTCAATTGGCGGTACAGGCAGCGCTCCAAGCAATTCGGCAAGGCACAGAGATCGGACTTCGTGAGGGACTCACGTTAGAAGCAAACTTATTTGGAGCGTTGTGCGAATCAGCAGATAAGACGGAAGGGCTTGCCGCCTTTCTCGAAAAACGTCAACCACACTTTCAAGACCTGTGAGATTCACACATGGAGATACAAGTGGGTGGCAACTATTTCCGTACCTATCAAATCCGTAGCATGCGACAACATAAAACGGGTCGTGTGCATGATCCAGCGCCCTCATGAAACTGTGGGTATCAACGAACAACTGATGACGGCAAGGAGACAAACAGCGCCACAACATTCAGGATGGAGGACACTATGGCAAGGGATATTACTACGAAAATTGTCCGGAAGGTCGCGACCATTGACGAACACTGTTCCACGTTAGATGCGGCGATCTTAATGACTGAGGAATTTATTGGATCCGTGGTCGTCACGAGTTCTTCGGGGATTACCGGTATCTTCACAGAGCGGGACCTCATGATGAAAGTTGTGGGAAAGAAGAAAGACCCGGACAAACAAAAGATCAAGGACATGATGACCACGACACTCATCAGAGTCAGTCCTAAGGATACTCCAGGCGACTGCCTGGACTTGATGAAGGAGCATCGCTGTCGACACCTCTTGGTCTACACCAATGAAGAATTCGTCGGAATTGTTTCTCTCCGTGACATCGTGGCATTGTTGATCGATGAAAAAGAAGAACTGATTCGGGATTTAGAAAAATATATCCTCTCGTAAATAATTCTTTCGTCGCACTGTTCGTATTCACGTGTCTGATCGTCAAGCGCGAAATTGCCGTCAATTCTAGGCCACGTAAAGAAGACGCGTAGCATTCATGCTCACAGTAGCCTTCCGTCAGGCAAAAAATCTCCAGCCAACAGTGGGCAGAATTAAAAATACACGGTATAATTAACTAACGGGCAGTGGAGAAAGTCTCTACAAAATATTTTGCCGCTCCATTACATCACCAGTGAAACCATGCACATTAGACCCCGGGACTATTGTCTATTCTCCGAGTGAGGACCAAACGATCATGCGAGATTTTTTCCCAGGATTGGCCGGAGTTGCCGCGACAAAATCACACATCAGTTCAGTGGACGGCCAGCAGGGCATCCTGGAATATCGCGGCATTCGAATCGAAGAGCTAGCGGCACATGGCACCTTTCTGGAAACGGCCTATCTGCTCTTGTTCAATGAACTTCCTACATCATCCGCACTACAACAATTTGAAAATGATCTCCGGAGGCACCGACGGATCAAGTACCGCATTATTGATCTCATCAAATGTCTGCCTGAGCATGGACATCCAATGGATGCCTTGCAAGCGGCGGTTGCGGCATTGGGCATGTTTTATCCCACTCCCGATGTCCGTGATCCGGAAGCCCGATACTGGTCGGCTATCCGGCTATTAGCCAAACTGCCAACCATGGTTGCCGCCTTTGCCCGGCTACGTCATGGTGATGATCACATTCAACCGAACGATAATCTCTCCTATGCCGAAAACTTCTTCTATATGCTCTTTGAACAACAACCCGACTCTGCAGTTGCGACAATGTTCGACACCAGCCTGATTCTGCATGCCGAACACACCATGAACGCCTCAACCTTTAGTGGCTTGGTCACGGCGTCCACGCTCGCCGACCCCTACACAGTCATTTCCTCGGCCATTGGCACACTCAAGGGACCGCTCCATGGGGGAGCTAACGAAGCCGTCATTCATATGCTCGAAGACATTGGTTCAGTTGAACAGGTCTCAGTCTATCTTGATCAAAAAATGGCCGCCAAAGAAAAAATTATGGGTTTCGGACATCGCGTCTACAAGGTAAAAGACCCTCGTGCACTCATTCTGCAAGAACTTGCTCAGCGCATGATCAAAGACGAAAAACACGATTCGTTACTCACGATTGCACACGTGGTTGAGCGTGAAATGGAACAACGCCTTGGGCATAAAGGAATTCGTCCCAATGTAGACTTTTATTCCGGGATCATCTACTATCAGATGGGTATTGCAACAGATATGTTCACCCCCGTATTTGCGATGGCTCGAGTTGCCGGATGGCTCGCCCACTGCTTTGAACAATATCAACAGAACCACCTGTTTCGCCCCGATCAAATCTATGAAGGACCACATAATCGTCCGTATGAACCTATCGAATCCCGTGGGCATTCGTCTTCCGTCACCTAACCCTGTTGCTCCCATATATCAGGACTTTTTTTCACTAACATCTCGTATTGTTACCTGTTCATGACCACGGTTCATACCTACGACGTGCTAGTGATTGGAGCTGGCCTAGCTGGCATGCGTTCCGCCATTGCCGCGCATGAACACGGCGCAACCGTAGCCGTTCTCACGAAAGTCCACCCCGTTCGGAGTCATTCCAATGCCGCACAAGGCGGCATCAACGCCGCCCTCACCGATCGAGGGGATAAATGGGAAGACCATGCATTCGAAACGGTGAAAGGGAGCGACTACCTTGGAGATCAAGATGCCGTCGAGATCCTGGCGCAAGAAGCCGGAAACGATATCATTGCCCTCGAACACATGGGCGTCATTTTCAATAGAAACGACGAAGGCCGCCTGGGCACCAGGCGCTTTGGCGGACAAAAACGGGCACGCACCTTCTTTGTCTCTGATTTTACCGGCCAAGCCATGCTGCACGTCCTGTTCGAACAAATACTCCAAGCAAACATCCCTATTTACGAAGAATGGTTTGTGACATCGATTATTAAGGATGATGACGGAAAATGCGCCGGCGTCGTGGCCTTTGAAATACGGACAGGCAGGTTTGCCTTATTCAAGGCCAAAGCCGTCATCCTCGCCGCGGGCGGATTGGGACGTGTGTACGAGCCCAGCACCAATGCGTTGATCTGCACCGGTGATGGCATGGCCCTCGCCTACCGGGCAGGAGCACCATTGATGGATATGGAAATGGTCCAGTACCACCCAACCACGCTCAAAGGCAAAGGCCTGCTCATCAGTGAGGCGGCACGCGGAGAAGGCGCGTATCTTCTGAACAGCGATGGCGAACGGTTTATGGAACGATACGCACCGAACATGATGGAGCTCGCTTCTCGCGATGTCGTGTCGCGTGCGGAACAATTGGAGATCAATGAGGGTCGCGGTGTCAACGGATGCGTGTTTTTGGATTGCCGGCACCTGGGCAAGGCCTTCATCAATGACCGGCTGCGTCAAATTAATGAAGAAGCCAAAACTTTTGCCAATATCGATCTTGCCGAAGAACCCATTCCCATACGTCCAGGCATGCACTATCAAATGGGTGGCATCAAAACGGATGTCGACGGACGATGCTGGGATATCCAACTGCACTGGAAGGGCGTACCTGGACTATTCGCCGCCGGCGAAACCGCATGCGTGAGTTTACATGGAGGGAATCGTCTTGGAGCTAATTCCTTACTTGATACTGTGGTATTCGGTCGACGAGCTGGAAAGTGCGCGGCTGACTATGTAAAAACAGTGAACGCAATCAACGTATCAGAGGCCCTGGTCGACATTGATCATGATCTTGTCACGTCGATACTCAGAAGACCGTCGCATGAAGACACGATTGCCAAGATTCGCCTAGAGATGGGACAAATCATGAACCGGCACCTTTCGGTCTTTCGAGAACAAGAAGGTATGACCAATGCCCAACAGGTCATACATACCCTTAAGCATCGATGGAACACTGTCGGCATCACGGATAAAGGTCATGTGTTTAATACCGGACTCGTCAATACACTTGAATTGGGATTCATGCTGGATTGTGCGGAAACCATCATCATGGGCGCGCTCACCCGCAAAGAGAGCCGTGGAGCCCACTTTCGAACCGACTACTTGGATCGGAACGACGACAACTGGCTCAAGCATATTTTGCTGTACCATTCAACGAACGGTGCTCCAGACGTCGACTATCTTCCAGTGCGCATCACGCAATGGCAACCACAACCTCGAGTCTACTAGAGAGCAGAAACAATCATGATGTATCTCCACACCTTATGCTGCTATTCTGAACATATACAGGCTTGAACGATCTATGAACACCACGCTTCGTATACGCCGGTTTAATCCAGAGCAAAAGACTCCAGCTCCATTTTTTCAAGAGTACAATCTTGAGCTTGAGGCGTCCGATAGCGTCCTCGACGGATTGATAAAAGTGCGCGAGACACTCGACGACTCCCTGGCGCTTCGGTGTTCCTGTCGCGGAGCCATTTGCGGCTCTTGCGGCATGCGCATCAATGGTCATGCCGCGTTAGCGTGTAAAACCAAGATTATTTCAGCAACGAAAGATAGCCAGACTATTCACGTTGAACCCATGAACAATATGCCCGTCATCAAAGATCTCATCACGGATATGTCGCCATTTTGGGAGAAAATTCGTCAGATCCAGCCCTGGCTTCAACCGTCGACGCCTATCCCGGAAGCTGAACACGTGGCACCAGCCGAAGCCATGAACCATCTTTCCGGAGTCATGACCTGCATCATGTGTGGCGTCTGCGTCTCTGACTGTACAGTCTTGGAAGTTGATTCTAAATTTGTCGGCCCGGCAGCACTGGCCAAGGCCTATCGGTTTGTGGCAGATCCACGCGACGATGCCACCACTCGTCGACTCACCGCACTCAACGAACCTGGGGGCATGTGGGATTGCACGCGATGCATGGAATGCATCCAAGTCTGTCCCAAAGGCGTTGGCCCCATGGATCGCATCATGTCGTTGCGAGCCAAGGGGATTGACGAGCAACTCCCGTCCACAACCGGCTCACGTCATGCCGAAGTCTTCACAGACATTATCAAGAACAAAGGGATACTGGATGAGCCCATGCTGGCCGTTCGGACATTTGGATTTCGAAACGTTCGACGGTTGATTGGCATGATTCCCATTGCCATTCAATCATTCCGTCATAAAAAAATCGCACCATCAGGACCATTACACCGAGCTATTCCGGGCATTGACCAAATCAAGCGGCTCTTCAAGCGTGCGAGCGTCGAAAACCATACGTTTCGCAATAAATAACGTGTGTACGGGCACTAATGATCCTCTCGAAATACGACATGATTATTCTTAGGCGATACGACGAACTGTTGGAACACTATACGAGGAGTCATTCATGAAATATGCATTCTTTCCGGGTTGCGTCTCAAAAGGTGCGTGCCCAGAGCTGTATCAATCCGTCATGCAGGTCTATCCCAAGATCGGCATAGACCTGGAAGAAATGACGACCGCTGCATGCACGGGCGCAGGCGTCCTTCAAGAAAAAGATCCGCGCCTGGGCGACGTCATCAATGCACGGACCTTTGCCCTGGCCGAACAGCAAAACTTACCCATCATGACGATTTGCAGTACATGCCAAGGCGTCATGAGCCAGGCCAATCATCGCATGACCACTGATGGAGAGTACTTAGCAGAAATCAATCAGATCTTAGGAGAAGAAGGGCTCGCCTATCGAGGCACAACGAATATTCGCCATTTTATCTGGATCTTATTGGAAGATGTAGGGGAAGACGTCCTTCGACGCGCGATCACACAACCATTGACCGGCCTCCGCGCTGCGCCGTTTTACGGATGTTATCTTCAACGTCCAACCGAAGCACTGCAATTCGATCAACATCCCGATCGTCCCAAAGCCTTGGAACGTGTCATTGAAATCTTAGGAGCAGAGGTCGTCGATTTTCCAGGCAAAAGCCGGTGTTGTGGATTTCCCATTCTAACCATTAATGAGAAAAACTCTCTCAACATGGTCGCAACGCATACAATGAATGCCAAATCACACGGGGCCGATATCATGGTGACCCCCTGTCCGCTGTGTCACCTCAACTTAGATGGGATGCAAGCCAAAGCTGGAAACCAACAGAACACCGCTATTGATCTCCCGATTCTTCACCTCCCGCAACTGCTCGGGCTTGCCATGGATATGGACCCGAAATCCCTTGGCTTTAACCGAAACTTTGTCTCTCCTCATTCCACATTACAAAAATTGGCGACCGTGGTATCCTCCTAGCACCTATTTCCATCTTATGGACAAAAACAGATGTATTGTGTGACAGAGGGAGGGAACACGTTGTATGAACTTTGATCCAGCCATCGCGGCACGACAAGCCCTTCAAGAAGCTGAACAACATGGGGAACTCGGAGAACTTGAAGAGGATATTCTTGAAGCGGAAGAAACCTTTTCCTCGGTCCAGGGTCCAGAGGCCACTCGTGCCTACAAGGCTTTGCAGCAATATGGTGAAGGTCTACCAAACGCTCGATACTTTCAAGAATTTCTCATTTATATTACCTGGCAGCAGGTGACAGAAGGTCCCTTGCCAGAGTTTTTTCAAAAAGGCCTCACGCTCTCTAACCAATTTCTCACACGTTTCACGAAGGACATTGCCCAGACACCGTCTCATGATCATGTCCTGGCCATTCGAGAATCATTTCAAGCAGGACTGGGCATGGAAACGGAAGACGTCATCGAAGAATATGAGGAAGATTCATTTGCCGGTGGAGATTAAGCCGCCTATAGAGCACGTACAATGAGTGCACCATCACCAGCGAATATCATGCAACTCGGCATGGCCTTTTGGGGTTCCAAAACTTTACTCAGCGCCGTCGAGTTGGGCGTGTTCACTGAACTTGCCCGACAACCGCTTGATGGTGAAACCTTACGAAAAAAGCTTCATCTCCATGAACGCAGTGCCCGGGACTTCTTCGATTCCCTCGTGGCACTCGGCATGCTGGATCGACAAGATGGAAAATACTCCAATACGTCCGAGACTGATCAATTTCTCGATAAAACAAAACCCACGTATATTGGTGGTTTTTTAGAAATGGCCAATGACCGATTGTACCGCTATTGGGGATCGCTCACAGAAGGGCTTCGCACCGGACTTCCGCAGAATGAAACCAAGGAAGGCGGGGATTTTTTCGGAACGTTGTACCGAAACCCTGCCGCACTTCTGGCCTTTCTCCAATCCATGACGGGTATTAGCATTGGTGCGAGCCAAGCCATTGCTGAAAAGTTTCCCTGGAATAACTACAAGACATTCATCGACATCGGATGTGCACAGGGCGGGTTGGCTGTTCAGATCGCACACACGCACTCACACCTGACAGGAGGAGGATTTGATCTACCACCTGTTGGCCCGATTTTCATGGAGTACGTGCAATCCTTTAACTTGAGTCATCGGATACGATTCATTCCAGGCGACTTTTTCAAAGAACCACTTCCCGAAACCGATGTGCTGTGTATGGGACACATCCTGCACGACTGGAATCTTGAAGAGAAGAAAGCACTCATCAAAAAAGCTTACGAAGCCCTACCATATGGTGGAGCCTTACTCATCTTTGAAGCCTTGATCGATGATGAAAGACGCCAAAACGCCTTTGGCCTGCTCATGAGTCTCAATATGCTGATCGAACTGTCTGGAGGCTTCGACTACACGGGAGCCGACTGTTGCGGCTGGTTGAAAGAGGCAGGATTCCGAGAAACCCGCGTGGAGCATCTTATTGGACCTGACTCCATGGTGATTGGCATCAAGTAACACGCTCATACAGCGTGTTCTCACGCTACATACAACCTCACCCTTCTATCTTCTACGTTCAAGCAATGCCCGCACGTCAACCTTCGATCGCTCGACAACGGACCTGGCCTGCTAACATGTCCGTCAAGCCCAGTCGCATCGATGGCCATGGACTCTTTGCGGCAGAACCGCTAGCAGCAAGAAAAAAAATTGGTGAATTTGAAGGCGAACTCATTAGTCAACGTGAAGCCAGACGGAGGGCGAAAACGCAACGCCACATCGCTATCGTTGAAGTCAATAATGGGAAAGCCATTGACGCGTCCAAACAACAAGCAGGCTTTCGATTCATCAACCATTCCTGCTCACCCAATACGTATATGCGAATAGTTCATGAACGTGCAGAATTCTACACGTTACGTCGAATTAAGAAAGGAGAAGAGTTAACGTGTCATTATGGAGATACCCATCACGAAGGCACACGGCAATGTACATGCCACAGCCAAACATGTCGCCAATTCCTCTAAAGCCTCACACCCCAGCATAAAAATATTTATCCAACGGTTCAACAAAAACCAATACACACGATAACCCAACAAACAATAGTATTCTCCAATCAAGATTTCTGAAAAAACCACCGATACCCCCTCTAGATCCAACACTTTTTAACAATCGTGAAAGGAGAAAGCCTATGGATGGACTTGCTGCCCTCAATGCTGCGAACATACAAGCACAAACGACTCTTCCGTTGATTGAGTCTGCGACCAATGTGCAATCAACAAGACACGTGAAAGCGCCAACGTCGGTTTCCATCGATCCTGTCACAATCTCGCCTGAAGCTGCCGCCCTACAAGATTCACAGAAATAATTTTTAGATTTTTCATATACAACGCCGTCAAACGAATCCTTTGCCCCTAGACAGAACTCTCTGTCTAGGGGAGGATTATATTCGTGTTCTTCTCATTATTTTTCCATAGACTTTCCTTTCACTCTCTAACAATCATCCGGCTTTTGGGATGTAGCAATTCTCAACGAACATTCCCTTTTCCTTCTGTTCTCGGAATACATAAAAGACAGTCACATGTGAGCTTGCTACAATGTTCAGGCACAGCATTGTGTTCAGAAGAAACCCAACCATCACCTTTGACAGAGGAATAGCATTCATGAAGTTGATTAGATTTCAAGACCACACACGTTCCATTCATTACGGAACACCGATAGACGAGACATCAGCACAACTGATTGACGGTGATGTATTCGGAACCTACACGATTACCGAAACAATCACACCCATTCACAAATTGTTAGCTCCGATAGTCCCACCGACTATTCTCTGTATTGGATTAAATTATCGAGCGCATGCCGAAGAAACCGGAGCGAAGCTTCCAGAATATCCCGTGCTCTTTATCAAGGCAGCCAATTCCCTCAATAATCCAGGAGATCCCATTGTCATTCCAACTATTGCGCCAGCGGAGGTGGACTATGAATGTGAGCTGGCTATCGTCATTGGCAAACCAGCTAAAAATGTGTCCCGGCAGGATGCTCTGGATTATGTACTCGGGTATACTTGCGCCAATGATGTGAGCGCGCGTGGATGGCAGAAAAACGGTGGAGGCAAGCAATGGTGCCGGGGAAAATCATTTGACACGTTTTGTCCACTTGGACCAGTACTCGTGACCAAAGATGAAATCCCTACCCCGAATTCCTTGAAGATCAAAACCACTCTCAACGATAAAACAATGCAGGATTCGACTACCTCCGATATGATCTTTGATATTCCCACACTCATTAGTTTCTTGAGCGAAGGTACCACCCTACTCCCTGGCACTGTCATCCTAACCGGCACACCTCCTGGAGTCGGATTTGCTCGTAAACCACCTGTTTTTCTTAAACCAGGAGATCAAGTCACGATCGAAATTGAACACATTGGAATGCTGATAAATCCGGTGCTGGAAGAAGAGTGAAAACGAGAGATTGGGAAGCTTGGAGATTCATGCTACTCAGAAAGGTCTAATTAGACTTAAAAGCATCTGGCAAATGGATCTCCAGATCATGGAGTGAAAAAGACTGAAAATCCCGAATATTAAACGTCAAGAGTACAGAGACTCCGGCCTTTTGAGCACAAAAGGCAATGCCCCAATCATACGTTCTTCCACCACGAATATCGTTACCAGGAGCTTCAAGCACAAGACGTCGGTAATCTTTCTCGTTTGGCGCAATACATTTATATTCCGTGAGGAAGTTGGCTTCAATAAGGTTTTTGGCAGCATGAGAGGAGAGGCGGTGTGGGGAAGGAGACGAGTCAAGACGGCATAGGTTTCGACGAGTGCTGGAGCAGCCACAACCATGGCTTCCCGTCGTCCTAACCGTCGTTCAATTTCCCCGATGGCAGCTTCATGATGTTCATGCCACGAACAGATGGCGGCAATCATGACACTGGAATCCAACAGGAATATTGGCATATCTAAGACGAAGAAGATGGACCACGGCGAACTTGTTGACGAGCCCGTTTGACCGTCTCATTGGAAAGTGAGTCGATGGTCTTCTCAGGAACCGCAACCAAGAGCCTCCCTCGCTTGATTAGTTTGACTGGCAAAGGAGCAGGCTCAATTTCAACAACCCCCTCACGCCACCGAACTTCGAGAGGAATCCCAGGCTCTAACCCTGCCACTTTGCGAATCTCTTTCGGGATGACGAGGCGACCTGACAAGTCAATGGTAGTTTTCATGCCATTATTTTACTATTAAGAATTTCAAAAACAAAGCCTAGCCTCATGAGCGGAAGATAAGGAACATGCAAAAAGATGACGAACGATTAGGGATGAAGAGAGAACAACAAACAGTGAATAACACTTTTATTATCTACCTCAATCTCTGCATATCGTTTAAAAACTCCATGAAGCCATCGTGAAGTGCAGGACACCATCCGACTGATCAAACTTCTAATCTGAATCAACTTCCTGACGGTGAAGAAGCTTTGGAAAAGCTCCTTGTATTTTCGTAAAGAGTTCTCGCGTCATCAGTTCATGCCCTTGTTCATTCCAATGCACGTCGCCTTCGATAAAATATGTACGCAGAACTTCCTTCGGGTCTCCATTGGGAGAAATAAACAGGGGAAAGAAATTAACAAACGGCACCGAATGTTCTTTGGCCCACTCCTCCCAAAACGTAACGTGTCGAGAATGGAGGTCCTTGTGCATGATCTGATCCGACCATGGATACACTGCCAGCGTCATTTCTTTCCGATGCCGCTGAAGCAGTTGATATAGTAAGTCCATGCGCTTTCGCGCCTTATCTAAACCATGTTGACCGTAATCATGAAAGGTTTCTTCATTCACCGTCCAGAGGCTACGTTGCTGATTGACTCCGTACCGGCGTTCTTCTTCGGAACGTAAGTCCTCATGAGTCGGCGCAATCGTCTTTTGCATATTGATTGCCAAAGTCCACAGATTTTTTAGTAAGCCAGTATATTCATAGACAAACTCTTTGACCTTCGAAGTACGGCTCATCAGACCGATAACTCGTCCGTTGTGCGTGTCGTAACGGCGCACTTCGTCTTCGATATCAGAAATATCGAGAAAGACGATGAGATGGTCGAAGTCCAGCCCGACGGTCTCTAATAGATATTCAATTTTTTTGAAGTAAATGGTGGGAGAATACGAAGACACCGCGGCATTGAGCACGTCAATATTCAGACGAGCCAGCTCTGCATCAATCAGCCCGACAAAGGTTTTCTCGTATTCGATTCCAATGCCTTCCGTAAACGAATCACCGATAAACAGAAAACGGAAGTTGGAAGATGCGAACGGAATCTCACGAATTTCCCGGTCTTTGAATCCAAGCGAATTGGTATAGAGCGGACTGGACAGATGTCCCCATTTTTGCTCTTGCTGTTGACCATTGGGCTTGAGGGTGTGGTGAAAAACGGGAGAGGGCTCACGAAGGGCTCGGCGATCGGCGAACTTATGAATCGTTCCGTATTTTTGAATGTGATACACCCTGGTGAACACAAAGTCCGCGACCACAACAACGATGATGACAAGCAACGTTAAGACTGTTTTCGAATATTTCTCAAATCTGTTGTTCGTAAAGTATGCCTCCATTCGACCATCAATAATCAGGCAAGTTGAGCACCAGAAGACTTTTCATCGTGGAAAAGCCTCACGACATGACTCAGCCTATTCTCTGGCCAATAGCCGGGACTTATCCACTCAACATTTCGCCAAGGCAGAAATCTTCTGACATTCACGGCACGATCAAGTCTCGACTGTGATGGCAATTGACGAAAGTCGATAGATAATCGACTTTCGTCAACCTAGCATATTTGTTTGGGGTATAGACTATTTCTTGAGCTGATCCAAATTCCGAACAGCTCCTTTGTCAGCACTCGTGGTCAACGCAGCATAGGCTTTGAGCGCCGAAGACACGACGCGAGTTCGTTTTTCGGTTGGCATCCACGCATCATGTCCTTTGGCTTCCATTTGGGTTCGACGTTTTGCTAGATCGTCGCTGGAAACGTTCAGGTGAATCGTTCGATTGGGGATATTGATCTGAATTTCATCACCTTCTTGCACAAGACCAATCGCTCCACCTTCCGCAGCTTCCGGTGAGGCATGCCCAATAGAAAGCCCGGATGTGCCGCCAGAAAAACGACCATCGGTGAAAAGCGCACAAGCCGCACCCAAGTCTTTTGATTTGAGATAACTGGTGGGATACAACATCTCTTGCATACCAGGTCCGCCTTTTGGGCCCTCATACCGAATAACGACCACATCACCAGCTTTAATCTGGTCCTGTAAAATCGCGTCGACCGCTGAATTCTGAGATTCAAAGACGCGAGCCGGGCCAGAAAAAATCCAGTTTTTTTCATCAACGCCAGCTGTTTTGACGATGCACCCATTTTCAGCAATATTGCCATAGAGAACGGCCAATCCTCCTTGCTGACTATAGGCATGCGGAATATCACGAATGCAGCCACTTTCGCGATCCAAGTCCAACGTCTCATAGCGTGTGTCTTGGCTAAACGCGGTTTGCGTTGGAATACCAGCTGGACCAGCACGATAGAACCGCTTCACGTCTTCATTGTCGGTTACCGCGATGTCCCAATGATTCAATGTCCCTTCTAACGATGTCCCATACACGCTCTTCACTTTGGTATTCAGCAGGCCACCCCGGTTCAGCTCTCCTAAAATGCCCATCATGCCGCCAGCACGATGCACGTCTTCCATATGATACTTGTCTATGGCCGGCGCAGCTTTACAGAGGTTTGGAACTTTTCTGGACAGTTGATCGATATCTTTTAATGTAAAATCTATCTCGGCTTCCTGTGCCGCCGCCAATAAATGCAGAATGGTGTTGGTCGAACCTCCCATGGCAATGTCCATGCTCATGGCATTCGCAAAGGCATCATACGAAGCAATGCTACGGGGCAGCACCGATTCATCATCTTTTTCATAATATTGTTTTGTCAGTGCTACAATCCGACGACCAGCCTCCAAAAACAATTCTTTTCGATCAGCATGAGTGGCTAGTAATGAGCCATTGCCCGGCAGCGCGAGTCCTAACACTTCCGTGAGACAGTTCATGGAATTAGCCGTAAACATACCCGAACAGGATCCACAGGTCGGACAGGCGGACCGTTCATATTCTTCCACCTCACTATCCGTGAGTTTGTCATCAGCGGCTTTCACGATTGCATGGATTAAATTCGTATGATGTTCGGCAAGTTTCGTGCGACCAGCCTCCATCGGACCACCCGACACAAACACCGTCGGGACGTTCAAACGCAGCGTCGCATTCAACATGCCTGGCGTAATCTTATCGCAATTCGAAATACAGACTAAGGCATCGGCGCAATGCGCATTCACCATGTATTCGACTGAATCCGAGATAATGTCTCGGGACGGCAAACTATACAGCATGCCGTCATGCCCCATGGCAATTCCATCGTCAACGGCAATCGTGTTGAACTCCTTGGCCACCGCGCCAGTTTTTTCAATTTCACGGGCAACGAGTTGGCCGAGATCATGTAAATGCACATGGCCGGGCACAAATTGCGTGAACGAATTGGCGATGGCAACGATGGGTTTTCCGAAATCCTCATTTTTCATTCCCGTGGCCCGCCAGAGAGCTCTGGCGCCGGCCATATTCCGGCCTTGGGTGGACGTTTTTGATCGAAGTGGGGGCATAATTCCTGCTCCTATTTATTGATGAGTACCAAAATCATAACCAATGAATAGAGGTTAGATTGTACCATCATTGCTTCAAGTCTGAAAAATATTCCCAAATCGGTGTCACTTAGAAAAAATGAACGAGTTGGAAGGCATTGAAACATCACAAGCATGGCAACTATATTCGTCACTCACAAAACCTGCTTCATTCATTGTAGCTCTTTTTCAGGGACGAAAGGTTCAAAGATCGATGTCTGTGATGACTCGATAGTACTTCGTATTTGCGGTAAGCAGGGGAAGGGAGCAGACAACGGCAGTGGCCCCGATCAGAGCATCCGCCAGATGAAGCCAATGGCTGAGGGCATACCTTTCCACCAATAACATCGTATTGGAAGACACCGCTTCCATTAGATACACAACCTTGGCTTCCCATTGACGGAAAGCCGCTCGCAAAGCCACTCATTCTTCTTGGTTGCGCTTGCCTTGCACTCATTACATATAGGTAACGACAGAGAGTGAAAACGGTATCTGTTGGTTGATGGCTCGTTGAGCTTTGGTATTGCGATGCATAAACCAAATCAGGACATCGGTATCAATAAGCACGCGTGTGCCTCGGTTTTCTGAGTTGACGCACATACGCGTTCGCGTTTTCAGAGAGGGTATGATCAGCCCATATTCCATACAGCTCGAGTTCGGTACTCGACTGCGGCACACCTACTTCTAATGGCACCAGTTTCGCAACGGGCTTTCCCCGATGGGTAATCACAACCTCTTCTCCTCGAGAAACGGTGTCAAGAAGCTCTTTCGTCGAGATCCTGAGATCCGTAGCTGTCGCCTTCATGACGTCCTCCACTGTAAACAGGCGCTCATCAAATAGTGTCAAGACGTTTTAGAAAGCCTTGTCGCCACATGACAACCAACGTGACTTTCCGCAGAACATCAGAATTGACGATCAACCCGCTTCTATTGCGGATGTGAATTCTATTAAATTGGAAAATGTTCTGCAGGCATCGGGATGCTCGGCTCCACCGACCAAGATACAGTCGATGCCCGCATTCTTCGCGCCACCGAGATCTCTTCTAACAGAATCACCAACAACAAGAGCTTCTGCTTTGGGTATTCCAAGTTGTGTTAACACGAATTTAAACGGCTTGGCTGAGGGTTTGACCATACCATGGTCTGAGGAAAACGACAGAGCTGAAAAGAGCGGTAAGATACCCGTTTCATCAAAAATGCGTACCCAAGCTTCTTTTGGCGACCAAATATCGATGACGGCTGCCAACTGAAAGTATTTCCGCAATGTGTGGAGCACAGTGACATATTCGCGCGGAATGAAACCAAGCTCGTGATGCGTAAAGGTTTCAATAATTCTTTCTATTTCATCATGAGCAAGAACCTTATCAACTACGTCAGAAATCGCGAATCTTACTGAAGGAAAGTCATGTCGATACTGTTCATCAGGATATCGAAGACTCAGATACCCGTACACGGCACGAATGATTTGATGAATTTCCTCTTTTGGAAGGGTTCCGCCCAGACGACCATAGTGTGCGGAGAAATCTTGACAATCGTCAAAGCGATCTTCTCCGAACATGAATGTCCCATTCATGTCCAGTAGTAGGGCCTTTTTCCCAATTAACATAGTCAACCTCATCCTGATTGAGAGTTACAGATTCATACAGTACCCAACAGACAAAGAGCAAAAAGCCACGGACATGTCCGCAAAAGCCAATGTTTTCCTAGGCGAAATTTCAGATGATGGCCGACTTGGATACCACAGGTCCACCACGATACATTCGCCATCGGCTTTAGCAGTACTGGAGTATTTCTGATCTATCGAATTAACGCTTCAAGACCTTGACTTTTCTCAATCGGGCTGAAGAAAACTGACGTTCGCTTCTCGCGAACCCGAAAACAACCTCGATGTGATCCCGTGGGTGAAAGGATTATCTTTACACGCCTCGCCATCGACATTATCTACCCCTCCATCCATCACCACACCTTACATACGTGCCCAATATCGACAACGGAAAAGCGATGGATGTCCTGAATTACTTGAGCTGTCTAAACTTGCCAGGACGACTTCTTTCACGCTTGCGAATTCCACCGTGACGTATCGGCTCTCGAACGATCACACAGACTTTGGGGCCAACTTTTCCGTCTCCAATACGGTCCGGGACGGGATCAACACGAGCACTGGATAAGGCGATATGCCGAACTCCCCTTTACAACGCATGAGCATTCACCAGCCTGAGGGATCTACAGGCATTCACCAACTATCGGACAACACATGACCTTAGGAAACTTGAATCGATCATAGATTGGATCAATTGAGCCAGCCTCCTGTAATATTGGAGTCATACCGCTTCTACCAGTCCTGTTTTTTCCCGAACTTCCAACTGGTCCGCTCTAAAATACGAGAGGAACTGGTGCAAAATCGCTTGTTCGAGTCTTGCTGTCTCCTTCGGAGGACACGGAATTCGTAAAAGGAGATTGAGTTTTCCGGTATCAGGAAGTTGAATAGTCACATTCGGTTCCACGGAAGGGGCATCCAGCCAATGGCCTCCCTCTAATTTCTTCATATGTCGCTTAGCATCCTCCAAAAAGGGTTGACACTCGGTTTTTCCAGTCTGAAGGAGAATTTGTTCTGCACTTTTCCAATCATCTTGGCTCGAAAGGGGAATGGTGATCGTATGGAGAATATATTTTTTCGTATAAGTCTCATTGATCAAAGGACCATTTAAAAGCATGCTGTTGGGAAGGAACAACGCACGCCCAGTGTAATGTTGGGAGGTGTGCCCAGGGCCAATTTCTAAGAGGGTAAGAGTGAGCCAACCACGATCCAACACTATCCCCCGAATGCCATTAATTTCTATGAGGTCTCCTGTCGAAAAAAACTTACCTGCCATCCTTAAATAGGCACCACTGAGACAAAGAAGAAGTTCCTTGACTGCGAACACCAAGGCTAAAGCGATGGCCACAAGAGTCACAGCCAGGGTACGCATTTGTGGGGCCCAAATAATTCCTATACCTAAGAGGGACAAGAGAAGGAGGGTATTTCGTATCATGACAATCCAACGCCGTTTGGTCTCGACAGAAAAACTTTGAGTCTTGAAAACTAAACGATTCAGGATTGCCCACAGGAACAGGATCGCGACGAGAAAAATTATAGAGGTCAGGCCATATTTTATTAGGCCATCACCTATGCCCCACCAGAATTGAGGAAATGGCTCCATCGGTGTTCTCCTTTAAGCCACTCGTTTTTTTGGCTTCATTAAGTAGGAGTTGATGATAAGAGTATATATTGCTGTGCTTCTGTTTTCTGTTTCAGAGGCGGGAAAAAGATCGTTCATCTCAGTTAATCCAATACATCTCGTGTTGAGAGAGTTTTGAATTTTTCAGTCCCTTTATGAGACCTCAGATGCTGAGAAACAGTATATTATCATCTGAGACAATATCTAAGGAAGAGATTTGGATTTGGCCTCTGACGGCTTCTCACAACATCTCACGGTCTTTGTTAACTTAGGTAATATAATATAGTAAAAATATCGTATAAGAGAAGCAAAGCTTTATTCCCGACCGACCAGCATTCATACATTTCCGAAATCACGCAGACAAACAACTACCATCTCCCTCAAAGTACACTTTCTTCCCAGACGAAATTTCATGTGATGGCCTGGCTGGGATATGACATCTCCAACACGATGCATTCGCCATCGGCTTTAAAAGGACCATGAACCTCACCCGGTGGACGGCTGGCATAGTCTCCCGCCTCAAGCCAACGATCAAATGCGGCATCATATAATCGCCCTTTGATCATAAAGATCTCTTCTGGATATGTGTGACTTTTTGCACCAAAGACCGTGGGGTCAGCACCTGGCTTAAATCGGGTTAAACGAGTATAGTCGCCGGACTCTTCATCGATCGCCAACGTCAGCTGCTCCAGCTGGTCATCCGTGCCCTCAATAGCTTCCCAGCTCTTTTCATTTTCTGAAATCAGTGGATTCCAATACGTCCGTGTTGTTTTGGCCATGACGTTTCCCCTTATACTCTTTTTTCATCTGCCAAGAACGTGAAGTATCGATGCATAATACACGGGCAATTCGGAGTGACATTTCGTCATTCCGAGTTGTTCCCAGTTCCATCAAAACTATGCTGAGCTTTTAAAGTTTTGTCAATCTGGGAGAAGACGATACACATTCACAAAGTGAAACGTCTGAACAAAAGATTGAGGAGGCGTTACGTGTCATGTATCCGTATTAGCCTTGATAGTTTGGAACAATATTCCGAAAAGAGAACATACGTCTGCCAGCTCAAGATCCTGTTCCTGTCCCTGAAAGGAGATCCTCTTTGTATACTATCGCCATTCAACCGGATGATGCGCCACTGGCGAGTGGACGACGTCAATCATTTTCTCATCGCTGGCTAGAATTGGCGAAGGAGTCAGGACATGAGGTTCGAATAGTCAATGTCTACGATGAAGAACATTTCTTTTCTCAGCTCAAAGGATCCGAGGCCTTCATGTGGGCGTTTTGGAATGCCCCAACAAGTCGGGAACTCGGTAAACGCATGATGGCTGCCCTTGAGCATGTGAATGCACTGACCATCTTCCCTAACTGGCGAACGTCTTGGTTTTTTGAAGATAAAATCTCTCAACGCTACTTAATGGAGGCGAGCGGGATTCCAACCCCAACGACTTGGGTCTTTTGGCGACGACAGGATGCAATAGATTTCCTGAAACAGGCCAAGTATCCCATCGTGCTGAAGCTCGCCTTTGGAATCTGTTCAGATAATGTGTGCTTACTCCATAATATTGAAGAAGGAGAGTATTGGGTTGCCAAGCTTTTTGGAGAAGGAGTCACGACGTTACGTATTAAAGAACCAAGACCTTTGTTCCGTGAAATGGCAGCACGTGGACGAGATGCAGCGAAAGCCTTGTTGGGAATGACCCCGCCAGTAGAGAATACATCGCCGGATATTCAGCGGGGACGTATCTTATTTCAAGAATTCATCCCGGACAATGATCACGACCTACGAATTATTGTGATTGGCAAGAGAGCCTTTGCCTTTCGACGAATGAATCGACCCGGCGATTTTCGAGCAAGTGGTAGTGGGCTCATTGATTGGAATCCTCAACAAATAGACGAAGCATCAATTCGTTTGACATTGAACCTTGCCAAAAAACTTGGCCAGCAAGTGATCACATTTGACATTGTACATCGAAACAATGAACCCGTCATTGTTGAAATGAGCTACTATTATGAAGCATGGACGGTCTTTCAATGCCCTGGGCATTGGGTCTTGAAAGACAACGCCCTTGAATGGATTGAAGGAAAAATGAAAGCTGAAGATGCGATCTTCGTCGATCTCATACATGAGATAGACAGAAAATGCTCGCTGTCATTATAGCGAACAATAGCCCACCTCTTGCCTCTTGAGAAAAACCTCTAGGCGCATCATCCCTGAACGTTCCCTGAACAATCCTTGTATGGTAGTATCGCAAGTACAATATCGATCCGCACACTCACTATACACGTGATGCGCTCCCCCTCCTTCCTATGACACACTTTTTGAAGAATACAGATGATGTTTGAGCACCCTACATCCGATATATGCCTGGGCCCGTCCATTGATAACTGACATGCCTGCCGGTACACATTGAAACAATGAACACCTCCCTCTTGAAAAGTTCTGGCCTTGCGGTGTTCATTGCATTAACCGGGTTTGTGCTGGCTTATCAGTTCGTAGAACCGGCTCCACCAAAAATCATGACTTTAGCCACCGGCAGTGCCACTGGCGCGTATCACGCTTTCGGCCTCGCCATGCAGGAAATTCTGGCTGACAACGACATCGAACTCAAACTACATAACAGCGCCGGGAGCGACGATAACGCAGCGTTACTCGCTGAAGGAACAGTCGATATTGCGTTGATGCAAGGCGGCACTCCAGTCGATTCAGTACCAGGGGGAAAACAATTACGCGCACTCGCCAGCTTGTATTATGAACCTTTATGGATGTTTCATCGTATAGATCCGGCACCGGTCAAACTATCAGAGCTAGCGGGCCGGCGGGTCAATCGCGGCATTCCGGGCAGTGGGACGCGGAGACTGGCGGATGAGTTGCTCGCGTTAAACAAGGTAGCGGGAGAAACGTTTCGTGCTTTGGATAATACTTCAGCGAGCGAGGCGCTTCAGGATGGCAAATTAGATGCTTTGTTTATGGTAAGCGGCGAACATTCATCAGAAGTGGAAAAGCTTTTACAGGCACCGGGTATTTCACTGATGGATCTGCCACGGGCGAAAGCCTATCACCTGCATCGCCGGTACCTCTCACCATTGACGTTACCGGCGGGCGCTATCGACCTCGCCGGTGAACGGCCACCAACCCAGGTGAATATGATTGCCGTTACCGCAATGCTGGTGGCTCGCAACGATCTACACCCAGCGTTAGTCGACCTGCTTCTGTTATCGGCACCAAAAATTGTAGGAGGTCCTGGCCTATTTCACGAGGCAGAACAATTTCCATCCGGACAGTATCTCTCCATTCCGTTGAGTAAAGAAGCTCAGCGCTTTCACAAACGCGGACCGTCCTTCCTCCAGCGCTTTCTACCATTTTGGGCTGCCACATTGATTGATCGCCTGGTGGTGATGCTTATCCCACTGGCAGCGCTTGTCATCCCGCTCTTTAAACTCTTTCCTCCATTATACCGCTGGCGTGTACGGTATCGTATCTATCGTTGGTATGAAGATCTTCAACGTATCGAATCGCACCTCGACTCCGGCCATGCGACTCCAGAGGAACTCGCCTCTGCTGTGGTCAAACTGGAAACGGAAGTCAAACATGTCGAAACACCCCTGTCCTACGCCGACCAGCTCTATCATTTACGCCACCATATTGATCTTGTCCGCACACGGATTAATCAGGAGAATGCCAAACAATACCCGACGCCTTAGAATACTGGAAAGTAATTGACAACAAGTAGAATTGAGGAAAGGTGTCGGGAACCTGTTGGTCCGACGAAAAGGTATGGCCTACAATAAGACCTCAATTGACCTGCCTCTTAGTTCTTTAGAACCCGCCAAGCTTGTTCTCTAATGCACTATTCGGCAGGATCGACTGCAGAAAACTGCGAGATCAGGCGTTCGAGACATTGTCCGCCAAGATTCTCGAATTTTGCTCTTAAAATATTGCCCTCACTAGAGTTACGTTCAGTACTATCCGGCATGGTATAAAGATCTCGGTCTTCTAAATCACAAACGCCTTGCCAAAGAACACTAGCATTGTGAACATCGATTAGGCGTACCCGTCCTTGGTACTTTATATAAGAATTGCCACTGAATGGCTGACCCACAACTCCCCACCTGATAGTTTGAAAATCTAGAATATTCCCTTCCACAAACTTCTCTTTCATATCATCAATATCATCGTCTTTAAACGGTTCCGAAATATCTGTTAGTTTAATGTTTGCAAAGTCAGATAAAACGCGTGCTGCGAACCTCTCTTTGACGTGCAAAATCGGATCTCGTAGATCATATTGCTGTACCATTTGTTGTCCCCGTGATTCAGCTGCAAGACCGGCAACAGCAGCACCTATCACCCCAAACATCATTCCCATTTGATTAGGTGGCACCTCGAAAGCAGAAGGTTTGTAATGGATCAGTGTAATCTGCCTAGCTCTATTTAGTGATTCTTTCGTAGCCGGATCCATCTTTATGACCTTTGGCGAGCATCCAACCGTCAAAATCAAACCGATAATTAGTAATATTCTCGCTCTCAACACCAGTCCCATTTTCTGCCCCTTAGAAATATTGGCTTTCGAATGACTGCAAACAAACCACTCCTCTTTTTTGCCAAAAACGTACCGAAACTTAATTATTTGGCTGACAATTTAAAACCAAGAAAATCACTCGACAAATCGTGCTTGGATAAAGAGGCGATCCCGTTCTTTTTGACTCAGAAACTCATTCGCAAATCCTGATTTCTTTTTGGCCTTCCTGAGTCGATTCGCCTCTTCACGAAAAAATACCACCAACGATCGAACCGCTTTCTGAACTTTCTCCGCCTCACCCCTTGCACTAGCCTTTTCCAACAAAATATCAATCGCCACTCGAAGAAAGTTCCGACTCTTTCCATTCAGAAAATCGGAAAGTTGTTCAGTTAATTGAAAATCTAATTTTCTGAAGCCAGAAATGTGTGTATATGGGATGGCTGAAAACTTCTTCACCCGTTGGCTGGGCTCACGATGTCCAAGGAAACTCAACAGTCGAACCAAGGCATAATATGCATCTTTCGTGCAATCCCTCGAACGGAACACGCCATGCATCTTGAAAATCGTATTATCGAACGCTTCCGGGTCTGTGGAATAGCAAAGATAGAAAACGCCGTCGTCCTTGCCTACGCCAAGAGCCGGATACATAAATGAAAATGCACCAGAAATATTGAACGTGGGCGTGAGCTCTTGAATGAGTTGGTTTTCCAATAACAAGGCTTCCTTTTCAGATTCCACGACATGGAACGTCATAGTAGTGGCAATCCGAACCATTTCGCGCATTTTCCTATGCGCTTTTTTTCTCGTAGCATTTCGGTATTGCCGGATACGGTTGCGCAAGTTCTTCGCTTTTCCAACATAAATGGTGTTCTCTTGAACTTTGATTTCATACACACCAGCATTTGAAGGAACAGATTCTAAAAACTCCTTCCCAAAGGCCCTGTCAAAAAGATTCATTCCCATTAGAAAATCCGTACATTCGAGAATAACTGTACATAACTCGCTAAAAACAGAGCGAATATAAAGCCGTCCAGACCTTTCCAACTCAGCGACACTGTATACTCGACGAATTTCAGCCTTTCCGCTGAGAAAAAAATAGTGTAGCCTGCCGAATATGATGTCATAAAGCCCATTTGCCGCTCGACCCTAACAATATGTCCTGTCCATACACCTTTTCTTTCTCGATACATACGTCCTCAAACATATTGACAGTATTTTATTATGGTGAGATGGTGAGAAATAACGTAGAGCAATGACGTAAAACCAGGGTCCCGTGAGCAAGAAGACAACACAACGACCTAAGGGTTTACTACTTTCTATCGCATGCTGCGTGACCGCTTTATGGTGGAGTGCGTCAATCGGAGAAGCCGTTCGCGCACAAGATGGACTTCCCACACATAAGCCGGTGACTGAATCAGGGAGGACGCCACAATCGACGGTTCCCACATCACGTCCCAACCTCGGAAAGGAGGAACAGAGACAAGCCATACATCAATACCATTTACCACCTCTCACTCCTCCCGAGGCCTATACCCAAGGTTCAGGAATGATCCATCGCCATACGGATAGACCAACGTCCTTCCTATTAACTGAAACCGCATCCTACAACACCAACAGCACGATTCCTTGGCCTGTTCAGCAATCCTTCGATGAAGGGCATCATGTTCAACGAGATATTCCACATCACTTTTTGGTTTCTACTCGTCCTCGTCGTTCGTATGCCATGATGCCACTCGAAATCAATCGGCCGGTGAAACGCATTCTTGATTATTATCAACATGACATTCACGGTAGATTTCAAAGATATCTTAACCGATTCGAAAAATATAAAAATCTGGTCCAACGTGTTTTCAGGAAAGCCGGGCTACCGCCAGAGCTTGGCTATCTTTCATTGGTCGAAAGTGGATTTAATCCACGAGCCCTCTCTCGAGCGCGTGCGTCTGGTCCCTGGCAATTTATGAAGGCGACGGGGAGAACCTATGGTCTTGATGTGACATGGTATGTAGACGAACGCCGTGATCCAGTCAAGTCAACGGTCGCTGCGGCTCAGCACCTCAAAGACCTCTTTGATCAGTTTCAGTCTTGGCCGTTGGCTCTAGGGGCTTACAATGCGGGTGGGCCGAAAATTATGCGAGCCATTCAAAAACTCGATAGTCGGGATTTTTGGAAGATTCGGGAAACAGCGTATCTTATGCGCGAGACTAAAGAATATGTCCCCAGTTTTATAGCGGCAGTTCTTATTGCGTCAAACCCAACTCAATACGGGTTTACAGTAAATGCAGCGCCTCCTTTTGCCTATGATGCAGTGTTGGTGCGTAAGCGTGTTCACCTAAAATCCGTGGCAAAAACCACGGGAATTTCCATTAAAACACTCAAGGACCTGAACCCAGAACTGCTTCAAGACATCGTTCCCATGGTGGACATCGGGTATTCGTTAAAAGTTCCTCCGGGCAAGGGAAACCTTGTCCGAGAGCGCCACGACCACATTGAGAGATGGACAAAACTGCCTCCGGAGTCCGCCACGTGGTACCACGTGCGATTTGGAGAGACACTCGATGACGTGGCCAACAAATTCGGGCTGTCTGTACAAGAACTCAGACAACTCAATAACCTGAAGGAAGAAGATCTGATTTTTTGGAACGACCGGCTTCGATTACGAACTGACGACGATAGCATCCCAATCAGGATCGAGACCGAACCATCTCCGCCCCCCACCTGGTACCATGTGCGATTTGGGGAGACGCTCGATGACGTGGCCAACAAATTCAGGCTATCTGTCAGAAAACTCAGACGGCTCAATAATCTGAAAGACGACGATTTAATTTTTTGGAAAGACCGGCTTCGTGTCAGAGCAGACGAGGACGATGATCCGTCGCTTGTCCCAAAATCTCAACCATCCCCGCCCCCCACCTGGTACCATGTACGATTTGGGGAGACGCTCGATGACGTAGCCAAAAAGTTCGGACTGTCTGTACAGACACTCAGACGATTCAATAATCTGACGGAAGCAGACCAGATTCTATGGAACGACCGGCTCCGTGTCAGAGCAGGCGAGGGTAACGCCTCCCCGCTCGTCCAGAAATCTGAACCGTCCCCGCCGGCCACCTGGTACCGCGTACGGTTTGGTGAGACACTCGATGACGTGGCCAAGAAATTCGGGCTATCTGTACGGACACTCAGACAACTCAATAACCTGAAGGAAGCAGATCAAATTCTATGGAGCGACCGGCTTCGAGTCAGAGCAGACGAAGATAACAATCCTTCGCGCACCCTAAAATCTGAATCATCCTCATCCTCCGCCTGGTATCGCATCCAGTATGGTGACACGCTCACATCCATCGCCAGGAAGTTCGGTCTGTCCGTGACGGAACTCAAACAACTCAATAACTTGAAGAATGATCGAATTCGCTCAAACGAGCGTCTTCGAGTCAGACCAGACAAAGACAATCTGCCGGTCGCCTTCCACCCAGAAACAGACACACCATAATCTGGTTTTGTCACCTTTCCACATAAGGACAAAATGGCTCGGCCTGTGTAAGGATTGGGCATGGAGATCAAACAGTCAATAGGCCTCTATCATCTTACGCAAATGATACATCTATGCCATAATAGCTAATATGTACGAAATAGACGAAAAGCTTAATATATTCGATATTCATGAGATTCTTCTTGTTAAAGCTGACATATAGAAATAGTCACGGTGAATTGGTTGATCCGCCTGCAGTGACGGCAACAAGAGTCAAGAACCAGTTCGGCTCGATTCTGGAACAAGCCACACATGGAAGCCCCGTGGCGATTACCCGCCATGCCATGCCCAAGGCCGTGCTTCTTTCCTATAAGGAATTCGAATCGTTGGTCAAACAGCAAACCAATGCGCTTGACGACTTGAGCGCAGAATTCGACGAACTCCTCATGCATATGCAAACGCCCAAAGCTCAAAAAGGCATGAAGATGGCATTTGAGGCTTCACCCACTCAGCTTGGGCAAGTCGCAGCCAAGGCGGTGTGAAAAAGCCATAACACATAACGACACTTCCGCACGGCATCTACTTCTTCACCAGTGAAACTCGCAATAACTCTCGCCACTCATGCCACAACTTTACGTGCTGGTCGGCACAAACGGCACAGGCAAGAGCAGTATCACAGGAGCGGCATTTCGTGAATCGGGAGGATCGTATTTCAATCCCGATGAAGTTGCCCGAAGGTTGCTCACAGACAACCCTCAACTCACTCACGCCGACGCCAATAGCTTAGCCTGGCAGGTTGGAGTCAGACTGCTCACTCAAGCCATAGAGAAACACCTTGATTTTGCCATTGAGACAACACTTACCGGAAACACCATTCCACAACTTTTGATACAGGCTAAGGACAAAGCTATTCGGGTCCATGTGTGGTACGTTGGCCTCTCCACTCCTATAATCCACATTGAACGAGTGCAATCGAGGGTCCGTCATGGAGGTCACGACATCCCCGCTCATGTTATCCGTCAGCGCTTCGAACACAGCCGCATAAACCTCATTACGCTACTCCCTCATATTGTAAGCTTCCAATATCACCACCCTTCGCCTGTTCGACAATAGTCATTCAGGAGACCCGTTGTTGGGGCCACACACCCAAACTTCAACTCGTCCTGCACATGGAACAAGGAAAAAGCCTTGCGCCGGCAGACCTCACCAACACCCCACCCTGGGCCAAACCAATTGTAGCGTCAGCAATGAAATTACGTCAGGAATAAATCTGTTGTGCCGTGCGAGGAATGATAGGGATTTGGTATGTAGGGAAGTGAAATCTTGAGGAGTGAAATTATCTATTAGGGAAAACATTGGCCTAATTAAAAAAGTGGTCTGGCTCGTTACTATTCATACTTTCAGATTAAGTCCAGAAAATCCATAAGCATTTCCGTTAATTCAAACCTTTCGTTACCTGCCTCATCTACGTAGCGTTCAGTTTGACGAATTTGAGCCGCAGTCATCTTCGGCCAAAAGAATTCGAAAACACCATCAGGACGTTTCTCGGTTACCTTCCCAATCATCAGCTTTGCATCGTCTGAGTCATTGTAGCTAAGCTCAGTCGCAGACTTAAGAAAAGGGGCTACGACCTCTGGGAGTATATAATTTTCTGGTTCACGCTTACGTGTAATATAGGCTTTCTTCCCTAATGCACGAAGTTCTTGGACCTTCACACGATTCCTTTCCTCCTCTTGAGCACCGATATCGGAATCAAGAAGAAGACCCCACGGAATTTTAAACTGGTCAGCAATATTCTTTGTCCGCCAATGCTTTAGATTGCCACACCCACCTATGCAGACAGGAAGGATGCCTTTCTCTTCAAGTGTTGCGGGTAAATGACCAGAGTCCTTAAGAACTTGAGCTCCATGCCTAATAAAGACAACATCCCCCGGACCCTCAACCAATAAGAGGGCCTTTGCACGAGTCACATTTGAATCTGGCAAGACACCCAAGGACTCCGATATTTGCTCAAGGACCTTGTCCGATCCGTAACGAATAGCTCCCCCGACTTCTGTGCTTTCAACTAATCTAAGACCATCAGTCGGGAGCAATCCTGCAAGGGCAGGAACATGGGTCGTCAGGAGAACCTGGCAATTTTCTTTCTCAGCTACTTTAATCAATGCTCGAACAAGCATTTCCTGATTCGTTGGATGCTGTGAGGTTTCAGGTTCTTCGAAGGCATAGATAACTGATGGAACGTTTTTATTGGCAACTCTTCGTTCTGCCTCTGCTCGAAAGAAGTTAAGCAATATAATCCGTCGCACTCCACTTCCTCGTTTGTTAATAGGAATCTCATTTTCTCCATCAAGGGTAAAGTCGAAGGTCCATTTTGGCGGTGCTTTAAAACGAGGTATCAATTGTTTGGCCAGAAATGGATCCATCTCCTTGAGTTTCTCAAGAGTCTTTTCTGCTCGATCGAGAACACGTTTTTGAATTTGTTCCTGTATTTGTTCAATTTCTACTTTCAGCTCATTCTGTGCCTGCTTGACAGCTTCTTGAAGGGGACTCTTAGCTTCCGAATCGCTGTCCTTGCTTTCTCGATCCGACTTAAAAAGTGCAAAGAGTGGAAGCTGGCTAAATAATTTATCCTGAATAGTTTTAGAATCTTCTGCGAACTTGCTAATCTCAAGTTCGCATTGTTCCTTCTGTAATTCGACAGTTTTCTCCCAAATTGCACGACGCCAATAGGCATTAATACGGGCATCGGATACATCTTTATTAACAATACCTAATTCACCAGCTTTTTGCTTTAAGTCCTTTAGTTTAAGTGTATGTAAATTGCGGCAAACAGATGCAGTGGGGTGATTGGCGATAATGAAAATCTGTGGGCTTTTAAGTGAAGTGCGTTTATAGCGTTTGAGTATTTCTAAGCACCCAGCAGAATTCAGTAGGTGTTCAGCCTCTAGAGACGTTACATGTGATTCATCAAGCACGATTTTTTCCGGAAGTTCTTCAAAGACACACGAAATCTCGACAACGCCATTCGGCTCATCAACATTGAAATCATCTTTATCAAGTGAGACTTCTCCTCCATCCAAAAAAATGTCAAGGGCTTCAAGGATACTAGATTTCCCTACATCATTACGCCCCGTGATTCCAGTCACACATGGATCTATAGGAATTCTCGTCAGATTTCTATAACCCCTAAAGTTCCTGATGCTCAACTCTTTTAGGCGCATGGACTAATCCCAATGATCTACGATTTGCCTTCTATCCAATCTATTAACACTTTGTCGGCCGAATATATTCGGCTAGGAAAAGATCTCGTGCTTCCTGAATCCGAACATTTTTTAACCAAGCCTGTTTTTCATCTTCGGATAGATGATTGTCAACGATTCGAACAATCTGTCTTTTTTCCCATGGATCCGCACGCCCAAATTGTTTTCGAATTTCTACTGTTTCCCCACGCGACAATTGTTTCTCAAGCGCATCAAGCAGTGCCCTGCCAATGTAAGCACCAGCACTACGCTTAAGGGCCCGAAAGTAATCTAATAACGTCTCTTTATCCTCATACCCTACAGCGCCCAGCAATCTCACAATCTCTATGGTTATGTACTCGGGAAGATATGTAGTTTTGAGAAGACATTTGGAAAAACTTGCTGTGATCTTTCGACGAATTGGAGGTGGCACCTCATCAGAGTACTTTATAACAAAATCCACGATATAAGGTGTAAATTGCGGAAACCGATTTGCGATTTCTGGTAAGTGCGCGAAGCCCTTGAAGTCGCCTTGCGCAATTAAGGCCTTAACAAAATGTACTATATCTTCAGGTGTAGGTAAGTTTGTAGACTTCAACTCTTTCAAAAGAGCGACTGGATCACTGCCTTTCATCCTAGCGATTTCGTTTTTTGACGGTTGTCTGAATCTAGTTGGAATTGCGCCTCCGTAGCCGGCGACAATACAAAACTGTGGCTGAGGTTCTTCGGATTTCCGCTTGCTATGCTTTGGCTGAATCTTCCCCTCAAGTTCAGCTTTATCTATTTCAGTATCAAATTGCCCCATTTGGGAGACATCCTCGATTTTCGTTTTGCCTTTATTAATCGTTAGGCCTTCTAACCATAGACGCTCAATGAGTTGCGTCAACCACTGATGGGCTGTATGAACATTAGGGGCAAATAGTCTGTAGTCATCAACGAAACGGCAAAACTTCACACCTATAGATAATAAGTAATTATCCACTTCAAGAAGTGCAGCTTCAGCAAGTATCCGACTTGCATTAGAACCCACTGGCAATCCATAAGAATCACGATTAGCCCAGAACAAAAGAAGTTCGTTTAATTGTCTTATACGGACCTTATCAAGTTTTAGAGAAGTCAATATCGATTCAAGTCTATGAATATTAAGACGATCATAAAAGTTGGCAATATCACAACTTACAAGAAACTTTGCACCTATCTTCCTGGTCCCTTGTGAAGCACGACGCCTGAAGGCAGTAAAATTATACTTTGGATGAAAGAGGTGGCCATTATTGGGGTGAAACCGGTACGAGTATACAATCCTTCGAGAGTTAGAAGGCCGCAGCTTTTCAATGCTATCGGCGAAGCAGAGACTCAATGCGAGATACTTAATAGTGTCAAGCGGATGGATGAGCGCACATCTTCGGAAGTCGAAAGCTCCAGTCTTTGGTAGCAAGACATGGTCGATACTCCCAACTGCTAAACTTTCAAGGGAACTACCGTTTATGCATTTGGCAACTTCATCGATAATTTTCTTTTGAAATTTTTCGTTTTTTAGCAAGTGGACTTCGTGAGGGGGAGGAAATATATCGGTTAACCCTTCCTTAAGAACATTGCTAACTGCGAGTTTAGACGCTTCCAAAACTTTCATGAGAGATTTACATCAAAAGAGTACGCGACCCTTTACCATGTGTCTTTAGCCGGCCATCGGTCAAAAGGACATCTTCCCGACGGTTGCCCGTTGGGTGATATGGTGGGGCATCTTGGCAATGACGGTTCTTGCAAGTCTGGCCATACCAGAATACCATGGCATTCCTAAAGGTTAGCGGCCCCTTTGTAGTCTCCCTAACAAAGATGTGACCGTGCTCTATTTCAATGCAAGATTTTGTCAGATCGGTCTTATTTGTCAAGAAAGAAAATTCAACGCCTTCATTTTCATTTCAGCGTCAAGGTACCTTCTTGCAGTGCATCTCTGGAGCATCATAGCCCCAGGTGATTGACACTTCGCCGTGGTGTTCCCAAAAGGTCTCGTTGCGTCCTTGGTACTTGGCGCCGCTGCCGCTTGGCTGTACGAACATGAGCGAGACACTGTCTCCACGTTCGGCAATCAACGTTGAGGGATCAGTTTCGAAGAATGTCGCGACGACTTCATTCGCGGGGTTGCCGTCGCAGATGAAGCGGACCGGCCCATTGTAGGGCACCAGTCGATATCTAGCCTGCAATTCGGCGATGCGATGTTTGTACTCATCCCGGACACATCCGCGCTTGTCGTTGCTCTTCCAGCAATCGTTCCGTCCTTTGATCCAGCCCCGCTGCTCTGCCTTGAGCACAGGAGGACGCTCATTCGTCGCTTTCTTCGATGCAGCGGCGTAGACGCCGGAAAGCTTGCGGTCAAGCGCCGACAACTCCTCATCCCCGCAAATCCTAGCTTCGATGCTAGCGGCTGGAACACTATCACAAGCAAACGAGGGACCTGTCGCATTCAATACTTGGTCGAAATCATTATTTTTCGCTGATGAGGTAAGGTTGCTCTGTACAATCTGATCGATTTGACGACACCAGGCAATGCTGTCCCGATTCGGAACATTCGGCTTGTCCCGAATACCAAGCTTGAACTCAACCACCGACTTCCATTCTTCAGACCCAACATCGGGACCGTGCCCTTGCCCATCGCCCGTTCGCACATTCTCTTCTATGGATTGAGACCATGCGTGAGAACAAAGAACCCTCTCCTCCACAATTGACTTTTCAGTATGACTTGTCTCGGCACAAGAAGCCGCAACGATAAGGAAAAGAACTAACCACCTGCTCATAAAAATTCTTTCAAATGCACGGTTCGTCCTGTTAAATGGTAATCCAATCCTGCCTTTCACGGTGGGCTTCTTTCGTTACAAATTCGATGCGAATAATTTTCGCTCCGGTTCTTTCAAGATCTCCCAAAACGATATAACTTTAACTCTCCGGGGTCCAGAGAGGATGCTTCATAAAGCCTGCAAAAGCTTGCATAGTATTCGCTCATTTTTTCAGATAGGTCGTATTTGTCAAGACTGCTTTAAGGAAAAGCTGAAAGGAGGTTCTGAATAGACGAAAGACTAGCAGGATTTTCTAATGAACACCCAACGGTCTCATTTTCTATGAACGCTTAGGGGTTCTCTTCGCGAGGCGTTCACGGCTCATTCCGCCCTTGATGATATTCACCCTGGAACGTTTTTTCTTCTTACTGTCCGCAACGAGGTCAACCATCACCCCGTCACGAATGACCCAGACTGGCGTATTGGTCTGGATTCCTTGTAGTTTGGCATTCGCCGCAGCCCGTTCTAGCGCAGCCCCGACCTTGGCAAAATCAGAATCTATGACAGAAGGACGTCTTTTGGTCATCGTGTATTTTGGCCTTCCTCTACCCAGATGGGGCGTTCTTGAGAATTCTCATAGAGTATCCACCGATCCACCAGCGTTTTATAGGTCTGGTCAAAATGACGAGACCCCGCCCGGAATCGTCTCCGAATGACTTCCTCTGGAACATTATGTCCACCATGAGCTACCCTCGCCACAACTCGCGCAATAGCCAACTGGGGGTGATCTATGCGAAGAAATATAAGCTTCACAAGGTAGCCCTTCTTTTGCCATTGCGGAATAAGCCGCGCATATCTCAACCCGCTCAATGTACTTTCGAAAGCAAAACTCTCTCGCTTGCGAACAAACGAGGTCATTTGCTCTACCATCAACCTCCCAGCCCGTATCATCGCAAGTTCCGGGTTAAATGGAGACAAGCCATAGGCAATGAGGTCGGCGTTAATAAACCGTGGACAATTCGCATCCTTAGGCAAAAATTCTCGCGCAAGCGTGGTTTTCCCAGCACCATTTGGACCAGCAAGTATCACAATTTTCTTCTGATCTTTACGCATCAATCAATAAAGCATTCCATTTTATATTTTCACCCAAATAACTTCCCGCTGGTATCATTTTCTTCTTCTTTAGGGCCATCCAACGATGTCAGCTCAAGACCTTCGATTTCTTGAAGTGTCTTTCCAGCGATTCCCTGGAGGTCGCCGTACATGCCAACGGTGGATTGCATAACGCGATCGATTTGCTCTTCGCGTTTGGCCCATTGCTTCGTTATCACTTTGCGTTCTTTATCTAAGTCTTCCTGCATGGAGGTAAAGCCTTCGACAATGGCTTGCACCCGCTGACGGAAGCGTGGTCCCATTAAATATTGATAGACCATTTCCATTTTCGTCTGCTGTCCTTCTGACGCCTGTCGTGCTGACGCAACTTCCATGAGCGTATGACGCAAGAGGGTGGCCACAGGAAAAGCAGCCTTAGGATGCGTCACCCACACGCCATCAACAAGTTCAAACGTTTCCACATCTTTTGGCAACACCTGACTGACGATCACGGCAATCTCGGCCTTGGCCTGCCGCTGATCTTCGCGTAACTTGGAGAGCCAACCATCACTCCAGTTTTTCGTCCGTTTCGATTCCCATAAAATCGTGCCACATGACTGACCAAACCCGCTCACAACTCGTTGCAATACATCCCCGCCATATTCGCCTTTCGGAACCGGCTGAATCTGATCCAATGGAAACTTGGTCGTTAAGAGCGTTTCAAGCTCCAGCTCTTGCACTTCACCCTGTAACTGCTGTGAGCCCTGCTCGGCCCGTCGCTTGAGATCTTCGATCTGTTTTTGCATCGATGAAATCGTTTGTTCTTTTTCTCTCACCTTGAGACTCAGCGACTCTTCGGCTTCTTTCTTCGCTTGTTCCCGCGTGACAGTGAGTCCTTCTTGCACTCGCTTCTCTACCGTAAGATCTAACTCACGCTTCGCGTCATCAAGCTCACGTTGCTTTTTGATTAATTCGGCCTGGGCTTTCTGCGCTTCGGCCAGCTTTTCATCACGCTGTTTAAGAATAGTTTGCAAGTCAGACAGTTCTTTGGACTTTTGTTCAAGATCACCTCCGATTTCCAGCTTGGCTTTCTTGGCTTCTTCTGCTGAGATTCTCACTCGTTCTTGCTTCAGTCGTTCTGCGACTTGCTCATCGAGTGTTTCTTTCGCTTTGGCCAGAGCTGTTTCCCGTTCAGTGAGTACCGCTTCACGCTTCACGGCATCGGCATCCTTTTGCGCGAGCCGTCGTTCATAGTCTTGCTTCGTCGTTTCAAGCAGCGGTGCGGCAAGCGACTCAGTAAGTTTTATTTCAGTGTGACACTGCGGACAGATAATCGTTGGTTCAGTCATAACCGGACATTGGCTCCTCTGCTTCCTCTATTTCAGTCCATCGCATATCATCCAATGACCATTCACCGTACGCCAACGCAGCATACCTAGGCCTGCCTCTACGCACAGATAACCGGTGCAATTGCAAGATAAAACTTCACACGTAACCCATCCTAGCCAACACCCAATAAAATGTACAGGTCATGGAAACTCAGTTGACAAGTCTTCTTTTTGTTGCTTTGATCAATGAGAGTTTTATTCAATATTCATCCGTACATATTCGCAAGTTCATGCCACAAACGATTCTAATCATCGGCAACTCTGACGGCATTGGCGCGGCCATCACTCGTGCACTGGTTGCACGTGGAGATCGAGTTGTGGGCATTTCCCGCAGTGCCAGTCCACTCGGAGACACGGGTCCGCGGCATGAAATACTCGATGTCACGTCGCCGGAATATCCCGAGCTCTTACAACGGGTCATGACAGACGAAGGTCCGTTCGATGTCTGTATTTATTGTGCCGCCATTGGATCGGAACTCACGCTTCCCGATTTGTCGAGAGAGGCACACGTCATTGAAGTGAACTTCACAGCCATGGTGCGAACCTTTTCCGCACTCGTACCTGCATGGATCAGTAGAAGCAATGGACATTTTATCGGGCTTTCCAGTCTGGCCGATGACTTTTATAATCAAGCGGCCCCTTCCTATACCGCGTCAAAATCCGGATTTAGCAATTATTTAGTTGCCATGGCCTTGAAACTTCAAGAGCATGGCGTCAGTGTGACCAATGTTCGTTTCGGCTATGTTGATACGAAGCTCCCCGGAAACGCACACAAACCGTTGATGATGTCAACGGAACAAGCGGCAACGCATGTCTTGCACTGCATGAACACGCGCCCGATTCAACTCAGCGTACCCAAACTGGCTGGGGCGATTCTCCAAAGCATGCGCTGGATGCAATCGTTACGCGTATGGATTTCATGAGCGAGGCCCCCTGAGCTTTCCTCCCATGACAAAGGGGGGAAACGACCAAAACCTGCGGACACGGAACAATGGGAACAGTCTCTGTATTGAAACGCATCAATTTCTAAAGAACAACTATTCTAACCTAAAAGGAGAAGACTCAGATGACAGACGATGAATTGATCAAGAACCTTGGCCCGTTAGGACCCCTTGCCGGAACATGGGAAGGAGATCAAGGCCTCGACACCGCTCCATCCAAAAACCAAGGCCAGAAGAAAACTCCGTTTCGTGAACACATCGTCTTCGAACCCTTTGGCCCAGTGGTGAATGGGACACAAACACTCTATGCCTTACGATATCGAACGACCGCCTGGCCGATAGGAGATACAAACCCGTTTCATGAAGAAGTCGGCTATTGGTTGTGGGATGCCGAAGCCAAACAGGTACTGCGTTGTTTTATTGTACCAAGGGGTATTGCCGTCAATGCTGGGGGATCTACCGAGTCAAATGCCAAATCATTCACCATGACGGCAGAAGCGGGATCGGATACGTACGGCGTTCTCTCAAATCGTTACCTTGATACACATGCGAAAACCGTACGGTACGAGCTGAGCATAACCATTCATAGCAACAGTAGTTTTAGTTACAGCGAAGACACGCAGCTACAGATTCAGGGACAATCCGAAATGTTTCATCATACGGATACCAATACGCTCATGCGACGCACAGAATGACATCCGCAGAACAATCGTCGGCAGGCTCGATGTACATTCCACCTTCTCACTTCCTCTCTATGCCTTCACCGCTCACGTTCGCCTCGCCTCCATTTGCCGGGGGCGAGCAGCGTTGGATAGACATCCGTGAAGGCACCGGTACGATTCACGCCTTACTGTAGTTCAAGAAATTCTTTTTTTGCAAAGTCATAGGTCCACACCTCACCGGAGTCGATGGAACATGGCCAACAACGAAGAACCAACGTGACCGTCAAGTCGCCTTCCCATATACGTCGATCCCCATGTAAACTCACACAATCACGAGCGTCGCCCCGAGTGGGACGGTCTCAAAAATATACTGAAGATCTTCGTCATTGACCTGAATACACCCATGTGTGACATTAAATCCAAGCAAGTAGGTATAGAGCGCACCGTGGATGAAGTACCCATCACCAAAACCTAATGCATAGTCTCCTAAAACATTGGGCAACTGGCGCCCTTGGGGATCTTCGGGAACCGGCATGCCCTTCTCGATAAAGGCCCAATCCGGCCGAATCCACACCGGCTTTTCCAGTTTACTTTCAATGGTAAAACGTCCCGTAGGCGTCTCGAACGTCCATGTCCGCGAAGGGTCAAGTGGATCACGCAGTACCTTCCCGCTCCCTGTGGCCGCAAGTGCGGTATGAATGATGTGCGAGCCTTTCTTGACCATCAATATGTTTTTCGAAAGATCTAAGAGCAGCGAGATTTCTTCAGACGTTTCCGATTGGCGAGAACGTAGCGGGACGGATCCCCTTGAAGTTTTGGATTCTTCCAGAAACTCACGACGCAAAGACGCAGCTTGCGTTAAAAATGTAGGCGGCAGTTCGTCTGGAACAATTTTTTGAGCCGTGCGTTCTCCGACCGGTTTCTTCATCCCCTCAGTTGAAGTATTGAGGGAACCGGCAAACACCAGCGTGAGCGTGAATGAACACATGAATACCCGCAGCACCACCTTGTGCCAATCCATACGCTCAATCCATCGTAACACCCGATACATGGCTGTCTAACTTTTCCTCATCGGGAGAACATCATGCATGGCCTGCACATTCACCTTACAACCCCTCACCTTCAGCCGTTTTAATCGCCTGAAGAATTTGGTCACGCACCCGAGACGCAACCGCATTTGCCGCTTCGGCTTTCTCGCGAACGCGAGCATAGTCTTCCGGTACAATCTCTTTAGGAATTTCTGCTAAAGACGACTCGGCAGAGCGAAGATCAATCTCCATGACCTGCAAGACCAACTCGACATCCTTGCCTTCCGGCGCTCTAGCCAACAGGTCGTGGGCCTCCCTCACCAAATGACGTGCTTCGGTTATGGCACCGACAACCGCCTCTTTTTCATCCCCGATATTGTCCGTAACCATTTCAGACTGGAGACTGGCCTGAGTTTGGCTTTTATTTTTGGCCTCTATGGCTGCGACTTTGACCTGAGCTAAAAGTTCCTCAGCTTTAGAGTAGTCACGAAAAATCCCAAACTGCTCATCTTGCGCCTGCAGCTCGTTCATAGCTTGCTGAAACACATCCTCCGCCTGACCAAATAGGTGAGGCGCCGTCTCTGGAGCCCCGGCTTGCCGGGCGGCTTCGAGCGCTTGTTGTGCATCGGACAGTGACGTCTTGGGTGCATCCTCACATCCCCATACCAGAGAGAGTGAGACGAATAGAATACCGATGTACGGCAATGAGTGATGTTTCATATTTGCGGTCCTCCATTCGGTCATACCTCTTAATTGTAAATTTATGAATAGATAAATCCCCTCTCTCTGAAAAACATCACGCAAAAATTATGCTGAACAACGATTATTTCGATAATATGAAGAGTAGCCTAGGGGCTTGAGCTGAATTTGGCAACCCCGGTGTAGGGATTCGAACACAGCAAACCCATGGTCTGTGCAATATCAACCACACGGCTTTCATGAGGGATAATGAATGACACCTCCACAATTGCGCATGCCCTGTTCTAAGAATGTGGAAAATGAATAGGATAGAGGCTGGAAAGTCGTCGCAAATCCACAACTCGGGATGCACGTCATATCATGCGAACCTCGGAAGATCCCATGATTTCATTTTGAGAGAGAAAAGCCTGGCACTTCACTATATGGAGGATGGACAAAACCGCTCGTTACGGACCCAGCAATGCGAACATCATGTTTGTGTGGTCAGCAGAGCTTCAAGGCTTGGATATTGGAGCAGATAGTCTTCCTGGCTTCGCCGAATGACCTCATAGGCTTCTTCCCGACCATAGACCTCGGCAATTTCACAATGGCAGTGGGTCGAACCTGGAATATCTTTGTAGGTAAGGAAGTAATGCTTGAGCCGCTCGATTAAGGCTGGGGGACACTGGTCAATTTCCTGCCAGTCTTCATAGACCACGTCGCCCTTCATGACGGCAATAATTTTATCGTCGGCTTCATCCCCATCGATCATGCGCAATCCACCGATCGGCCTGGCTTCGAGGAGCACATCGCCATGAGTAATAGTTTTCTCGGCAATGACACAGATATCAAGCGGGTCGCCATCGCCGATCACATCGGAACGGCCAGTCCGATTGGCACACAAAGCACCAACCCGCGTTCCACAGCATGTGCGTGGAATAAGACCGTAGAGCGAGGGACAAATATTGGAAAAACGTTGAGGACGATCGACTTTCAAATGCCCTGTCTGCTTATCCAATTCATACTTCAACGTGTCACTTGGCACAATTTCAATATAGGCGGTAATAACCCGTGGAGCCTCTGCCCCGATGGGCACCCCATGCCAAGGGTGTGACTTACAGACACGACTCACCAACTCCCAAATCGACTCCAATTCCGATGCACTCATCGTTCTTCTCCCGCCTTGTGAATAGTCTTATTCAATTACTTCACGATATGCGTCGTTCTGCAGATGTTATCAGCACACGCACTACTCTGTATGTCGGGATATTCGCTAAAAATCTCAACGCCAAAATCAGAAAATACTGAACGCAGTATCATCGCAATGGCAATCTAAGAAAAACAGGTGAGAAGAGGCGGTTTACAAAAGGCGAGAGAAATGGACGAAGCAACATCCCACACGATACACAGTGCTCGTTGCTCATCACTGACGTACGTGGCAACAAGATGGCTCACTCAGTTATATATACAGACCGTATGACTGTTGAAATTGCCTTGCAATGCTCAACCACCCACTCCAACATACGCCCAATGCCAGACACCAGGGTTTGCTCCACATAGGGGAACAAACGTCTATCGTATCGGCACATTCATTGAATGTATATCTAGTCAAGGGATTTGGTCACGGTCTTGAAATAGGCTAATAAATCACGAACTGAAATGATCCCTATAATTTTTTCCTCTTCCGTCACAGCCAAATGCCGAATATGGCGGTCTGCCATCAGATCACGCGCATATTGTGGAGAAAGCGTTCTATTCACCGTAATGATTGGACTAGACATGAGCGCCTCTACCGTTAGTTGAGTCATTTCACGTCGCTCGGCGACCCCACGAACAATATCAGTTTCCGTGATGATACCCGAATAGACCTGCCCCTTCTGAACAAGGAGCGATCCAATGCGCTGTTGCTGCATGAGGTTAGCCGCTTCATGAATGCTGGCTTCCTCTGAAATTGTACTCACTTCTTTTGTCATGAGTTGTCCGACGGTAGACATCGTTCATCCTCCTCTTCTCTAAGGTGCAAAAAAAACACTCTCCGTACTGATACATTCTCCTCCCACTCACCGACTCCACAAGCTCCCATCCTCTCAATACAGGAATGCACAGAACAGTATTCTAATTGACTTGGCTTAACATATCATCTACAAACTCGTTAATATGAATAATTATTCATGTAACAACTGCTTGAGAGTCGAGACTACGTGGCTATGAAACCTCAGGTTCCGACTTGCGCCGACAAACTCAAGGCCCTTGCCGATACGACTCGTTTAACGGTCCTCGAGTCGCTCATGGACCAACCGAGACTCGTCAGCGACCTTATGCAGATCTTGAATATTGAGCAAAGTCTGCTTTCGCACCACTTGGCACATTTACGAGAAGTTGGATTAGTTCAATCCATTCGTACCGGAAAAACCGTACTCTATAAACTGGCGCCTCATGTTGCCCTGTCAACGACCACCAAGACGCTCAACCTGGGATGCTGCCAACTCTCGTTCCCGGTTCAGCCCAAGAAACACACACAACGATGATATCTTTCGTCGCCCAATCCTTATCCGTCGCACTTCTCTTTCTGACACTTTCCGCTTGTCAGGACTCTCCTGCCACATCTGCTGACAATTTCAAACTAGTCATTTCCGGCTCAAGCACTATCGCGCCACTTGTTGCCGAAATCGGGAAGCGATTTGAATCTCAACATCCAGGTGCGCGCGTCGATGTGCAAACTGGGGGATCTTCCCGCGGAATTGCCGATATTCGCAACGGATTGGCCGACATCGGTATGGCCTCTCGCGCATTGAGTCCCAGCGAACAACATCTGCATGGAACCCTTTTGGCACATGACGGTATAGGGATAATTGTCCATCAATCCAACCCGCTCGTCTCCCTTGATTCCGAGGACATCACCAACATCTATACCGGCAAAGTGCGAAACTGGCGAGACATGGGCGGCCTCGACGCACCAATCACGGTCATTACTAAAGCGGAAGGGCGAGCTACGCTCGAACTCTTTTTGCAGTATTTCAATCTCACAAGTCCACAAATCAACGCCCACGTCGTGATAGGCGATAACGAGCAGGGCATTAAAACCGTGGCGGGAAATCCACAGGCCATTGCCTATGTGTCTATTGGCACCGCAGAATATGATGTCGCCCAGGAAGTCCCGATTAAACTTCTGTCATTGGGAGACATCCCCGCGTCTCTTGCAGAAGTGCAAGCCGGCCGGTTTCCGCTTTCCCGGCCATTAACCCTTGTTACGCAAACCACTCCGGTTGGGAAGATCAAAACATTTATTGATTTTGCAACATCCGAAAATATGCATGATTTGGTCAAACGCCATTACTTCGTCCCCCGCCAAGGGTGACCGCTTTCTCTTTCATGTTCTCAGGAGTTTTGCGGGAATAGCGGGCATTCTTGTCGTGGGGATTCTGACGTTTCTTGTCAGCGAATCCCTTCCAGCATTCCAACAGATCGGGATCACCGCGTTCGTCACGGATCCATCCTGGCACCCAACAGAAGGAACCTACAACCTGCTGCCCATGTTCATTGGGACGATGTACGCCACAATCGGAGCCGTCACCCTTGCGACGCCACTTGGAATACTCACGGCACTGTTTTGTCAATACTATGCCCCGCAAGCCATTGCCTCGGGCTATCGAGCCTTTATCGAATTGCTCGCGGGCATTCCCTCTGTCGTCTATGGACTCTGGGGGCTTGTAGTACTCGTTCCACTCATTGCCGACCTTCGCCCGCCAGGGCCGAGTCTCTTCGCCGGCATTCTGATCCTGACGATCATGATATTTCCTACGGTGACATTGGTGAGCCTCTCCGCATTACAGCAAGTACCGAAGGAATATATCCAAGGCGCGACGGCATTAGGCTGCACGCGTTGGAGTATGATTCGTCAGATTATTCTTCCCAATACATGGCCGGGAATTCTCACGGGCGTCACCCTGCAAACCGGTCGAGCCATTGGAGAAACCATGGCCATTTTGATGGTCTGCGGAAACGTCGTACAATACCCCTCAAGCCTGTTTGATCCGATCCGAACCTTAACGGCCAATATTGCATTGGAAATGGCCTATGCCACCGACACCCATCGTGCCTCACTCTTTTTGACCGGCCTCTTTCTCCTGACCATCGTGATTGTAGTGATCATGTCCACCCAACAAGCTCGATCGAACCAGGCGTATGGATAAACACAGCCTATTCACATACGATATGCTATCAACCACAATAATATGGACCGTTGCGGGATTGCTCGGCTGCCTGTTTTTCTGGTTGCTCGGCGATCTCATGCGGCAAGGCATTCCACACCTTTCCTGGGAATTCATCTCCGAACCTCCCGCCAATGCCGGACGCTCAGGAGGAATCACGAGCATCCTTGTTTCGACTGGACTCATTCTCTTGATCTGTATGGTCGTTGCACTCCCGATCGGGCTTGGTACGGCTATATTTCTGAGTGAATATACAGCCGAAACGCACCCGCTTGCCACATTCACAGGACGAAGCCTGGATGTGTTAGCAAGTGTCCCCTCTATTGTGTTCGGACTCTTTGGAAATGCGTTCTTCTGTCAATTGCTCGGACTCGGCTTTTCCATTCTCTCTGGAGGCTTGACCTTAGCATGCATGGTTCTTCCAATCCTGGTCCGGACCACCGAACAAGGCTTTCGTGCGCTTCCGCTTGAATATCGCACATCTGCTGCAGCATTAGGTCTCAGTAAACGAGCCACACTCATACATCTTCTGCTCCCTGCCGCCATACCGGCATTAGTCGTCGGCTTTATTCTTGGACTCGGGCGAGCCATTGCCGAAACGGCGGCGCTCATCTTTACCAGTGGGTACGTCAGTCGAATGCCGACATCGCTCTTCGATTCCGGACGCACATTGTCGATTCATATTTACGATCTCTCGATGAACGTGCCCGGGGGAGATCAAGCGGCATATGCAACGGCTCTGGTGTTAATTCTCTGTGTATTGACACTGAACAGTCTTGCCCAGTGGATGGCGAAACATTGGACATACACAAGGAGGATGAACATATGAGGACGCCTCGCAAGACTCCAACACCGTACATCGCATCAGCTTACTCCACACGAAACATTGCCCTCTGTTGCGATCCCGATCCCCTTATTCAAACCAGAGATCTTTCCCTCTCCTACGGCAATCACCAGGCCATAAAAAATATTTCTCTTACGATTCATCGTGGCTGTTTAACGGCCATCGTCGGCCCCTCTGGAAGTGGAAAAACAAGTTTTTTACAGTGCCTCAACCGACTGACGGACCTACTCCCAGACTGCACCGTCTCAGGACGAGCAACCATCGAAAACCTCGACATTTTGTCTCCCACGATCGATGTCCTTCAACTGCGCCGTCGGATTGGCATGATTTTCCAAAAACCCAACCCCTTCCCCATGTCGATTCAGAAAAATCTAGAGTTTCCCCTCAAAGAACACGGCGTGACAGCAACACATCTCATTCAGGAGCGCATTCAAAGGGCACTGATGGATGTGGGACTTTGGAATGAAGTGAAAGATCGAATGGACACATCGGCCTTACGCCTCTCCGGAGGACAACAACAACGGCTGTGCATTGCACGTGCGCTCGTCTTGTCTCCAGATGTCTTGTTGATGGATGAACCCTGTAGTGCGCTCGACCCACTTTCGAGTGGCACGGTGGAAGATCTCATCTTTAGTTTACGAGGCCAGTACACCATCATTATCGTGACACATAATCTCGCGCAAGCTCATCGAATTGCCGATTATGTAGGAGTGTTCTGGAGTCAAGCGCAGGCTGGAGAATTGATCGAGTTTGCTCCAACGCACGCGATTTTTGAACACCCACAACAAGATCTTACAGCCGCATACATCAACGGTATTCGAGGCTAACTCGTCGTTTCCACTCTCCCCTCCATTTCAACATCTTCACAATTTACGGCACTTTGACGCCTCCGTAACACGAACGTAACAGGCCTCATTTATCCTCACGTCCAAGATCACAGAACAATTCTCGCCATTCGAAAATTGAAAGTTTTTTTTCATATCATCACTAACTTGGAGGTTTGAATGATTCTGACAAGAATGAAGATTCTCATGCCTATGCTCTTACTGGCTTTTGGAGGTGCGGCTCCATTGCCTGCCTTGGCAGGGGATACTCTGGCCGATGTGCTTCGCGAAAAAGGGACGATTTCCAAAGAAGACTACATCCGCATTCAAGCCAGTGAAGAGAAAAAAGCCGCCGAGATGACAAAACACGCGGCTAAAGAAGATTCAGTGAAAGTCGGTTGGGGAAGCAAAGGCTTTACGCTCTCGACAGTTGATGGATTATTCAAGACAGCCATTCAATGGAGATTCCAAGGCCGGTTTACATACCCTGAACGAGGCGACCCCGACAGTTTCGGCGATTTCAACGACAATGATGAGAGCACCTTTGAACTCCGGCGAGTACGAATGAAAGTCGGAGGTCACGGGTACAAACCGTGGCTCAAGTATTATTTCGAAGTCGACTGGCAGCCGACTCGATCGGCTGGGGGCAATCCAAATGCTTCATCCACTCGGCTGATCGACTGGCGAATCATGTTTGAAAAATACCAATGGCTTCAACTCCGAATCGGGCAATGGAAAATCAACTATAACCGTGAACGGGTGGATTCATCAGGTAAACAGCAGTTCGTCGAACGTTCGATCGTGAATAGCGTGTTTACGATCGACCGTCAGGTCGGTGCCATGCTGTACGGACGTCTGGCTCCCGGTACATTGCTGGATTCTTGGTACTACGTCGGTGTCTTTACCGGTTCGGGCCGCGGCGAAGCCAACGATGATGATCAAATGATGTATATGGGCCGGTTTCAGTGGAACTTCCTCGGGCGGGATCTGAAATGGGAACAAAGCGATACGGCCTATCATGAAAAACCAACCGGCAGTCTAGCCTTTGGCGCTTACACCACCACAGGAAAGTGTACCCGGTGGTCGTCGAGCGGTTGTGGATCGTTAGGAACGAACAATTCTCTCGGCTTGGGCTTTACGAGCGATAGTGCTGCCGCTGATGGGCAGTTCCGTGTGGAAGGGTTGGTAGAAGAATTCGCCTTTAAATGGGCAGGACTCTCTATTCAACATGAGTATCATTGGAAGCAAGTCAAAGATTCGGGTGGCGGTATCGGTGGAGTGGCGAACTCAAAGACCAATTTGATGGGTAGTTATGCACAGATTGGGTACTTTCCGCATTACATCATCCCGGTCATTCCAAAACCATTGGAATTCGCATTCCGGTATGCCTTTGTCGATCCTAACGTTTCGGTCAAGGACGATAAGCTCCAAGAATTCACGTTCGCAACCAACTGGTTCTTCGCAGGGCATCGCAACAAGATCACCATGGATGTTTCTCACCTCACGTTAGCCCAACCGGTCGGAAACGACTTGACAGAGCAACGTGTTCGCTTGCAATGGGATGTTTCATTCTAGGAAGCGGTCGAAGTACTCCTCCATTTACGTTTCCGGCCGTCTCTCTTCCCATCAAGAGAGACGGTCTTTTTTTGAGGTGCCGTTGAGTTACACTAGCCACTATTCCAGCAACGCTAAATACTTCACCGCCGCATGCCAAGGTTTCCCTTTGAGCGTATCGAGCCAATTGTTTTCTTCCAAAGGCAGCATGAATTCGGCAGGTTCAAACACCAAGCGACCGGGTTCTGGGGCAATGGGTTCCAATGGGCTGAGTCGCTGCGGCGCCTCGTATTGAGCGTTATCTTGCCAAATAGCCGTTTTCACCCCATGATTGCTCACAATAATGTAGAGCGCATCCTCCCGCACAAAAACTCCGCCCGACGTTGTAGCTTCTTGTAATTCAGAAATTTCTGCTGTTTCAAAAAATGTCACCACCTCTTCAGGCGTCGCTTGTCCCAGGCCTCGTACGAACAATGGGGCAAAAAACTTAATCTCACTGTCACTAAACGCTCGACGGCGTGTACCTGATTTTGAAAAAGGTGTATAGCCAACCTCTACGTAAAGACCTGTTAACACCTTGGTCATTTGCTCAACGGAAACCGACGCCGGATGTGAATACCCACCCCCAGCATCTTCAAGCGATTTCGTCTGTAACCGTACGACACGCTGAGGACTATCATAAATCGTCACGGTAAAGAACTCAGTGGTTGCACAACCCACAACAGAAAGAGACCAACCCAGGACCAAAACAATCGCAATCTTTCGACTCATAAGACTCCTTTACATATTGGGGTTCACATCACAACACATATTGACGATTTCTTTTCCTTGGACAATACCGACTCGCCTATCATGGTATATCTACTATAGAAAACATCGAGACATGAGGGCAAAGAATCTTGAAATTCCATAACTATTTTACAGAAAAGACATATGGTTGTGTCCAAACGGTAACAATGGTGCTGTAATCTTACGACAAGTGAAAACAGTGAAAAGTAGTGTATCACACATCTTTTATCAGGAAAGGGTTAGAGCATGGTACAAATTCATGAAGTCATGAAACGAGATTTGATCACTGTAGACGACAGAAAATCTGTATCAGTCGTGGCCAATCTGATGCGGATTCAACGCGTAGGCAGTGTGTTTGTCGAACGAGATGGCGAGATCATCGGCATTGTCACAGAAGCGGATATTGTCAGAAAGGTTGTCTCACTCCATCGTTTTGCCGAATACACACCGGTCAAACGCATCATGAGTTCTCCAGTGATTTGCATCGATGAGGAAAGTCCAATTTTTGAAGCCGCTGATTTGATGGAACGCTCACACATCAGACACTTGGGTGTCGCCAATCAGTATGAGGGAATTATTGGAATCGTCTCGGTTCGAGACTTATTACACCCTGTGGCCATCGACGAATTCTAGGCATTGCCCAACAACCAACACACAAGGAGAACACGTACATTATGGCATTTCTTCATTCAGGTGTCTCGGCGTTAGGACGATCATTCGCCATTGACATGACCCAATTCTGGGTTCAAGGCATTAAGGTGATATTGAGTTTAGTGATCCTGACGATCCTAACCGCTCTTGCTGGTGGAGCGCTTATGACCTTTATCGGCTTAGAATTATTATTCACCCAACCACTGGAAGTCGTGTTACGACAAGTCATCGTCAATACACTCACCCTCTTAGCCATCGTAGAAGTCTTGAAGACCACCTTGACATACTTTTCAGAAGGTCGGGTCAAGGTGACGTTTATCGTTGATACAATCCTTGTCGTCATGCTCACCGAAGTTATTTCCCAATGGTTCAAAGAGGCTCATCCTGCGCAATGGGCGATTCTCGGCGGCATCATTCTGACATTAGCGCTCACCCGCGTTGTAGCCGTCCAATGGTCGCCAGCCAAAACCGAGGATCGCGCAGAACCCCAAGGAGCGATCTAATTCCATTTCCTGTCTATGCCCCCACATCCTTCGCTGACGGACTCTCACCTCTCACCGTTTCTCTCGCGCATCCTTCCCTTCTATATGTTCGAATATTGTGAATCACTGTAGGTTGGGATGACGACTCAACCGCTTGAGAAATTCAGCGAACGTCGGTTACTCAGAAAACGATTTGACCTCGCAAGGTATAAATGTTGACAGCTTCGTTTATGCCTGGACCGGTAACGATGCTGCTCGGTTCGGTCTCTGCATGGATATAATTGATGCGGAACATGACATTCGGATTTACATACCAGTTAAGACCTACGGTGAAGTTGTTCTCTACTCCGCCAACAATCCCCTTATCGGTGAGATCAATGTTGCTATAGCGGGCGGCAATCTCCCACCCCCCCCAGCCGCCTTGACTGACAATGCTCTTAGGGAAAATTCGGCCATAGCGGCCTTCTGCGCCCTTGTAATTGCGGGATTCCCCGGTCAGAAAATACCCGACCTGAACATACCAACCGTCAAAATTAGGTTCAGATAATTTATTTCTACGGCCCAATTTGACATGGAGATACTCTCCCTGGGCATGGAATGGCCCCCAAACGGTGGAAAGCTCTCCACCGAGCAATAAGGCGTCCTCGGTTCCGGAAATCACGCCGGTATCGACCAGGCCCGGCGCAATGTGTTCCTCGGGATGGGTTGTGAAAACCAGCTCTGGATCATGTTCATAATTGCGGTAATAGGCCGAAGCCCCCAAATGCAGAACATGGTTTGTTTCGACGATGGGCGCAAAAGTGACCCGGCCCATGGGCGCCCAGCTTTCGTTAAAGGGGCCCCCATGATCAGGTCCTTCGCCAAACAAACCGGCAAGAGCTGTCCAGTGACTTCCATGGGTGCTCACCTTAAGACCAAAGCGGCGGCGGCCGATAGCCTCATCTTCGATAAAATTGTTAATCAAGGCCCGCTCTTGAAAGACCTGCCAGTTGTTGCTGGTCCATGACTGAAGGGTAAAGGGCAATTTTTGCTGACCCAGCGTAAAGTTGACCGATTTAAGCCCTTTGAATTTAATAAAGGCGTCCTTTATCTCCATCTCTTCTTCCCCAAAGTCTGGCTGGAACTGATAGTCCCAGATCCTCCACATAGTGCCTTTCAGCTTGATCCGCGCACGGCGGAGTTCTGCTCCGCTCCCCAGCGGGGTTTCATCATCGTCAGCAAAATCAGCATCGATTTGAAGCCGGCCGCCCACACTAAAGGCAAATGCGCCGTCAGCAGACTCCACCGACAGTGCTTTGTTGTAACCGGTTTTAATTTTCATGGAATCCTGAGAGGCTTTTCTCGCTTTTTTCTTGGATTGTTCTTGCTCGGTGATTTTGATTTCCTCATCCCCAAGTGGGTCTTGCTTGGAGGCTTCCTTCTTTTCATCTGCCCTAGCGGTAGTGCGTAGTGCCTCAAATTCAGCTTGGCTGATAGTCCCACGCTCTCGTAATACCTTGAGGAGTTTTAACAAAGCCTCGGTGTCGGCATAAGCAGGGGCACCGAATAAGCTTACACAACCCAGAATAACGACATAAAGATAAAAAAGGAGCGGCCTGGTTTGATATTTCAAAATTCTGTTTTTCCTGTAAACAGTGGTTGTGGGGAATTTTTGCGAGTGTACTGACTGCTGACTGAAACCACGCTGAAAAGAAATTTAAGCCTGGCCTAAGGTTGGTTGTAATTGAATCTTGAAAACAGGAAGAAAAACGGTATGCTCTATCGCCGGTAAGAATCGCCTTCCTCTTTTAATGAATGAAAGGATAAGGTCAGAGTGGGATTGCATGACGTTTCTGCAAAGATAAACTTGGTGAAGAGAAGAGGCTTGATCTAGATGTTGTAGCGAAATGAGGTATTTTCGTTCAGGCTAAGGGGCCTATAGACGCAGGAGAAATTTCCAAGACCCGTCCTTATCCCACGTCCCCGGCTCCATCCCTACTGACTGTACTGCCATCTTACCTGACTGTTCGAATATTGAAGCCCACTATAAAGGCATCATCGTGACGCGAGCGCTCACCCGCGTTGTAGCCGTCCAATGGTCGCCAGCCAAAACCGAGGATCGCCCTGAACCCCAAGGAGCGATCTAATTCCATTTCCTGTCTATGAAACCCCACATCCTTTGCTGATGGACTCTCAACTCTCACCGTTTCTCTCGCGCATCCTTCCCTTCCATATGTTCGAATGATGGACACTCCATCTTTCCTTGCCTTTTCCGGTTCCCTCATACAACTTCTCTTTCCGATTCTGGAATCATTGTGATACGGTGAACGACGATCGACGGACACCACTATGAAATGTATTCTCCTCAGGCATGGCATTGCCGTTGACGCGGAAATCTGGAATGAGCCAGACAGTGAACGGCCCTTAACGCGCGAAGGTATCAAGAAAACACACAAGGCAATCACAGGGCTTTCCCTTCTAGACTGCCAACCAACGCATCTTCTCTCCAGCCCGTTCGTCAGGGCGCGAGAAACGGCTGAACTCGTCCTAGAAATCTTCAACCTACATGACGGCATTCAATTCTGCGAAGAACTTGCCGTGCATCACTCGCCAACGACAATCTTCCCGATACTCACAACATTTCCAGAAGAGGCTACCGTCATGTGCATTGGACATGAACCGCATCTTGGACAGTTGGCAGCCATCATGATATCCGGAAGATATATACCAGGGCTTTCACTCAAAAAAGCCGGTGCTTGTGCAATTCAGTTTGAAGAGAAACCTAAAATCGGATGTGGATGGTTGGAATGGTGGTTACGACCAGGACAACTCAGACAGCTTGGAAAACATTCATAAAACGTGCAATGTATCCCGGCAAGATAGGCTTGGATCAGGATTTTCCCATCTTGATCATGGCATTCACCTGAACCCCTTGTTCGAAGGCAAACTTCGGCGACGAAATAGCCCCTTCGACCGTAGCCGGGGTGAGTAATTCAACCTGTTGCTGCGCCACGACATCGCCTCGAATTGGCCCTTGCGCGACGAGATTTTTTGTAAAGATATCCGCAACAATGACCGCCTCTTTCCCAATTTGTAACGTAAGATCCGTATGAATTTCCCCCTCAAAATGCCCGTCAATGCGAGCCATCCCCTTCACATGCATCACGCCATGTATATGCGCACCTTTACTGACGTACAGTTCAAGAGCATACTCATCATAGGAATCAGTGTTGGGAACAATCGGATCACCAGAAAGTACATCACGCATACGACACTCCCTCCATCTTACTCAACATGACTTGATACGCCGGACATGACACAGCCCCTCGACTTTTCCCTGCACAAGGCTGGACAGTCCATTCGCTACGATGTCGGAAGGATAGAGTTGAGGAAGGGGAAGAGACAATGCCCCATTAGAGGGGGAGCAAATCAAGTGAACATTTATTTAAAAGAAACTGAAGAAAAGAGAAGAAAGCTTCACTGTTCACCGTTTGAAAACTGAGGTACAAATTGCACTGGACGATTAAACACTTTTTCAAATAACGTGGCGCGCTTCTGCGCAGCCCATACCTCAAGTTCAGGATCGGCTGAACAGTCAAGATTCAATTGAATAGAAGGACCAATGGACACGCGAACGGATTGTACGACGGAAAACTGACTCCGATCTAATCCATCGGCAATACGCAACAAGGCACTCAAGACCTGGACAACATGTCGCCGCGTTTTTGATAGTTCCTGAAAAGTTGCATGTTTGCCTTTGGGCATGGCCCGTCGATGATACCTCGCAATATTCGCGACAATATCGACTTCATCTGCTGTAAGCCCGGAAAGATCGCCATGTTTAATTAGATAGTAGGTATGCTTATGATGCTGCCTGCGTCGAATTAAATATCCGACATCATGCAATAAAGCCGCATACTCCAACCATTCCCGCTCCTGCTCATCAAGACTATGCAGCGATTTCAGCTGGTCAAATAACTGCAGAGCCAACTTCGCCACATGCAATGCATGCGTTTCGGCATAGTGACACCGTCGCCCAAATACGATGACATTACGACGCCGGGTATTCGGAATTTCTTGCTCGGCTTTTAACCCGTCCCGATGTCGATCAATAAAGTCATAGATCAATCCTTCTCGAAGCGCCTTATCACAAATCGTCAAAGTTTTTTGTCCCGTGAGTTCCAGTAAGCATCGAAAAAACATCACGCCCGGCAAGAGCGTATCCACCCGCTTCGGATCGAGCCCAGGAATCGCCAATCGCGCACCGGTATCGCCTTGAATCAATTCGGCCTCTATCGCACGAATCTCATCAAGCTGAACCGTCGCTAAGTTCAATTGCGGAACGGGCTTTCCCGTCCGCCGAAGATAGATGATTTCGGCAAGATTGGCCGCGGTGCCGGACGTCACAATCACTTGTGAAAATATCTGGTTGCGTGCGGATTTCAGACCAGACTCCAAGCCGCGGTGAATCACCTTCTCCAATTCTTTGATCATTCTTTTTGTCGGAAGGTCGTGTTGCAAACATAGATCCTTGAGCCGAATGGTCCCCAACTTTAAACTTTTGCCTGAAAACATTTGGGTCCGATTGCAGACAATGACTTCGACTGACCCCCCTCCAACATCGGCAATCAACGCCCGCTCATCTGGCAGCGCCATGCCATTTCGCACCCCCACATAAATGAGCCGTGCTTCTTCCTTTCCCGTAATTACCTGCACCTCCAACCCAAGCTGTTCGTCGACAATCTGTAGAAACTCGCCCCCATTTTTTGATTCACGAACCGCACTGGTCGCCGTCGCGACAATGCGGTCAAACCCTTTATTTCTGGCAAGCATCGTTAAATTTCGAAGCGAATCAAGCCCTCGAAGCATCGCGGAATCGGAAAGGACATGATTGGTAAAGGTTCCATCACCCAATCGCACCATATCCTTAAATCGATCCATCACTTTGCACGAAAAATCAGAACAGATTTCTACAAGAATCATATGAATAGAATTTGTACCAATATCAATAACAGCAAGTTTACTCATGATGATCCTTTGTACAAATAATACAGCACACGACGAGACGTTGGTGAAGGAGCAGAGGACTGTTACTTCGGTGAGGGTTCCTGTGTGGAAGCATTGGTAACTTGAAGGCGATAACCCACTCCCCAGATCGTATCCACGTGCAGATCCTGTTGGCTTAAGCGTTGGATTTTGCGGCGAAGCTGTACCACGTGCCGATCAATCGTTCTCGAATCGACAAACACGTCGCGCCCCCAGACATTGACCAACAGTTCTTCCCGAGAGCAGACTCGGCCCTTCCCTGCGTGCAATTCTAACAAAATTCCATATTCCTTGCGAGTCAACCGAACCGTACGATCTCTATACGATACTTCCAACGCCGCCTGGTAAAAGTGTAACGTTGGCTCAACAGCGCATGGAGGATCGTGTTTCGTCATCATCGAACAAAAAGCCGAAGTTGAAGTCATACATTCCATAGGTATATAGCGAATCCAAATACGTTCCAAGCAGGAAAATAGCACGATCTCCGCGCGGTACCACGTTTCAACGAGCGAAAGTTATTTGAAACGGCTATATAGCGAAGCCAAATACGTTCCAAAGAGGAAAAGACAACAAACTTAGCGCAGGACAGCGTTAACATGAGGAAGGCTATGCCCGCCTGGATGACCTGCAGACGATTGACGGTTCAATAACGAAGGGTCAATCAACATTCAATAGGACGACCTGTAGATTCGGCATAACTGAAATGGCTATATTCCACGGTCAGGTTCGTACAACACAGACATATCGTTCGCCGTATCCCCTACAGACAATCTTCACGTTGCGATCACCATACCGCTGGCATCGTGTTGCATCATTGAAAGAGCAGGTAAAAAGGAATCGCACCAATCACAGCATACTTAAAAACTGAGCATGCTATCAGAATGACTGAGTTCGAATGCTAGCAAGGTAAGATTGCTTGGAAGTTAGAGCCATGTAACATCTACGTAAATAAGAGGTGCCGTACACATCTCCACGCGTCATACAGTGATGGACGGCTAGAACGAGAAACAAACTGGAAGGAGTGGTAACCGCAATATTCTCAATCGATTTGAACAATTGTGACTAAATCTTCTTGAACACCACCAAGAAATATAGGTTATTTCAGAAAAGAAGACTTTGTGTAATTGTGAAAACTTCTGGTTTCTGAACACTGAAGACCTTCAGGAAAATGACAACTCCTGAGCAAGAAATTGCACAAGCTCAGCATTTCCAAACAATGCATCAACTTTTCCATCGTTCGCGGAAGGACGCATCAGCATCGCTCCACCTGCTTCTTCGACCAACACCTGAGTCGCCAGAACATCCCAGGGATTCAGGTCAGGATCGAGCATGGCATCAATCGCTCCACGAATTACCAGACCATGACCAAAGCAATCCGCATACCCTCGCAAACACGGACACAACTCACCAAGTCGACGATAGGCCTTTTCACAGTTCGCATGAACAAATTGCAAAGGATCACCAACAGAGATCATGGATTCATCTATGCGTGTGACGGAAGAAGTACGCAGAGGCTTGCCCTGACACCAAGCCCCTAAGCCTCGTGCGGCTGAATAGGTTGTCTTGAGCACCGGAAGATGAATAACCCCGACTAATGCGCGCTGTACCGCCACGTCTTCAAGCGCGACCAGGGTTCCAAAGAGCGGGACTCCACGGACGAATGAGCGCGTCCCATCGATGGGATCGATGACCCAACGGTATCGAGCGCCCGTCCCGTCAAAACCATGTTCTTCACCCAGAATATCAATGGCTTCAGACGATGAATGGTTGGCCAATCGCTGCCGGATCCGACGCTCGGCTTCTTTATCCGCTTCAGTGACAGGAGAATGATCCGGCTTTTTCTCAACGACAAGAGCCGCATCATTAAAATACGTGAGAATATTTTCCGCCGGTGCTTGCGCAGCTTCAATTGCTACCTGAAGCAACTCCGGCAAATCGAGATCCATATGTGGGGGAAGATCTTGCTGATCCGTCATCATACTATGGTTGCTACTCACAACATCTATCAATCAGAAGCGGCATCATTATACTGATTTGAACGACCAAGCACCACGTACAACGATAGAAATACCTGCAACATCCAATCAATATCCCCGCACTATCGTGCTCCTCATTTGTCTCGCATCTAGAAGTCAGTATACTGCTCCCCTTGAAAGTGAGACCACCTTTAAGACAGAACCCACTGCTTAAAGGAGGGAATCGATGGGACAGGACGAACCGATTGAACGATGGACCGCGAAACGACGAGCCGCCCCTGGTCTTACGTGTGCTAAAGG